>DXLS01000061.1:0-15267 GCA_019414605.1 Collinsella sp.
GTCCTGCTGAGCTTCGCCAGGCTCTTCTTGAGGGTGATGACCAGGTCGTCTGCATCCATGGGCGCTCCTTCGACGTTAATTGAAGGGTACCGCCTCGCGGTGACATCGTTTTTATGTCAACCTTGGTCTAACAGAGCCAAATAAGTTGCGGTGAAATACGGACCGTTTAGCCCAGTAAACCTGGTAAACAGTCCGTATTTCACCGCAACTGATGAGGGGACGTGATTAGGCGACGGGCTTTGCGCGGCGTATGGCTGGGAACATCACCGTGATGGCGAGGATGACGCCCACGACGGCAATCGCCCCGCCCGCGAAGCCGATCCAAGCGATACCGGGACCCGAAACCACGGCGCCGCCGATTGCGGTGCCCGTGCCAATACCGAGGTTAAACAGGCCCGAGAAGATCGACATGGCGACGGCCGACGAATCTGCCGGCGTGTGCTTGATGAGCTCGGCCTGAAACGCCACGTTAAAGGCCGTGGCGCAGCAACCCCACAGTGCGCAGACGGCAAGCACCAACACGAGCGCCGAGGCTGCAGGAGCCATAAGCAGCAGAGCCGCCGGCACGCCGGAGAGCGTAATAGCCAAGAACGGGAAGCGATGCCCATCGAACAGGCGGCCAAACAGCCAGCTTCCGAGCAGACCAGAGCAGCCAAACGCCGTCAGCGTCATGGTGATGGCGCCCGCGTCGACGTGCGCGACCTGTGCCAGGAAGGGCTCGATATAGCTGTAACCCGCGTAGTAGCCGGTCGCCATAAAAACCGTGACCGCGTAGAGCGCGATCAGGAGCGGGTTCTTGAGCAGCTCGGGCAACTGTTTGACGGTAAAGCGCTCGCCCGCCGGCATGGCCGGGAACACGGTCGCCTGGTAGACGACCGCGATGGCCGAGAGGACCCCGACCACGGCAAACGTCATGCGCCAGCCCACGGCCAAGCCAATAGCGCGACCGAGGGGCAGACCAAAGATCTGCGCGATGGACGAGCCCGTAGCGATCATGCTGATGGCGAGCGCCCCGTGGCGAGTGTCGACCAGGCGCGAGGCCATAATCGAAGCGACCGACCAGAACACGGCATGTGCGCAAGCGACCACCAGGCGCGCACAGACCAGGATGGGATAAGTCGGCGCCACAGCGGACAGAAACTGGCCCAGCGAAAACACGGCCAGCACGCCCAGCAACATCCGCTTGAACTCAAAGCGCGAAGCGAACACCATGAGCGGCAGCGACAGCAGCATGACGCCCCAGGCATAGACTGAGATCATGATGCCGGCTTGGGACTCGGTGAGCGAGAACGACGCGGCGATGTCAGTCAAAAGACCGATGGGCATAAACTCCGACGTGTTGAACACGAAGGCGCAGCAGGTGAGTCCGATGAGCGGGAGCCACTGCTTGAGCGTGATGCCGTCTTGCCTTGCCTGAGTCATATATAACGTCTCCAATCGTTTTGAGCGGAGGCGATTATATAGCAACGGCCCGCATCCGTCAGCAACAGATGCGGGGCCGAAAACAATTCGATACACAGAGGTTGCGCCGTCAATAAATAACTAAGCCAACCCCAGCAATATACCTGCCGAATGCACGACAAACGCCACGATCCAGGCGACCGTCACCTGAAACGCGAACACGGCAACGGCATAGCGCGCGCCCAGCTCGCTCTTGACGGCGCCGATGGCAGCCACGCAGGGCGGATACAGCAGCGTGAAGACCAAAAACACGTAGGCGGTGAACGGCGAAAACATGGTCGACAACACCGCAGGCGAGGTCGCGCCCAAAAGCACCGTGAGGGTCGAGATGACACTCTCCTTGGCGATAAGTCCGGTGACGAGCGCCGTGGATGCACGCCAGTCGCCAAAGCCAAGCGGCGCCAGCGCCGGCGCGATAATGCTACCCAGACCGGCAAGCAGACTCTGCGACTGATCGGCGACCACATTAAAGCGGATGTCGAACGTCTGAAGGAACCAGATGACCACGGTCGCGGCAAAGATAATGGTAAAGGCCTTGGTAATAAAGTCCTTGGCCTTATCCCATGCCAGCATCACCGTCGTCTTGACACTCGGCAAGCGGTAGTTGGGAAGCTCCATGATAAACGGCACCGGGTCGCCCTTAAATGCCGTGCGGTTGAGCACCAGAGCGGCAATGCAGCCGACCGCAATGCCAATCAGATAGAGCGAGACCATGGCGGGGACCGTCGCCTGCGGGAAGAATGCTCCGCACAGCAGACCGTAGACCGGCAACTTGGCCGAGCAGCTCATGAACGGCGTGAGCATGACGGTCATCTTGCGGTCGTGCTCGGATGGGAGCGTACGGGTCGACATGATAGCCGGCACGGTGCAGCCAAAACCGACGAGCATGGGCACAAAGCTGCGGCCCGACAGGCCAAAGCGACGCAATACCTTATCCATGACAAAGGCCACGCGCGCCATGTAGCCCGAGTCTTCCAGAATGGAGAGGAACAAAAAGAGCACGACGATAATCGGCAGGAAGGTCAGCACGCTGCCCACGCCCGTAAGCACGCCGTCGACAGCCAGCGAGCGCACTACGTCGTTGGTGCCGAACGCCTTGAGACCCGCATCGGCCGAGGCGATGATGGCAGCGATGCCGTCCTCCATAAGTCCCTGCAACGCCGCGCCGATCACGCCAAACGTCAGCCAAAAGACGAGACCCATGATCACCAGAAACGCCGGGATGGCCGTGTAACGACCCGTCAGGATGCGGTCAATCTTGACGGAGCGCACGTGCTCGCGGCTCTCGTGCGGCTTGACGACGCAACGCCCGCACACGTCGCCGATAAAGCCGAAGCGCATGTCAGCCAGCGCAGATAGACGGTCGGTGCCGGCCTCGCCCTCCATTTGGCTAATGATGTGCTCGATGGCGTCGAGCTCGTTGCGGTCCAGGTGAAGCGCCTCGGTCACCAGCTCGTCGCCCTCAACCAGCTTGGTCGCCGCAAAACGCACGGGAATGTGCGCCGTCGCGGCATGGTCCTCGATAAGGTTGGCAATGCCGTGGATGCAGCGATGCAGCGCACCGCCGTCTGGGCCATCGGGTGCGCAGAAGTCCAGGCGGCCGGGACGCTCGCGGAAACGCGCCACATGCAGGGCATGGTCCACCAGCTCGCCGATACCCTCGTTGCGTGCGGCGCTAATGGGAACGACCGGCACGCCCAGCAGACTCTCGAGCAGGTTGACGTCCACGGCGCCGCCGTTGGCCGTCACCTCGTCCATCATGTTGAGCGCGATGACCATGGGTCGATCGAGCTCCATAAGCTGCAGTGTCAGGTACAGGTTACGCTCGATGTTGGTGGCGTCGATGATATCGATGATGGCGTCGGGGTGCTCATCCAGGATAAACTGGCGGCTTACGATCTCCTCGCCCGTGTACGGCGACAGAGAATAAATGCCGGGCAGGTCGGTAACGCTTGCCTCGGGGTGGTTGCGGATGGTGCCATCTTTGCGGTCGACCGTCACGCCAGGAAAGTTACCGACATGCTGGTTGGAGCCCGTCAGCTGGTTGAACAGCGTGGTCTTGCCGCAGTTTTGGTTGCCGGCGAGGGCAAAATGCAGCGGTGCGCCCTCGGGCACGGCCGTCTTTGCCGCGCGGGGCGAATACGTCCCCTCGCCCAGGGCCGGATGCTCCGTCGTGCCGATTGCGGCGTTAGCGCGCGGACCCGTATCGGTGTCGTGAATGCCCACGAGCTCGATGCGAGCGGCATCGTCCTTGCGCAGCGTCAACTCATAGCCACGCAGGCGAATCTCGAGCGGGTCGCCCATAGGGGCGTACTTCATCATGGTGACTTCGGTGCCCGGCGTTAGGCCCATGTCCAAAATATGCTGTCGGAGTGCCTGATCGTCCGATGCCACCGATGCGACAACGGCATCCTTTCCAATCTCGAGTGTATCGAGCCTCACGTCCGCGTTCCTCCCCCGGCGCCCACAGGGCGTTGCATTTTGTTTACCATGGCTAACCGTTTGCCACGGCTAACCAATTTTAACCATGCATGATAGCGCGAACACACACCGATGTTCAATCGACAGATTGGTGCAAGGGGGATTCCGGGCCGTGGTTTCCCCGAGGACCGAAAGCCGCCCGCCCCCTCGACAAAATGATCCATTCCCTTCGTCGCATGCAAAACAACCAAGGAGTGTCCCAAGGCGCCGGCACAACAGGAACGTCCCCAGCTGCCGGCAGCATTTCGCCGCAACAGCAAAGGCCCGCGCTGACAACAAATGTCACCTGCGCGGGCTTGGTGGGCGCTCACATAGGCACGTTATAGAGACCCACATCAGCTATGGAATGCCAAGTAGCACCGATACGCGATGCCCGCCGGCTTACCTAGCAATGAAACTCGCCATAGCCTTAGACAATCGGCGCAATGCCGGCAAAGTGCAGATACAGCGAAATGATTGCCACGACAATGACCACCGCTGCGATCAGCTTGTCGTGCAGGTGCGGAAGCACCGGCTTACCGCGACCTCGCTCGCCCAGCATATAGACGGGAATGGCCGGAGCAAAAAGGATCGTCGTGATCATAACGCCCTGAAGACCCGTCGACCACACCAGGAACAATGTGTAGATGAAGCCGAGCGTACCGAAGAAGCGCGCCTTGCCGACGCTTGGCGCATGCGGCCCGTCCAGATGCTCGTTCTTCCAGCCGATCACCATGTAATAGGCTGCCGAGCAAACATACGGAACCAGGATCGTATTGACTGCGCAGCTGTAGAAGAACTGGTAGGTGCTCGCCGCCACATACGACACGATCAAGAAGAGTTGCGTGATGCCGGAGCTCACGAGAACCGTTACCACCGGGGCGTCGTGCTTGTTCGTCTTGGCAAACGCCAGAGGGAAGGACCCCTGGCGCGCTGCCTCGAACGGCGTCTCGGATGCAATGATGACGTAGCCCAGCATCGCGCCGACCAGCGAGAGAATAACGCCAAGGTTTACGATGGCAGCGCCAACAGGACCGATTGCGCACTCGAGAATTCCCGCCATGGAGGGCGTTGCGAGCTGTGCCATCTCCTCGCGCGGCATAATGCCGAGTGACAGCATCGAGATAATCAGATACAGCGTGAACACAGCCGCGAATCCAAGTGCCGTCGAGCGGCCGACGTCACGCACGTACTTTGCACGGCCCGAGATAACGACAGCGCCCTCGATGCCCGTGAAGACCCAGACAAGGGCGATCATGGTCGAGACAACCTGCTCGCCAAAGCCAGGACCAGCCGGCTCTCCCCAGAAGTTGTCCATAAAGATATCGACGTTGAACTTGCCCAGGAGCACGATGCTCAGCACAAAGAGTCCCAGCGGCACCAGCTTCGCCAACGTAACGATCGTGTTAATGCCCGCAGCCTCCTTAACGCCACGAAGCACAAGGGCGGTAAGGAACCACAAAAACACACTGGCGCAGACGATGGAAAGCAAGTTGTTGCCCGCGCCAAACGCAGGGAAGAAATAGCCCAGCGCGCTAAACAGCAAGAGCGCAAAGCTCACGTTGGAAAGACATGCGCTGATCCAGTAGCCCCAGGCGGAGTTGAATCCAATGTAATCGCCAAAACCGGCCGCAGCGTATGCATAGATGCCGCCGGTCAGGTCGGGACGGGCCTGAGACAAACCGTTGAACACCATCATCAGCGCAAAGACGCCAATAAAGCAAATTCCCCACGAGACGATAACTGCACCGGTATTTGCCCCGCCCGCTGCCATATCGCCGGCAAGCGAGAAGATGCCGCCACAAATACTGGCGGTAATGACCATCATGGTCAGACGAAAGAGA
Organism: Collinsella sp.; assembly: GCA_019414605.1. Lineage (GTDB taxonomy): Bacteria > Actinomycetota > Coriobacteriia > Coriobacteriales > Coriobacteriaceae > Collinsella. The sequence goes on from DXLS01000061.1 coordinate 5,766, forward strand.
TCGAGGCCATTAGGGTCGATAATCTCGTCGTTTTGAGCTTTAGAGGCCATTGTATGTGCACCCCCTTCATCATGTGATCGAACGAAAGATGGCCCGGACGTCCCGAATCGGGTGCCGGGCCATCGGTCAAGCGATCATCAGACTGTTACAGCTATCGCGTTAGAAGCGCAGCGACAGGCAAGAAAGGCCGCCGTCGACCTTGCGATACTCGGAGGTATCGACGACGAGCGTCTTGTAGCCCAGATCCTGCACGGCCTTGAGCACGGTCGGATAGCCCTCGGCGACGATGACCGTACCGTTGACCCAGATGCAGTTGGCGCCGTAAGCCTCGTCCTCGGGCACGACGATCTTGTTGTACTGGGCAAAGTCGGGTTTATCGATAAACTCACCGGAGACGAGCATGTTGTTGTCCTCGATGTAGTTGACGCCAGTCTTGAGGTGCAGGACCTCCTCCAGCGGAACCTCGGAACCCTCGAGGCCCCAGCCCTCGAGAATCTCACAGAACTGGCGGATGCCCTCTTCGTTGGTGCGAGCGGAGCGACCGACGTAGAAATGGTCACCGACCATCATGACGTCGCCGCCGTCAAGCGTGCCCGGAGAAACGATGTGCTTGACATGCTCGTCGTCAAAGAAGCGACGGACGGCCGGCTCAATCTCGTCCTTCTCGCCGTTGCGGCTATCGGCGCCGGGGTTGGTAATGATGGCGCCGCAGCGAGTGATAACGGCCGGATCTTCGACGAAGCAGCTGTCGGGAAACTGCTCGAGTGCCGGCAGCACCGACACGTCAACGCCGCACTGCTCGAGTGCGTGCTCGTAATCGTAATGCTCCTCGATAGCGCGCTCGTAGATGGGCTGGCCAAGCTCGGGAGCGCTCGTGATGCCATTGCTCAGGGACTTGCCGGGACGACGGATGATGACGTGGCTGAACTTGGTCATGATGATCCTCCTTGGATCTCATAGTACTGAGCGGACTTCCTTGCGTCCGCCTTCCTTCCGATGGCTTTATCTTAGGGTGTCTTTGCTGTTTTGTATATTGTATACAGTCCCGAACGGTAGATAATCCTCGGTAAGCGTATTCCTGCTTATCGGCGCAAAGTAGCACGATTTAGCTGGTCGTTCTATAATTCGACTGAGCTATTCAAGCGAAACGTATTTAATTTTAGAAATATACCGTTAAGGAACACAAGCTCATGGAAACGCTCAGAAGGCCCCTGAAGGACCACGTATACGACTATATTTCGAGCCGTATTGACGCCGGCGAGTTGTCCGCCGGCGACCGGCTGAGCGAGCAAGCGATCTGCGATGCCATGGGCGTGTCGCGCACGCCGGTCCGCGAGGCGCTCATCCAGCTGGCAAGCGATGGCTACCTGGACAATCTCCCCCGCCGCGGATTCCGCGTCCGTGGGTTCAATCAGCAAAACGCCGTTGAAGTCTTTGAGATTATGGGGCCGCTCGACGGGCAGGCCGCATATCTCGCCTGTCCGAATCTAACTGACGACGATATTACGCAGCTGAAATTTCTCGTCGGCTCCATGGACCTCGCGATCCAAGGCGGTCTCATCCGTAAGTATGACGACATTCAGCGAGACTTTCACCTTACGTACTTCAACCGCTGTGGCAACGACCGTCTGCGCGATATGATCTCGCAGCTCGAGCGTTGCTTTATCAAACGCGATTACGAGACCGTCGATCAGAAGACAGCGTGCAAACTGCTGGGTATAGCCAATGCCGAGCATGCCCACATTCTTGAGCTGTTCGAAGCGCGGGATGCGGCGGCCGTGCGAGACTACGTTCGCGATGTCCATTGGAACACGGACAACGCCCAGTTCACCGTTTGGTAGAAAAGCAACAAAGGAAGCTTTCAGATGTCCACCTCACGAGAGTGGATAATCTCCCATTTTTGTCGAAAAGCAGACCAAAAATGGGAGATTATCCACTCTAGTGCTGCGCGATCTAGAAACCGTGGCGCTCCAGGAAGCGGAAGGCCAGGCGGATCCAGGGACGGACGGAAACCTGCTTGTCCTCATTGTCGACCGCAGTGTTGGCGTTGCCGAGCGAAAGGCCGTGGCCACCCTGGTCAAAGACGTGCATCTCGCATGCAACGCCCTCCTCGGCCATGCGCTGCGCAAACGGGTAAACCTGCGCGATCGGCGCCGTCTTGTCGTCGGACACGCCCCACACAAAAGTCGGCGGCATCTGACGCGAAACATGCGTGGTGGGGCAGATGTCGGCCAGGTGCTCGTCGGTCGCCTCGCCGCCCGTCACCATCGACAGATAGTCGTTAAGCAAATCGCGCCCCGTCTTGCCACCCGTCTTGGGCACGCGCAAGTCGATGCGCGGGTCGCGCGTCTGCATATCACGCACATAGGCAAGGTCGAGCAGCGGATAGCCCAGCACCACGGCATCGGGACGAATGTCGTCCGCGCGCGCCCCGGCAAGTGCCGCGAAGGGGCCGGTCTTCCATCGCGTTGCCAGCGAAGCGCAGATCATGCCGCCCGCCGAGAATCCCACGACGCATACGCGCTTAGGATCGACATGCCACTCGTCGGCGTTGGCGCGCACCGTGGCAACCATCTTGGCAAGATCTGCCTGGGGGTGCGGAAAGCTCACGTCACCCGTAGAACTCGTGACATAGTTGAGCACAAAGGCCTGGTAACCGTGATCCAAAAACGCAAACGCCACCGGGTCCTGCTCGTGCGGAGCGATGTGCGTAAACGCACCTCCGCCGCAGATAATCACGGCAGGGCGGCGGCCATTCGGTTTATCGGGCAGCGGCTCGGCACCCAGATACGTAAAGGTCGCCGGATAATCCTCGGTCGGCTCCTCGCCCCACAGCGCATGGTTCTCGACAATCATATGTGCTCCCTTCGCGCAAATTAAGCGCCATTGTTTTTCGCCTTCAAGCGTACCCCACTTGAACCCGTGACGCAGAAACACGCCAGCAATAAGTTTCCCTTCAACTGATATATCACATAATCCCAGTTCAGAGGTATCGTTGAGCAGCGTAAAATAGGGGCGTTGACCAAGCCGCGAAACACATATGAAACGTTTCCGGCAAACCAAGCGCGCGATATGCGCCTATTTAAGTTGGAGGCAACTATGGGTCTGCTCGATTCGCTTAAGTCCACCTTCACCTCGACGGGCGAGGCATCCGTTCCGCCCGCAGCAAGCTTCGCCACCCGCGAAGGCGTCATCTACGCCCCCGTCAACGGCGTGCTCGTCAACCTCGATGAGGTTCCCGATGAGACCATCGCCTCGGGTATGCTCGGTCAGGGCTACGGCATCGAGCCCATTACCGGCACCATCTACGCGCCCGCCAACGGCCGCATCGGCGCCACCACCGTCACCAACCACTCCATCGGCATGATCACCGAGGACGGTCTTCGCGTGTTCATCCATGTTGGCCTGGGCACCGTGGAAATGAACGGCAAAGGTTTTGCCCGCTTTGTCGAGATGGGTGACACGGTCAAGGCAGGCCAGCCGCTCATCAGTTTCGACCGCGAGGCCATCAAGGCCGCCGGTCACGAGGACATCGTGACCGTCATCGTCTCCGAGCTCGATCGTCTTAAGAGCATCGACCATGTCGGCGAGTCCGGCACGCTTATCGGCGGCAACCCGCTCGTCAAGCTGGGCGACCCGCTGCTGGTAGCCAAGACCAAGTAGCCAGGCCCCGCGCCACACAGCCAAAAGGCACCTCGTCAAGCGCCCGCGACCATTTGGCCGCAGGCGCTTTTCGTTTGAAAAACCATCCCGCCAATGCCTTATCCGTATAGCCCAAATGAGCCGAGCTGCTAGAATATCGAACTGTATGGATAACTATCATTCAACCGTTATGGGAGGATACGTGAACCGCACCAAAATCGCGCAGCTTTACGCCGATGCCGAGTCGCTTGGCGGCCAGACCGTCACCGTCGCCGGCTGGGTCAAGTCCATCCGCGACATGAAGAGCTTTGGCTTTGTTACGCTCAACGACGGCAGCTGCTTCCGCGACCTGCAGGTCGTCATGAACCGCGAGGCACTCGACAACTACGACGAGATCGCCCATCAAAACGTCTCGGCCGCACTCATTTGCACCGGCACCGTCAAGCTGACCCCCGATGCGCCCCAGCCTTTCGAGCTTTCTGCCACCTCCATTGAGGTCGAGGGCGTCAGCGCCCCGGATTACCCGCTGCAGAAGAAGCGCGCAACCGTCGAGTTCCTGCGCACCCAGCAGCACCTGCGCCCGCGCACCAACCTGTTCCGCGCCGTGTTCCGCATCCGTTCTGTCGCGGCTGCCGCCATCCACCGCTTCTTCCAGGAGCAGGGCTTTGTCTACGTCAACACCCCCATCATCACCACGAGTGACTGCGAGGGCGCCGGCGAGATGTTCCGCGTGACCACGCTCGACCCCAAAAATCCGCCCCTCACCGAGTCCGGCGAGGTCGACTGGAGCCAGGACTTCTTTGGCAAGCACGCGAGCCTTACCGTGTCCGGCCAGCTCAATGCCGAGAACTTTGCCATGGCCTTTGGCGACGTGTACACCTTTGGCCCCACCTTCCGCGCCGAAAACTCCAACACCACGCGCCACGCCGCCGAGTTTTGGATGATCGAGCCCGAGATGGCCTTTGCCGACCTTAACGACTACATGGATAACGCCGAGGCCATGCTCAAGTACGTCCTTAAGGACGTTATGGCCACCTGCCCCGACGAGCTCAATATGCTCAACAAGTTTGTGGACAAGGGTCTGCTCGAGCGTCTGGACCACGTGGCAAACTCCGACTTTGCCCGCGTCACCTATACCGAGGCCGTCGAAATCCTGGAGCAGGCCGTCGCCGCCGGTCACAAGTTTGACTATCCCGTGAGCTGGGGCATCGACCTGCAAACCGAGCACGAGCGTTTCCTGACCGAGGAGCACTTTAAGCGCCCGACCTTCGTAACCGACTACCCGGCCGAGATCAAGGCGTTCTACATGCGCATGAACGAGGACGGCAAGACCGTCGCCGCCGCCGACTGCCTGGTGCCGGGTATCGGCGAGATTATCGGCGGCTCCCAGCGCGAGGAGCGCCTGGATCTGCTCGAGGCCCGCATCAAGGACCTGGGCATGAATCCCGAGCAGTACAAGTACTACCTTGACCTGCGCCGCTACGGTTCCTGCAAGCACGCCGGCTACGGTCTGGGCTTCGAGCGCTTGGTCATGTATCTGACCGGCGTGGGCAACATCCGCGACGTCCTGCCGCACCCGCGCACCGTGGGCAACGCCGACTTCTAATCGCCACAGCGCCACCAAACACGTTCCAGCGCATCACGCCAGCGCCTCTCGGCAAGCCGAGGGGCGCTTTTTTCAACAGCATCCGTCAATCTTTTGGCAAGTTTTTGGTCAGTTGGGCAGGGCTGTTGAAAACTCGACCCGCCGCTTGCCGACGGCTACCGACCGCCCAGGGCGTCCTGCACCCCTGGGAAAGCCCCGCGTCCTAGGCTCCATACCGTCGCCACCCAAAACGGAAAGGACGTGGGCGCCATGACCGAAACCGCTGTTGAAACTTACGAGACCACGACGAGGGGTGCCGCCTCGATGGCAGCCTATCGCGCCGTTCGCATCCTGCAACTATTAAGCGAAAACACCGGCGAGGACAAGGCCATGCTTTCCGATGAGTTGATCCGGCGCCTCGCCCATCCCGACGACCCCGCCCGCATGCCCATCTCGGCGGCGCGGCGCAGCATCTACACCGCCATCTCCGCACTTCGCCATGCCGGATACGAAATTGAGTACAAGCGCGGCGTGGGGTATCGGCTCTTGACCCGTCCGCTCACCGACGAAGAGATCATCCGGCTCCACGGCATGGTCATGCGCAACCGCTCCACGCCCATCGCCATTCGAAAGAGCATGGCGCAGCACCTGGTCGCCATGGCGAGTGCCGACGTTCGCGGCTACCTCGATGCACCCGAGCCTGCTCCAAGCGCAGGCGACAAATCCACCAAGGCCACACGCACGCCCGTCAAGCGCATCGATGCCTGCGAGCTCATCGAGCAGGCCATCGACCACGGAACCACGGTGAGTTTTGATATTTCGAGTGTCACGGCACGCGGAGAGGTCGAAGTGGCACGGATGACACTCCGGCCCTTTGCCATCAAGCAACGAGACGGCATCTCGTATTTGCTGGGAACGGTCTATGACGCGCGAGGCGCCGATGACACGTTGCGCACCGTAGAGATCGGCCGAATGAGAAACGTCACCACACGTCTCCTCGACGGCAAGAAGCTCTTCGCCGCCCTGGACGAGGACGATGCCTCCTCCGCCGCATAAGACCCTCCGCCGCCCATTCGACTACCCGTACCGCCCATCCGATTCTGTATTAAAAAACCCGCCAGGCTGTTGTAAAAATGGACATCAGCGCTACTATAGTCCCACTTGCACTTTGTCCCAGTGCAGTGTTTCCAGCCATTTTTATACTGGGGGTAATGATATGAAGGACATCACCATCAGCCGCAGGAGCCTTCTGGTCTCCGCTGGCCTGCTCGCGCTCGCCCCGCTCGCCGGATGCGGCGGCAACTCTGGTTCCGGCTCTGCTGCCGCCGGTTCCGACTACACCATCGGCGTTCTGCAGCTCACCGAGCACTCCGCACTCGACGCCGCCAATGATGGCTTTGTCAAGGCCATCAAGGAGAGCGGCCTTAAGATCAAGATCGACCAGAAGAACGCCCAGAACGACCAGTCCACGTGTAAGTCCATTGCCGACAAGTTTGTGGGCGACAACGTCAGCCTGATTTATGCCATCGCCACGCCCGCCGCGCAGGCTGCCGCCGGCGCCACGGCCGATATCCCCATCGTGGGCTGTGCCATCACCGACTACGCCGCCTCCGGCCTGGTCCAGGACAACGACAAGCCCGGCACCAACGTCACGGGCGCTTCCGACCTCACCCCGGTCGCCGAGCAGCTCGAGATGATGCAGAAGGTCCTGCCCGACGTTAAAAAGGTCGGCCTGCTCTACTGCACCGCCGAGTCCAACTCCGACGTCCAGATCAAGGCCGCCAAGAAGGAGCTCGACAAGCTGGGGCTCGAGTACACTGACTTCACCGTCTCGAGCTCCAACGAGATTCAGTCCGTCGTCGAGTCTGCCGTGGGCAAGGTCGACGCGCTGTACTCCCCCACTGACAACACCATCGCCGCGGGCGCTTCGCAGGTCGGCCAGATCTGCAAGGAGAATAAGCTCCCCTTCGTGACCGGCGAGGAGGGTATGTGCATGGCCGGCGGCCTGTTCACCCTCTCCATCAACTATAAGGACCTGGGCTACGCCGCGGGCGAGATGGCCGTTAAGATCCTGAAGGGCGAGGCCAAGCCCGAGGATATGCCGATCAAGCACCTCTCGAGCAAGGACCTGGTCGTCGTCAAGAACGACGAGATGGCCGAGGCGCTGGGCATCGACCTTTCCGCTCTGGACGAGTAGCGCCATGCGCGGTAACGCGTCTAGGACCCGCACTCGCGCCATAGCTGCGTTATTCAATATCTGAGCCACAGGGGCGAACGCCAAAGACCGGCGTTCGCCCTGCTTGTTACGGATGAGACAAAACATCCGGCCGCAGCTCTTTTATGCATTGTTACCGCTATCATGGTGACTCACGTGTCCACCCTATCCTAGGAGGTATGAAGCATGCTTATTGCATTGCAGGGCGCCGTTTCGCAGGGCGTCCTCTGGGGCATTATGGTGCTTGGCGTGTTTATCACGTTCCGCCTGCTCGACATCCCCGATATGACCTGCGACGGCAGCTTTGCCCTCGGCGGCTGCGTCTGCGCCGTACTCATCGTCAATAACAACGTCGACCCGCTGCTCGCTGTTTTGGCCGGCATGTGTGCCGGTGCCATCGCGGGCGCCGTCACGGGCATTTTGACCACCGTCTTTGAGATTCCCGCGATCCTCGCCGGAATCCTGACGCAGATCAGCCTGTGGTCCATCAACCTGCGCATCATGGGCAAATCCAATACGCCCATCCTTGCCAAGGGCACCATCTTCTCGTCTGTCAGCAACATGACGGGCCTGCCGCAGTCCACCGTCGCCATCATCCTGGGCATCTTGCTCGCTGTGGCTATCGTCGCCATCCTGTATTGGTTCTTTGGCACCGAGATCGGCTCGGCGCTGCGCGCCACCGGCAACAACGAGTACATGATCCGCGCTCTGGGCGTCAACACCAACTCCACCAAGATGATCGCCCTCGTGCTCTCCAACGCCCTCATCGGCCTTTCGGGCGCGCTCATCTGCCAGAGCCAAAAGTATGCCGACATTGGCATGGGCACCGGTGCCATCGTTATCGGTCTTGCCGCCATTGTTATCGGCGAGGTGCTCGGCCGCCTGCTGCCCGGCGGCCTCACGCAGTTTAGCGTTCGCCTGGCCTCCGCCGTCTTTGGCTCCGTGGTCTACTTCCTCATCCGCGCCATCGTGCTGCAGCTGGGCATGGACGCCAACGACATGAAGCTGCTCTCCGCTGTGATCGTCGCCGTGGCCCTGTGCATGCCCGTGGTTTGGGAGCGCTATAAGCTCCGCAGCTCCTACACGAAGGGGGATGAGGCAGATGCTTAAGCTCTCACACGTCAAGAAGACCTTTAACAAGGGCACCGTCACCGAGAAGCGCGCGCTCACCGGCGTCGACCTCACCCTTAACGACGGCGACTTTGTAACCGTGATCGGCGGCAACGGCGCCGGCAAGTCCACGCTGCTCAATATGATCGCCGGCGTGTATCCGCTCGATTCGGGCGTTATCGAGCTCGACGGCACCGACATCTCGCGCCTGAGCGAGTCGCAGCGTGCCAAGTACCTGGGCCGTGTGTTCCAGGACCCCATGCGCGGCACCGCAGCCGACATGCAGATTGCCGAGAACCTGGCACTCGCCAAGCGCCGCGGCCAGCGTCGCGGTCTTTCGTGGGGCGTCACCAAGGCCGAGAAGGACGAGTACGTTGAACTGCTCAAGCGCTTGGACCTCGGTCTGGACACGCGCCTCAACGCCAAGGTCGGCCTGCTTTCGGGCGGCCAGCGCCAGGCACTCACCCTGCTCATGGCCACGCTCACCAAGCCACGCCTGCTGCTGCTCGACGAGCACACCGCGGCGCTCGACCCCAAGACGGCCTCTAAGGTGCTCAATCTGACCGAGGAAATCGTCGACGAGTATCACCTGACCACGCTCATGGTCACGCATAACATGAACGACGCCATCCGTCTGGGCAATCGTCTGATCATGATGCACGAGGGTCACGTGATCTACGACGTGGCAGGCGACGAAAAAAAGTCGCTCACCGTTGCCGACCTGCTGCAGAAGTTCGAGGAGGTCTCGGGCGGCGAGCTCGCCAACGACCGCATGCTGCTGAGCTAACGACCTAGAAAACCACCACAAAGGGGACAGGCACCTTTTGAACTGCGTCCCGAATCTTGGCCTTCTTTATTAGAAGCGAACACTAGGACGCTTTCAATAGCCGTTTCCGAAACTCCACCGGGGTGAGGCCGCCGAGCGCCACCTGGCGACGCCTCGTGTTCCA
>DXLS01000062.1:0-6972 GCA_019414605.1 Collinsella sp.
CACCGCCGAGGTCGAGCTGCCGTTCAGCGACCCCGAGTTCCGCAAGATCGTCTCCCCGATGGTCACCTACACCATCACCGAGCGCCTGAGCTGCCATCTCGAGCACGTCCGCAACCACCCGCTCACCACGCGTCGCTACTATCACCAGATGAACTACTAAAGCAGCTTTCAGCGGCCGTTACTATGCTCGGAAATAATTCGTTATGTTGCGTTCGTAAAACAATGCAAACAAATGTCGCAGTCTCGTTCTAGAGGGCCATGCCGTAGCTGGCCGCTTGAGGTCGTATTTGCTTGGACTCGACCATGTGGCTCGTTGGCATTTCACGGTAGCGACTTCAAGGCGAAATGGGGCATTTTTGCCAAATGCCCCTCTTGTTTGCGCCACAAGTGGCATTCGACACCTTCATATGGAGTGTTTGATATTGTAGACGGTTCAAAAATAAGATTGAACCGTCTATTTCTTTCAAAATAATACGTAATAGGTTATCTTATAACGTATAGAAGTTTCATAGAATGTTGTACGGAGAACGTTATGATTAACCCGACTAGTGCTGTGCCGCTATATGTACAAGTAGCTGATGATTTGCGCCGCCGTATTGAGATGGGCGAGTTTTCCGAAAGTGGCGTGTTGCCTAGCGAAAATGGTTTTTGCGAAGAATACGAGGTTAGCCGCGCGACGATACGGAAGGCAATTCAAACTCTTGTGGATGACGACGTGCTTGATACGCGTCATGGCAAAGGCACATTTATCCGGCAGCCTAAAATCGTCTCGAGCTTGAGCACGTTTAAGGGTTTCACTTATTTTTGCCATGAAAATAATATCGAAACCTCGTCTCGTGTTCTCGCTCTTCAGGAGGTCGAGCCGTCCGTTGCCGTCCGTCGTCATTTGCGAATGGAAGAGAACGAATCTGCGGTTTACCTCAAACGCGTGAGGTCAATTAACCACATCAATGCAATGATTGAACATATTTATCTTCCAGTTAAGAACTTCGGGTTTTTACTGGGTGTCGATATGGAGAACGCATCACTTTATGAAACGATTGAGAGAGAGACGGGACTGCGACTAGAGGATAATTGTTTCCCGTCTATTGTGCTTGAAGCAGGGCTTGCTACGGATGAGGAGAAGCGCATCCTTAATATCGCAGGAGAAGCTGCGATGTTTATATTGAGTGAGACCGTTTATATGAGCACTGGTAAGCCAGTGCACTTTACTAAGCAAGTGATGTTGGGTGATTATTTCAAATACTTCTTTTCGATTAAGGCTAATCAACTCGGCATCAATTGGCAGGGACTTGAAGCCGTTGAGTGTAGAAAGCAATAGGTTGAATAATGGTTAAAGTGGAGAGCGCTGTTCCATTGTATAAGCAGATCGTTCACGATCTTGTGAGTCGAATAGAAAGTGGCGTATATAGCGAAGGGGATAAGCTTCCTACTGAGACGGAGCTTATGGAGGAATATGGCGTTAGTCGTATTACTGTTCGATCGGCAATCAAGGAACTAGAGGATGCCGATATCGTTGAGCGCACGCGAGGGAAAGGGACTTTTGTTACCACGACACGCAATGCCTATGCAGCCGATGACCAGGAAAGCTTCACCCATTCCTGCATTCAAGAAAATAAAAAGCCTTCTACCGTAGTGCTCGAAGTAGCTTGGATTTATCCTACGCTGCGCGACGTGCGTTTTCTTCAGGTCCAGGAGGACGAGAATATTCTTCAGACTAGACGTTTGCGCTTAGTCGATGGCGTGCCAACGATGTTGGAAACCAATAGCTACACTCCTTCTCTTGCCTTTTTGGAACATGAAGATTTATCGGGTTCTCTACTTGAGGTGCTGGGAAGACGCCATATCGAACTTGGCAATAACGAGCGAACGTTGCAGGTGTGCTTTGCAAGTGCTTACGAGGCAGAACATTTGAATGTAAAGCCGGGATCTGCCCTTTTATTATTTGTAGATAAGCGTTGCAGCGCGCAGGGAGTGCCATTGTTTATTTCGCGGCAGGTGTACTGCACTGAGCGCTTAAAGTTTTATCTCTAGCGAAAGCCAAACCCCGGATCTTTCTTAACCGAATAACAAGAGATTGAAAACGCCCCGACAAAGGGGCGTTTTTTTTGCCGTTTACGGGCGAATTATTACCGCTTAGGAAGCTTGATTGATCTGTCTTGACAAAGCGAAAGTTTCGAGGATACTGTAGATAACAATACAAAATATAACGTTCTATTAACAGATGATTGACTGAGATTGGGAGATAAATGAGGAAGTTGCTCTTGGCCAGCCATGGGCCACTTGCTAGAGCGATGCGTGAAACGCTCCAGCTATTTTGCGGTGAAGATCCTCGCGTTAAGGTGCTATGCGCATATGTCGATGAGGACACGATGGATGTAAACGAGTTGATAGATTTTTGGGACCGTTCTCGCGACCCAGCAGACCAGTGGATTGTCATCACTGATGTCTATGGTGGGTCAGTGAATAACGCTTTTATGGAAAGGTTGGGTGACGATTCTCTAAGGCTCATTGCCGGCATGTCGCTACCACTAGTGCTCGAAGTGTTTTCGAAATTGAGCACACTTGATGACGCCGAGCTCGCTGCATTGGTTTCAAGTGTCCGCCAAAAGGGCACATGCCTATGTTCGCTGCCAAATTCGGTAGAAGAAGACGAGGATTTTTGAGAAAGGAACAAAGATGATTAAGCTGCTGAGAGTTGACCATCGCTTGCTTCATGGTCAGGTTGCCATGACTTGGACGCAAGAGCTTGACACCAATTGCATTTTGATTGCCTGCGATGCGGTTGTGAAAGATGACGTGCGCAAGACGACGCTTAAGCTGGCACGTCCGGCAGGCGTCAAATTGGTTATCAAATCGGTCGATGATTCTATCGAGGCTCTTAGGAGCGGTGTGACCGATAAGTACCGTTTGTTCATTGTCGTTGAAAGCATCGAAGATGCTTACCGCTTGGCGAAGGGCTACAGCGAAATCAAGCATATCAACATTGGAGGAACGAAGCCGCGTGAGGGTGCAGATGTACGCCTATCTTCAACGGTTTTCGCTACCGATCGCGACGTGGAGCTTCTACATGAGCTCAGTGATGCCGGAATCGAGGTGGAGATCAGGCAGGTACCTAGAGACGAGAAGATTTTGATTTAAGCACATACAATAGAAAGGGGATCTCTCATGTTGACTCAAGCGATCCTTATCGGCCTCGTTGCAATGTGCGTGACATTTGAGTGGGCACTTGGCACTTGCCTTGCTTCTCGCCCGATTGTCACGGGCGTCCTCATCGGTCTTGTGATGGGTGATTTGCAGACGGGCATTATTGTCGGCGCCACGCTTGAAATGGTGTTCATTGGATCGGTTACCATCGGGGCGGCCGTTCCGCCTGACGTTATCACCGGTGGTATTTTGGGCACTGCCTTTGCAATTTCGACGGGTCAAGGCGCTGAAGTTGCGCTGACGCTCGCTTTTCCGATTGCGTCGCTTTATCTCATCATCGATAACGCGCTTACGCTGATCGTGATGCCGTTTTTCGTCCATAAAGCGGACGACTGTGTGGCAAAGGGCGACCTCAAAGGTATGGAGCGGATGCATCTGCTTGGTGGATTCATCGTCAAATCGCTTCCTCGCTTTTTCGTGTGCTCCCTCGCTTTCTATCTCGGAACGCCGGTTATGAACGCGGTGCTTAACGCAATTCCCGAGTTTGTAAGTAACGGCCTGGTTATTGCGGGTGGATTCATCCCTGCGCTCGGCATTGCACTGCTCGCTTCAATGATTGTCAACAAGCAGACTGCTATTTTCTTCGTGCTCGGGTTTGCGCTCTGTGCCTACATGAGCATTCCAATCCTTGGTATTGCCATCATTGGGCTTTGCCTCGCAGTAATCCTCGTGGTGGTCCAGCCAAACTTCATTGCTCAGACGCCACAGCTTAGTTCGGAAGGGAGCTTCGACGATGACGACTTCTAATGACACCAGTTCCAACAAGATTACAAAGCGTGATCTAAAATCGGTATTTTTCCGTTCGCTTACGATGGAGTACTCCTGGAACTACGAGCGCCAGCAGCACATGGGATACTGCTTCTCTATGCTTCCCATCATTCGTCGCGTGTATAAGAATAAGGATGACCAGGCTGCTGCTGCCAAGCGTCACATGGAGTTCTTCAACACCACTCCTTATGTCTCAACATTAATTCTGGGCATTTCGGCAGCGATGGAAGAGGCAAACGCTAACGAAGAGGATTTTGACGAATCCTCCATCAACAGCGTAAAGGCCGCTCTTATGAGCCCGCTGGCTGGCATCGGTGACTCTCTGTTCTGGGGAACGTTGCGTGTCATCGCCACTGGCTTGGGTGTGTCGCTTGCTATGCAGGGTAACATTCTCGGCCCGCTTCTCTTCCTTGTCGTATTCAATGTTCCGCATTATCTGATTCGTTGGTTCTGCCTTAAATGGGGCTATGGATTCGGAACCAGTTTCTTGAGCAAGATCGAGAAATCTGGTCTTATGCCAAAGCTCACTATGGGGGCTGCAATTCTCGGTCTTATGGTTATCGGCGCTATGGTGCCCAACCTAGTATCGGTCAGCGTGGCTGGTTCTCTCGGTACCGGCGACAGTGCGCAGACTATCCAAAGCATCATCGACGGTATCATGCCGAGCCTGCTGCCGCTGCTTGTGACACTTGGAGTTTACGAACTCGTCCAGCACAAGGTCAAGATTGCTTGGATTCTCGTTATTCTCATGGCGGTTGGTATCGTTGGCTCCTTCTTCGGAGTGTTTGCAATCTAAATGGTTGATTTCGCCGTCTGGCCCAATTGAATTAGAAAGGCATATCTCATGGTTTCATTTGATGAACAGGCAATTCTCGATAACGGTGCTTATATCTACAATCAACGTGCCGAAATTGAACGAATTGCTGACGAAATTTGCGAAAAGGGTTTCGATTCGATTTTCTTCACCTCGTCAGGTGGCTCGCTTGCGATGATGCAGCCGTTTGACTATATGGTTTCTGTTATGTCCGATATTCCCGTCCAGTCCCAAGTTTCGGCAGATTTCCTCACGGTTGGCAATCGGCGCATCGGTAAGGGGACCTTGGCGTTCATGGCGTCCAAGTCGGGCGACACTAAAGAGACGGTCGCGGCGGCAAAGGCGGCAAAAGACGCAGGCTGCACCATTGTCTCTACGCTTGGCGTGGACGGTTCACCGCTTGGTGAACTTTCCGATTATGGAGTGATCTATAAGCAGGGCCGTCCTATGGAGCTCGTGCTGTACCTTCTGATTGGAAAGATTCTCAAGAACAGGGGCTTTTTCGATGACTACGATCGCTTCGCTGATGAGCTTGTGAATCTCCCCGCTGCTCTCGTTTCCGTCGGCAAGAACGCTGACGAGATGGCTCGCGCATATGCTCTGAAGCACAAGGACGATCCGTATCAGATTTGGATTGGTTCTGGCAATCTGTGGGGCCCCACGTATTCGTTTGCCATGTGTGTGCTCGAGGAGTCCCAATGGCTGCGCACCAAATCCGTTACATCGCCTGAGTTCTTCCATGGCACTATCGAACTTGTTGAGCCGGGCGTTTGCGTCGCGCTCGCAATGACGGAGGCGCAGACTAGGCCTCTTGATGAGCGCGTTGCACGCTTCTGTAAGCAATATGCGGATGATTTCACCGTATTCGATACACATGATTATGAGTTGCCGGGTATCAGTGATGAATTCCGCTGGATGCTTTCTCCGGTGGTGCTCAATGCCATTCTCTCGCGTGTGAGCAAGAATTTCGAGGAAATTCGTGACCATTCGCTCGACATCCGCCGTTATTACCGCAAGGTCGAGTACTAATAAAGACCGTACGTGATGGGAGGCGTTGAGGTGAAAATCGCAGCAATTGGTGACAACGTTATTGATCGCTATCTCAACAAAGGCGTTATGTATCCTGGTGGCAATGCCGTAAACGTCGCTGCCCATGCAAGCATGCTTGGCGCACAGGCTGCGTATATTGGGGAGATCGGCAACGACCTGGGAGGGCGAATAATCACCGATGCCCTTTCTTCGCTGAACGTTGACCTTTCGCAATCATGCATGCCTGAAAAAGCAACAACCAAGACTTGCGATGTAAATGTTTACAACGGTGAACGTGTCGAAGTTGGTTACGATACGGGGGCTTGCTGGGCGCACAAAACCCATATCAACGATTCTGATGTCAAGTTTCTTCAGGGATTCGATGCGGTTTTTACCAGCGTCAATGCAAAGCTGCAGGATGATGTGCACCTAGTTCAAGATCTTCCCGCTGTGGTGGTTTACGACTTTTCCGTTAAAGATAAGTATCGAACCGACGCATACTTCGATCTTGTTTGCCCTGCTACAACCCTTGGTCTGTTTTCCTGTTCCGGCGAGAGCGATCAACAGATTCAAGTTCTATTGAAGAGGGCCATAGAGCATGGTTGTCGCTACACGATTGCTACACGGGGATCTGCAGGGCCTGTGTTCTTTGACGGTTCCCGATGGTACCAGGGAAATATAAGACCCGTAGATGCGCTTGACACCATGGGCGCGGGAGATTCGTATATCACTGCGTTTGTTGTGAGCTGTCTCTCGCATGGCTGGAGTAAAAAGCAACCGCTCGATGCGGAGATCATTCGGGATGCAATGGAATTCGCTGCTGACTATTCAGCTAAGAATTGCCTTAAACCCGGCGGCTTTGGATTCGAGCATAAACTCGCCGAGATGAAAGACGGCCAAGCTTCCATTTCCTAGAAAGGTATTTTTTTAGGTCATTAAGTATTAATACGTAGTGAAATGACAAGTTGTCAATTGAAACGAATTTCACTCTATTAAACGAAGGGATATTAGATATGTTCAATTTCGATGAGCCTCGTTACGAGAAGGTTGTGAGCGATGCCCTCGCTCTCCGTCCTCAGATTGAGGCTGCCGTGGACAAGGTCTGCGAGCAGGGCTATTCCAACATCTTCTTCATCGGCTGCGGCGGCACCTGG
>DXLS01000063.1:0-3883 GCA_019414605.1 Collinsella sp.
CCCCCGCCGAGGCATTCGCCGACGAACTGCTAGAATCAGCCGAAAACAAGGATGCTGCACTTACAAATAGACAACGGGATCACACACAGCTGGGCGTACGTGTGCCTGCTGGTCGACCTGGTGAACAGGGGCATCGCCGGCCATTCCGCCGGGCGGACCCGGGATGCGGGCCTGGTGCTGGCCGCGTTCGCCACCCTCGACTTCCCGCTGACGGACGTCCAGGTGTTCCACACCGACCGGGGCAGCGAGTTCGACAACACGAGGATCGACGAGCTGCTCGACGTGTTCGACATCAAAAGATCGCTGTCACGCAAGGGCAGACCCTACGACAACGCCGTGGTCGAGTCGACGAACAGGCTGCTGAAGAAGGAGCTCGCGTACCGAGCTCGCGTACCGGAACCACTACGCCACGCTCGAGCAGCTGAGGCATGACCTCAACGACTACGTGTGGTGGTCCGACAACCAGCGGCTCCACTCCACCCCCGGATGCCGGAGCCCGAAGGAATTCACCGAACAAGGACTCGTCCTCTAAGAAACTGTCCAACACACTGTTACCAATCCAGTCGAGGAAGGACAACTGCCTCGACAACGGCGCGACGGAGCATGATATGGCCTGATTTTTGTTCCGCCCTTATAGTGGGGCGGCTTGCGCCGCTTGGTTTGCATAATACTCGGTTTCGGTCCGTTCCGGTGTCCTGTAGCCCAAGGACTGGTGCAGACGCTTCGAGTCCCCGCCACGAGACCCACCGGAACGTCGCCGATTCCAGGTCCCTCGAATCCTGGAAGGGCTTGCGTCGCCAGACGAGCTCGGTCTTGTACGCGCCGTCGGCGCTCTCGGCCATGGCGTTGTCGTACGAGTCGCCGACCGTGCCGGTCGAGGGAAGCATGCCGAATTCCCCGACCCTGGTGGTGTGCACGAGGCTGATGTACTGCGCGCCATGGTCGGAATGGTGCACGAGACCGTCCGTGCCGCCATGCGAGGCGGCCCATGATATCGCCTGTTCCAGCGCCTGCAGCGGCAGCTCCCTGGTGTCCATGGTGGTGGCGCACGCCCATCCGACGATCCTGCGGGCGAACACGTCGGTGACGAACGCCGTGTAGCCGAACGAGCCGTTGGCCATGCGCACGTAGGTGATGTCGGCCACGTGCAGCCGGTTCGGCGCCTCCGCCTCGAACCTGCGTTCCACGAGGTCGGGCCTGCCGCCCGTGCCCTTCGCCGGTTTGGTGGTGACGGGCGTCCTGCCGCGGCGCACGCCGCGGATTCCCGATTCCCGCATGACGTTCATCACCTGGTCGCGGCCGATCTCGGCCGGATCCCAGCCCCGCGCCAACAACTGGGCGTGCGTCTTGCGGTACCCGTACACGGCCATGAAGAAATCGGCATGGATCTCGAGGATGTCGCGGGCCAGCGCCTCGTGCCTGGCGGCCATGCGGCTGACGGGCCTGGATTTGAACATGCGGTAGCCGCGCGGCGTGACGGACCCGCAGTCCAGCGAAGCGGCCAGCACCCTGCAGATCGGCCCGACCCTGAAACGGTCCTTGAATTCGTCGATGTAAGCGACCATCAACGCCGTGTCGGGTCGAGCCGTGCCGCGAAAAAAGCCGACGCCGTCGTCAATATCTCGTTCGCCCGCCTCAATCGCGCGACCTCGGCCCGCAAACTCTTCAACTCCGCCATCGCGTCTTCGGCCGACTGCCTGGTCTCCGCCGCGACCGTGGCGTCCGTCTTGTCGCGCCAACGGCGCAGCGTCTCCGGCGCGACCCCCAGATCCTTGGCGACCTGTTCGACCGCCTTGGTCTCCGACGAATACGAGCCGCGCGACTCGGTCAACAGCCTGACGGCCTTCGCCTTGAACTCCGGCGTGTATCTCGTTCCTTTTGCCATGGTTCCATCATCTCCCATCGAGTTAGGGGAAATACGGAACAAAAATCAGTTCATATCACTCCGATCCACGAACGACCCTTCGATCCCGGGGATCGCGGCGGCTTCGGTCATTGGGAGGCCGACAGCGTCATCGGGACGGGCTGCCATCTGCACACCGAGGTCGAGCGCAGGACCCGGTTCCTCATGGCCGCCATCATCCCGGACAGGACCGCCGACGAAAGCGTCGGGGCCCAATTGGCGATGTTCTCCCCGCTGCCGGCGGGGGCCAGGGCCAGCGTCACGCACGACAACGGCGCCGAGTTCGCGCGCCACGCGCGTCTGCGCGACGAGCTGGGCATGGCCACGTACTTCGCCGACCCCTACAGTTCGTGGCAGCTGGGCAGCAACGAGAACCGCAACGGCATGATCCGGTACCTGCCCAAACGCGCCGTCATCGACCCCGGCATGGCGCGCGAGGTCCAGGAGATCGTCGACGAGATCAACAACCGCCCCATGCGCGTGCTCGGATACCGCACACCCGCCGAGGCGTTCACCGACGAACTGCTAAACTTAAAGACCCAACAAGGCTGTTGCACTTACAAATAGACAACGGGGATTCCATATAATCGGAGTACAAAGGAGACTATTAGTTATGTCATTACATTTATCTAACTGTAACGACATAACTAATAGTCAACCCTGGATTATCAATTCGATAAATTCGGAGTAGCAAAATGCTCTCCGAATTCAATTAGGCATGACGTACTGAATTGAAATCGCCAATAGCCCACCGCGTATGACGCTGAATAAAGATGTCAAGAACATAGCAGACAGCAATCGCAGCGATAAGTGTTAAGAATCCAACGAGAAGCTGTCCTCCCAACGGCAAAGAAGCCACAGGAATACCAACGGCGGAGAACAAAACAAACTTGACCATCTTAAGAGCAAGATCATTCAAGGCGTAAAAAACCAGACTGTCCCGACCGATTGTGGCGAAGCAACGCGCTTCTGGCAACAACAGGCTGAAAGCGATAGCCATCGCCATGCCAAAGAACGTGGTAAACAGTGCAAGTGTAGCAAGCATCGCACCTGTAGCCACAGGCTGTGCTGCAGAGAAATGTTCCAAAATCAGAAACGCTACAGCGAAAACCAAAAATGCGCCAAGTTTGTGACTGAAGTCCAGCCGATCCCATTTCCGAATGTCACATGCCTGAGCAATGAGATATCCAAATCCTACATACGCAGTGGCCTCAAAGATTTTCCCAAGCTGGAAAGGAAGCATTGCTGCCGCAGAAGAACCCTTGAGGAAGAAATCGATGATGAGATACACCAAAAGGACTGCAGCCAACACCAATTTATTGGATCGCACGACTCGCACTGTAAGCCATAGACAAGGTATGGCTACGAACAATGACCACAATAACCATAATCCAGCATTGCCCTGTGCAAATACAATGGCGATAATCGCGCTCAGAGGATTAGAATCAGCAGATTTTCCAGCAGATTCATACAATGACGGTCGGAGTAATTTCACTATGGGAGATACCAATGCGAATACTGAGAATAAATAGTAAGGGATAAGCAAGGTCTTTGCTCGCTTAATGATCAAATTCAACAGATTGACAGTCGGTTTGAAGAACAATCCGCTCAGTAAGAAGAACAAGGGCATGTGGAAGGTATATATGGCAGTCAGCAATGGTTCCAACTGCGGAAACCAGCTCGCACCGAGATGCCCGGTAAAAACAAGCACCATGGCTACTGCGCGAGCAATATCAACCTATATAATACGCGATTTGCTTCGATCTGGTTCATACGACATGAGTACTCACTCCTATAGTATCATTCAAGCTTTATTTAGAAAAAACATTGCGACAAAATCTTCTATTGCAGCTCAGTTCCCTGTTTCTTAATTTAAAAGCATTGCAATTAACGTCTACGTTAGCTAATATTATATAACGAAATTGTATGGTAGAATACCATTTCCATTAACTGCCAATGTATGCAGGAATAGGAATATAC
>DXLS01000064.1:0-143347 GCA_019414605.1 Collinsella sp.
TGGACATTTCGGCCTCCCTCCATCGCGGGCCGGGGGATTCCGGCCCCTCTGGGGTTGCCTACCCGGATTCGCGCCTCAGGACTCAGCGCAACGCGTTGCGCTGAGTCCTGAGTCTGTTGCAATGAAGATGAGAATCAAGGGGCACCTTTGTGGTGGTTTTTCAGTTTGCCAACGATATGTGAACGGCTAAAAAAGTCTGCTATACTCTTTCCCGCTGTCCCCATCGTCTAGCGGCCAAGGACGCCACCCTTTCAAGGTGGATATCGCGGGTTCGAATCCCGCTGGGGGCACCATTTGAATTGAAGAGCCCGTTACCCTCGCGGTAGCGGGCTTTTTGCTACCGATATGCCGGGATTCGAACCCGACAGGGTGCGAAGCTGAGGAAACGCGCAAGCGTTTTCCAGCGCAGCACGCAAGGAGCGGAGCGACGCAGCGGAAGCGGGCGGCGCCAGCCGCACGCGGACATCCCGCTGGGGGCACCATTTGAATTGAAGAGCCCGTTACCCTCGCGGTAGCGGGCTTTTTGCTATCCATGTGCCGGGATTCGAACCCGGCAGGGTGCGGACCCCGGCATCATCGCAAAGCCAGCGGGCAAAAAATGGCAAATATGAGTACTGTTACCATTTTAGTTACAGCGATTTCATGCCTTCAGAAGGCGATTTAGCCGTCAGGCGTCCTACGGCGGAAAAATTGCAAACGTTTATCGGCTAAGTACTTGGACATATGTTGCGTAACACTACATATTTTGCAAATAAATAATGTTACAGGACTTGTGACAGTACTCATATTTGACGTTTTTTGCCCATAGCCCTTTATACCTAGGCACATCGGCGGCAAAACGGGCTTCAAAGCGTCCTTCGCAAACAAAAACCGGGGCCCGCATGATGCGGACCCCGGCTCAATACCGTAACGATATGTCAGTTACGCTCTACACGTAGAACAGGATGTCGTCGTAGGTCGGGACCGGCCAGTAGTCGGCGGCCACAATCTCCTCCATTGCGTCCACGGCGGCACGCAGCGCATCCATAGCGGGAACGACCTCGTGCGCGTACACGTTGGCCTGCTCCTGGCCATCGAGAGCCTCGGCCTTCTGATGCACGACGTCGAGCGCCTTGATGGAGTCGTTGATGGCAGTGATACCGTTGCAGAGCTTGTTGAGCGTGTTCTGCTCGCACTGCATGGCGGCCTCAGCACCGGCGGCACGAATAGTCTCAAGGCCCTTAGCGACCTTGGTGGCATAGGCGGTAATGACCGGGCGATAGGTACGACGCGCCTCGCGAACCATCGTGGTGGCCTCGATGTTCATGAGCTTGTTGTACTTCTCGAGCTTGCAGTCGTAGCGGCACTGAGCCTCGGCCTTGGTCAGGACACCCGTCTCCTCAAAGAGCGCGATGGCCTTTTCGGAAACAAAGGCGGGCAGGGCGTCGGCCGTGGTCTTGTTGTTGGCAAGACCACGCTTCTCGGCCTCAACGGGCCACTCGTCGGAGTAGCCGTCACCGGAGAACAGGATGCGCTGGTGGTCGGTCAGGACCTTCTTGCAGTACTCGAGCGCAGCGTCCTGGAACTCATCCTCGGGCGTACCCTCAAGCGCGTCGGCGAAGGACTTGAGCGACTTGGCCACGGCGGCATCGAGCACCAGGTTGGAGTCGGAGACGTTCTGCTCGGAGCCGCAGGCACGGAACTCGAACTTATTGCCGGTGAAGGCAAACGGGGAGGTGCGGTTGCGGTCGGTGTTGTCCTGCATCAGCTTGGGCAGGGTATCGGCGCCCAGGTCGAGCACGCCGCGCGTGGCATGGACGGAAGCCTTGCCATCGATGATCTTCTCGACGACCTCGGTAAGCTGGTCGCCCAGGAAGATGGACATAATCGCCGGAGGAGCCTCGTTGGCGCCCAGACGATGGTCGTTACCGGCCGAGGCAACGGAGGCACGCAGGAGCTCCTGATAGTTATCGACGGCCTCGATTACCGCGGTGAGGAAGACGATGAACTGCAGGTTGTCGAGCGGAGTGTCGCCCGGATCGAGCAGATTCTCGGATTCGGTGCCAAGCGACCAGTTGTTGTGCTTGCCCGAGCCGTTGATGCCCTCGAAGGGCTTCTCGTGCAGCAGGCAGACCAAGTCGTGGCGGGAGGCGATGAGCTTCATCTTCTCCATCATGACCAGATTCTGGTCGATGGCCTCGTTGACTTCGCCATAGACGGGGGCGAGCTCATGCTGGCAGGGAGCAACCTCGTTGTGCTTGGTCTTGGCGGGAATGCCAAGCGCCCACAGCTCATCGTCCAGATCCTTCATATAGGCCGAGACGGTGGGGCGGATAGCGCCAAAGTAGTGCTCCTCGAGCTCCTGGCCCTTGCAGGGAGCGGCGCCAAAGAGGGTGCGGCCGGTAATGACCAGGTCCTTGCGCTTGCGGTAGGCGTCCTTCTTGATCAGGAAGTACTCCTGCTCGTCGCCCACGGAAGGAACGACCTTCTTGGGGGTCTTACCGAACAGCGCCAAAACACGCTTAGACTCACGCGAGAGCGCGGTCATGGAACGCAGCAGCGGGGTCTTCTTGTCCAGGGCCTCGCCCGTGTAGGAGCAGAAAGCCGTGGGGATGCACAGGACATCGTCCTTGATAAAGGCGGGGCTAGTGGGGTCCCAAGCGGTGTAGCCACGGGCCTCGAAGGTAGCACGCAGGCCGCCGTTGGGGAAGCTCGAGGCATCGGGCTCGCCCTGGATGAGGTTCTTGCCCGTAAACTTGGTAATGGCGGTGCCGTCGTGGTTGGGCTCCAGGAAGCTGTCGTGCTTCTCGGAAGTAATGCCCGAAAGCGGCTGGAACCAGTGCGCATAGTGCGTCGCGCCCTTGGAGATGGCCCAGACCTTCATGGCATGGGCAACGGCGTTGGCCACATCCAGGTCGAGCGGCTCACCGCCCTCGAGGGTTGCAGCAAGGCGCTTCCAAATGTCCTTGGGGAGGTAGTCCTTCATGACTTCCTCAGAGAACACCATGGTCCCGAAGCGGTCAGTAAGTTCGGCCATACGGAACTCCCTTCGTATCGGCACCGCGTGAGAAGCGGTGTTGATTACTAACGAACGAGTCATAGCTTAGACTCGCCGTGTTTCCGCGACATTACCGTTATGTTGCTGTCGCGAAACCAATCAATGAGGTTACCCTATCGAGGCGGCGTTGCCACCCTCAATAGCCAATCAACTGCATAAATTGCAGACCTCTCCCCATGGTTTAAGGGTAGTCAATTTGGGATGGAGCTCTATTAACTGGTATTTTGCATCAGATACCAGTCTTTATAGTCCGTGCCTAGATTAGCCGCTCTGTTATAGAGAAAGCCGATAGCAAGGCATCTTTGATTGGTATCCCCGAATAACGAGTGAAACTCCACCGTGGCACAGTGGTGCTGTAGAATCCTTACAACACATCACACTATTACGTATCTAGAGGAGCACGATATGCGCGTCGACGAGGTTTTTAAGCAGGCAGCATCCCAGGGCACCGCGCCCATTTCGTTTGAGATGTTCCCGCCCAAGGGCGAGCTCACCCTCGACACGGCTCGCGAAGTGGCAGGCAATCTGTGCAAGCTTTCGCCGAGCTTTGTCTCGGTCACCTGCTCGGCCGGCGGCTCGGGCAACGGTGCCACCACCGCCCCCATCGCGCATATGATTTCGAGCGAATTCGACACGCCCTCGGTGGCACACCTTACCTGCGTGGGCCGCTCGCATGCCGATATCGCCGCCAAGATCGACGAGTATCGCACCGCCGGCGTTGAAAACATCCTGGCCCTGCGTGGAGATCTCCCTGCCGGCGCGACCGAGGACGACAAGCCCGCCTCCGACTACGCCTACGCCCGCGACCTCATCCCCGAGCTCGTCGACGCCGGCTTTTGCGTGGGCGCCGCAGCCTACCCCGAGGGCCACATTGCCTGTGAGGATCTCAACCTCTCGGTCGAACACCTCAAGCAAAAACAGGACGCCGGCGCGAGTTTCTTTGTGACGCAGCTCTTCTTTGATAACGAGTGCTTCTACCGTTTTCGCGAGCTTGCCGACAAGGCCGGCATCACCGTGCCCATTACCGCGGGCATCATGCCGTTTATGGGCAAGTCGCAGATCAGCCGCATGGTCTTTATGTGCGGCGCGTCGCTGCCCTCCCCCGTCATCAAGATTCTCGCCAAGTACGAGAACGACCCCGAGAGCCTGCAGGCAGCCGGTGTAGATTATGCCGCCCGCCAGCTTTGCGACCTCAAGGAGCACGGCGCCGACGGCCTGCACCTGTACACTATGAACCGTCCTGCGATCGCCGCGACCATTATGGAGCGCCTGGGGTAATGGAAAAACCGCACATCGATACAACCGCTGTCGAAGTGCCGGCCGACCTTGCGTCGCCGGCGCTTTACCGTGTCGATGCCGCGCACCATCCCCGTGTCGACCGTGCCGAGATGCTGCGGTATCTGGGTTACGGCGGCCAGCAGATCGAGCCCGAGCTGTCACGACGTATTGAGCTTGTGGTCGAGCGTCTGGAACTTGACATTGAGCCCCGTGGCGTGCGCCGCGTGTTTGCCGTCGATGCCACGGGCGTGGACGAACAAAGTGAGCCTTGCATTCGCTTGGTCGGCACCAACGTTGAGCTGCGAGGTCGCGATATCTATCGACATCTCAAAGATGCCCGCTTTGCCGCGCTCATGGCATGTACCCTCGGCATGGACGCCGAGCGTCGCCTGCGCACCACGGGAGCCCAACATCCCCTGGAGGGCGCCGTGCTCGACGCCGCGTGCTCCGCTTACGTGGAAGCCGCCGTTGAGCAAATGGACCAGCAGGTCAAGACGGACGCCGCCACACACGGGCTCGCCGGCAACTGGCGCTTTAGTCCCGGCTATGGCGACTGCCCGCTCTCGGCCCAGCGCTCGATCGTCAATGCGCTCAACGCCACGCGGCTCATCGGGCTTACCGTCACACCCACCAGCCTGCTCATGCCCACCAAAAGCGTGACCGCGGTGATCGGCCTATTCGACGGCGAGGTCCACGACGCCCAGAGCCGCCCCACCTGCAATATCTGCCGC
The DNA here is from genome assembly GCA_019414605.1 of Collinsella sp. Taxonomy (GTDB): domain Bacteria; phylum Actinomycetota; class Coriobacteriia; order Coriobacteriales; family Coriobacteriaceae; genus Collinsella. The sequence continues at coordinate 5,047 of DXLS01000064.1, forward strand.
ATGCGCGAACACTGCCGCTTCCGCGCCGCCCACACCACCTGCTATTCCAGCCATTAGGAGCCCCCGATGTTTACTCCGCTTATCACTCATGATTCTGACGGCACTGCATTGGCGGCACCCGTTGATGCCGCACGTCGCAACGGTGCCACGTACAAGACGCGCACGATCGACGATCTGCGCATTAAGGACGATCGCCTGCGCGCCGCCATCGAGGGCACGGGGCACTTGCTGTTCGACGGCGGTATGGGCACCATGTTGCAGGCCGCTGGTATGAAGGCGGGCGCCCTGCCCGAGCTGCTCAACTTTGAGGAACCCCAGGTTATCACTGATATCCAACGTCAATATGTCGAGGCCGGCTGCGACGTGATTACCGCCAACACCTTTGGCGCCAACGCCCACAAGCTCGACGGTGCCGCCACCGTGGCAGACGTCTTTGCCGCGGCCGTCGCCTGTGCCCGCGAGGCCGGCGCCCGCTACGTCGCCGGCGATATCGGCCCCATCGGCGCGCTGCTTCGCCCCCTGGGTACTCTGAGCTTCGACGAGGCCTACGACCTCTTTGCCGAGGAAGTGCGCGCTGGCGTCGCCGCGGGTGTGGACCTCTTTATTATCGAGACCATGACCGACCTGGCCGAGATCAAGGCGGCCGTCCTCGCCTGCCGCGAGAACTCCGACCTGCCCGTCTTTGCCACCATGACCTTTGAGGAAGACGGCCGCACGTTTCTGGGCACGAGTCCCGAGGTGGCCGCCATCACGCTCGACGCCATCGGCGCCGACGTTTTAGGCATCAACTGCAGCCAGGGACCGGCCGAGCTCCGCGGTCTTGCCGCACGCATGCTCACCGTCACCGACAAACCCATCATGGTGCAGGCCAACGCAGGACTCCCCCATGTGGACGACGACGGCAACACCGTCTTTGATATCCAGGCCCCCGAATACGCCGAGGCCGTCGCCGGCATGATCGCCGACGGCGTGAGCGTCGTGGGCGGCTGCTGCGGCACCACGCCGGCGCACATGGCAGCGCTACGCACGCTTATCGATAACCACACGCCCAGCCCACGCCGCCGCAAGCCCAGCATGTCGGTCACGAGCGCCCAAACGGTCGTGGACCTTCCCTGCGACGGCCACAAGATCGCCGTCATCGGCGAGCGCATCAACCCCACCGGCAAAAAGCGCCTGCAGCAGGCCCTGCGCGACGGCGACCTGGACTACGTCGTGAGCCAGGGTATCAGCCAGCAGGAACAGGGCGCCGACATCCTGGACGTTAACGTGGGCCTGCCCGAGATCGACGAGGTCAAGATCATCCAACAGGCCACCGAGCAGCTCCAGGGCTCCACGCTGCTGCCGCTGCAGATCGACTCCACCGACCCCGCAGCCGTCGAGGCCGCCGTGCGCCGCTACGCCGGCAAGCCCATCATCAACTCGGTCAATGGCAAGCAGCAGATCATGGATGAGATCTTTCCGCTGGTCGCCCACTACGGCACCAACGTTGTCGGACTTACGCTCGACGAAGGCGGCATCCCCGATACCGCCGAGGCCCGCTTCGCCATCGCCGAACGCATCGTGGCCGAGGCTGCCCGCTACGGCATCGGACCGGACCGCATCCTCATCGACTGTCTGGTCATGACCGCCTCGACCAATCAACGCCAGGCCGAGCAGATCCTGCGCGCCATGTCCCTGTGCAAGGAGCGTCTGGGCGTCAAATGCGCGCTCGGCGTGTCGAACATCAGCTTTGGCCTGCCTGCCCGCCCGCTGCTGGGCTCGGTCTTTTTGGCCGCCGCTTTTGGCGCAGGTCTTGATGCCCCCATCATGAACCCGGGCTCCAAGCGCTTTATGGATACCGTCTACAGCTATCGCGTCCTGAGCGTTGAGGACGAGGGCTCGACCGGATACATCGAGCGCTACGGCGGCTGGACCGATCCGTATAAGATCGCCGCCAACCCGGCAGCTGCTCAGGCAGTATCGACCGACGCTGTGCCCGCTGCTGGCACCGCCGGCACCGACGGCAACGACGACCCGATTCGTCGCATGGTCGTCTCGGGCCGCAAAGGCGAGATCGCTGCCGAGACCGAGCGTCTGCTGGCAGATCACGACGCCATGGACCTCATCAACAATCACTTTATCCCCGCCCTCGATGAGGTTGGCGTCCTCTTTGACCAGGGCAAGTTCTTCTTGCCGCAGCTCATGGCCTCGGCCGAGGCCGCACGCGTGGGCTTCGACACCATCAAGCGGCTGATGCCCGCCGGCGAGATTGCCGATAAGGGTAAGATCTGCGTGGCCACCGTCAAGGGCGACATCCACGACATCGGTAAGAACATCGTCAAAATGCTGCTCGATAACTACGGCTATACCGTCTTTGACCTAGGCCGCGACGTCGACCCGCAAGAGGTGCTCAAGACCGTACGGGAGCGCGACATCAAGCTCGTCGGCCTCTCGGCGCTTATGACCACCACGGTCGTCGCCATGGAGGAGACCATCAAGTTGCTCCATGCCGAGGTTCCGGGCGTCAAGATCATCGTGGGCGGCGCCGTGCTCACCCCCGAATACGCCAAGCAGATCGGCGCGGACTACTACGCCAAAGACGCCGCCGAAAGCGCACGTATCGCCGAAGAAGTCTTTGGGCAGTAACACAACGGAAACAACCAAGCACCAAAACGTGCCACATGCGCCACTTGGCACGTGCGGCACGTTAAAATAGATAAGACTATGCTCGTTTTGGCAGATAGGAGTGCAAGGATGGCGATCACGCCCGCAGAAATCGCGGAAACCCGCGGCATGGTTGAGGAGCAGAACCTCGACATCAGGACCATCACCATGGGTGTTTCGCTCATGGGTTGCGGCGACGAGAACCTCGACCGCATGTGCACGAAGATCTACGACCACGTGACGCACACGGCTGAGCACTTGGTCGAGACCGCCGAGAACCTCGAGCGCGAGTACGGTATCCCCATCGTCAACAAGCGCGTTTCCGTCACCCCGGTGGCGCAGATTGCCGCGTGCTGCAAGGATGAGGACCTCACCCCCATCGCGCATGCCCTCGACCGCGCGGCCGAGACGCTCGGCATCGATTACCTGGGCGGCTTCTCCGCACTTGTCCAGAAGGGCATCGGCGACGCCGACCGCCGCGTCATCCAGTCCATCCCCCAGGCGCTCGCTACCACCAGCCGCGTCTGCTCCAGCGTCAACGTCGCCAGCCTGCGCGCCGGTATCAACATGGACGCCGTACTCATGGCGGCTCAGACCATCATCGATGCCGCCAAGCTTACGGCAGACGAGGATTCCGTTGGCGCTTCCAAGTTTGTCTGCTTTGCCAATATGGTCGAGGACTCCCCGTTTATGGCGGGCGCCGTTCACGGCGGTGGCGAGGCCGACGCCGTCATCAACGTAGGCGTCTCGGGCCCCGGCGTTATGGCCGCAGCCCTGGAGACGCTGCCCGATTCCGCATCGATGATGGAAGTCGCCGAGAAGATCAAGCAGACCGCCTTTAAGATCACCCGTGCCGGCGAGCTCATGAGCCGCGAGGCCGCCCATCGCCTGGGTGTCGAGAAGGGCATTGTCGACCTGTCGCTGGCTCCCACGCCTGCCATCGGCGACTCCGTCGCGCGCATCCTCGAGATCATCGGCGTGGGCACCTGCGGTGGCCCGGGCACGACCTGCGCGCTCGCCATGCTCAACGATGCCGTCAAGAAGGGCGGCGTCATGGCCAGCTCCAGCGTGGGCGGTCTCTCCGGCGCCTTTATCCCCGTGTCCGAGGACGCCGGCATGATCGCCGCCGTCGAGGCCGGTGCGCTTTCGCTCGAGAAGCTCGAGGCTATGACCTGCGTGTGCTCCGTCGGCCTGGACATGATCGCCATCCCCGGTGACACCCCGGTCGAGACCATCGCCGGCATCATCGCCGACGAGATGGCCATCGGCGTCATCAACAACAAGACCACGGCCGTCCGCGTGATTCCCGCCATCGGCAAGGGCGTGGGCGACTGCGTCGAGTACGGCGGCCTGTTTGGCCGTGCACCCATCATGCCAGTGAACCCCAACGCCGGCACCGTGCTTGCCCACCGTGGTGGACGCTTCCCGGCGCCGCTGAACTCGCTCAAGAACTAGCTGAGGGGGACTGGCGAGGAGCCCCGGGGAGGGCAAATATATAAGGTCGCCTGCTCGGACAGTCCTGACTCGCTCGGAGAGCACATTAAGTGCTCTCCGGCTCGTGCGGAACTCGCGATCGACCTTATATATTTGCCCTCCCCGGGGCTCCCGCACATCGGGATCTCAGTTGAGTTCTATCCCGGTTGCAGTTGCTTCGCTCCTGCACTACATGGTCGATACGGCGGTTTGGCGTTGGATCGGTTCTTTCTGATATATGCTGGTTGCGGCTCTTCTTTTGGGAGGAGTCGCTTTTTTGTTGCTAGGAGGTTGGCCCGTGGTTGATGGAGATGCTCACTCTGAGCTGCTTTCTGCTGATTGGAATGGCGAATGGATGCGCTTGCAGGCTGGTCGGCGGCGGGCTGATGATTCTTTTGAGTGGGATAAACGGGCTCGGCATTTTCGGCCGCTTGAGACTGCTCCGTATGCCCGGGACTTTATGAAGCTGTTGGCGTTAAAGCCTGGTGAATCCGTGCTGGATATGGGGTGTGGGGCTGGGTCGATTGCTATTCCGCTTGCTCAGGCTGGACATCCTGTGATTGCTGCTGACTTTTCTCCTGCTATGTTAGGCACGCTTGATGCTGGCATTGAGCACTATGGGCTCGAGGATTGCATTACACCGCTTGAGCTTGCTTGGGATGATGACTGGGATTTGGTTGGGCCGGTCGCGAAAGCGGTAGATGTTGCCTTTGCCAGTCGCTCTGTCACCACGACCAACCTAAAAGGCGCGCTTGCCAAGCTTGATCGAACGGCTCGTCGGCGTTGTGCTGTCACGATGGTCGCCAACTCCAGCCCGCGCTATGACCTGCACCTGATGAACGCCATCGGTGCCTCGGTTACCTGCAGTAATGGCTTTGTGTATGCCTTTAATATCCTCATTCAGATGGGTGCCCTGCCGCAGGTTACGTACTTTGAATCACCTCGTCGCGATACCTTCGATAGCCTTGAGGCGGGAGTGGCAGACTTCTCCCGTATGCTCGAGCACGGTAACGAGGATAAGATCGACCGTCTGCGCGACTACGTCGCTCAGCATATGATTGAGAATCCCCATGCCGGCGAGCCAGGGTCCAAGGGCGTGCCGCAGGGGCGCTACATGCTCGACCACGTCCGCAAGGTCCGTTGGGCGTTTATTGCATGGGAGCCGGTCTCTTCAAGCTGTCCATAGACCGCTTTCGGCTGCCGTACACGTCCGCCTGTAACCCGCGCTGTTCTCCCGCTCGGCATCCGCATTCTTTTTGAACTGGGCAAACACGCCCCACACCACGCCGTTCCTGCGCTATCGTGGGACAGCTCACGTAGATTAAGGCCCCATCGCGGGGCGCCCCATAACATAGAAAGCGAGAACCCATGGCACTGACAGGAGCCCAGGTCAAGCAGCTTCGCAGCATGGCCCATCACCTCAACCCCGCCATCATCATCGGCAAGTCCGACATCAACGAGGGCACCGTCGAGCAGACGGTCGCCTACCTGGAGAAGCACGAGCTCGTTAAGTGCTCCGTACTCGACGGTTCCAGCCTTTCCGCCCGCGAGGCCGCCGAAGAGCTCGCCGACCGCTGCCATGCCGAGGTCGTCCAGGTTATCGGCCGCAAGTTCTCGCTGTATCGCGAGTCCTCGCGCAAGGACATCGAGAAGATTAAGCTCGTCTAAGAGCCAACGATCCGGCGAGCCAATATACATCAAACTTGCGAGCGTCCAAGCAATTCGGACGCTCTTTTTTATCGCTCGACGAGCACGCGGTTAAGCCTGCCCTCCACCAAGCGCTCGTACAGACGCCGCGTCTCGGGCTCGGGCACGCCATTGACCTGCTCCCTCAGGTGATGCATATGCCCACTGTACAGCTCAACGATATCGCGTCGTCGCCCCGCCGCACCGTAGACGCGCATAGCGCAACGCACCATGTCCTCGCGCGCCGTCTCTTGCCGCAACCCCGACTCCACCAGCCATACCGCCGACTGCAGGTCGTTTTCTTCTAGGGCGGCATTCGCGCCCCGAATCATGCAGTCGATATACTTCGATTCCATAATGCGCCGCATACGCAAAAAGTAGGTGGGATTACAGCCATTGGGAACATACAACGGGCCGGCGTAGAGCTGCTCGATCTTAAGGCACAGCTCGATCAGATGGGGTCCGCGCGCACCCGTGCGATTTCCCAAAACTTCGCGGCTTATCTGATCAAACAACCGCACGTCGGTCTTGACGTAATCGCCGTTAAGCCCAATGCACTCGTTTTGGATCAGCACACACGACTTGCCGTCCGGTGTCGGCCCCAAGGCCGAACGCAGGCGCGATATCGTCGAGTACAGATTGTTACGAGCGCTATTGAACTCGGCGTGGGGCCACAGCTCCATAGCCAGCGTCTCGCGGTCGACCAGTGCATCCATGCCCAGCGCAAGCCGCTCGGCAAGCGTCGCCGCTTTCTTGCGGCGCCACATCTTATCCGTGATGGGAAACCCGTCGCGCTCGGCGCGAAACGCCCCAAACATGCGGATCTCGATATGGCCAATCACATCGACACCCTCGGCATCGCCGGCCTGGAACAGACGCTCGCCTTCGCCCTCAAAGTCGTCACGCAGCGAATACCGCGACAGCTCGCGCACCGGGAGCTTCTTTCGAATTCTGGCAGCCGGCTCGCCCAGACAATGCATCGCAAGACGCGCAAACAGCCGATACGACGGATCCAAAATCCCCGGGCGGTTCATGGACATCCAAGCTGCAAGGTCGCTATCGCGGCCCGCGGAGGCCAAATGCAGCGCCACCATCCAAGCCTCGGCACCACCGACCTGCGTCCGACTCAAATCGAGCAGCTCTGCCTCTTCGCGCACCGATACCATCGATGTATTGCGTAAGTATGCCGCGCGCTCTAGCAGCAGTGCGTTGTCGCGTATGTATCCAATCGATTCCTCGGCAAGCCTGAGCACCTGCACCGCACGGAATTTGGCATTGACCGGACGCCCCTCAGCCAACGACTGCCAGCCTTCCAATATCAAGCCAAACAACTGGACTTGATTGTCACGCACGCGCACGGCAAAACGGTCGAGCTCATTGAATGCCTGCTCGTCGGTCACCGGCATGCCGGCAAACAGGCGCCGCGCCGATAATACCATGCGCACCCAGATGGCGAGTGCTCGGATTCCACGCGCTTCGAGTGCCTCGAGCGTCAGGGTCATCTCGTCATCACGCTCGTCAGTCCCTGCATACGACCCATCAAACAGCTCCGTCAACATGCGGTCCGCCCGCACAAACGTCCCCGCAATATCGAGCTCACAATCGTAGGCCTTATCTGTTTTGAGCCTCGCGAGGATCTCACCACCCTTCGCCCGCTCGGTCAGCCCATGCTTTATCTCAACATGTGCGGACAGCATGTCGAGTGCGGCACAAGACGCCTCACTTTCCAGCGCTGCATGGCCTGTCGGAAGCCCCAGACCACTATCTCCATAACAGGCGGCCGTAAACGCGTGCGCCACCTTCCACGACACGGGATCGAGCTCGCAAATCGCTTGCTCGCCCGCATGCTCGATAATTGAGGCCATATACCGCGCGAGCTTTGTATTGGAGACGCTCACCGCCGCCAGATAGATGCCGAGCGCCTCGTCAGGCGTCGGCTCCGATGCCCGGCCATCTGCCTCGGTCTTTCCCAGCGCCGCGCGGCAGATATCCCCTCCATGCCCCGTCAGGGCCAGATCGACCCCATACTGCCCGGCAAGCTCCAACACCGCGCTGCGGTCCAAAAACGCGTCGGCGAGGTCCATCGCGGTATCGCAGCGCCCCGCTTTAATCAAAATACGTGCTGCCCGCACAACAAGTTCGGGGCGAATTTCGGCGACCAGCTTGCGCAATCGCAGGCGTGCGTTGTCCTCGGTACCCAAGCAGGTAAAGCTCCGGTCTGCCGGATCAACGCCAAAAATGGGATAATCGCGGACAAGATAGGACTGATCAATTGCCGAAAGCCTAACACCGCAAGCCTCGAGTTCCGAAATATTGCCCTCGCCCATTAAGACCATCAAGCATGCCACACTAAACAGGGCGTTGTTCTCGAGCGACGCCAGATCAACAAGTGCCGCACCGTAGATATTGACGATCTCGTTTTCGAGCATCTGGGCAACGTCTCCCTGTCCGTATAGCCCCGACTGCATAGCCGAGACGAGCTCGGGCACGCCCTGCGTAAGTTGATAGAAGTCGAGCGATGTGCTAATCGAAAACGCCGATGCCCACGCCGAATACTCATAGGCATGTACCTTGAGCATCTGCGCGTTGACTTTAATCGAATCGCCCAGTCCATGAATCAGCTGGCGATTCGAAGGACGGCAGCTCATAAAGACCCCAACCCCCATAGCACGCAGGCTTCGGATTCGGTCGATCAGCTCCTCGGTCTCGCTCTGGCTGAGGTTAGGCACGTTATCGATTGCAATCAGGGAGTGCGGCTTGTCCTTAAGCTCTTCGGTAACGACCTCGAGCTGCATAAACACCTCGCGCCCAATGGCGCGGTCTGCCTCGATGATTCGCACGGGACCTCGCGTCGGATCGCTTTTAACCTCTTGGGCATACTGCAGCAACACCGAGGTTTTCCCAAAGCCATCAGGCGCGTAGAGGACTACGATGCCGGCCTTTCGGCCCTTGGCGATAAGTTCGTTCATCAAGCGATCGCGCCGCACCGTATAACTACTGCCCAGCGGCATAAGCTCGAGGTCGTCCGTATTGCCCAAATCGTTAACCATGCCCGCTCCTCAACTCGACCACATGGACACCGTAACGCTAGACCATATGTATCGCTAGATGAATAGAGCGATGCTACGGTTTAGGATGTTTGTTGGTACGCAAATGGCAAGTTTTTGTTCAGCGTGGTCCGATTGAAACTTATCCCCCAACCAATCAGTCTTTGCGCAGATCAATGCGCTTGCCAGCTTGTCCCATCCTTTGGCAGTGTACCTCAAATGAGCGCTGTTCAATTGTGTTGCGCAACTCACCTAACGCCAGCTACCGTCTGCGACCTTTTCATAGCATTTATGCATAGTATCTGTTATGGAATGAATCATGCTGCACCAGACGCACCCGTCCAGTTCGCGGCCAGATTTTCGTCAAGCACACGGCGCACGCTCAGCAAAAAGGCCCCCGCAAAGCGGAGGCCTTCGGCAAAGCTATGTCGAGGTGATAGGCTTTCGCTACTTGCAGAGCGAAAGGGCGGCCTCGTCGGCAACGACAACGCAGTTGGTGTGCAGTTGCAGGATCGAGGCAGGGCACTCGGGGGTAACCGGACCATAGCACATGTCATGCACGGCCTGCGCCTTGGCCTCGCCGTTGGCGACGACCAGGATCATGCGGGCATACATGATGGTCTGGGTACCCATGGTGTAGGCCTGACGGGGCACGTCGTCGATGCTGTCGAACAGGCGGCTGTTGGCCTGAATGGTGCTCTCGGTGAGGTCGACACAGTGCGTACCCTTGGAGAAGTGGTCATCGGGCTCGTTGAAGCCAATGTGACCGTTGTTACCGATGCCGAGCAGCTGCAGATCAGGGTAACCGGCAGCAGCGACGATCTTGTCGTACTCAGAGCAGGCAGCGGCAGCGTCGGGATTGGAGCCATCGGGCACATGTGTGTTGTTCAGGTCGATGTTAATGTGATCGAAGAAGTTCTCACGCATAAAGTAGTGGTAGCTCTGGGGATCGTCGTGCGAAAGGCCACGATACTCGTCGAGGTTGTAGGTGCTGACCTCGGCAAAGTCGACGTCACCCTTCTCGTACCAAGCGGCGAGCTGCTTGTAGGCGCCAATCGGGGTGGAGCCGGTGGCAAGACCCAGCACGCAATCGGGCTTGAGGATAACCTGGGCCGAGATGATATTGGCGGCCTTGCGGCTCATATCCTCGTAGTCTTTAGCTTTAATAATCTTCATTACGCGTCCTTTCTCGTACAAGAGAGGCAAGGCTCCCCTTACAAGCACTTGCCCGCGGCCCGCGTCGGCCGCAACCAACGTGTGCGGCCACCAGGGCGAGGTCGCGTAATGTATATGTCTCGTGTCTACCCGCGTCGAGGCCCCTGCCCGTCCACGGTGACCCAAAGCTGTTTAGCTTCGGACAAATCCCATCTTGCCACGGAGGGCGTCCTCTTTCAAGGGCGCCCTCCGTAAACGTGTTTGAATTGTAGGCTAAAGGCCGAGCGCGCTCACTAGCGCTCGCGAGCGACGATGAGTTGGTCCATCTCCTCGACATGCTCGCCAACGGAACCCTTGATGCTCGAGAACTCAACGGAGTTGCACACCAAGATGGGAACCGTCACATCGTAGCCCTCGGCAGCAATTGCCTCGCGATCGAACTCGATGAGTACATCGCCCTTATGGACGATGTCACCCACTTGCGCATGTACGGTAAAGTGCTTGCCCTCGAGCTGAACAGTGTCCAAACCAACGTGGATGAGCACGTCTAGGCCATCGACCGTGTTGAGCGCAACGGCGTGTCCCGTGGGAAAAATGGCCTCGACCTTGGCGTCTGCCGGCGCAATCACGCGCGTGCCGGTAGGCTGAATCGCCACGCCCTGGCCCAAAAGGCCGGTGGCAAACGTCTGGTCATTGACCTCGGACAACGGAATGACATCACCCGAGATGGGAGCATCCAGCGTAAGGACTCGACCACGCATACCAAAAGACCTTAGGACTTTAGTGAACATGCTCCCCCTCGGACATACCAATCAATCAAACTAACCTTGTCAGTTTACCACTTGGCACCCGTTTTTGGCCATTAGGGAAGTTCGCGCTTGACAACCTCGACGATATCGTCAACAACACGCTGGGTCAGCTCGTGCGTCTCCGCCTCGGCCATAACGCGAACCAGCGGCTCGGTACCGCTCGGGCGCACCAAGATGCGGCCGCGACCGTTGAGCTCTTTCTCGGCGGCAGCGACGGCGTCCCAAATGGGCTGGCAATCGTCCAGGCCGGCCTTGTTGTCCGAATGCACGTTGACGAGCACCTGCGGGTACTTCTTCATGATGCCAGCAAGGTCGGTAAGGGTGCGGCCGGTGCGCTTGAGCACGGCCAGCAGCTGCAGAGCCGTCACCAGACCGTCGCCGGTGGTGTTGTGCTCCAGGAAGATGATGTGGCCGGACTGCTCGCCACCGATAACGGCACCGTCCTCGAGCATGCGCTCCAAAACGTAGCGGTCGCCCACGGCGGTCTGGACCATCTCAAAGCCCTGCTCCTTCATTGCGATGGAGAAACCCAGGTTACACATGACGGTCGAGACGATCTCGGAGTTGGCGAGCTTGCCGCGAGCAGCAAGGTCGGAGCCGCAGATAGCCAGGATGTAGTCGCCATCGATCTCGTTGCCCTCACTGTCCACGAACAGCACGCGATCGGCGTCGCCGTCGTGGGCCAGGCCGATATCGGCGTGGGTGCGCAGCACGAGCTCGCGCAGGGGCTCAAGGTGCGTGGAGCCGCACTCGACGTTAATGTCGGTGCCGCAGAAATCGGTGTTGATGGCATGCACCGTGGCGCCCAGGCGCTGCAGCGCGGCAGGCGTGGTCTGGCAGGAAGCACCGTGACCGCAGTCGACGGCAACGACCAGGCCGTCGAGCTTAAGGCCGTCGAGCGTGCTGATGGCATGATCGACATAGGCCTTGCGGGCATCCTTCATCTTGATGATGTGACCCACACCGGCGCCGGTCGGCAGCGTGTCGGCAGCCATGGCCTCCTCGGACATGACCCAGGCGCTGATCTCTTCCTCAACCGCGTCGGGAAGCTTCATGCCCTTACGACTAAAGAACTTGATGCCGTTGAACTCCGGCGGATTGTGCGAAGCAGAAATGACAATGCCGCCGTCGAGCTCGTTTTGAACGGTGAGCAGTGCCACGGCCGGCGTAGGGATAACGCCGCAGCAATGCGGGCGACCGCCCTCGGCCATAATGCCGGCGGTCAGAGCACTCTCGAGCATGGTGCCCGAAAGACGCGTATCGCGACCGATGCAAATGTCCGGGCCAAGGAACTTGGTCGCCGCGCGGCCCAGACGAAATGCAAGGTCGCACGAGAGGTCGGCGTTGGCGACGCCACGGACGCCATCGGTACCGAAGATGTTCTGGGGCATAGGATCGCTCCTTCCCAAGTGGGCAAAACGCAGTCGCCCACCCTAGTCGAAAAAGAAAAGCGGGACCCGCCGAGCAATCGGCAGGCCCCGCTTGTACATTGTATCTCGTAAGGAGTTAAAACCTTAGCGCTTGGAGAACTGGGGAGCGCGGCGGGCCTTCTTGAGGCCGTACTTCTTGCGCTCGACCACGCGAGCATCGCGCGTAAGGAAACCGGCCTTCTTGAGGTCAGCACGGTAATCGCCAGCGTTCAGAAGAGCACGAGCGATGCCCAGGCGCAGAGCGCCGGACTGACCGGAGATGCCGCCGCCATCGCACAGAGCGATAACGTCGAACTGACCGGCGGTGTCGGTCACCTTGAAGGGAGCAAGGGCGTTCTCAACGAGCTGATGACGGCCGAAATACTGCTCGGCGTCACGCTTGTTGATGGTCACCTTGCCGGTGCCGGGGACGAGACGGACGCGGGCGACGGCGTTCTTACGACGGCCGGTACCCTGGTAGACAACGGTGTTCTCAGCCATCTTTAAGCCTCCAGCTCAATCTTCGTGGGGTTCTGGGCAGCGTGCGGATGCTCGGCACCAGCGTAGACCTTAAGCTTGGTCATCTGGGCACGGCCGAGGGTGGTCTTGGGCAGCATGCCGCGAACGGCGCGCTCGATGACCTTCTCCGGGTGCTTCTCCATAGCCTGGCGGAAGCTCTCAGCCTTGAGGCCGCCGTTGTAGCCGCTGTGGCGATAATAGGTCTTCGTGTCGGCCTTGTTACCGGTAAGCTGGACCTTATCGGCGTTGATGACGACAACGAAGTCGCCGCAGTCGCTGTTGGGCGTGAACTGGGGCTTGTTCTTACCGCGCAGGATCATTGCGATCTGGGTGGCAAGACGGCCCAGGACAGCACCATCGGCGTCGACGAGAACCCAGTTGCGCTGGACCTCGCCCTGCTTGGCGTAGTGAGTCGATTTCGAAATCACTTAGACTCCTCCATGTACAGTACGTGTTGTTACAGAGATTCACGGGGCTCTGCAAGTAACCCGTCCATATTACCCCGCTCGCCGCCCGAGTCAACAGGTATTTTGGCTCCGACCAGAGTTTCTGCACATGTCATCCATGGGTCATGACGTCGCGACACTAGCGCTCGACAAATGCCTCGATATCGCTCAGTAGGCGCTTTGCCTCCTGGCGACCCTGAATATACAGGTCGAGCAGCTTTGCCGGATCGTGTTCGACATGGCCGACCTCGACCGGCTTTTGCGGAGCAACGACCAACGCACGGCCCTCGCGCTCATACTTCCACAGGTGCATGCGCTGGATGTTATAGCGGTCGTGGCGCGTCTCGATAGCCTCGAGCAGGTAGGGGTAGTCGGCATAGCGAGCACGTGCGGCGGGCATAAACTCGTAGGGCTTTTTCTCGTACGAGCGGTCCTGCGTGACAATGACAACCGCGCGATTGAAGCCCGCTTCCTCCAGCACATGCTCGATAGGAACCGAATCGGCTACGCCGCCGTCGACGTATTTGTGCCCGTCTATCTCGACCGGCGGCGTCACCAGCGGCAGTGACGTCGAGGCGCGCACGGCGTCAAGGTCAAGTACGGCGCTTTTGACCGGCAGGTACGTGGCGGTTCCAAAGAGCATGTCCGTCGCGACGGCGTACATCTCGATGGGGCTCGCGTCGAACGTTTCGTTGTCGAAGGGGTCCAGGCGGTCCTGGACATCGTTGAAGATAAAGTCGTAACCCACGATGGAGCCCGTGGACGCAAACGATGCGGCGCCCATGAAGCGGTTGTCGTTGCAGAAAGCCAGGTTGATGCGGTTGGCACGGCCGATCTGGTGCGACTTGTAGTTTACGCCGTTGAGGGCGCCGGCCGATACGCCATATACCGCCGGAATCTCGACGCCGGCCTCCATGAGAACGTCGAGCACGCCGGCGGTAAATTGCCCGCGGAAGCTGCCGCCCTCCAGAACGAGCGCGACCTTGCCGGCGTTCTTTGCCTTATCTTCTGCAGTCATATTGACCTCCTGCGATTGCGTTTTGGCTTTCTTCTACCCAGTTTTGGAATGGAGGGCGCATAGGTTTTGGAGTTGAGAAGATGGAGCGGATAGCGCGCCCCAGTTTGAGGCGGGATTCCGGGACGCGCTTTCCGCTTGGACTGCCGTTGGGAAAGCGCGTCCCGTTCTGAGCGCGGATTCCGGGATGAACTTTCCGCTTGAGGCGTCTTCCGGAAAATGAATCCCATTCCGAGCGTCGATTCCGGGATGCAGTTTCCGCTTGAAACGTCATCCGGAAACCGCATCCCAGTCTGAGCCGGAATTCTGGGATGGATTTTCCGCCTGGGGCGACGTTGATGCGGGGCATGGCAGGCTGCAGTCCGATCGGCATCGCATCTGCATAGGGTTGAGGCTTTGCGCGGAGAATCCGCGTGTTCGCTTCGCGAACCCGCACCGGCTTCGGCCGCCTGTCGGTGTCCTCGCCCGCGGGCTAAAAACGCTTACGCGTTTTCTTTACGCCCGCGCCCTGCATAGAGTTCGATTCTCCGCGGTACGGATTAGAAATAAAAAGGCAGGTAGATACGAATATCTACCTGCCTGTTGCTTATGGTGGAGCTGGCGTTCACTCGGTCGAACACCTCGCCACCTGGACCTATAGCGCCAGGCAGCGACGGATTATCGCCCAAGCCAGCAGAATCGTCAAACGTGAACGCCACGCGCAGGCCGTCGTCATCGTCGGGGCCGCCCAGCACCACGCGCGCCACGAACGTGCGCAGGAGCTGCGCGTCGTCCACCTCGGCGGCGGCCATGCCCTCAAGCCAGAACAGCGCGTGGTCGTAGTCAAGGCGGGCGGCCTCAAGGGCCTCGGCCGTGCGCAGCTCGTCCTTGAGGAGCGCCTGCCGCTGCTTCAGCGCGTCTATGCGCTCCTTGCCGCCCGGCGGCGCGATGCCCGACTCGATGGCCGTCCATATGTTGGAGAACGCCGTCTCGATCTTGGCCAGCTCGCCCTTTATGGTCTCGCTCAATGGCTTCTCGTCAGCGCGCTCCTCCTCGGCGTCGGCCAGCATGCGAGCGATGCGCTCGCGGCTGTCGGCGCTGCCCAGGGCCTCGCGCACGGCGTCGGCCACGCGCTTCTCCACGACATCGCGGCGCACGGTGCGCCCGCAGCTGCGGCAGCGGTAGTAGTGATAGGGCCTGCCCGACTTGCCCGTTCCGCTGGTGCCGGTCATCAGCCCGCCGTCTCGCCCGTCGTAGAGCTTGCCCGTGAGCGGGAAGTCCCACGCTTCGGTCTTGGCGCGGGGCCTGTGCGAGTCCTCAAGCATCCGTATCACCCTCTCCTCGTCATCCATGGGAACGATGGCGGGCATGCCGCCGGGCACGACCACGCCCGCGTAGCGGTACTCCCCGCCGTTCTCCCGCCGCATCAGTATGCGGCGCACCGTCTGGAAGCGCCACTTGCCGCCGCGCTTGGTGCGGTACGGCTCCCAGGCGCGCACCACGTCGGCCACCGACTTGCCCGACAAGACCATGCGCACGCCCAGGCGGATGGCGGCGGCCTCCTCCTCGTTGACCACGTAGCGCCCGTCCACTATGTCCCAGCCGTAGCGCACGCAGCCGTTGGCCATGCACCGCTCGGCGTTCTTCTGTATGCCGTCGCGTATGCGCTCGCCGTCGAGCGCGCTCTCGTACTCCGCCAGCACCTCCAGCATGCCCAGCTGCAGCACGCCCGCCGAGCCGTCCGAAATGTCCTCGCCCGCGTACAGTATCTCGACGCGGCAGCGGCGCAGCATGATGCGCGCCATGGCCATCTCGTCGCGGTTGCGCATGATTCGGGTAACTTTATATATGACCACGAAATCGAACAGCCCTCGCTTGGCGTCGGCCATCATGCGCTGGAACTCGGCGCGGTCGGTGTTGGTGCCCGTCTGCGCGAAGTCGCAGTACGTGGCCACCACGCGCAGGTCGTTCTCGGCGCAGTAGGCGCGGGACTTCTCCACCTGTATCTCTATGGACTCGCCGCGCTGGTTGTGGCTCGAGAAGCGGGCGTATATCGCCGCACGTCCGCCCATGGCTACCTGCCTAATGTGTAAAGAGTTGGCGGAGTATCGCCTGTCGGACTCATTTCGCTGATTCGGGAGACGACGAGTTCTCCGTTAACGACCTTTGAAGTCACTTTCCAATAGTGGCCGAACGCGGCACCGTTTTCGAAAAGCGCGTACTCGCTTTCAATCCTTCCCGGATTCCCGTCCGGCAACAAGCTGGCGGTCATCGTGATATGGGCCCTCGGCGACCGGGGTTTGCGCATCATCCCGGAATCGTATTCAAACCGGAACGGAAACTTCGACACCCGACCGGTTTTTTCCGTAAACGGGATGCACCGAATGCCGCAAAGCGGAAAACGCAACAAGCATTTATAGGCATCCGACAGATCAGGCATAGGGACGGAAAACTCGGGAAAACTAGCAAGGGAATGAGCATCAGCGAGCAAACTGTTGGCCTGACGAACAAGAGCCTCGACTCTCGGAACGTCCTGCGGGGCAATGCTGAACATATCGCGCATGCGCTCGGTTAAAGTCGTTCTGATTGCTGGTCTTCCTTTGAACTCATAGGGGAAGTCGGGAAACTGGTCAGCCCATTCCGGCTGAAACTCGTCAAATAGTTCGTCGTAGTTCGACTTCGGGAGTTCCAAACATTCGGGAACATAGGAAACCGGCTCGGCCGTCCTCATCCCCTTTTGCTTCATAAAATCAAACAAGCCCATGGCTACTCCATCTCGTTGGCGGCTTGGAACCACACCACCGTGCCGATCACGCGCACGGGGCCGTCGTCCATGCCGAAGATCATGTCCTCGTAGTCCTCGAAGCTATCCGCCGACAGCATCAGCTTGGTGCTGCCCTTGTACCAGCGGCGCATGACCGCGCGGTAGTCCTCGGTCTCCACCACGGCGATGGACCCGTTGGCGGGCTGGCGGTCGGGGTCGATCAGCACGTGGCTGCCCTCGGGTATGACGCGGTTCATGCAGTCGCCCTCGACCTCCAGGGCGAACGCGCGCGGGTGCCCTGCGCACACGGAGGCGGGCACCTCCACGCGGTGCGCGACCTCCTCCTCGTCGGCTAGCGAGCCGGCGTGCACGCGGCCGAGCGTGAGCAGCGGCACGGTTGCGCTGCTGGCCACCACAGGAACTGCCCCAGCAGGAATATGCCCATGCTCTCGAGCAGCAAGCCCAAACTGGTCCGACATTATGTCATCACGTGTAACGCAAAGGGCGTCACAGATCTTATTAATGGCCGACATGCGAGGAACTGCGCCATTGCGCCAGCCAGAAACAGAGGAAGGAGCAACACCAGCAATACGAGCAAGCGTTTCCTGCGTTATATCAAACTTAACTAGTAACGCATCAATGTTCTCCGGAACACCCATAAAGCCCCCCTTCTCGTGATAAACGAAATCTTACAATATGACTATTCAGTTTTCCAAAAAACTTATTGCGTTTAACTGAATGTTTGGTATTCTGAAATAGCAAAGGAAGGAGGTGCCATGAAGGAGAACATGTTCGCGGCGGCGCGTCGGGCGTCTAACGTTTCAGTTGAAGACGCAGCAAACGCATGCAATATCTCGCGAGCTACCTACCAGCAGAGAGAGCTTCATCCTACCGATTTTCGAGTAAATGAGCTCCTCAAACTTAAAGGGGTTCTCACGCCTGTAGGCAGAAAACTGCTTTACGACGGGATAGCTCTATTTTTTTGCCCTGACGATTCAGTTAAACCGAATTATTAAAACGCAAAGGAGAAACACCATGACGAAGAGCAGCTACTGGGTAGCGATGGTGAACGAGTGCCACGTGGACAGCCCGACGAACGAGGCATTCTCGTTCGAGATGGCCGAGAACGGATGCATGGAGGAGACCGAGGAGAGCATCTGCTGCCGCGCCGCCGCCATGTTCGGCTTCGATTTCGAACGCATCGTGCCGCTTGAGTGCTCCATGCGCACGATGTTCGAGATGGGCGGGATTCAGTTCAACCTGTGCGACTCGCTGCAGTTCAGCGTGGCCGGCAAGGGGTGGAGCACCGACTTCGTCACCCTGGCCGAGGCCCCGCAGTACGACGAGAAGGAGTAGGCCATGCTGAACGAGGTGACCGTACGGGGGGGGTTCACCGCCCTCAACGTGAAGAGCGGCAAGTGCGTGCTGCAGTTTGAGCTGGACCCGAAGTTCCGTGACTTCATCCCCAAGCTGGTGGAGTTCACGGGGCAGATGCTCAACATCCACGTGTACGACGACCAGGAGGTGATGTTCGTGGATAGGGACACCGGTGAGGTCGCCTACGAGGACGCCCCGCTGCTTCTGCCGGGCGTCGCGGGCGAATGACCCCGATACAGCGCGCCATGTGCGACGAGTGCGCCGCCATGATGCGCGAGTTCTACAAGGACCCAGAGAACGAGAGGAAGTTCCAGGAATGGAAAAGATCAAGGGAAAGAGGGTGCGCGTCGCAGCCGGCAAGCGAAAGACGCGCACCGCAACGGTTCACTTCCGAACCGAGACCAGTGTAACACCCGAGCAGCGCCGCGAGAGGCTGCAGGCCGTTTTCGCCGCCCTGTTCGTCTGCGCGTGCATCGCCGCCACATGGGCGCTGGAGGCAACAGTATGGCCGAGGTAGACGCCAAGGCCCAGGCCCTCGTGGCCAAGGCGTGCGGCTGGGTTGCCTCGAACCCCGATACATGGGCGAAGCTGCGCCGCATCTGCTACCGCCTGATGCTGGAGGGCCACGTCATCCAGCGCGACAACGTGTACACCCTGGCGTGCCAGAACGGCATGACCGTGAGCGAGGCCAGCGAGTTCAAGCGCGACCACAACCTGTGGAGCGTGCTGTCCCGCTACATGGTGCTGCAGCGCCCCTCCATGCTGGCCGCCGTGAGCTTCCGCCGCACGCCGGTGGACTCCGTGGACCTGGTGGGCACGTGGGAGGCCATCGTGGGCCCAGCCGTTTTCGCCGCCTCCACGCTAACCGAGGCGCAGGGCATCTACGACAGGGGCGCGCAATGAGGTGCACCGTCACGGTCGAGGGCCGAATGCCGAGCCTGAACGACTACATCAGCGCCGAGCGCGCCAACCGCTACAAGGCGGCGGCCATGAAGAAGCGCGAGACGGCGCGCGTGAGGGCGGCGGCCATGCAGCAGCGCGCGCCGCGCTTCGAGCGCCGGGTGACCGTGCGCACCACGTTCTACGAGCCCGACATGCGCCGCGACGCCGACAACGTGGGCTTCGCGCGCAAATTCGTGCTCGACGGCCTGGTGGCGGCGGGCGTAATCAAGGACGACTCCCGCAAGTACGTGGAGCAGTGCCCCGACAGGGTGCTCACCGACAGGGCGCGCCCCCGCGTGGTCGTGGAGGTGAGCGACGAGTGACCCGCCGAGACAAGGGCAGGCCACACAGGGCGTGGCGCAAGGCCGACCTCGACCGCATAGCCGAGCTGGCGGGAAAGGTGCCCGCCCGCGAGATTCGCCGCGAGCTGCGGCTGTCCAAGAACCAGTTGGATAACGCGCGGCGCGTGATCAACGCCAGCGGCGGCCACGTGTCCCTGCGCTGCTACCGCCACCGCCTGGAGCTGTGCCCGTCGTGCGGGTGCCGCAGGGCGACCCTCGGCAAGGACGGCATCTGCGAACCGTGCAGACGCCAGCAGCAGCTTGAGGCCATAGAGGCCCGCATAGCCGAGCTGCTGCCAAGGCTGACCGCAGAGGAGCGCCGCACCTACGAGCGCACCGAGTGTTGCCGAGAGAGCCGCGCCGACCCCATGCCGCAGGCCCCGGACACCTCGGGCATGAGCCGCTACGCCGCCGACAAGGCAGCAGAGGCGCACGACGAGGCCATGGAGCGGTGGCTGTGCCGTTACCTGTACCGCAGGGTCAAGGCGGCGCAGAAGCGCAAGGAGCGCATAGAGAAAAAAGTTCCGAAATCCTGAAAAGTTTTTATCACTTTTAGTTTTCCCAGTTAGGAGACCCAAATGCTCACGGAAATCATCAGCAAGACCGTCGCGGACAAGACGGTGGACAGCATCCTGAAGCGCATCGAGCGCGCCGTCCCCGTGCCCGAGCCGGGCGACGGCGGCTTCGACGCCGCCATGCGCCAGGCGTTCAACATGGGGGCCGCCTGCATGGCCGCGCAAATCAAGAACGGCCCCGTGCCCACCAAGCGCATCGCGCTCATGGGCGAGGTGGCCCGCGTGGCGTGCCGCGCCCGCCTGGTGGGCATGGAGCGCCGCGTGGTCGTAGACGAGGAGGCCCGCGCATGCAATCGCTAGAGGAGGTCGCGATCTGCGACGTGTACCCCTACGAGCGCGCCGACGGCGAGCCGATGAACCCGCGCGACTTCACCACCAGGGAGAGCGCCGAGCACATCGCGGGCCTGGCCGCGCAGTTCAAGGCCAACCGCCTCAACCCCGGCCAGCCCGTCATGAAGCCCATCCTGTACAAGGAGGGCGGCATCTACTGGATCATCGACGGCGAGTGCCGCGTGCGCGCCATGAGGGCCATCGGCACCGAGCGTTTCCTCGCCGAGGTCTACGACGACCTGGACGACGCCGAGCTGGCGCGCGTGGAGGCCGCCAAGGCCATGGTGGAGACCGACGCCAAGCTGGGGCTGACCGCCGAGGAGAAGTCGCGCGGCGTGCAGACCATGCTGGCGCTCGACATTCCCGACGAGGAGGTGGCCGTGGCCGCCCGCACCGACGCGGGCACCGTTGCCAAGGCGCGCCGCGCCGCCCGCAGGGTGCAGGACGCCGCCTACGACATGACGCTCGACCGCCTGGCCGCCATCGCCGAGTTCGAGGGCGACGACGAGGCCGTGGCCGAGCTGCGCGACTGCAAGCAGTCCGAATGGCAGCGCGTGTACGCGAGCCTGAAGGCCGAGGCCGAGCAGAGGCGCAACCGCGCCGAGGTGGTGGCGGTGCTTGCCGACGCGGGCGTCGAGTTCGTCGACGAATGCCCCGAGGACTTCGCCGCATGCCGCACGTTTTCCGACTACCGCCCCGACCTGGCGGCGCTGGACGCCTACGTGGCCGACAACGCGGGCGCGAGGCTTCTGGCCGAGGAGACGTCGTTCGGCGTGACCCTGCTGGCGCCGGTGGCCGAGGGGGCCGACGAGGCCGCACAGGCCGCAGCCCAGCGCAAGGCCGACTTCCAGGCCGCCTACGAGGACGGCGCGAAGGCCCGCCGCGAGTGGCTGGCCGCCCATGTCGGCGACCCCAAGTCGATGCGCCGCACGGCTCTGGCGCTGACCGCGTTCGCCATGGAGGCCGAGGCCGTGAAATCGTTCGAGGAGCTGCTGGGCCGACCCATCGACCGCACGCCCACCGAGCTGGCCGCGGCCATGGGCTGGCGGGCAGCGTGGAACATGAGCGGCTGGACGGCCTGGAGCCTCATGGAAGGCGGCAGCCCCGTGTACCTCAACCGAGCGACGGTCGAGAACGTGACCATCATCTACGAGGCCATGAAGGCCGACGGCTACGAGCCGAACGCGGCCGAGACGGAAACCTACGAGGCGTGCATGGCGCGCCTGGGAAGCGAGGAGTAAATGAGCGAAGCAGTTGAGGCCGAGATCATCGAGCCCGAGGAGGCGTCAGAGCTGACCGTGGCGTACTCCCCCGCCGTGATAGAGGCCAACTTCGACGCCCTGGAGGCGCACGTGCGCAGGCTGGTGGCCGACTACGAGGGCGCGACCTACGACATGGGCAAGGACGAGAACGTGAAGGCCGCCAAGCGCGACCGCGCCTACCTCAACGGCATCGCCAAGGAGATAGACGAGCGCCGCAAGGCCGTGAGCCGCGAGTACACGAAGCCCCTGGCCGCGTTCGAGGACAGGTGCAAGGCCGTGGCGGGCATCGCGAAGCAGGCAGCCGACGGCATCAAGGCGCAGCTGGACGAGGCCGAGGAGGAGCGCCAGCTGCGCGCGTACGCCAAGCTGCGGGAGCACTACGAGGAGTTCGCCGGGCTGCTGGCCCCCGTCGTGCCCTATGAGCGTTTCCACGAGAAGCAGTGGACCAACAAGACCTTCGGCGAGGTGAAGGCATTCAAGGCCCTGGAGGCCAAGGTAGAGCGCCTGGCCCAGGACTGGGAAACCCTCAAGGCGCAGTTCCAGGGCGAGCCGTTCTACGACGAGGCCGAGCGCGAGCTGTTCGCCACCCTGGACCTGGGCGCGGCCATAACGGCGGCGCACAAGGCCGAGGAGGAGCGCCGGCGCATCGCCGAGCTGAAGGCGGCCATGGAGCCGGAACCCGTGGAAGAGCCCGAACCCGAACCCGAAGCGGTGCCCGAGCCCGCGGAATGCCAGCCCGCAGAGTTCCCGCAGCCGCTTGAGCAGATGCCCGAGCCGCAGCCCGCGCCCATGCCCGCCCCGGTGCCGCCAGCGCCGCCCGCACCGGCACCCGTTGCCATGGCGGGCGACCCGTGGACGGTCGTGGTGCCGTGCGCCACGCGCGAGCAGATGCAGGGCGTCGCGGCGGCCCTCAAGGCGCAGGGCGTCGTGGGCACCATCATGCACGGCACGGTGGGCCAGGTTTACGAGCGAATGAACGGAGGCTACTAGCATGACCCAGGAACAGCAGTCCATCGACCTCATGGCGGCCGTTGCCCGCGTGCAGCGCGCCGTGGTGGTGCCCAAGGCCAAGTACAACGCTTTCGGCAAGTTCAGCTACCGCAGCTACGAGGACATAGTGGCCGCGCTGAAGGAGCCGTGCGCCAAGGAGGGCCTGGCGTTCTTCATGACCGACGAGCTGGTGCAGATAGGCGACCGCTACTACGTGAAGTCCACGGCGTGCGTGTTCCCCGCCGAGGGCGGCGAGGGCCTGCTGCAGGTGAGCGCCTACGCCCGCGAGGACGAGCACAAGAAGGGCTCGGACGACGCCCAGGTGACCGGCATGGCGTCGAGCTACGCCCGCAAGTACGCGCTGTGCGGCGCGTTCGCCATCGACGGGCAGAGCGATCCCGACGCCATGGAGGAGCAGCCCGCGCCCGAGGAGAAGCAGCCGCCCGCAGACGGCCCCTTCACGGCCCACTGCCGCAGCTGCGGGGCGCGCTACCAGTTCGCCAGCATGCCGCAGTACATGGAGTTCGTGGCCAACAGCCCGTGCTGCCCGCGCCCCGACTGGCAGGTGGAGTAGATGCAGGCGCTCACCGAGGAGCTGGACGAGCTGACCGACAGGCTGGAGGCCGAGCTGAAGACCTGCAAGGAGTCGGGCTGCCAGTACGCCGAGAACGAGGCCGAGTACCGCAAGGCCCTGCGCATCGCCATCCTGAACGAGCGCCAGAAGGGCACGCCCGTCACCATCATCGGCGACGTGTGCCGGGGCCAGGAGCAGATAGCGGAGGCCAAGCGCCGCCGCGACTGCTCCGAGGCCATCTACAAGGCCTCGCAGGAGGCCATCAACGTAATCAAGCTGCGTATCCGCATGGTAGACGCGCAGATCACCCGCATCTGGAACAGCGGGGACGTAACCCAAGGAGGGTATCTATGAGCATCAACCGCGTGTGCATATCCGGCAACCTGACCCGCGACCCCGTGCTGCGCTCCACGTCTGGCGGCATGTCCGTGCTGTCCATGGGCGTGGCCGTCAACGACCGCCGCAAGAACCAGCAGACCGGACAGTGGGAGGACTACCCGAACTTCGTGGACTGCACGCTGTTCGGCACCCGCGGCGAGAAGCTGGCGCAGTACCTCGCCAAAGGCAGCAAGGTGGCCATCGAGGGCAAGCTGCGCTACCGCAGCTGGAACGACCAGCAGACCGGCCAGAAGCGCAGCGCGCTGGAGGTCGTGGTGGACGAGCTGGAGTTCATGAGCGGCCAGCAACAGCAGCAGGGCTACGCGCCGCAGCAGTACGCGCCCCAGGCGGCCCCGCAAGCGCCGCAGGCCCGCACGTACGGCCAGGGACGCCCCGCCCCGGCACCTGCGCCGCAGCAGCCCGCCTACGCGCCGCAGCCGGCCACTCAACAGGCGTACGCGCCGCAGCAGCCCGCGCCGCAGCAGCAGGCCATGCCCGATCTGTACGACGAGGATATCCCGTTTTAGGGAAGGCGACGGCGACACTATGGGCATGGTTATACACGACGACTTCTGGGCGGCCGCGCAGGCCATGCCCGAGAAGCAGCGCGCGCCGTTCATCTACGCCATCGTCGAGTACCGGTTCACGGGCAAGGAGCCGCAGGGCAGCCCCGCGTGGCTGCCCACCTTCCTGGTGCTCAAGGGCAGGCTCGACATGGGCGACGAGAAGAGCGAGCGCGCAAGGAAGGCGGCAAACGCCCGATGGGGCAACAGGCCGGGGAAGGAAGACGCGGTGGACGATGCGGCGGCACGGGCGCAAGCCGATGCGCAAGCACATGCGGGAGCATATGCGGATACAGATGCAGTCGCACATGCGCAAGCAGATGCGGATGCACATGCAGGCGCATCGAGTTGCGGCAATGCAGAGGTTGAGGTTGAGGTTGAGTATATAGATAACCCCTTAATCCCCTTTGACGAAATCGTGCATGCGCTCAACGAGGCAGCCGGCACCCGCTACCGCTCAAGCAGCGCCAAGACCCGCAGGCTGATACACGCCCGCTGGGCCGAGGGCTACCGCCTCCCCGACTTCCTGGCCGTCATCGACACGATGGCGGCCGAGTGGGCGGGCGACCCGAAGATGGCCAAGTACCTGCGGCCCTCCACGCTGTTCTCGCCGAAGTTCGAGGACTACGTGAACCGCGGCCCGAGGACCCGGAAGGAGGCCGACGGCTATGCCGAGTACGACTGAGTGCCCCCACTGCGGGGCGCAGCTGGAGGTCCGCTACGTGGTGCTGGCTGGCCGCCGCACCTTCTGCGGCTGGAAGCCGTGCGGCTGCCCGGGTGCCGTGGCGGAGCGCGACGAGCGTTCGCGCCTTGAGGCCAGGGCCAAGGCCGAGGAGGCCGCAGCCAAACGCCGCCGGGCCTACGAGCGGGCCGGAATCAAGCCCCGCTTCATGACAGCCGCCTCCCCCATGGCCGAGGGCATTGCCGCGAAGGTTGAGCAAGGGCGCGGGGCGTACATCTGCGGCCCCGTGGGAACCGGCAAGACCCACCTGGCGAGCGCCGTGGCGCGGCTCCTGGTGGACGGCGGCACCAGCGTGAGGGTGACCGACATGCTGGGCGTGCTGGCCGCCATCAAGGGCACCTACGGCGGCGACGGCACCGAGGACGGCGTGCTGTCCAGGCTCTCCCGCGTGGGGTGCCTGGTGCTGGACGACCTGGGCAAGGAGTCCCCCACCGACTGGACGCTGGGGCAGGTGTTCCGCGTCGTGAACGACAGGTACGAGAACATGAGGCCCGTGGTCGTGACCACGCAGTACGGCAAGAGCGACCTCATACGC
Source organism: Collinsella sp. (assembly GCA_019414605.1). Classification (GTDB taxonomy): domain Bacteria; phylum Actinomycetota; class Coriobacteriia; order Coriobacteriales; family Coriobacteriaceae; genus Collinsella. The sequence continues at coordinate 30,601 of DXLS01000064.1, forward strand.
CGCCTGGCCAAGAACGGCGACGAGGAGACGGCGGTGGCCATCGTGAGCCGCCTGTCGGAGATGTGCGACAAGTACGAGCTGCAAGGCAAGGACAGGAGGCTATCGAATGGCAAACGTTGACACGCTGCCCGAGATCCTGCGCCCCCTCATGGAGGGGCCGAGCATCGAGACGCCCAGGTGCGCCGTGTGCGGCGCGCCGTGGCCGCTCAACCGCCACCACATCGTGAGGCGCGGGGCGGGCAAGCTGTTCCGCGACGGGCGCGAGGTTCCCAAGCCCACGGTGATGCTGTGCGGCAGCGGCAACGGCAGCGGCTGCCACGGGCTGGCGCACGCCAACCGGCTGCACTTCCGCTGGGTCAGGGCCGAGCAGAGGTTCAACCGCCCCGCCCCGCCGGGCTCGGGGCACTGGGAGTACCTGCTGCTGCCGGAACCGACCAAGTACGCGGATGCCCTGGCCATGGACGGCTGGGGGCGGCTGCCGAGGGGCAGGCGGTGCATGTGAGCGGGTACGAGCCTTCAAGCGGGTGGAACCTCCCGCCCGGGTGCTTCGAGTCCGACCCCAGGGCACCGTGGAACCGGCCCGACCCGTGGGAGGGCCGCACGTGCCGGGAGTGCCGCTTCTGCGGCCGCGTGCAGGGCGCTGGCTGCGAGGCCGTGTGCGCCTGCGACGCCATGACGGGCGGCGGCCCCGACGTGGAAGCGGTAGACGAGACAAGCGAGGCATGCGAGTGCTTCGAGTTCGAATAGGAGACGAAACGATGAAGAAGATCTACGCGGTGGCCACGGAGAGCGACGTGGTGCTGGCGTTCGAGAGCAGATCGGACGCAGACGAGTACGCAGGCGAGCACGACGGCATGGCGGTGCTGCCGGTGCCGTGCGTGGGGGCCTACGAGTACCCCAGCGAGAAGTCGGCCACCGACTGGGACCGAATCGCCGACGCTCTGCCGAAGGGAGGCGAGCAGGCATGAGGCTGTACATGTGCGCATGCGAACGCTGCGGCAAGGAGGTGCCGGCGACCCTGGCGGGTTACGCCAAGATGGTGCTGAGGAACAGCGCGCGAATCGACGGCGAGGCAAGGGCCTTGTGCCCGGAGTGCGCCGAGAGCCTGCGGGCGTGGTTCCTCGCAGGCGCGGTGAAGCCGGAAGGAAGGGAGTAGCCATGGGAATCATCTGCGATACCTGCGGGCGCGATATCGACGCCCTGGGGCAGGACAACATGGGCGTAGACGCGCCGCTGTGCGAGGACTGCTGGGGCGAGCAGCAAAGCCATACGGTAGCAGTGCCGCGTCGCGAGGCTCGCAACCTGAGGTTCGAGAACGCCCGACTGCGCGAAAAGCTGGACGCCGGAACCGAAGAGACGGCCGTGCAGAACCTGCGCAAGGGCATCGAGACGGCCTACGAGGCGAGCCGCGAGCGCGCCCTGGCGCTCACGAAACTGGACGAGTGCGAGCTGTGGCTGGGGCGCTGCGAGGAGGCCGACTACCTGGAATGGCTCAAGGCCGAGTACGACGACGGCACCGTCGAGTGGGAGGAGCGATGAACCGCCCGGGATGCAACTGGGGGTGCCTGCTGTTCATAGCGGCGGCAATCGCCATAGACGCGGCGGCCATCTACGCCATAAGGGCGCTGGCGCTCGGGCTCATGGCCATGGCCGTGGCGGCGTGCGGATAGGGGCAACCGAATACGGAAACAGGCAGAGGGCCGTCCTTCGGGGCGGCCTTTTCCGTGCCCGGCGACACGCTTGCGACCATATGGGCCGAGAGATAGGAGACGCATGGCGAGAGGCGAGACATACGAGGAGTTCACGGCAAAGTTCGAGCCGAAGAGGACGACGGACGACTGCTACACCCCGCCCGAGGTGTACGACTGCGTGCTGCGGTGGGCGCACCGGGAGTACGGGTTCGACCTGGCGAAGGTGGCGCGCCCGTTCTATCCGGGCGGCGACTACGAGCGCGAGGAGTACCCGCAGGGCTGCACGGTGGTGGACAACCCGCCGTTCTCCATCCTGAGCAAGATCGTCAAGCACTACCAGGAGCGCGGCGTGGGCTTCTTCCTGTTCGCCCCCACCCTGACGTGCATGGGCATCCGCAACTGCTGCAAGGTCGTGACGGGCGTCGGCGTGACGTACGCCAACGGCGCGAGCGTCAACACGTCGTTCGTGACCAACCTCGACCCCGCCCAGGCTCGCAGCGCGCCCGACCTGCGCTCCGAGCTGGACGCCGCGATAGAGCGCCTGCGCCGCGAGAAGGCCAAGGCGCTGCCGAAGTACGAGTACCCGGACGAGGTGCTGACCGCGCCCATGCTGGCGCGCTACTCCAAGTACGGCATCGACTTCCGCGTGGGGCCGCAGGAGTGCAGCTTCACGAGGGCGCTCGACGCGCAGCGCGTGCAGAACAAGGCGATATACGGCAGCGGCTACCTCATATCAGAGCGTGCAGCCGCAGAGCGTGCAGCCGCAGAGCGTTTCGCGCTTTCGCCGCGCGAGCGCGATGTAATCGCGTCGCTTGGCTAGCGCGAAACTAATCAGGAAGGAGGCCGCAGGTGCCCAAGAAGGACAAGCCGCTCACGGCGAAGCAGGAGGCGTTCGCCCGCGAGATGGCCAAGCCCCGCGCCAAGCAGCAGGACGCGTACCGCGCGGCCTACGACTGCAAGCGCATGAACTACAACTCGATAAGCTGCGCCGCGTCCAAGCTGATGCGCGACCCACGAATCGCGCACAGAATCCAGGAAATCCGCGACGCGGCCGCCAAGGACTGCCGCTGGGAGCTGCAGGACGCGGCCGCCCCGCTGTTCGAGGTGCTGGACGGCGCGCTGCCCATCTTCCGCCGCCAGGCGGCCGAGGGCAGCATCAACGGCGACGCGCGCCTGGCCATAACCGAGAGCGTGAAGCTGCTCAACGACATGTTCGGCGTGGACGGCGCGAAGGCCGCCATGGCGGAGGCGGGGGTGACCATCGTTGACGACCTCGGTTAGGCTCTCGGACGTCGTGGCCTCCGTGTTCGCCGGCGTGTGGCGCTCCATCAAGGCGCACGAGTTCACGCACTACTGGTTCAAGGGCGGGCGCAACTCCACCAAGTCGTCGTTCATATCCATCGCCATCGTGCTGCTGATCATGCTCAACCCGGAGGCCAACGCCGTCGTGTTGCGCAAGGTCGGCAACACGCTGCGCACGTCCGTGTACGAGCAGATAGGCTGGGCGTGCGACGTGCTGGGCGTGGCGCACCTGTTCGACTTCGGCCTGTCCCCCATGGAGGTGACGTACTGCCCCACCGGGCAGGTCATACGCTTTGTGGGATGCGACAAGCCGAAGAAGCTGAAGTCCGCGAAGTTCCGCACCGGCTACTGCGCCGTGGTGTGGTTCGAGGAGGTAGACGAGTTCGACGGCATGGACGAGGTGCGCAGCGTGCTGGCCACGTTCCTGCGCGGCGGCGACATGTTCTGGGTGTTCTACAGCTACAACCCTCCCCGCTCGGCTCGCAACTGGGTGAACAAGGAGGCGCGCGACCTGGAGGCCCACCCGGGCGAGGACGGGCGCTTCATATGCCACACCACGTACCTGGACGTCATAGACGAGCACCCCGAATGGATAAGCGCCACCGCGCTGGCGGAGGCCGAGCGCAGCCGCCGCAAGACGCCCGAGTCCTACCGCTGGCAATGGCTCGGCGAGGTCATAGGCACGGGCTCCGAGGTGTTCCCCGACGAGCTGCTGGACATACGTCCCATCACCGCAGAGGAACGCGAGGCCATCGCCCTGCGCTCGTTCGGTGTGGACGCGGGCAGCGTGCACCCGTGGGTGTTCATGGAGGCGGGATACGACGAGAACGAGCGCGTGCTTTACCTGCTGGACGAGGAGAGCCGCCAGGGAACCGAGGCCATCGACGTCAAGACCGCCGAGCTGGTGGCGGCCAAGCTGCAGGCGGCCGAGGACCCCGCCGCCGACGTGTGGTGCGACAGCGCGGCGCGCGGCATGATCCTCTACTACCAGGAGCAGGGCATCGGCGCGCAGAAGTCGCTCAAGCAGGGCCTGAACGCGCCCAAGAGCCGCATCAGGTGGATGCAGAACCTTACGCGCATAGTCATCGACCCCGACCGCTGCCCGCTCGCCGCCAAGGAGTTCCCCGAGTTCGAGTACGTGTCGAACGGGCAGGGCGACATAACCGAGACACTGCCGAAGGTGAACGACGACGCGATAGACGCGGCGGGCTACGCCGCAGGACTGTGGATAAGGAGCAACCTCTGATGGAGAAGCGAGGCAACACGGGCTACGCCGAGGCGTGGCTGCGCCGCATGGGATACCAGCCGGACACCCGCATGCAGGGCATGGTGGGCGTCTGGTTCGGCTGGTTCGCGGCGAACAACGGCTGGTACCACTACAGCGAGCGGCGCGGCTTCCGCGTGTACAAGCGCGAGCGCGCCAGCCTGCACCCGGCGGCGCTCGTGGCCGACGAGTGGGCCAGTCTGCTCATGAACGAGAGCACGATCATCTCCAGCACGAGCGACGAGCGCCGCGCCTGGATGGCGCGCTACTTCGCCAACCCCAAGGCGACGGGCGGCGTCGGCGACGAGGGGCACGAGGACGGCCAGGCCGCGCCGCAGCCGACAGAGGACGGCGACGCGCCCACATCGTTCGCCATGGACAACGCCGACTTCATAGCCCGCGCGTTCGCCATGGGCACGGGCGCGTGGGTCATCGAGCCGCGAGGCGTGACCGACAGCGCCTACACGCCCGACGCCGAGCTGCGCATCGTGCGCTACGACGCCACGCAGATAGTCCCGCTCACGTGGAGCGCCGACGATTGCACGCAGTGCGCGTTCGTGGGCCGCGTGGAGGTCGCCGGGCACGACTACGACCAGTGCCAGGCCCACGTGCTCAAGGGCGGCACCTACCACATCCTCACGCAGCTGTTCGACACCAAGACGCACAAGCAGGTGGCGGTCGAGGGTATCAGCGCCGACATGGACACGCGCTGCACCCGCCCGCTTTTCGCGCTGGTGCGCCCCGCCGTGTCGAACCGCTTCTACGACTACTGCGCGATGGGCGCGAGCGTGTACTGCAACGCCGTGGGGGCCATGAAGGTGGTCGACGAGGCCGCCACCTCCCTGCTCGACCACATTCGCGTGGGCCGCCCGCGCACGTTCGTGGACAAGACCCTCATAGAGTCCAAGACCGACAAGGGGCCGGACGGCAGCCTCACGAAGACCTACTACGCCTTCGGCGAGGCCGACGACACCATCTTCAGCATGAACCCCGGCGACGAGGGGTCGGCCAAGATTCAGACCGTTCAGAGCGACCTCAAGGCCGACGAGAACGCCAGCGCCATCAACACGGGCCTGCGCCTGCTGTCGGTGGCGTGCGGCTTCGGCAACGGCTACTTCTCCTGGGAGTCGCACACGGGCCTGAAGACCGCCAAGGAGGTGGCGGCCGACAACTCGCAGCTGATGCGATCCATCCACCGGCACGAGAACGCCCTGCGCAAGTCCATCGTGCGCCTCGTGAACGGCATGGCCGACGCGTGCCGCAGCATCAAGGGCGAGGCCGTGCCCTACGGCGACGTCACCGTGGACTTCGACGACTCCATCATCAGCGACACGCAGAGCGCGCGCGAGATGGCCATGAGCGAGGTCGGCGCGGGCATCATGGCCCCGTGGGAGTACCGCCGCCGCTTCTACGGCGAGACCAGCAACGAGGCCAAGGCCAACGTGCCCGAGCAGCAGGGCGGCGCGTTCGACATGCTGGGCGACGGGCTCGCCTGATGCTGGGGCCGGACTACATAGAGCACTTCACCGACGCAGCGCAGGGGGCCATGGACGAATACACCCTGCGCCTGGTGTGCATCTACGCCGCGCTCATAGGCTCCATCGACTTCGAGGGCGACAGCGCCTACTCGCAGGCCGCCCGCAAGGCGGCGCTTGCCGCCAAGGACGTGCAGAAGGCCATGAACGAGGAGGGCCGCAGAGCCGCGCGCGAGGCTGCCAAGGCTGCGGCCGAGGCCGTGGCCAAGAGCGCCGAGGCCGACCTGGCCACGCTGGGCACGGCCATGGGCGCGCTGTCCAAGACGACGCAGTGGAGGCTGCACAACTCAGCGCGGGCCACGGCGGCGGGAGTGCAGGACGTCGTGAGCCGCGACAACCTGAAGATGCCCGCCAACGTGCAGCGCGCCTACCTCGAAGTCGTGGCGCAGGCCGTGGCTCGGGTGAACTCGGGCATGGCGGGCTACGAGCAGGCCACCCGCGAGGCCGTGCTGAAGCTGGCGCGGCGCGGCGTGTCCGTCGTGGACTACAAGAGCGGGGCGTGGGCGCAGGCGGACGTGGCCATGCGCCGTCACATTCGCACGCAGGCGGTGCAGGCCGGCAGCCGCAACACGCTGGAGCTGCTTGAAGAGACCGGGCACGACCTCGTGCAGACCTCCTCGCACGGCGGGGCGCGCGAGAGCCACGCCAAGTGGCAGGGCCGCGTGTTCAGTCTGTCGGGCAAGTCCAAGAAGTACCCGCCGTTCTACCGCGAGACGGGCTACGGCTCTGTCGATGGCCTGTGCGGCGCGAACTGCAAGCACGACTTCGGCATCTACGTGGAGGGCCAGCAGCTGCGGTACGAGCGCGATCCAGATGGCGGCGACGAGAAGCGCGAGGAGCGATACCAGGCAGAGCAGAAGCAGCGCGAGCTTGAGCGCGGCATACGCGCCGCCAAGCGCGAGGCAACGGCCCTGGAGGCCGCCGGGCTCGACAACACCAAGGAGCGCCTGCGCCTGGGCAAGCTGCAGAAGCGCCAGCGCGAGCACATAGCCGCCCATCCCTACCTGTCCCGCGAGCGCACGCGCGAGGCCGCCGTGGAATCGAAGGAGCGCATCTACCCGCTTGCCACGGACAAGACCTGGGTGCGCGAGAAGTTCATGCCGGGCAAGGGCGCGGGCACCGCCGCAGACGTGAGCCGCCGCGCCGTGAACGGCAGGGCCTACCACGACAAGGTGGCGTCCCTTCCCATCCCGAAGCGCGCAAGCGAGGCCGTGTACGCCGAAAGCCGCCGCATCCTGCGCGACCGCGACGGCACGGGCTACGAACGCATGTCCGTCGTGTCGTGGAAGAAGGGCGAGCGCGTCACCGACACCTTCGGGCACGGCCTGAAGAGCCAGGCGTGCGGCCTGACCGCCAAGCAGGTGGAGGCGTGCAGGCGCACCAAGGGCGGCGTGGTGCTGATCCACAACCACCCCATGAGCTCGCCGCCGTCGTGGACCGACATTCGAACGGTGGCGGAAAACGACTGGGTGCGCAGCTCAGTGGTGGCGTGCCACGATGGTACAATCTACGAAATCAAGGTGAACGACCGCAGCGTCGTACAAGCGTACGAGGAGCTGCGAGAGCTGGCGAAAAGAGAGTGCCCGAACGTGGGCGGCGACGTTATCGACCAGCTTGCCACCGAAATGCTCTACGAGCGAAACGAGGAAGCGAAATGGTTCAGGCTGACAAAAAAGAAGTGACGCCAGAGGACTGGGTGCTCGTCATAGATGACAGCGCCTCCGAGTCGAAAGCCGCCGAAAAGCTGACCAAAGAAGAGCGCGAGGAGCTTTTTGCCAAGTCCCGCAAGGTTCTGCGCGACGCGGGGCTGGTGAAGTAGACCAAGCGACAACCGAGTAGACGCACGGCATCAAGGCCGCCCATCACGGGCGGCCTTTTCTTTTGCCTGGCGACACCTCGGGGAAGATGCGGTCACGCGATGGGGCGGCGACAACGGCCCCGCACGCGACCGCGGCGACAACGGCGGGCCATCCAAGCGCGCAGGGAAGCGCGAAAACCAAACACGGAAGGAGCAAGCGATGGCGGACGACAACAAGCCCCAAGGCAACGAGGGCGGCGACAACGGCCAGCAGACCGAACCGGCGAAGGAGGTCGTGTCCTACGCGAAGTACAAGCGCGAGACCGACGAGTACCAGGAGCAGGTGAAGGCCCTCAAGGCCGAGCTGGAGCAGCGCGACAAGCAGATCGAGGAGTTCACCTCCAAGGCGGGCAACGCCGAGGAGCTGCAGGCCGCGCTCGACAAGGCCAAGGCCGACAACGAGGCGTACAAGGCCGACGCCGAGAAGCGCGAGGCCGACATGCGCCGCGACTTCGCCATCGACACCAAGCTGGCGCAGATGGGGGTGCGCAACGCCAAGGCGGCGCGCGCGATCATCCCGAACATCGCTGACGCGAAGCTGGACGAGCAGGGCAACCTCACGGGCATCGACTTCGAGGCCCTGAAGAAGGATAACGCCTACATGTTCACCGACCAGCCCCGCGAAAGCGCGGGCGGCGACCCCAAGGGCGGCGCAGGTTCCGACGGCCTGGCCGACTTCCGCGCAGCTTTCGGACTCACCGACGAATCTTCAAAGGAGTAAATCATGCCAAACAGCATCGAACTGCCCAAGGGCTATGAGAACGTACTCATGGAGGCGTACCGCAAGGAATCCCTGACCGCAGTGCTTGAGAGCGCCGCGCCGCAGGGCAACATCGCGCAGATGGAGCAGCTGGGCGAGTTCTACTATCCCGTCTACTCCATGGGTGGCCTGGGCGACGTGCAGGCCAACGGGCGACTGCCGCAGAACAGCGGCGCGTCCCTGACTTGGAAGCCCATCAGCGCCAACTACGACCGCGGCACCATCCTGGAAATCGACCAGAAAGTGGACGCCCAGTCCTTCAATCTGGCGTTCGGCAACGCCGCCGCGCACTTCAACCGCACCAAGGTGGTGCCCGAGGGAGACGCGTTCGTGTTCTCCACGCTGTGCGCAGGCACCGGCATCACCAAGGAGCAGAAGACCTACGCCGACGGCGCGGACATGCTCAAGGGCCTGAACGCCGCCATGTGCGACATGGACGAGAAGGAGGTGCCGGAAGAGGGCCGCGTGCTGTTCATCACCCCCACCCTGCTGGGTATGGTGAAGGACCTGGACACCACCAAGTCCCGAGAGGCGCTGGACGGCTTCTCCTCCATCGTGAAGGTGCCGCAGTCCCGCTTCTACAGCGCCATCGACCTTTTGGACGGCACCACCAAGGACGAGGAGATCGGCCACTACAAGAAGGGCACCGGCGCGGTGGACATGAACTTCCTCATCGTCCACAAGGACGCCGTGGTGCTGCGCTGGAACTTCGCGCACGGCAAGGTCATCGACGCCGAAGACAACCAGCAGGGCTTCGGCCACCTGTTCAAGTACCGCAAGTACGGCGTGTGCGGCGTCCGCGAGAACCTGGCGCACTACATCACCGCAGGCATGAAGGCCGCGTAGGAAGGAGGCGCGACATGCGCACCGTTGGACTGGCCTTCGAGAAGGAGGCCCCGAAGAAGGCCAAGCCCGCCAAGGGCAAGGCGGAAAAGCCCGCCAAGGGCAAGGCGGAAAAGCCCGAGGCGGCCGAGGACGATGGAAACTAGAGCCCCGACCCACGAGGACTACCTGGCAGCCGGGCGCGGGGAGCTGTCCGCCGAGGAGTTCAAGGCGGCGCTCCCCCACGCCACGGCAGCCGTGCGCGACCTGATCTTCCCCAACGAGCCGGACGGCTCCGAGGAGTGGGCGCGCGCGGTCATGGCGGCCTGCGAGGTCGACGCCGCATACGGATGCTCGGGCGGCATCATGGAGGGCGGCGGCTTTACCGTCGGCTCGTTCTCGTGGAGCCCCGGTACCGAAGGGGCCAGCACCTACCGCAGCGACATGGAGGCCGCCGTCCGCCGCGAGCTGCTTGGAACGCCGCTGCTCTACGCGGGCATCGGGGGTACCAGATGATGCGGGTGCCGCGCTCGGCGCGGCCCTCCACCATGTTCGTCAAGGTGCCCAGGGAGGGCGGCTACGGCGGCGAGTTCGAGCAGCCCGTCGAGGTGCGCCGCGTGCGCTTCGAGCCCGTCTCGGCGTGGCTCGTGCGCGAGTACGCCATGGGCGACGGCGCGCAGGGCCTCGTGATAGCAGACGGCGCGGACAGCCCCGGCATGTTCGACGTGCCCGTGGGCAGCCGCGTGAGCATCGACGGGGGCGAGTGGATGAACGTGGCGAGGTGCACGCCCCGCCGCGCGTTCGGCACCCGTCCCCACCACTGGGAACTGGAGGTGAGGTAGCCATGCCCGCAGCAGTTACGGTCGACCTGACCAAGCTCATGAAGCGTTTCAGCGCGAAGGAGCTGGAGGCCAAGCAGGTGAAGTTCGCCATGAGCGTGGCCGAGGACATGAACGCGTTCACGCCAGAGGACACCAAGCGCATGCACAACTCCATGCAAGCCGCCTCCGACTTCAGGCAGGGCCTCGTCATATGGGACGCCGACTACGCCGCCTACGTGCGCGACCTGCCCGACAGCTCCATCAAGCACGGCAAGAACCCGAGGGCCAAGGCCGACTGGCCGAAGGCCGCGAAGGAAGCGCACGGCGAGGACTGGGAGCGCCTGGCCGTCGACCTCCTGACCGAGGGGGCGTGACATGGCCCCGGACGTGATGGAGGCGGCGAAGGCCGCCATAGAGGCCCTGGGCTACGGCCCGGTGCTCCTCACCCGCCTGGCAGCATCGCGCGGCCACGACGACGCGGTGGTGCTGAGGCCCATGCCCACGGCCGACGCGGTGCGCCACATGGACGGCACCCGCCGTGTCGGATACGTGCTGCAGGTCATCGTGAAGGACACCTCCGAGGCCAAGGCCATGGGCGACGCCTACGACCTGGCCGACGCGTTGGACGGGGCCGACCTGTCCTCGCCCACCGGCTCCTACGGCTTCACCAGCGCGGCGCTGTACACAGAGCCGCAGGAGATAACGCCGCCGGAGGGCGGGCCGTACCTGTGGGAGTTCCGAATCAAAGCGACCATAACCATAGAGAAGGGATAACGATGGCAAAGAACCAAGACCTGGGCTTCGCGCCCAACTACATGAGCGCGCTGGAGATCGACACTACGCCAGACGCGGCCAGCCCCACGTGGGCCATCTTCTCGCGCGGCATCACCGAGGTGAAGCCGACCACCAACGAGACCACCGAGACCAAGGACTACTACGACGGCTACGGCACTCCCACCGACAAGGTGAAGAGCGTGCAGCCGCAGTACGAGGTCACAGGCGACCGCTGCTACGGCGACCCCGCGCAGGACTTCGTTGCCAGCCTGGCGCTTGAGACCGGCGAGGGCCGCACGGGCCACTTCCGCCACACCGACCCCAACGGCGACGTGGTGGAGGGCGACTGCACCTACCTGGGCCTGACCGTCGGCTCGCAGCAGGGCGCGGCGTCCGACCCCGGCGCGTTCTCCTGCACAATCTCGGGCGCTGGCGCTATGCGCTACATCCCCGCCAACAAGCTCAAGCAGCCCACGGGCGTCACCTGCACCGCGCCGACCGGCCCGGCCGTGGGCAAGTCCATGAAGCTCGCGCCGACCGTCACGCCCGCCGAGGCGAATGCCAAGTGCTTCTTCGCATCGGGCAACACCGACGTGGCCACCGTCGACAGCGACGGCAACGTGACGGGCGTGGCCGCAGGCGAGGCGGTCATCACCGTGCGCTGCGCGTCCAAGCCGAGCATCTGCACGCAGGTGAAGGTCACCGTGGCGGCGAAGTAGCCGCAGGCGACACCAGACATAACCTCCTGGACATGGGGGCGCGGGCTAGTGAGCGGCCCGCGCCCCTTTTCTATGCCCGACGCTCACCGCTCACGAAAGGGGCAACAAATGGAACTTCTGAAAAACATCCGCGCGTACGAGGACGTGTTCTTCGAGGACCCCGAGGAGAACCCCGACACGCCGCGCTTCCGCGTGTGGTTCGACGACAAGCACATCGACGAGTACCTGGCCAAGGTCGGCAACGCCATCGACCGCGCGCAGGCCAACGAGCAGATGGCCCGCGAGGCCGACACCCCCGAGAAGGCGGCCGAGGCCAACGCCGCGCAGGCCCGCCTCATGAAGCGCACCATCTCGGCGTTCATCGGCACCGAGGGCTGGGAGCAGCTGCTCGCGTGGATGGGCGGCGACGAGGGCCCCATCGCGCCCGAGGAGAACATCCGCATCCTGGGCGAGGTCTTCGCCACGTTCCTCAACATGTTGGCGCGCCACGCGACCAGCGAGCAGCTGATGGCGTGCGGCCTTGCATACAGCGAGCGCGCCGATCAGGCCCAGGCGCTCAACCGCGCCCAGCGCCGCGCCAAGGCCAAGCGCAAGAAGAAGGGCGGCAAGTAATGCTGCCAGCCGCGCTCACGGCCGAGCGGGTGCGGCTGCCCGACGGCACGAGCGCCACGCGCTACCCGTGGAACGGCGAGGAGGTGCTGGTGCGCGACGACGCGCTCACGATCATCCGCGTCATCGAGGTGCTGACCGACGAGGGCAAGTCCGACGACCAGCGCCGGGACGAGTTCCTGGCGCTGTTCTTCGTGGACTGGGCGGACGCGTGGTGCGCATGCGACTACGACGCCGCCGAGTTCGTGCGGATGCGCGACGCGGCGGTATGGGACATGTGCGGACTCGACCTGACCGGCGACCGCCCGCACGAGACCCCGCTGTGGGACTTGGAGGAGGACGCGGCGCGCATACGCACCAGCTTCCGCCAGGCCTACGGCATCGAGTGGGACGAGGTGCGCGGTCGCATCAGCTTCGCCGAGTTCGTGGCACTCGTGGGCGGCTGCCCGCAGGACACGCCGCTCGGCGCGGCCATCCACTACCGCAACCCGGCGACCAAGCCGAAGCCAACCAAATACAACAGGCAGGAGGTCGAGGCCTGGAACGCCGCCCACAAGGCGTTCGAACTCGGCAAAGGCCGCAGCTCACACGGCTCTGAGGAAGGAAGCGACGCGGCGATGCGCGATGTGTTCGCCGCGCTCAAGAGAGCGACGAGGTGAGCATGGACGGCAACGTCATCATCAAAGCGGTGCTCGACACCGTTGACGTATCCAAGAACATCAAGGCCCTGGAGCGCGACCTCCAGGGCATCTCCTGGAAGAACATAACCGAGGGCGACGAGAAGGCCGCGAAGCTGTCGTCCTCGTTCAAGAAGGCCGGCACGGCCGCCACGGTGACGCTGACCGCGCCCGTGGTGGCCGCCGGCAAGGCCGTATTCGGCGTGGCCAGCGACTACGAGCAGGCCAACGCCCGCATAGCCGCCGCGTTCGGCGTGTCCGGCGAGGAGGCCGAGCGTTTCAGCGGCATAGGCAAGCGCATATACGAGGGCGGTTGGGGCCAGTCCCTGGACGAGGTCAACGATGCGCTGATCCAGTGCAAGTCCACCCTTCGCGACGTGTCCGACGAGGACCTGCAGACCGTCACCACCAACGCACTCATGCTGTCGGACACCTTCGGCGCAGACGTGAACGAGTCCATACGCGGCGCCAACGCCCTCATGGAGGGCTTCGGGCTGTCCGCCACCGAGGCCAGCGACCTGCTGACGGCGGGCATGCAGCGCGGCCTGAACTACACCGACGAGCTGGGCGACAACCTGAGCGAATACTCCGTGCGATGGGGCGAGGCGGGAATGAGCGCCAGCGAGTACTTCTCGCTGCTCGAAGCGGGCACGTCCAACGGCGCGTACAACCTGGACAAGGTGGGCGACTACCTCAACGAGTTCCTGACGGCGCTGTCCGACGGCCGCATGGAGGAATCCATCGGCTCGTTCAGCGAGGGCACGCAGGAGGTCTTCGAGAACTTCAAGAACGGCAGCGCCACCGCCGAGGACATGCTGCAGGCGGTGCTGGGCGACCTCACGCAGATGCCAAACGAGTACGACAAGGCCGCGCTGGCCTCCACCCTGTGGTCCTCGCTGGGCGAGGACAATGCCATGGGCATGATCGAGTCCCTGGCTGGCGTGCAGGACAGCTTCGGCGACGTGGCGGGCGCTGCGCAGCAGGCCCAGGAGGCCGCCTCCGACAGCTTCGCCGTGAAATCGCAGGAGGCCATGCGCGAGCTGCAGGGCTCCATCGAGCCGCTTGGCGAGCCGCTGCTCAACATCGCCACCAACGTGGCGGGTGTCGTCAAGTCGTTCTCCGAGTGGTTCGCCGGCATCGGCGAGGGCGGCCAGACCGCCGTGCTGGCGATCGCCACGATAGCGGCCGCCATAGGCCCCGTGCTGTCGACGGTCGGCACCGTCGTGGACACCGTGCCGAAAATCGGAGCGGCCTTCCAGGTGGTCGGCAAGCTGGGCACCGGCGCGCTGGGGCTCATAGCCGCGCACCCCGTGGTAGCGGCCATAGCGGCCATCATCGCCGCCGTGGTGCTGCTGTGGAACAACTGCGAGGAGTTCCGCGACGCGGTGACCGCCGTGTGGGATGCCGTGTGCGCCGCGTTCGAGGTGGCCATCCAGGTGGCGGGCGACGTGGCCCAAAGCGTCGGCGAGTTCTTCTCGCAGCTCGGCGAGACGCTGGGCGGCGTGTGGGACGGCATATGCTCCACGGTGCAGGGGGCCATCGACGCCATAGCCGGGTTCTTCCAAGGCCTGGCCGGCACCGCCTCGTCCATCTGGGACGGCATCTGCAACGTGGTGCAGGTCGCCGTGATGCTGCTGGGCGAGATTCTGAACCTGGCCATCGAGACGCTGCTCATACCCTGGAACTTCATCTGGGAGAACTTCGGCGAGCAGCTGACGGCGGCATGGGACGCGATCTGCAGCGCGGTGGGAAGCTACATCGACGCGGTGAGCCAGGTCATCACCGACGTGGTGACGGCGCTCTCCGAATGGTGGGGCGCGACGTGGGAAGGCATCAGCGGCACCGCCAGCGCCATATGGGAGGCCATCTACGGCGCGGTGAGCGCATACATCCAGTACGTTAGCGACGTGATAGGCGCAGCCCTTTTGGTCATCCAGGGCGTGTGGGACACGGTGTGGGGCGCGGTGAGCTCCACCGCCTCCAGCATATGGGATGCCATCAGCTCGGCGATAGGCGCGGCCATCAATGCCATCAGCTCCACCATATCGGCGGTGCTGTCGGCAATTCAGGCGGTGTGGGACTCCATATGGGGTGCCGTGAGCAGCACGGCGTCGAGCGTGTGGGGCGGCATCAGCTCCACCATATCCAGCATCGTGAACGGCATCCGCGACACGATCTCCAGCGTGTTCAACGCCGCCAAGGACACCGTGAGCAGCGTGTGGAACTCCATCAAGAGCGCCATCGAGACGCCGATACAAAACGCCCGCGACACCGTGCGCAACGTCATCGACTCCATCAAGGGGTTCTTCAACTTCTCGTGGTCGCTGCCCCACCTGAAGCTGCCGCACCTGTCCATCTCCGGCAGCTTCAGCATCGCCCCGCCGAGCGTGCCGCACTTCGGCATCGACTGGTACGCCAAGGGCGGCGTGTTCAACGGCCCCAGCGTCATCGGCGTCGGCGAGGCGGGCCCCGAGGGCGTGGTGCCGTTCAACGAGCGCGGCGCGCGCCCGCTGGCCGAGGGCATCGCCAAGCTGCTCGACGGCAAGGGCGGCGCGGCCCATGGCGACACGAACGTGACAATCAACCTGTACGCGACCGTGCGGGAGGAGGCCGACATCGAGAAAATCTCCCGCCAGATAGCCAAGGAAATCAAACGGCAGGAGTGCTTCGCATGATATACAACGGCTTCGACTTCGCGCCGTGGTTCGACACCCGGCTCGTGACCCGCTCGCTGCTGCCCGAGTACGAAATCGCCACGCGCGACGTGCCCGGGCAGCCCGGCTCGCGCTTCATGCGCGCAGAGCTGAAACCCCTGACGATAGACGTGGCGGCGGCCTGGAGGGCGCGCCCCGCCGACGACATGGCGGCCCTTCGCCGCCTCATGGCCTCGCGCCTGCTGTGCCTCAAGGAGGCCGAGCTGTGGCTGGACGACGAGAGGCACCTGGGCCTGCGCTACATGGCCGTGCTGACCTCGCCGGGCGCGCTCGACACGTTGTGGCACACCGGCGAGGCCACGCTGACGTTCACGGCATACGACCCCGTGGCCTACGGGGCGGAGGGGCGCGCAACCGTGTCGGGCACCTCGGGCGTGCAGGTGGGCGGGACGTTCCGCACCTACCCCACCGTGACCGTCAGGCCCGGCGGCAGCACGTCGGCGCTGCGGCTGACGAACATGGGCACGGGCGAGTTCGTGCAGATCGACAAGGCGGTGACGGCATCGAGCGCGGTGGTCATCGACATGGCCGCCCCGCAGGCCACGGTGGACGGCAGCCCAGCGCCCGTGACCTTCGAGAGTGACTTCTTCCCGCTGGAGCCGGGGGCCAACAGCCTCAAGCTGTCCAGCGGCACCGCGACGGTACAGTGGACGGAAAGGTACGTGGGCTGATGATTCTGTGGGCATGCGACCGCTGGGAGGCGTACAAGGGGCCCATCAAGACGCTGTTCGAGTGCGAGGACACGCGCGAGGTCAACGGCGAGAACGCCCTGAGCATCACAACGCTGGCGCGCCTGGACAAGGGCGACCGCCTGGTGTGGCGCGACCTCAAGGGCCGCTGGCACGAGAACATCGTGGACGGCGTGGAGGAGGAGCGCGCAAGCGCGGGCATCCTCTACACGTACTACTGCCCGACCTCGGCGCAAATCGAACTCCTGGGCGACTACCTGGAGGACAAGCGCCCCTACGACGTGAGCGCCTACGCCGCGCTGGCCTCGGCGCTGTCCTCCTCGCGCTGGCAGGTCGGAACCGTGGCCGACCTCGGGCAGGCCGGCACGAACTTCTACCACACCAACGCATGGGCGGCCATCCACGACGTGGCAGACACTTGGGGCGGCGAGCTGTCGTTCGAAATCCAGGTGAGCGGCACCAAGGTGACCGCACGCCGCGTGTGCATGGCCAAGCAGGTCGGCGAGGACAACGGCAAGCGTTTCACCTACGCCAAGGACCTCGTGAGCGTCAAGCGCAGCGTGGACGAGGGCAACGTGTGCACCGCCCTGTACGGCTACGGCAAGTCCCTGCAGACCGCCGACGAGGACGGCAACCTGACGGGCGGCTACGACCGCAAGCTGACCTTCGGCGACGTGAACGGCGGGCAGAACTGGGTGGGGTCGGCCGACGCGCTGGCGCGCTGGGGACGGCCCGACGGCAAGGGCGGCAAGGCGCACGTGTTCGGCGACGTGGAGTTCTCCGACTGCGAGGACGCCGCCGAGCTGAAGAAGCTCACCGAGGCGCAGCTGGCGCAGTCGTGCGTGCCCACCGTGTCCTACACCGTGGACGCCGTGGCGCTTGCGCGCGCCGGCGAGGGCTTCGAGGGCGCGGACGAGGGCGACCTGGTGACCGTGGTGGACAAGGTGTACGACCCGCCGCTGCGCGTGCGCACCCGCATCACCAAGGTGGTGGAGGATCAGCTGCGCCCCGGCGAGGTCACCTACACGTTCGGCAACTACCAGACCGTGGCCGAGCTGATGGCCGCCCAGAAGTCCAGCGCAAAGAGAACGGCTTCGAGCATCCGCGCCACCGTGGCCGACGCGGTAAACGCGTCCAACAAGGCATCGACCGGCAAATGGGGCGAGAGCCTGGCGGCCTCCGAGAAGCGCCAGGAGGCGTTCGCCAGGGAGCAGGGCGGCGCGGCCAAGGACTACACCGACGAGGTGAAGGACGCGCTTGACAAGGCCCTCAAGGAGTATGCCGACAAGGGCGACACCACGCTGGAAGAGGCGCTGAAGAAGTACTCCGACGACGGCAACCTGTCCCTTGAGGAAGTGCTCAAGCTCTACACCGACACCACGGTGGAGCAGAGCGAGAGCGTGCTCAAGCAGATAGACGAGGCCAACAAGGAGTACCTGGAAGGCGTCACCGGCTCGCTGGACGAGCGCCTGACGAGCGCCGAGGGCGAGGTTGATGGGCTGCAGAACCAGCTCGATCAGCTGCCGACGGATATCCGCAAGAAGATCGTGGAAATGCTCAACAGCGAGATAAACACCACGGGCGGTTGGGTGTACGAGGAGCCCGGCCAGGGCATCCTCGTGTACGACAAGAAGCCGGAGAACGCGACCAAGTGCGTGAAGATAGGCGGCGGCGTCATCGGCGTGGCCAACTCAAAGTACTCCAGCGGCGCGTGGAAGTGGCGCACGGCCATCACCGGCGACGGCGTGACCGCCGACGAGCTGACCACGGGCCGCATCAAGGGCGGCAACTCGTACTGGGACCTCGACAGCGGGGCCTTCTATCTGCGCGACGGCTCCATCTTCATGACGGACAGCAACGGCAACAAGGTGTACATCAACGCCACCAACGGCTTCCAGATATACAACAAGAACGGCTCCATCATCGCGGGCACCGTGCTGGTGGGCAGCACCTCCATGTTCCGCTGCAACATGGTCGGCACGTCGTCCACCAACTACATCACCACCGGCACGACGACGAACAACCACCCGGGAGCGTCGTTCGTGAACGGCTCGACCGAGTACTGCACCATCGAGGCCGTCCACGCGAAGGACAGCCCCACGGCGAGCTCTACCGACGGCGTGGGCATATCCGCCTGCGGCTACGGATTCCTGGCAGTCAACCGCTACTACCGCCAGACGTGGCTGACGACCCCCTACTACGCGGGATACATGAGCCATCCCAACGAGCAGCTGTACATGAGGAGTGGCAACAGCAACGCGGGCGGCTCGGCGTACGTGAAGCTGCAGGAGAACTCCAGCAACTACGTGTACCTGGATAGCAGCCGCGCAGACATTGGGTCGTCGGGCACCGCCAGGATACTCGCCCCGAAGTTCGCCATAGGAACCAACCCGAGCAGCGGCGGCACCTACGGGTACACGGGCTCCACGCAGTTCATCGGGAGCATCACCAACAACGGCAACAACTGGACGTGGGGCACCATCAACGTGGTGAACGGAATCATTACCGGCATGAGCAGCATCACGGGAAACTAGACCAGCGAGAGAGGAAACGGAATGTTCTACCACCTTGTGCAGCAACCCGAAGCGCCGCAGGCGCTCGACGGCGCGCCGAAGCCGCCCGAGGCGCTTCCGGTGTTCGAGTGCATCAGCGACCCGGCCACGGCGCGGGCCATCGTGGAATCGGAAGACGTGTTCGAGTTCGACGGCAAGGGCGGCTTCACGCTCGTGTCCAGCCCCGTGGCCGTCATGGACGCGGAAGGCGGCGAGGCCAACGCCGTTGACTTCTCGGCGCTCACTGACGAGGAGATATGCGGGGTCCACAGAGCGCAACCCGGCGACATATCGCGGACACTTGCGGCCGAAGGAAAGGAGTGAGGCATGGCAACGCACGAGCTTACGCTCAACCTCAAGAAGACCAACATAGCGCCGCCCGTCATCACCGTGCACCAGGGCGACAGCGCCGAGGTCCTGAAGGCCGCCATCTACGACGGCGACAAGAAGGCGGCCCTGACGGGCTGCAAGGTGCACCTCATGGCTGCGAAACCCGACCACACCTACGTGGAGCAGCAGTTCACTGGCATCAGCGACAACGTGGCCACCGTGACGGTCGACCCCGCCGTCTTCGGCGTGGCCGGGCTGCTCAAGGTGTGCTACGTGCGTGTGCGGAACGCGGCGGGGCTGGACGCCACCACCGAGAACGTCCTGGTGAACGTGCTGCCCTCGGCGAGCGCGTCGGGCGAGATATCCGGCCCGTACGTCGATGCGGTGGAGGCGATCATCGCGAACCTCGAAGGGCAGCTAGCCGACGTGAGCGCGCTGAACGCGCAGATGCAGAAGGCCGAGGCCTCCCGCGCGAGCGCGGAAAACCAGCGCGCCGCGAGCGAGAAGACGCGCCAGACCGCCGAAACCGGGCGCGCAGAGGCGGAGAAGAAGCGCGCCGCGGCGGAAAGCGCCCGCGTCACCGAGGCGGCGCAGCTGAAGACGGCCTCGCAAGCCGCCACGGCTGCGGCAAACGGCGCGGCCTCGAACGCCGACGCGGCGGCCAACACCGCCCTGCAGATAGCCAACAGCGTGGCGCAGGGCAGCGCGGGCAGCTCGGACATGGCCAAGCAGAAGCAGCAGATAGCCGACCTGTACGGCAAGCTTGCCGACGCCACGGACGCGTTCATCTACGACGACGGCACCGTGTACTGCCCCGCCTCCAAGGCCAGCGCATCGGGCAGCACCGTCACGTTCGGGAGCACCTGCACGGCGTCCGGCACAACCCTCAACCTCAAGTAGAAAGGCAACGAAATGGCACAAGCGAAAACCCTGTCGGTGGGCGGCATCGGCTACGAGGTCATCGACGATACCGCGCGCAGAAACGCGCAGACGGCGCTCAACAACGCCGAGTACAACCGCCAGGGCCAAATCGGCAAGTACGGCGGGCAGAACATCGCCACCATCCTGGCGGGAGAGATCGGCAGCGGCAGCGTGTACGACGCGCTGCATAAGCGCATCGCCGCCGCGAACTTCGCAGGCCTGCGCGTGGGCGACTACCTGGACGTGCCGCTTGTGAGCGCATCCGCCGTCACCACACAGCAATCTGTGCGGTTCCTGCTTGCCCACATCGACCCGTACCTTTACTGCGGCGACAACAGCAAGGGGCACCACGTCGCGTTCGTAGCGTCCGCTCCCGTGTCCGTGGCCAAAACCGTGACCGGCGTGGCCAACGACAGCTTCCTGATGTGGAACACGACCAACACGAACCAGGGCACCGCCGACCAGAAATGCCCCTACCCCAACAGCAACCTCAAGGCGTGGGAGACGGCCTTCGAGGCGTGCCTGCCCGAAAGCCTGACCAAGTACCTGCTGACCCAGCGCGTCCTGCTTGAGGAGCGTTACAGCGCCAGCGGCGCGCTCAACGACTCCAACTCGTGGAGCTGGCAGGATATCGGCAAGGTGTTCTCGCTGTCCGAGATGGAGGTGTACGGCTGCCCAGTGTGGGGCACCAAGGGCTACAGCGTCGGCTTTGACTGCCAGTGGGACCTGTTCAGGGACACCGCGCACCGCTTGAACGGAACTCGGTACACTTGGTGGTTGCGTTCCGTCATGGGTGGCTCCTCGTCCTACGTGTGCTACGTCAACAACACCGGCACTGCCACCTGCACTTCGGCGACGAACGTCTGGGTTCGCCCCCGCCCCGGCTTCCTCGTCGGCTAGCCAGCCGAGTGCTCTATACTTCTCTTTCGATGCGACCGCCTTGCGCGGTCGCATCCCTGCCCGCGCAGCGGGCCGTTTTTTTCGCCACTATTTCCGGGAGGTGCCATGAGCGGCGTCTACCAGCGAAACCGCGAGGTGTCCGAGTACAAGTTCTTCACGCAGGCCATCGCCATCCGCGTGGAGGTCAACAAGCTCATGGCCTCCTCGTCGGTCGTGCCGAAAGCCTACAGGCTGCTGAATGCAGTCCCCACGGTGGAGACGGCGCGCAGCATCGTGTACAACGTCAACCGCGCCGACTGCTTCTATCCCAACAGCTCGTTCAACGCGCTGGAGAGGAAACGCTACCTGACGCTGGCCATAGCGGACTGCGAGCAGCTGATGCTGGACATGCAGTGCCTCATGGATATCGGCCTGCCGGTGAACGCCAACCGCTTCGAGGAGCTGGCGGCCATGGTCGAGGAGGAGATCAGGCTGCTGAAGGGCGCACGCAAGAACGTGCGCGTGACGGGCAAGAAGTCCACCGAGGAGCGCATAGCCGAGGCCGAGGCCGAGCTAGAGCGCCTGCGTTCGCTATAATGGGCGGCGGTCGCGCCTTTTTTATCGGTACAATTGGTGGTTGCGTTCCGTCATGGGTGGCTCCTCGTCCAACGTGTGCTACGTCAACAACAACGGCAATGCCAACTACAATTCGGCGACGAACGTCTGGGTTCGCCCCCGCCCCGGATTCCCTTACTGCCAGACCGAGTAGGCCCCAGGGCCGAAAGCAGAGCGCGGAGAGGAAGGAAGGCGCGACCATCGGGCATGCGCCCGTAAATACGCACCCCGCGAGGGTGGCCGGACGCTGCTTGCATGGCGCGGCGCTCCGTGGCTTCGCCGCGTTTCATGGCCATACCTCAAGCGGCTGCCAGAGCCACATTGCAAGCCGTGCGGGGTGCTCTCTATGAACTCAGAGCAAAGAAGGGCCGCACGCCGCAAGCGCCGCGAGGAGAAGCGGGCCAAGGCAAAGGCCGAGCGCGTCAAGGCGTGCACGCTTGAGACCGTGGCCGACCTCAACAGCCTGTGCAAGGCTTCAAAGCAGGCCGCGCGGGGCGTCATGTGGAAGTCGTCCACGCAGAGGTACATGAGAAGCTACCTGCGCAACGCCGTCCTGTCCCGCCGCGACCTTTTGGAGGGCCGCGACATATGCCGGGGCTTCATACGGTTCGACCTATGGGAGCGCGGCAAGCTGAGGCATATCAGCGCCGTGCACTTCCCCGAGCGCGTGGTGCAGAAGTCGCTGTCGCAGAACGCGCTCGTGCCCGCGATCGTGCCCACCCTCATAGCCGCGAACTCCGCGAACATCAAGGGGCGCGGCACCGACTACGCCCTGAAGCTGCTCAAGCGCCACCTGGCAGACAACTGGAGGAGGCACGGCGGCGATGGCTACATACTGCTCGGCGACTTCTCCGACTACTTCGCCCGCATAGCGCACGGCCCCGTCAAGGAGCAGGTGGCTGCCGCGCTGCTCGATCCGCGAGTAATCGACCTTGAGCACCGCCTGATTGACGCGCAGGGCGAGGTGGGCCTGGGGCTGGGCAGCGAGCCGAACCAGATATGCGCCGTGGCGCACCCCAACCGCATCGACCACTACGTGACCGAGATGCTGCGCCCCGAGGCGTACGGGCGGTACATGGACGACTTCTACCTCATACACGAGAGCAAGGAGTACCTGCAGGTTTGCCTGCTGCTGATAGGGCGCAAGTGCGCCGAGCTGGGCATCGAGCTGAACCCGCGCAAGACGCGCGTGGTGAAGCTGTCGCGCGGGTTCACGTGGCTGAAGAAGCGCATCTTCTACACGGAGACGGGCCGCATAGTCGTGAAGCCGTGCCGAGACTCCATAACGCGGGAGCGCCGCAAGCTCAAGAAGATGGCCCGCATGGTCGCCGATGGCATCATGACCCCCGAGCAGGTGGAGCAGAGCTACCAGAGCTGGCGCGGAGGCATGAAGCGGCTGGACGCGCACCGCAGCGTGCGGGCCATGGACGCGCTGTACCGCGGCCTGTTCGGAAATCACGCGGGGGGGGGTTGCTCAATGCAATCCAAACCTGGAGGCGACACGGATGGGAACATGCCCCTACCCTAGCAACGGAAGGAGCGACCCATGACGGAACAGGAAATCGCCGGGGAGATCAACGGCTACAAACAGCAGCTTGAGCAGAGCGACTACAAGGTCATGAAGGCGGTGGAGCGCATCTTCTCCGCATCGTCCATCACCGACCTGCTCTCGGCCATCGCCGCAGCTGCCAAGGAGGTGGCCGAGATCATCTCGCAGCGCCAGACGTGGCGCGACCGCATCAACGAGCTGGAAGCCATGGAGCCCGACCAGCCGGACGCGCCGCAGGAGTAGCGAGCGCCCCTTCGGGGGCGCTTTTCTTTTGTCCGGCGACACCTCGCGGACAATCGCGGCAGCGATTCGAGGAGGTGAGAAAACGAATGACCGACGTGCTGGAAATCTTCGCGCCGTACGGCCCCGGGTCGCTTTTCGGCGCACTGCTCGTCCTAGTGGTCCTGTACTTCGGCAAGCAGTTCCTCGAAGAGTTCAAGGCCCAGAACGAGCGCAAGGCGAACATCGACCTCAAGCGCGAAGAGCGAAAGCAGGACGAGGTGAACGAGCGGGCGCAGCGCGACCGCGAGCGCAGCCAGATGGAGGGCCGCATCGCCGCGCAGATGGAGCGCAGCAACGCGCTGATGGAGGCTATGAAGGCGCTCATGGAGTCCGTCGTGACCTCCAACGAGGTGCTGCACGCCGACCTGGCAAACAGCCAGGCGCGCAGCCAGGGCATGGCGGCGAAGGTCGACCACATCGCCGACCGCGTTGACCTGCTCTACAAGGAATCGGCTCGATAGAAAGGAATCCGAAATGACAGAAATGCAAGCAATCGCAGCCATCGTGCTGTCTTTCGCCGTGCCGTTTGCGGTGCAGCTGATCAAGACCGAGGCCATGACCGGCAAGGCCGCGCGCATCCTGGCGCTGGGCTGCTCGCTCCTGGCGGGCGTCGTGACCGGCTTCGTGGGCGGCGTGCCCGCAGACCCGGGCGCATGGGTCACGTGCGCCTTCGCCGTGGTAGGCGGCGTGCAGGCGGCCTACACGCTGTTCAAGTCGGTAGGCATCACATCCAAGTGGCTCGACGCCCTGTTGGGCGTGACCGTAGGCGGGAAGGAGTAGGCAATGGCTAAACTGTTCATCATCTGCGGCCACGGCGCTGGCGACCCCGGCTGCTGCGCAGGCGGCTGCACCGAGGCCGAGCGTGTTCGCGCCCTGGGCCAGCGAATCAAGGAACTGGGCGGTTCCGAGGTCGAGCTGGGCGATACGTCCCGCAACTGGTACGCCGACGGCGGGCTTAACCGCCTGAGCACCGACGCGCCAGTGGTGGAGCTGCACATGGACGCCAGCGGCATCGCCACGGCCCACGGCGCGCACGTCATCATCAAGGAGGGCTTTGAGCCTGACGAGTACGACAATGCGCTGGCCGACAAGCTGGCGGCGTTCATGCCCGGGCGCTCCGAGAAGCTGGTGCGCCGTTCCGACTTCGCGAACCCGAACCGAGCCGCCGCGCGCGGCATCAACTACCGCCTGTGCGAGAACGG
Source organism: Collinsella sp. (assembly GCA_019414605.1). Taxonomy (GTDB): domain Bacteria; phylum Actinomycetota; class Coriobacteriia; order Coriobacteriales; family Coriobacteriaceae; genus Collinsella. The sequence goes on from DXLS01000064.1 coordinate 55,166, forward strand.
CTTCATCGACAACGACGGCGACCGCGAGAAGTTCAACGGCAACCTGGACGAGCTGGCGCGCATCTACCTGGAATGCTTCGGCATCACTGCTGGAAGCGCCCCCGCAGCCGTCCCGCAGCCGCAGCCTGCGCAGCAGGAAACGACCGAGAACTTCGGCGGCACCTACCGCTGCACTGTGGACTACCTGCGCGTGCGCGACGCCCCCGGCCTGGGCGGCACCGAGGTGGCGCACTATTCCAGCGGCGAGACCGTGACGCTGGATAACTGGTACAAGATCGCCGACGGCTACGTGTGGGGCCGATACACGGGCTACAGCGGCGCAACGCGCTACATCGCCGTGGGCAAGGCCACGGGCAAGCCAGAGGCCGACGACTATCTGGTGAAGGTGGGATAGGCCATGCCGTACCCGAGCCCCGCAGACGAGGAGCGCAACGGCGGGTGCGGCCCCATCCTCGCGGCGGTCGTCCTGCTGTTCATCGTCCTGGCCGCCGCCAGCTGCGCGTCGCAGGCCATGGGAGCGCAAGACGTGACCGTGAGGCAAGCCCGCACGGACGGCCCCATATACGACCTGCCCGAGGGCATCGGCCAGGAAATCGTGTGCGACGAGCACAACCGCGAGTACCTGCTGCTTACCACCGAGCAGGGCGGCGTGTTCCTCATGCCGTACCTCGACGAGGACGGCGAGCAGGAGATCATGCCGCAGGCCTAGAACGCAAAGAAGCCGCCCCGTATGGAGCGGCTTCTTCTATTCGACGAGCAATACGAACGCCCGCCTAACGACGGACACCTGCATATGTTCGCCTACTGAACAGTTGGTGGAGGCGCGGAGAATCGAACTCCGGTCCACGAAAGCCCCCTGATTGGCATCTCCAAGCTCAGTCGCTGGTTTTGTCTCGGACGCTTTGCGCGCAGCGACACGCTCGCGGCGTCCTAACCGGTTCGGTCTTAGCCTGCGCCATACCGATTACGTGCGCAGGAGCATTCCCCTAACATGACGTCGCGCCGGTGTCGGGGAAATCACCGGGTTGACGCGCCGCTATAAATTAGGCAGCGAGAGCCATAGGCTCAAAAGAAGAGTTGTTGTCAATTCAATTTGACGGTACCCCTGTTTAACGAGGCGAGGAGACCTCGGCTTGCTTCCTCTCTCAGAGCTATCGTGTCGAAACCAGTCGCCCCCGAATGCTGGGAAAGTCTGGATGGCATCGGGCCTGCAAACACCCGATAACCGTCGACTTTTCAAGGAACATACGGGGCGAGCCCCGCTTGTGGAGTGTTATCTTACCACGTTCTGAAAGCGGACAGCTGTCCTATGCACGAGCTGTGAAGACCCCAATGTGCGCCGCACTTCGCACTTTTGTTACCGATCGCGTCACGTATATTTTCGCCAAGCAAAATTGACCCGTCGAAAGGACCGTTATGGATACCAAGCAGCAACTCGTCAATGCCCTCGCAGGCCTGGGCTCAACCATTACCGAAGCTATGGATGTCATCGAAGGCTTTGTCCCCTGCGGACATCCCGCCCTCACGGTATCGAACGCACTCGTCGCGCTGGACGCTGACGATGATGCAGCTCTCGCTCAGCAGCTTGAGACCGTCGAGGGCTTTATCGACCACGTGAGTGAGAACCGCGGTGTGGCCGCCTACCACGGCATCGAGGTCGAGCTCGCGGGTCCCAAAGCCGATCTGCTCGCAGCAATCCGCGAGGTAGGCGCCCTTATGCAGACCGCAGGCGTCAAGAACACCCAGGTCAACGAGTGGGTCTACCGCAGTCTGGCAGCACTCGACAGCTCCGACGAAAAGGCAGTCGAGCAGCTCGCAGAAAGTCCCGCCATTAAGGCCGAGCTTTTGTAAATAGCAGACGCGGGTCCCTTGGCGCATCGTCGTCCAAGAGGCCCGCAAACAGTTCGCGTCAACCGATAGCCGCGCCGCCGCGTTCGGCCAAAGCAAGAATCGGCATCATTTGACGAGGTGTCTTTGCTGCAAGATCGGCATGTTCGAGCAGCTTGCGATCGTTGGTCACCAAGTAATCGACCTGCGCGCGCTTGCACGCGGCGAGCACCAAGTTGTCCTCGTAATCGCGATGGAGTGCTAAGTATTTGTCGGCCAGCCACAGATCGGATGCATCAGCGCCCACGGCCATAGCGTTTTCGGTCATATTCCGAACAAACGCCAGCGCCGCATCGCCAATCGCGCGGGCAGACGCCTCGTCGAGCGCTCCCCCGCTGGCAAGAACGCTACGCTTGAGCTCGTGTTGGACAACGTACAGCACGTCCTTGGCGATATGCACCGGAAAGAACAGCAATGCCCCCGCCTCCGTCGCCTGCCCAATAAACGCACGTGCGGCAAGCGACTCGGCATGGTCGGCGCAAAACGAATCAACCCATACGTTGGCATCCACCATTATTTTGAGGGGAGCCCCGCTCACAGGATCATCCCCTTTTGGCGATAGTACTCGTCCATGGCTTCGGAATAGATTGTGTCCCAATCGCGATCGTCGGATACGGGCGACGCAGCGATGCCCAGGTCCGCGTAAAGTTGATCCGCCGCCGCCCATGATGCGGCGAACGGAGTATCGTGCGCGACGGATTGCCGCCGGTCGTCGACGGCCGCAAGCACTTCCTCGCACTTCTCGCCGCCCTGCGCAACCTTTGCCACCACCTTTTTGATGAGCTCGGGCAGTGACCCGCCCGAAAGCCGCAGCGCCTCCTCGGCACGGTTCTTGACCTGGCGATCCACGCGAACGTTCACCTGCGCCATGCCGCTAACAGCACCCACGTCGATCCCGCTCCCTTCAATTGCTAGCCCTGCTAGCAACACTATATAGAGAAGCTAGCACATGGTCAAACGCAAAAGGCCTGCGCCCAGACGACACAAATGCCGTCTGGGCGCAGGCCAGATAACGTGGGCGAACACGTCTGCTAACGCAGGTAGGCCTTCGCGTTGCTCAGGCTGTAGGCGATCGTTGAGCCGTTGTGCAGCAGTGACGACGTCTGCGGAGTGATCATGCCGGTAATACCCAATGCCAACAGCGCCGAGTTAGTGAGCATCACCTTAGAGTAGGAGCTCGTCAGACGATCAATGAGGCCCTGACTCATGCGGCGCAGGCGCACGATTGCGGCCAGATCCGTATCGGTCAGGATGATATCGGCGACCTCCTTGGCGATGTCGCTTCCGCCACCCATGGCCAGGCCCACGTCGGCCAGGCCCAGCGCCGGTGAGTCGTTGACGCCGTCGCCCACCATGGCAACGTGGCGCCCCTCGCTCTTAATGCGCTCCACATACGCGTACTTGTCCTCGGGCAGCAGCTCGGCCTTAAACTCGTCGACACCCGCCTCGCGCGCGATGCGCTCGGCCGTGCGCTCGGAGTCACCCGTGAGCATGACCACGTGCTTGACGCCCAGCGCATGCAGGTCGGCAATGGCCTCGCGGACCCCGGCCTTGAGCGGATCTTCGATGCCGAGCACGCCGACGACCTTTCCATCGACCGCCAGATACAGCGGCGACAGGCCCTGCATCTGGGACTCAATGCGCTCCTTAATGTCGGAATCGAGCTGCGCGCTCTCGTCTTCAAACACAAAGTGTGCCGAGCCGATAATCGCGCGACGCCCCTCGATGGACGAAGCGATGCCGTGCGCCACGATGTACTCGACGGCGGCATGGCGCTCTCGGTGCTCGAGCCCGCGCTCGCGGGCGGCGTTGACCACGGCACGCGCCACAGGATGCGGGAAATGCTCCTCCAGGCAGGCAGAAAGGCGCAGGACCTCGTCCTCGCTCCAGCCGTCGGTCGTCAGCACACAAGCCAGGCGCGGCTGCGCCTCGGTGAGCGTGCCAGTCTTATCAAACACAATGGTGTCGGCCTTGGCAAACGACTCAAAGTACTTCGCGCCCTTGACCATGACGCCCATCTTGGCGGCATCGCTCATGGCGGTCATGACGGCGACGGAACCCGTGAGCTTGAGTGCGCACGAGTAGTCGACCATCAGCGCCGCCGAGGTCTTGATAAGGCTGCGCGTGGTGAGCGCAACCAGGCCCGCGAGCAGGAAGTTCCACGGGACGATCTTGTTGGCGAGGTCCTCCATATGCGACTGGCCCTCGGATTTGAGCGAGTCGGCCGTCTGCACGAGCGAGACGATCGAGCGCAGTTTGGTCTGCGCTGTGTTGGCGCGCACGCGCACCAAGATGCTGCCGTCTTCCACGACGGTACCGGCGAACACGTCGTCGCCCACGCTGCGCTCAACGGCCAGCGGCTCGCCGGTCAGGGTCGCCTGGTTGACCATAGCGCTCCCCCGCTCGACGACACCGTCGATGCAAATGGACATGCCAGTGCGCACGGCGACCAGATCGCCGGGCTCGAGCTCGGTCGCAGCAACGCTTACCTCGGTGTCGCCGACAACCTTTTGCACCTTGTCGGGTACATCGAGCAGCGAGTTGATGAGCTCGTTTTCGCTCATGGCGCGGGTGTAGTCCTCGAGCAGCTCGCCCACGTTGAGCAGGAACATTGTCTGGCCCGCGGTGTCGACATCACGCTTGACGAACGAAATGCCGATGGCCGAAGCGTCGAGCACGGGAACGGTCAGGCGCGGCTGCGCCAGCTCATGAAGGGCAGCGCGCAAAAATGCCATGTAACCGGCCACGACAAACACCGCACGCAGAGGCGTCGGCAAGAACCAGCGGCGCGCGTAGTGGGCGCCGACGAGTGTCGCCAGGTCCATAACGAGTTTGTGCTTGCGCGGCTCAAGCTGCATCACATAGCCCGACTTGGCATCGGCGATAGCTTGAGCATCGAGTGCGCCCAAGGCGTCGAGCACGCTCGCGCGACGTGGCTCGTCGTATTCGAGCGCCATCTGACCGATGCGGCCGTAGACGCGCACCTTGTGCACGCCGTCGATATCGCCGCTGAGCTTAAGAAGTGCATCGAGATCGCTCTCTGGCACAGGACCCGCCAATTGAAGACGGGTCCTGCCGGGGATCTCGCTAATAATCGAGAATCTCATAGTTTGTGCCTGGGAGCGTTACTCGGCTGCCTCGTCAGCAGCGGCCTCGCTCTGGGTGATGTAAGCAGCCTCGGCAACCATGTCGTCGACATTAGCCTTGGCCTGCTCGACCATGTCCTGGTAGCCGTTCTTGATGCGCATGCCGCACGCGATACCCTGCACGCAGGCATTCTTTACCGGAGCGCTGGTAAGCAGCTTGATGCCGGCCGTGCCAAGCAGAAAACCGCCACCGACAAGCAGGGTATTGAACGTCGACTTCTTCATGTTGCTTCTCCCTTTTGCCGCATTGGACGCGGCATGGTGCTTCAGCACCCGAGTAAACAAGTTTGCTCGAGCACGCTTTTGAAATATCTCAATTTTATCTAACTATATAGGTCAGCCATGGCTAACCTTTTGAAAATTAACGATGCGGAGTAACCGATTGTCAATGTGAGAAAGGGACTGTCCCTTTGCCCCTTCTTACAACTGCCAGGTAGCTGCTTCCTTTTGCAGCGCCACCATGCGGGCGAATTCTCCACCTGCCGCCTTGAGCTGCGCCGGAGTGCCCTGCTCGGCAACCACACCATCCTTGAGTACAACGATCTTATCGGCATTTTCCACCGTACGCATACGGTGGGCGATCACGATAACCGTCTTGCCTGCGAGCAGGCGGGAAAGCGCCTGCTGCACCACGGTCTCGTTCTCCACATCCAAGCTCGCCGTCGCCTCATCCAACAGCACGATAGGCGCGTCTTTGAGCAGCGCGCGGGCGATGGAAATGCGCTGGCGCTCTCCGCCGGACAGCCTGGAGCCGTTCTCGCCGATCATGGTGTCATAGCCCTGCGGCATGCGGCTCACAAACTCGTCGCAGTTGGCGGCACGCGCGGCAGCAAGCACTTCCTCATCGGTGGCATCGCGACGACCAAGACGGATGTTTCCCATCACCGTGTCGTCAAAGAGCAGAACGTCTTGGAACACAATGGCGTAGTCGCGCAGCAGCACCTCGGGATCGACGCTCGCAACATCCACGCCGCCCACGGTGACCGTGCCTTCGGTGGCGTCCCAAAAGCGCGCGGCCAGGCGGCTCACCGTGGACTTACCGGAGCCCGAAGGACCGACCAGTGCCGTGACCTCGCCTTCCTTGGCGGTAAAGCTCACATCGGTAAGAACTTTCTCGCCGGCGCGGCCGTCCTCGCCCGCACCATAGCCAAATGCCACGTGATCGAACACCACATCGTGGCCTACGGGCTCAAACTGCTCGCTGCCCCGCGCCACGGGCTCTTCCATGATGGAACGCATGCGCTTGGCCGACGACTCGGCGGCAAACAGCTCGGACATCAGCATCAGCGCCTGATCAAAGGGCGCATAGATGCGGCTCACCATAAGCAGGAAGGCAAACATCATCAAAAAGTCGGCCTGGCCGGAGGCGACCATCGCAGCGCCCGTGACCAACGTGGTGGCAATCCCCAGGCGCAGGATGGCAAAGGCGGAGTTGACCAAAAGCCCATTGGCGAGCTCGCCCTTGGTGGTTTCGCGCTCCTCGGCATCGATCACGGCGTTGAGCCCCTCAAGATAATGAGCCTCCTGGTTGGTGGCACGGATCTCGCGCACGCAGTCGAGCGCCTCCTGGATCGCCTCGGTAACCTTGACCTTCTCGGCACGCACATGGTCGAACACCGGGGTCATGGGGCCGCGTGTCAGATACAGCACGGCAAAGGCCACGGGCACGCTCCAAAACGCCGCGATCGCCAGCTGCCAGCAAAAGAACAGCGACGCCACGAACACAATGGCGCTTGCGATGATGGCACCCCAAAGCTCTCCCAGCACGTGGCTGTAGGCGTGCTCCATGGCCTGGACGTCGCCCATGATGGTCTCGGTTAAATCGGCCAGATCACGACGGCCAAAAAACGACAGCGGCAGCTTGCGCAAGCGCTCGGCAATCTCCATACGCTGCTTGCCGCACTCCTCGTAAAAGATGCAGTAGGTGTAGTAATACTGCTGCCAGTTAGAGGCAAAGAGCAACACGAAAAAGACCAGGAGGCCGCCCACAATCGGCAGGGCATCCGGCAGGTCGGCACCGGTGGCGAGATGTTCGACAAAACCGGCCATGACCAGGAACAATAAGCCCATGCCGGCCATGGTAATGAGATTGGTGAGCGCGGTCCAGAAAATGCCGCGTTTTACGCCGGCGACACCTTTATCGGATAGGAAATACTTCTTTTGGAATGAGGCGAACATTTAGGCCTCGCCTCCCTTCGTGACGGCGGCATCCGCGGTCGCTGCAGTGATTTTCCAGCTCGCGGCCTGTTCGTATTCGGCCCACATCTTGGCATACAGACCCTCTTGGGACAGCAACTCGGCATGGGTGCCGGCCTCCTGCACGCTACCTTGATTGAGCACCACGATCTTGTCGGCCCCCACCACGGTCGAAAGCCGGTGCGCGATCATAATGACCGTGCGACCCGCCGCCAGCTTGCTAAAGGCGCGCTGGATGAGCGCCTCGTTCTCGGGATCCGCAAACGCCGTGGCCTCATCGAGCACCACGATAGGCGCGTCTTTAAGGATCGCGCGGGCAAGTGCCACGCGCTGGACCTCGCCGCCCGAAAGATATGCTCCGCCGGCACCGAGCATGGTATTGATGCCCTGTGGAAGCTTGGCCACAATGTCGTCGCACTGAGCTGCGGAGAGGGCCGCACGCACTTCGTCGTCAGTGGCCGTAGGCTTGGAGGCGCGCACGTTATCGGCAAGTGTTTGCCGGAACAGCTGGTTGGTCTGGAACACGAAGGCGACCTGGTCCATAAGCTTGTGCGGATCCATATCGCGAACGTCCACGCCGCCTACGAGCACACGGCCTGCGGAAACATCCCAAAAACGAGGAATCAGGCTTGCGCAGGTTGACTTGCCGCCGCCCGAAGGACCCACAAGCGCAAGGGCACTACCAGCGGGAACGCTGAAACTTACATGGCTAACGGCAGGTGCTTCGGCGCCCTCGTACGTAAAGCTCACGTCCTCAAATCGCACGTCGCCGCCGGCAGGGTGCTTGGGCTGCGCGGGCACGGAGAGCTGCTTGGAATCCATGACGCTTCGGATGCGAGCCAGCGAATCGGCACTCATCTGAGAGGCCTCGCCCACAAACATGAGCTTGGTCATGGCCGTCGGTACCACGGCCGAAAATATCGCGTAAAACGTGAAGTTGGCCATAAAATGCGCGAAGTCCGTCTCGCCCGGCGCCAACAGCAACGCCACGGGCAACAGGAATGTCACAAGACCATTGAGCGCGGTAAGGTTGAGTACCTGCGGGCCTCGGCAAAACGTGCCCGCATAGCTTTGTGCCATGTCGGCGTATTCGGCGATCGCGTCGTGGAACGCCTTAAAGGAATAGACCGTCTGCTGAAACACCTTGACCACGGGAATGCCGCGTACGTATTCGGTACCGGTCTTGTTCATCTTGACCAGCGCGCCCATGTAGGCCTTCATGAACTCGGCGCCCTTGCCGCTCATCATGGTGGCCATGGCGCCAAGCGAAACGGCGACCGAGATAAGGCATGCCGCGCCCAAGCGCCAATCGAGGGCGAAAAGCAGCACGAGCAGACCTGCGACCATGGCGGTGGCGCCGGCAATATCGGGTAGCATGTGCGCGAGCAGGGTCTCGGTGGAGGCGGCGCATCCGTCTACGATACGGCGCAGCTCACCGGTGGCGTGTGTGTCAAAGTAGCCAAGCGGCAGCTTAAGCAGGTGCTCGCTCGTAGTCTTGCGAATATTGGACGCGCAGCGAAACGCAGACAGGTGCGTGCACATGAGCCCCACGAAATAGACCACGATGCTTGCCAGCGCAAACCCCACGGCCCACCAGCCATACGTCGCGATGCCGCAGGCTTCGCTCCAGTTAGGTGCCACGGCGATCAGATCGCGCGCGACAAGCCAAATGCACACGAACGGGCCAAAGCTCAGCAGCTGCGAGAGCGCCGAGAGAGCCATGCCCAAATACGTTAGGAATTTGCGGTCGCCGGCATATGCAAGCAGCTCGCCGATACCGCCGCCTTCCCTTTTTGACCCCTTTGCCATGAGATTCCTTTCTAACGGCTTGAGAGTTAACCGTAATGAACTTATCATTGATGTGTTAGCCATGGCTCACAATCGAGCCAGGCGTGGACGTTTTCGCAAATGAAGGGGACGCTTTTGAAAATGCGGCGGGCAGCAACCGATATAACCGAGCTCTACGCACCGCAGTTTGAGCAGTTTGGTCTGCAGCTTTCCGGCAAGGGCGCCGTCTTTACCGGCGAGGTGGCAAACGATCGGGCACACGGACGCGCATGGATCATGCCTCTCTCCCCCGCCTGCATCGTTATGGAGCATTTCATTACCCCGATGCACGATATGTACCTGGCCGAATACACACCCGAACCGTACGCCTGCGTGAGCGAGGTCAGCGCGCCCACACTTATATGCATGCCCGAGGCTGGCATAACGCCTGCGAACCTTAAACCCTTGCATGGACCGTGGCCGAACAGCGCGGTGTGCAGCTTTATCCAAGATAGCTGCGGCGAGGAACTAAGTCCGCTGTTTGCAGGGCAGCTTTATCACTCGCGCTCGGTGCTCTTTTTGCCCGGGTATTTTGACGAGCTGGAGCATCGGTATCCCACTGAGTTCGCGGGAGTCTTTGAGGCGTTTGCCGAGTCGTGGCACGAGGAGGCGACGTCTGCCATCTGCCACACGCTGCGCCGGATTAACGAGGACCGCGCCCGCACCGTAGGCGGACACGTCTATATGCAAGGCATCGTGGAGACCATGGTCGCGGAGCTCGCCTGTTCGCGCGCGGCCCACAAGCAGGCGCGGCGGGCGGCAGACACACGCGCCAGCATAACCATTGCCGAAGAAGCAACGGCAATGATTGAGCGCGCGCTCGACAAAGGCAGACGTGTGGGTATCAACGAGGTAGCCGAGAGGCTCTACACAAGCCGCTCCAAGCTATGCGCCACCTTTAAGGCCCAAACCGGCGAGTCCCTGGGTGCCTACATTCGCAGACGCCGTATGGAGCGAGCACAGGACCTTTTGGCCGATAGCTCGCTCACGATAGCGCAGGTCGCAGAGCGTCTAGGCTACCCTCAGCAGGCCGCCTTCGCCCAAGCCTTCAAGCAACACACCGGCACCACCCCCACCGCTTGGCGCTCCCAGCATCAATAAAAAGACGGCAAAGGGACAGCCCCATGAGTTCCACACGCAATGTGACAAAGGGACTGTCCCTTTGTCACATTTACAAAAATGGGCGCGCCAACGGCGCGCCCATTCACTCTATTCAATTCAGCCTGCCTGACCCGAACGGCCGAGTCGTTGCAGAACCCGGAAGCCCCGGCAGGGCGGGTGCTTGCTCAAAATGAGTTCCGCACGCAAAGAAGGCCACTAAATGTGGCCTTCGTCTTGCGCAGGACTGTTTGAAATTTTGAGGAAGCACCCGCCCTGCCGGGGCTCCCGGGTTCCCGCTTACGAGAGCGACGTTCTCAGCAACTCGTTGAAGAGCTTGGGGTTGCCCTTACCGCGGCTCGCCTTCATGCACTGGCCCACCAAAAAGCCGATGACCTTCTGGTTGCCGTCACGATACTGCTGTGCCTGATCGGCACAGTTTGCCAGCACCTCGTCCACGATCGGCTGCAGCGCGCCGGCATCGCTCACCTGACGCATACCGCGCTCGTCGACGATCTTATTGGGGTCGTCGCCGGTCTGGGCCATGGCCTCAAAGACCTCGTGCGCCTGGTTGGAGCTGATGGCGTCGGTCGCCAGCAGCTTAGCAAGGGCTGCCACCTGAGCCGGCGCGATGCCGGACTCGGCGAGCGACACACCCGCGCCCTTAAGGTAGGCGATCATCTCGTTCACCAGCAGGTTTGCGACCGTCTGGGCCTCCTTGCCAGCCATGCCGGCAGCGGCGGCCTCAAAGAACTCGGCAAACTCGGGGTCGCCGGCAATCTGCTCGGCGTCTGCCGCCTTAATGCCAAAGTCGGCCTCAAAACGGGCGCGCTTGGCATCGGGCAGCTCGGGGATCTCGCCACGGCAACGATCGATAAACTCGTCGTCCAGGTCGAACGGCGCCAAGTCGGGATCGGGGAACAGGCGGTAGTCGTCGGCCGTCTCCTTGACGCGCATAACCACAGTGCGCTTGCGGCTGGGCTCCCAGTGACGGGTCTCCTGGTAGATAATGCCGCCCTCCTCGAGCACCTCGGCCTGGCGGCAGATCTCGTAGGCAAGGCCGTCGTGCAGGCTCTTAAACGAGTTGAGGTTCTTGAGCTCGGTCTTGGTGCCCAGCTTGGTCTCGCCGCGGCGGCGCAGCGACACGTTGCCGTCGCAGCGCATGGAACCCTTCTCCATGGAGCAGTCGGAAATGCCCAGCGTCACAAAGATGCGACGGAGCTTCTCCATAAACAGGCGAGCCTCCTCGGGCGTGCGCAGGTCGGGCTCGGTGACGAGCTCGATCAGCGGCGTGCCGCAGCGGTTGTAGTCGACGAGCGACTCGGCAGCGGCGGTAATGCGGCCCTCGGCACCGCCCACGTGCACCATCTTGGCGGCGTCCTCCTCCATGTGGATGCGCAGAATGCGAATGGGCACCGTGTAGGAACCGTCCTCGCGGCGCTCGGGCATCTGCAGGTTGGACGCATCGTAGCTGGCCAGGTGGCCGGCGCGCTGATTGCCTTCGCGCATGGTCGACGTCATGGACGTGGACAGGCCCTCGGCGTTGGCCGAAGCGCTTGCCAGGCTCTGGGCCTCGGCCTCACCAAACGCGCAGTCGGGGCGCTCGGCGGCACCGCGACCGGTCACGTCCAGGTCCAGATGACCGTACATGGCAAAGGCGACCGGACCCTGCGTGGTCTGGAAGTTCTTGGCCATGTCGGGATAGAAGTAGTGCTTGCGGTAGAACATCGAGTGGCGCTGGATCTCGCAGTTGGTAGCGAGGCCGGCCTTGACGATGCTCTCGATGGCGCGCTTGTTGGGCACCGGCAGCGCACCGGGCAGGCCCAGGCACACCGGGCACACGTTGGCGTTGGGCTCGTCATCGTGGCTGAGCTTGCAATTGCAGAACATCTTGGTATCGAGTGCGGTGAGCTCGGTATGGATTTCCAGGCCGATCACGGCCTCCCAATCCTGCAGGACCTCGGAAAGCTCCTTCATTACAGCTCGCCTCCCTTCCCGGCAAAATCGGGCGCGACGGAAAGCGCGGGCGCACCCGTGGCGGCATCGGCAAAGCCGCGCTCCAGGGCGCGGGCAAACGTGAGCAGTTGACGGTCCTTAAACGCCGGACCCACCAGCTGGGCAGAAACGGGCAGCTGAGTATCCTCGCCCAGGCCCAGCGGCACCGAGATACCACCGTTGCCGCAAATGTTGAGCGAGATGGTGTACAGGTCGGAGAGGTACATCTGCGTGGGGTCGCTGATCTCGCCAAACTTAAAGGCCGTGCGCGGCGAGGCGGGCATGAGAATAGTGTCCACCTTGGCATACGCGGCGTCGTAGTCCTGCGTGATGAGCGTGCGGGCCTTTTGCGCAGCGTAGTAGTACTTGTCGTACACGCCCGAGCTCAGCAGGTAGGCGCCGAGCATCTGACGGCGCTTGGCCTCGGCGCCAAAGCCGTGGGCGCGCGAAAGCGAGCTCTGGTCGGACAGGTTGGCGCAGCCCTCCTCCTGGTAGCCGTAGCGAATGCCGTCGAAGCGGGCCAGGTTGGAGAACGCCTCGGCCGGGCCGATGACGTAGTAGGCGGCGATGGCGGCGTCCAGGTGTGGCAGGTCGACCTCGACCAGCTTGGCACCCTGGTTCTGCAGCTCCTGGGCGGCGCGCTGAACAGCGGCCTTGACCTCGGGCGTCAGGCCCTCGGCCTCCATAAACGCGGGGATGATGCCCACGTGCTTGCCCTCGATGCTGTCGTTGAGGTGCTCGGTAAAGTCGACGGCGCAATCCTGGCTGGTGCAGTCGTACGGATCGTGGCCCGCGCCGGTAAGCGCGTTCATGGCCAGCGCGACATCCTCGACCGTGCGGCCAAAGGGGCCCACCTGGTCGAGCGACGAGCCAAAGGCAACCACGCCGTAACGGCTCACGGCGCCATACGTGGGCTTAAAGCCCACCACGCCGCACAGCGACGCCGGCTGACGAATGGAGCCGCCGGTATCCGAGCCCAGCGAGAGCGCGACCTCGCCCGCGGCGACGGCGGCAGCAGAGCCGCCCGAGGAGCCGCCGGGCACGCGCTCGGTATCCCAGGGGTTGTTGGTGCGGTGGAACGCCGAGCTCTCGGTGGAGCTGCCAAAGGCAAACTCGTCCATGTTTGCCTTGCCCATGGGCAGGCAGCCGGCATCGAGCATCCGCTGGACGCAGGTGGCGGTGTAGACGCTCTGGTAGTCCCCGAGCATGCGGGAAGCGCAGGTGGTACGCGTGCCCACAAGGTTCATGTTGTCCTTGATGGCCAGCGGCACGCCCGCGAGCGGAGGCAGCGGCTTGCCTGCGGCACGGTCGGCATCCACGCGCGCGGCGGTCTCGAGCGCAAGCTCGGGCGCCACCTGCAGGAATGCCTGGACCCCGCCCTCGCGCGCCTCGATGGCGGCAAGGGAAGCCTGGGCCACCTCGGTAGCGGTAAAGTCGCCGGCGGCAACGCCCGCGGCGATCTGGGCGGCGGTAAGGGAATCGAAGCTTAGCGCCATTACTCGCTCTCCCCCTCTCCCAAAATGGACGGCACGCGGAAGCAGCGGTCGCGCGCGCTACCGGCGTTTTCGAGCGCAACGTCGAGCGGCAGGTCGCGCTCGGGCTCGCGCAGGTCATCGCCCATCACGTTGGACAGGCTTCCGATAGGATGGAACGTAGGCTCCACGTCGGGCAAGTCATATTGCAAGACGGGCTCGAGCATCTGGACGGCGTCGTTCAGGTAGGACGTCATCTGGGTGAGCTCGTCATCGGTCAGTGCGATCTTTGCATACTCGGCGATGCCGCGCACGTCTTTCTCGCTGAGTGCCATAGGCGCTCCCTTCCGCATAACAGATAAACCGCTCTAGTATACAAGGCAACGCCGCTTGGAGCAGATGCTTTACCCAAATGCAGCGAAAACGTAACGAGGACGGCGGGCTGGCAGGCGGCGGGCTGGCGGTTCTGCAACGAAACCGTACCGTCCATAGCGAAAACCGCGCCGCCCACAACGAAAACCATCCTGTCCACAGCGAAAACCGTCCCGCCCACAACGAAAAGCATCACAGCATTCGACGTTTTTCGCCAAAATCGCGATTTTCATCGAATGTTGTGATGGTTTGGAAGTCCCGACCACCACAAAGGCGCCTGTCCCCATTGTGGTGGTTCTGGAGAATGTCTTATGCCGAGGCCTTGGCCTTGCGGCGCTTGCGGACCGCGTGGATCACGATGTCCAGCAGCAACAGCACAATGGCTACGACCACGATGAGCACGGCAAACTCGCGCTTGCCCCAGTGGCGGCCGGCCAGCGACTTTTGCTTGTCGACGTCCTTCTTGTTGTACTTAGTGCGCACGCAATGCACCAGCAGGCGATGGTCGTTCACGCCGTAGGGCGTGCAGGTGACGAGCGTCACCTTGTCGGCGCCGGGCTCGATGGTCAGCGACTCCATCTCCTCGGGCAGCACCACCTCGGAGTCCACCATCTTGTAGGCGAGCGTCTTGTTCATGGTGTGCAGCAGCACCAGGTCGTCGGGCTCCAGCGAGTGGATGTCGTCGAACATGCTCAGGTTGCGCATGCCCGAGTGCGCGGTGAGCACGCAATGCGTCGAGGTGCCGCCTACCGGCAGGCTCGTGCCCTCCAGGTGGCCGACGCCCGCCATAAGGACTTCCTCGCTCGTGCCGTGGTAGATGGGCATGCTCACGTCGATGGAGGGAATCTCGACCCAGCTCATCATGGGGTCGCGATCAAAGATGAGCTGCTGGGCGTAGGGCTCAATCTGGTCGGCGGGAAGCTCGGTGGCCTCGCCCGCCAGTTGCTCGTTATAGGAGCGCGCCTGTAGCAGGATGCGCTCGCGCTCCTCTTCCGAAAGCGCGTCCACGGTGCTGGACACCGTGCTGATCTGGTTGAACACGCCCGAGGCCTCGAGCCGGTCCAGGATCCACGGCCAGGTCATAAGGCCCACGCCAATAAGGATGATGACGATGGTGATAAGCCGATCGGCCCAGCGCGGCAGTCGCTTGCGGCGGCACTTGGGCTTTGGTTGAGGTTTGGGCTGAGGGCTTGAGCCGCCGTTGTCCGCGGCGGTATTGCTCTTCATATGTTTGGCGCCCTGCACCATCGCCGGTCACTCCTCTACAACTCAAGTTGTCTAAACAAATAATAGCCGATTCGCGAGCTCATACGCCGAACAACGCAACTAGGACCGAAACGCCGCCTACAGTTCGAATTCTTGGAGACCTTCTACAGCGCTTCTTGCCATGGATATTCCTTTCCAAACATGCGATCGACTTCGAGCTGAATTCGCTCATCGTCGATTGCCGCCAAAGATAGCGCAAGCGAAATGTTGTCGACACGGGAGGAGTCGGCAAACACGGGTGTATAGCGCCACACTTGGATCATCGCCGTTTCGCTATCCGGCAACTCCCCGTCTGAAACTTCAAGGTCGCTCAGTTGACGCCATGTACTTCTTAAGACGGCCTTTTGTTCCATACCCGGCGCAGCGAGCATCGAACGCGCAGCGAGCGCCGTCTCCCCGGCGTCAACAAAACAGTCGATCTGCGGCGTCTTCCTTGCAAAAAAGACCTTCGAGACAGGCGAGGAGAGCTCTGCCATGTGCTCGCTGAGCAGAAGATCAACGGCAACAGGGAACACGAAGACACGTCGCTCGCGACGCTCGCGTCTCGCGAGCCCCCTGTCAACAAGCTCGGTTATGGCCTCACTCGCGCGGCTTGCCGAGATCCCAAGCGCACGACAAAGGTCATAGGGACGATATGGCTCCTGGGCTGCTCCCCAGATTGCGGCAGCCTGTGCGTTGGGTGACATCTTGGTCGCGTGATTGCGAAACCGGGCACCGCCCCTCTCCGTGCAAGCTGTGCCCATAAATGGAAGAAAAGCCTGTCTACCGGGGCAAACAAACGGAATCCCTTGTGCAACCAATGCTTTGCGCTGACGTGCATCGGCATCAGGAAACGAAACGACAACAGGAGTCTCCGCGCGCAAGGCTAGCTGACTATAGACCCTCTTAGCCTCGGGAAGCCCGACGCCAGTAGGCAAACTTGCAAGCAAAAACGAAAAACCGTTTGTGTCAACAGCGCGGACCTCGATCGCCCGAAGATGCAGCGGCAAGCGTGCGGATCCAGGCCAAGTTTTGGTCTTGGCGGAGAGGCCTAGTGCTTCTTGTAAGTAGATTAGCGCTTCGTTCATTTCCATTATTTTCGTTCGATTCCAGTTTATATTGGAATTATACATAATTTTCGGAATTAACGAGATTCCGTTCGCGCCTAAGCCCATATTTGAGTTTTCAAAATGTCCCGGATCGGCGGGGCGATTCGGGATACAATGTCAATAGAAAACGACGCACCCCGCGTAAGTACTTAGGAGCGCGGGCGGCTTAGTTTTCTGGTTTTGTTAAATGCCCGGGATCCGACCCCCGGGCATTCTTATTTGCGCTTGCGGCGCAACTGCCTTCTACCGTCCGCACCGCGCGTGCGCCTACGGACCTTAATCCGAACCTCATACGAGTCAAGAAACGCGATGACGAACGTACCCGCATCGGACGGTGGAGGCTGGCTGCGTTATCCCAAAAAACGGGGCAGACTCCAGCGCGGAGTCTGCCCCGAAAAGAGAATGGCAAAGCAAGAACGTGGATGAACGAGAAAAGTGTCCGCAAGTCTCATGGCCATCACATCCCACCCGCCAAAGGGATGGTTGAATGAGCGTTACTCCTGCTCGGACTCCTCAGCCTGCTTACGGCTGCGGATGAGGTGAGCCACGCCGATGCACAGCACCGCGCCACCAGCGATCCAAGTGAAGGTCACACCATTGAGACCGGTCAGCGGGAGGCCGGAGCCCTTCTTGTTCTGGATGGTGACAGGAATCATGGTCGAATCAACATTTTTATCGAACTCAGAAGTGACCATATCAGAACTGTCTTTTACGGTAAGTTTTGTCAGTTTGCCGGTCGCCTTGTCGTACGTAGGCGTCACCGTAATGGTAAAGCTGATGGAGTTATAACCCGCGGGCGTCTCACACTCCGTAATCTCGTACTCACCTGCAACAAGACCAGGGATAAAGACCTCACTGGTAGTCTCGTTAGTCCTAAACACTCCAGCTTCGCCTGAATTGCTAGTGAGTCCACCAGTCTCCGTCAGCCATTCATCGCCAGTAACAGGAGTGGTACCCTCCTTGATCATTTTGACCTTAAAGCCGGCAACGAGCTTTTTATGTAAATCATCCGAAGCGGTCTTAGTGACATCGAGGCCAAAGACGTAGTCAGTGACCTTGTCCGACTCAGAAGTGCCCTTATCATTAGTCATGGGATTGTTGGAATAGACAAGCTTGACCTCATTGGTGTTGCCGGTGGCCGTGTATTCGGCATCGCTGGTGAGCTGAGCTTTGTAGGTCACGACCACCGTAGAAGCAGCATCGACACTAATCGGGTTTCCCTTAGCACTCTGAACCGCTTTAAGGTTATCGAAAGAAACCTTAAGGAGTTCAGTTCCAGTAGTCGCATCGTCAGTCACGGCCACATCGTAACCGCTGGCTTTATCGAATTTAACCTCGTTCTTTGTACCATTGTTAACGATATAGACATGCAAACCGTTCAGCGAGCCATCGGAGTTCTTTACAACCTTAAGACCCTTACTCAACGTATCTTGGAATTCATAGTAATAGGTATCGTACGAGGCAATATTGTCCGCAACGTGACCGGTCAGCCTGTAGTCGATATCCTGTCCGATCCAAGCATCACCGCTATTCTTCCAGTTTTTCTCTTCGACATTGGTAGCATCCGTACCAGCATTGTCATCGAGAATCTTCTTTTCGACCGTGGGAATGCTGGTCTTCTCGGTAACGACCACGGAATTACCGCCAACGATGGCAAAGATCGGGGAGGTGCCAGTGTTCGGCTTGGCTGAATCCGTAAGGTCATCAGACACGAACAGGTAATAGCCATCTCCGCTATCATCAGGGCGCGTCCACTCCTCGCCCGCCTTAAATGAGCTACCCACAGCGGTCTCATCTTTAGCCACAGCTTTAGCAATCGAATTCAACACGCTACCGGAAGCAACGCGCGTACCGCCAGTAGTTGCCGTGCTGGCAGAAGTGCCCGTTACATTTTGAAAAAGCCATTCAGCGACAACCTGAGCAGTGGCACTGTCGTCAAGCGTCTTGGCGTCATCCTTCTCCACAAGCTTTTTGTACTCGCCAGAACCCTGAATAGCAGCGATCACCTTGGAACTGACAGTACCATTTGCCCATTTGATATCGGAAGCAACCTTGCCATTGCCCTCCTCGTCAACGACTTTGGCCTTGAAGATCTGATAGGCCTTGAACGTATTGTCCTTGTTGGCGTCGTCGACCTTATTGATCGTGATGCTACCCTGGTCGCCCGCAGCAAACGCCATGGTCACCGGGGCCATGACGCCGCCGAAGCTCAGCGCTGCCGTGAGGCCGGCGGTTACTGCCAGGCGTGCGATGTTCTTGTTCATGTGCATCTTCTTTCCTCTGCTTTCTACTTCGTAACTCATTCGATCGATCATCATCTGTCTGTGTCTTAGCATCTGCTTCGCTACGTCTCGCCCCGCTCTCTGTGGGGCTGCCAGCTACTCTTTATGGCTGCCACCTCCCCGCTTGACCAGGAGCGCAACCACGATGAGCGCGGCTCCGACGACCGCAACGGCGGCCGCGGTGAACATTGCCATATCGCCAGTCGAGGGCATAAAGCCTCCGGTGAAGATGCTAGGGGGCGTGCCGGCGGGCGTGTTGATGAGCGATGCCTCCAGGCTGCCCGTCGACCCGTCC
Organism: Collinsella sp.; assembly: GCA_019414605.1. GTDB lineage: Bacteria > Actinomycetota > Coriobacteriia > Coriobacteriales > Coriobacteriaceae > Collinsella. Next base: position 74,090 of record DXLS01000064.1, read on the forward strand.
GCGCTGTCGGCGCGCAGGGGCGACTCGGCTGTGACGGTGAGCTTGGGCTTGGCGGCAGCCACCTGGTCGACGTCCAGGCCCTCGGCCTTGACCGTCACGGAGCGCGTGCCCTCAAAGGCGGTGTAGCCCTTGGGCGCCTTGGGCTCGCGGACCTCCAGCTTGCCCGAGTCCACGCCCGAGACGGTCACGCGGCCGTCCTCGCCCGTGGTGACGGTGGCCTTGCCCTCCGCGTCCCACGTGCCATCGGCCGCCAGTGTGCGACCGCGGTCGTCGGCGATGCTCAGGACCGCCCCAGCAAGCGGCTTGTCGCCGTCGCTGCCGCGCTTGGTGAGCGCGAGATCCCAGGTGTAGACGCACGCGTCGTCGCTCGGCGTGCGGGTGAAGCCGGCGTCGCCGGACTGGTCGGCAAAGGGAGAGCGCGGGTAGCGCAGGTAGACCTCGTTGGGGTTGCCCTTCGCGATGCCGTGGTTGCACGCGCTGTTGAGCGGCGCGTTGTACACGGCGACCACGCGGGCGCCCGCGGCGAAGGCGTCGGCCCCGCCGAGCGCGGCGATGAGGTCGCCGGTGCGCGCGGTGAAGGTCTTGCCGTCGGCCGCTACCTTGGTGGCGCACTGGGCTGTGATGTCGGTCCAGCCCTGCGCGGGCTCGGCGCCGACGCGGCCGTACTTACCGGTCGAGACGGCGTCGAAGCCGCCGTCCGCGCCCGCCGCCACGTAAACATGCATGCTCGCGGCCACCTTGGAGGGGTCGAGCCCCGCGCTCATAGCATCGACAAACTGCACCGTATAGGTGTCGTAGGCGGCAAGGCCCGCCGGGACCGTGGCAGAGAGGCGCCAGTACAGGTCGTCGGCGACCGTGGCGTCGGCGGCCTTCTGCCAGGCGGCGGTGCTGTCCTCCAGCACATGCTTGGCGACCTTGGGCGTCGCCGCCTTGGGCTTGACGGTGACGGCGCTGCCGCCCACCAGGGCCATGATCGGCGCGGTGCCGGCCTCGCCCTGGGCGATGGCGTCGTCGTCGGCGACGATGAGCCAGTAGCCGCAGAACAGCTCAGCCGCCGTGCCCGCGTTAAGGGTCGCAGACACGGCGCCAGAGCTCTGGAGTGAACGAGCGAGCTGTGCGCTCAGCGCGCTCGTAAGGTGGGAATCGGTGTTGAGCCACTCGGCAGCTTCCTGCGCGGTGGTCTGGGAATTGGGCATGCCAGCGCTGTGCAGCACGGGCAGGACGGCGTCGCGCACGGCGCCGCTTGCCCAGACGAGGTCGGTGGCAATCTTGGCGTCGTTGTCGCCGTCGACGACGTTGGCGCTAAAGATCTGGTAGGCGTCGTAGCTGCGCGCCACGGTGCCTCTCACCGTGATGGAACCGGTCGAGGTCGGCGCGGCCTGCGCGGAAGCGGGGAACACAACCGCGCAGGTGCCAATCAGGAGGGCAAGCAGCGCAAACAAGATCGGGAAGGAGCAAACTTTCTTATTCACGACGCCTACCTCCCTTCGCATTCGCCTTGCGACGAATGTGCATCCAAGCCGCAGCAGCGCAAAGCACCGCCGCGCCGGCAAGGTACGTCAGAGTGACGCCCGACATACCAGAAAGGGGCAAAGAGGTGGAGAAGGTGTTGGTGAAGGTGGGGATGGAGGTGTCGGTGGAGTTGGGGGTGGAGGTGTCGATGAACGTCCGTTCTTTGGCATTGGGGTCTGCTGTCCAATTGCCTTCGGAGTCAACGGTTCCCTTCTTGTAGGTCACCCTACAGTTGATCTCTCCTGTTTTGGTGTCATACGTTGGCTTAACCGTGAACCCATAGACCGAGTGGTCGTACGTGTAGTGCGAGAACTGCGAACCGTCGGTTTTCTCGCGCACATAGTACGTAAAGGTCTTGAAAGAGCCACCCGTGAAGCCGCCCGGGTCGTCGGGATTATTGCTGATATCAGAGAGCGAGTACTTGAACTCAACCGTATTATCTCTGGTGTCCTTGAACGGAAGCGTCTGCGTCTTATCAGAACCAGAAGTCACGGCAGTACCGATGATGTCTTCGTCTTTAAAATGGCTGTCTTTCGCGAGCTGAAGTGTAAACTTCTTCATCTCGCCACCCTTAACGACCTTAGTCGCCTTAGGAGTCCAGGAAACCTCAGGGTCGTACGTGTTGGTGAAGGTCTTTTCCCCGTCGGGGCCGCCAATCGAATAATAGCCCCCAATAGCATCTAGTTGCACATCAGCGTTCCGGTGGTCAGTTTTGCCCTCGGAATGCTCGACCGCGCTCACATTTTTGATCTCGTAGTTATGGATTTTGATCTCTATGGTCTTGTTCGGATCGTTCCGAGTCGGAACAGTCATGAGCACAGTCGAGTGGTCTTCGACTGTCACCTTAATCTCGTACACGGCGGGGTCGTATGTGATGCCGGAAACCTTTCCGGCATTTTCGACTAGGTAGTATGTAATCGTGCCAGCCGTACCGTTCGCTGCAGACTGCTCACCCAGGTTAAACGTGATGTTGCCTCCATCAACATTACTTGCAGTTCCAACCGGGGTGCAAACGTCATGATTGAATACCCCGCTAGCGAAAGGATCAACCGAATCCTTGCGGTAGACCGTAAAGGAGAACTCCCCCTTATTGATCTTGCGGCCGGACAGCGCCTTGGTCGCCTTCAGCTTAAGGCTCGGATAGACATACGTGTCTGCTGGCTGACCCAAGTACAGGTCGCCATTCGACATGATGCCGCCACCATGGTTCCAGGAATAGTTGTCCGTGATGAAAGTTGTCACTTTATTTTTCTGTACTGCCTCAGTCACCGCTTTATCCGTGGCACTAACAGCCGAAGTCAGACCGATGCTATTTTTTACCTGAGCAACACCGTTGGCGGGGATGGTAATGGGATCATTTAGCTCAATGCTTCCCGAATACTTGGCGTCTATATCGCCAAGCATCTTGCCGCTTACCACTGCAACCGGCGTTGTGTGACCTGTCGCTGCGAGGAAGAAATCGGCATGACCGTACGTGCGAAACGTCTCCGAATCGTATGCATCTCTATCTTCAGTCTTATTAGTACCTTCAGCACCACCAGCTGAAAGATGGGGCGTACCATCATTACCACTACCATCTACCCGATTGTATTCTTTGAAATTTTGATCACTGTCAGCAGACGAATTGCCAAAGATTGCCGTGCCCTCAGTGTTCGTTACCAACGTCTTGCCCGTGGGGCAGACTGCTACGCCGCCGCCATAGCCGCCAGCGGTATTGCTGCTAATGTACGAGTTGTATACAAATAATCTACCAGCGGTCTTTTCCATACCCTCATTCGAGTTTCCCTGGACGAAGATACCGCCACCGCCCCAGTCAAAGCGAGACATGCAGCGGTTGTGAGTGATGTAGACTTTGCTGTTTGGAGTGCCGTTAATCATCGCGTCAACTTGCTGGCCCACTCGGATACCGGCACCTTCAGATCGGTAGCTCACGTTAGAGGCAATAATTCCTCCCGTAATGTCGAGCCATGCCATACCTGATTGATCTTGATTGGTAACGTAAACGCCGCCACCAGCTTCTTCAGAATAATTGCCAGTAATCTTGCCACCAGAAATGGTGACATGGGCGCCGTTATTGGCAGCAAGCCCAGCGCCGCCATGGTTACCCCAGCCATCGTGGCCGCAAAACTTAGCGTATTTATTGTTAGTGATGTAGCCACCAGAAACGGTCACACTACCGCCCGAAACCAAGATGCCGCCACCGAGACCATCCGCCTCGCCGTACGTAGCGTTGCCAGAGATGATTCCACCCGTAAGCTTCAAGGTGGCTCCGTTGTCAGCATAGACGCCGCCGCCAGAAGCTGCCTTGTTTCCCGCGACCACGCCGTCTGTCATTTCGAGGCTGGCATTCGCGCCCGTTATGCACAGACCACCGCCCCAGCCACCGCGGTTGCCGTTGGTGACGTAACCGCCTTCGATTTTGACCTTACCCGTAGAAAGAATCACATGGCCGTTATCGCTCAGATTGGCGGCCGTGGTAATCATGCCGCCCTTGAGATCGAGCATGCCGCCCTCATTAACGGTGACCACTTGCTTTACGGAACCGTGGTCCGATGCCGCAACGATAGCGCCAAAGCCCGTAACGTCATGCCTGTACGTAGTCTCGGTGGTGCAAAGTCCATCTGTATTGGGCGTGCTCTTAGTCTCATAGTAAGTAAGACTCTTAGGAGCGCCGTTATTAGAGCTAGACTCGTCTCCCCTTTCCCATGTCATAATCGCAGGCTGACCCGCCGGCGCATTGTCGACCGGAGTCTTTTCGTCTTTTGTGCTATCTGAGCCCTCGATAATGTTCTCGATGGTGAGCGTGACTCCGTTTTCGACCACAAAGAAGGAGTCTAAGCCGCCGGAGCGGTTGTAGAGCATGTTTCCCGCAAGATTAATGGTGGTGTTTTTTTTGATGTCAATCTGCTGACTCGAATAGGCGGGACCCGTCAGTTGAAACTTGCCGCCGTTGTCGAATTTCCCAGAAACATCACCATTTACCTTGTCATAGTCATCGTCACTGACGCTGGCGGGAGCAATTGCGTTTTCGTCGCTATTTTCATCATCAGAAGTCTGTGCGTCGGAAGGCTGCGCGGCGCCCTCGGCCTCCGCGTCATCGGCTGTCGAGTCTGGTGCAACGGTATCCTCGTTCGCCTCATTCTCGGCATCGCTGCTATTCTGCTTTTCGGTATCCCAGTTGTTGGTGTTGTCTACATCAGTAGACTCACTTGAGGAACCCCCCCCCATCACAGTTTCCTCGGCAGAAACCGTCTGGGCATCGTTGGCAATAGCCTGAGAGATCGGGGGCATGACGAGCGACAGTACCAGGCTCAAAACGGAGGCTCCGCACAAGACGCCTGCCAGTACACGGCGCGTCGCTTTATTACTCTGTTTAGATTTGTCTGAATTTGCTTTCATCGATGTCTCCTCCCCAAGAGACCGCGATCTTGCTCTTTCACTATCAAACGTATCTGCGCAATCTGTAATTGCGCACGCTTAGTGATCCATATTGTAGCGATTGTTTGAACATCTGAACAAGATAACCGATTGTTTTGTAGCGAATTCTCAATTCTCTTGATATTTGCTCAGATTTACCTTCGTTTATTCGCTATCTATTTTTTGTTTCTGCTGGTAATATAGTTGTCAATAATTTTTTAATGGCATTAGATTTATTTGCACAACATTTTGCTCAAGAGTAAACATCCTGTAAACAGTCGAAAATCGACCATGAGCGGTAGGTCATTTACCGGGAGTAATACCCTGCCAAGCTGATGAGAATATCTTTAGCCCATCGGTGGTTGGAAGCGTAATGTTCAGACAACCAAATTTGAATTTGCGCGCAGATTGTAGGCATCAACTCGCCCAAATCGCCTGAGGCCACCACGAAGGTGCCCGTCCCCTTTGTGGTGATTCTGCCCCGGCACTACAGCAGATGTTCCTCGATAAAGATCGCAATGCCGTCTTTGTCGTTGCTGGCGGTTACAAAATCAGCGGCGGCACGGGTGGCGTCGCTGCCATTTGCCATGGCCACGCCCACGCCGGCGTCGGCCACCATGCAGGTGTCGTTATCGGCATCGCCAAACACGCAGATATTCTGCAGCTCCATGCCGTTGAGCTCCGCCACGCGCACCAGGCCGCGCGTCTTGGACACGCGCGGATCCATGAACTCGTAGAGCCGCTGTGTGGTTTGCAGAGCAGCCGCCTTAACGGTGTCATCGCCGAGCGTCGACGCCCGCTCGATAACCTGCGGCATCACCTCGGGCGCCATGGTGAACATCACCTTGGCCTGCGGATCGCGCAGGAACTCGGCAAAGTCGACCACCTGGTAGGGCACGCCGTCGACACGCGACAGGTGCTCGACGCACGCATTGCTCTCGGGCACATAGAGCACGCCGTTCCGAGGGCAAACGGGCGTTGCCGGCAGGTCTGCCATATGCTCGCAGATGCGCGCGATGGTCTCGCCCGGCAGCGGGTAGCTCAGCTCGTTGATGCCGTGCGCACGGTCGATGACCTCGGCGCCGCCACAGCCCACCAGCACGTCTACCAGGCCGTCGATGCCCCAGAGCTCAAACATAGCCTCGGTCGCCTGGGCGTCGCGCCCGGTGCACAGGCCAAACAGCACGCCGCGCTCGCTCAGGGCGCGGATCGCCGCCACGGTGCGCGGGGACACCGTGTGCTCGCTCGTGAGCAGCGTGCCGTCAAGATCGCAGAGTACGGCTTTGATGTGGCTGAAGGTGGCGTCCATGGGGGCCTTTCTGGGCAGTGCATTGGTGTGGAGTGTATCTGGAAGTGGCGTTCATGGTATACCAAGGCTCGGTCGCGGCCTGCCAAAGCAAAAACCACCACAAAGGTGCCTGCCCCCTTTGTGGTGGTCGGATCCACGATGCAAACCGTCCCAACATTCGACGTTATTCGGCAAAATCGCGATTTTCATCGAATGTTGTGATGGTTTTTACTGCTTTGCGGCACGATCCAAGTGCCAGCGACCAAACAGCAGCAACGCCGTGGGAACCGCCGTCACGACCATGCCCGCCCCTACGAGCGTCTGCTGCACACCAAATGTCGCCGCCAGCCACGGGGCAATCGCCAGCGGGGCCACGCCGGCGAACATATTGCCAAAGCTCATGACCGAGTTGACGCGACCGAGCTGCTCGAGCGGAGCCGTCGTTTGCACGATCGTGTTGTGGAGCGGGTTGACGACGCCCCAGGCCACGCCAAGGACAATCTGGCCGACAAGGGCTACGCCCACGTACGGCGTCCCCACATAGAGCAAACTTCCCAGGCCCACGGACATAAGTGCCACGAGCAGCGTTTTAAGGTTAACCAAGTGCGGCGGCAAACGGAGCGCAACAATGGCTCCCAGCACCGCGCCCACGCCCGAGGCCGACGAGAGCCAGCCCATCCATTCGACACCGACGTGCAGAACATCGCGGTAGAAGAACGACTCCAGCGGATCGAAAGCACCGTAGCCAAAGTTCGAGAGGAAGATGATGCAGAAAAGTAGCGCGAGGACGCTGTTGGTGAAGACTGTCTTGATGCTGGCTGCGAAGGTGGCGCGGGCGGACGTGCTAGGGTTGGAGCTTTGTCCCGCACGCTCCCCTTCCTCTGCCGAATCGGTATCTGTATGCCCGGCGACATGGCTGGTCTGCGGCCTAAAGCCCCAACCAGCGATGAGCGCCAACACGGTAAAGAGTATCATAAGCACGAACACCGCGCGCGACGACGCAGCCGCCGCGACAAAGCCGCCCAGCGTGGGTCCAACGATAATGCTCACGTTTGAGAACATGGCGATGGCGGAATTGATGTCTTTGAGTTCGGCGGGGTCGTCGGTGAGGTAGGCCGGATAAGATGTGGCGATGGGTTGGGCAAATCCCATCGTAAAGCCTAGGAGCACCGCGCCGAGCAGGACAATGCCGGTCGCATCACCAAAGGCAATGATTGCCGTGCCGGTTACAAGCGTGCCGACGATGCTCAGCAAGAAATGACGGCGCGGACCCCAGGCGTCGAGCGCCGCGCCGCCCGCAAAGGACCCCAGGATCACAAAGACGTTCATGAACAGGACGGCCAGCGATGTCGCGACGACCGAAGCGTCATCCGTATAGGTGAGCGTTCCGATGACGCCGATAAAATAACTGGTCTGAAAGCCGGTGTAGATGAGGAAGCGCATTGCCACCAGGCGTTTAGCCTGCACGGACAGCGATGATTGAGGTTTTGAGAAAAGAGAGGCGAGCATGGAGACTCCTTGTTTCATACGAATACGGGCGGTGGGCATTCGCCACCGTCTGTCAAATCAATCTATCCGCATGAAACATTAAGGACGCATCAAGCCCCTTTTCTCCGTTTTTCGCCCGTCATGAACTACTTGGTAGATTGTAAGGCATGTCCCAACCATCTACCAAAGCAAAAACCACCACAAAGGTGCCTGGCCCCTTTGTGGTGGAAATGACGTTTGCCCAGATAAAACCTGCCAAAATAAACCTGTCCCTTTTTGGCTGGTTTTAGGCCAGATGGTCTTGAATCAGGTCGCAGATGGCTCGGGCGTCGTTGATGTTGATGGCTCGGGTCGCGAAGCCGGCGTCGAAGGCCTGACGCGCCAGGGCCTCATTGCAGGCAAGCGCCAGCGTGCGACCGTCGACCAAGTCAAGCGAGCTCTTGCCGCGCAGGCGATCCACACCCGATCGCGCGACGACGATGTTGTCGAAGCCCTCGGTCTTGTAGCCCTCGATGATCACCACGTCGACATCGTTGTAGCGCGACAGCAGCTCGCGCGCGGGCATCTCGTCCTCCTCGCGCGTGTCGGCGTACTCCGCCCAGCGCGTAGCGCAGATGAGGCCCACGTGCTTTGATCCGGCTTGGTGATGGCGCCAGGTGTCCTTAGCGGGCACGTCGATATCAAAGCCGTGATGCCCATGATGCTTGAGCGAACCCACGCGCAGGCCGCGGCGGGTGAGCTCGGCGATAACCTTCTCGACGAGCGTGGTCTTGCCCGAGTTTTGGTAGCCGATAAACGCGATTGCGGGGACGGCCGGAGTGGGAGCTGCGGGCGCGACGGCGGCAGGTGCGTTCGCGGGTGCGGCACCGTCAGCGGTCACGGACTCAACAGCAGCGGTCTGACGCTCGACACGATCCCACACGCCCGAGCGGCCGCCCTCCTTGTGCAGCAGGCGAACGTCGACGATCTCCATGCCGCGATCGACGGCCTTGCACATGTCGTAGATCGTTAGGCACGCAGCGCTCGCGCCGGTCAGCGCCTCCATCTCAATACCCGTCTTGCCCGTCACGCCCGCCGTAACCAGTACGTGAAAACCAACCTGCCCGTCCGCGCGCGCCGGCGCCCAGCCCTCGGGCACGTCATCGGCCGGCGTCCCCGCCGGAGCGATGGGCGCAATGTCGCACTTGCTCTTGGTAATGAGCAACGGATGGCACATGGGAATGATGTCGCTCGTGCGTTTGATGGCCATAATGCCCGCCACGCGCGCGCAGGCGAGCACGTCACCTTTTTTGGCGCGATCCTGCAGCACCATGGCTTGCGTCTCGGGGTGCATGAGGATGGTGCCCTCGGCGATGGCGGTGCGATGGGTCTCGGCCTTGTCGGACACGTCGACCATGCGTACCTCGCCCTTGGCGTCCACGTGCGTCAGCTCGTCGCGACGGGCGTCGCGGGCGGGCTCGGCGACAGCGCTGGCAGTCGGCCGCACGGACGCGTCGGCGTTGCCAGCATTCACCGCGGCCGCATGGGCAGACATCGCGGCCCTTCGAGCGGCCTTGGTGGCATCGGCGTACCTGCTCTTGGCCATATGATCATCCTCCGATTTGGGACATAAATCGTTGCGTGCCCTCAATTATCGCGTGTTCCTGCGGTTTGTGGGCCACGGCATCGCGCCAAATCGAAAGTACCTGCATATCATCACCACGGCGCAGCGCCTCACGCACCGAATACTCGGCATCACTGAACAGGCACGGACGCACGTTGCCGTCGGCCGTCAGGCGCAGGCGGTTGCAGCTCGCGCAAAAATGATTGGACATGGCGCTAATAAAGCCGACCGTTCCCGCCGCACCCGGAAAACGGCAATAGCGTGCGGGGCCCGCGCCGGCAGGAGCGTCGGTGATGTCAAGCGGTTCGAGCTCGCCCAGACCCACTGCGGCGGCCGCGGCATTGATGCGCGCCCGCAGCTCGTCGCTCGGCACGGTGTCGCTCGCATCCCACAGCTCGGGATTGAGCGCGGGCGCGTGAGGGTCCACAGCGCAATGCGAGCTCGTGCGCTCGTCGCCAATGGGCATGTATTCGATAAAGCGCAGGTGAATGGAGCGGTCGACGGTCAGTCGCGCGAGGGCCGCCACGTCTTGGTTGAGCCGGCGCACCACGACACAGTTGACCTTAACGGGTTCAAAGCCCCAAGCCAGCGCCGCGTCGATGCCAGCCATAGTCTGCTCGAGCCGACCCAGGCGCGTGATCTTTCCAAACAGCGTAGGGTCGAGCGTGTCGAGCGAAACGTTGACGCGGTTAAGCCCGGCGTCTTTGAGCTGCGGTGCCAACTTGGGCAGCAGGGCGCCGTTGGTGGTAAGCGAGATGTCCTCGATCTGCGGAATCGTACGGATGTCGCGGATGAGCGGGATGATACGGCGGCTGACCAGCGGCTCGCCACCCGTTAGGCGCACGCGGCGAATGCCCTCCCCCGCCACCAGGCGCACAAAGCGGGCGATTTCCTCGGCACTGAGCAGCTCGTCGTGCGCGCGGGGCGCCACGCCGTCGGCCGGCATGCAGTAAATGCAGCGGAAATTGCACTTGTCGGTAACGGCAATGCGCAGGTAGTTGATATCGCGACCAAAACCGTCATGTTGCACGTGCCTGTCCACGCAGCCCTCCCCTCACGCGGCGTTTTATTCTTCGGAAAACATAATACCCCACGGGAGAATCATGCCGACACCCGTACGACAGGACAGGTCGCTTCGAGCAAAACGGACTTTCCAAGCCCATCCTCAGCATACAAACCATCACAACATTCGATGCTTTTCCCGTTTTTGGCAAAAAACGTCGAATGTTGTGATGGTTTGCCTGCCCACGGCACCCCGTAGAAGGGCCGAAACGCCCCTAAAGACCGCCGTCCCAGTGCCGAATCACAAATTCTCGCAGGTCGTTCTGCCGCTTTTGGAACGCTTCGCTTCGGTCGCACTTGAGACCCATAGCGAGCGTGATGGCGTTCATCGCCCGGTGCAATTGCAGCTGATGGGCAAACTGAGTCCCGGTGAGGACGATCATCCTAAAGCCCAGCGCGCTCAGCACGGTCATACGCTCCGCATCCGACGCGCTGCGCTGTTTATCAAGATGGTCCGAGCCGTTGTATTCAATCCCCGTACCGCTCGCAGGCGCATATATGTCGATCTCGAAATACCCGGCCTTTGCGAGATATTTGAACTCGCTGGGAACATCGACCCGATGGTTGAGCTCGATCTTGGCGTATCCCAGCCCGCCCTGGGAACGTTTTGCTACGACCATGATTGCGGTGGCCGTCTCCATGGGCGACCGCGCGCCATCGTGTACGCGCTTGAGCACTGCGGCCGCGCGTATAGCCCCCTGACGAGATCGGTTCTCATTGCAATAAGCAATCATGTCGGCAACGGTATACCTCTGCCCCATCTCGATATAATCGCCTGTCGACAGATGATTCAAATGGTATCGGGCACAGATTTCGTAGCCATATTCCAGCTGCTCGGGCTCACTCATCCACGAACCCGCTTGGACAAAACACATGACCTCATCAACCACTAGAAGGCCCTCTGCCACCTCGATAAGATGACCTGGAGGTACCGGCGCCCCAAACACGTGGCACCTAAATCCAGCCGGCGTCGAGCGCTCAAAATCGAAGTTGACGAGCGTGTCGATATGATCAAGCTCTTCTCGTGGAATACCAAGCGAAACCAGATAGTCGGTAACGATCCCAACTGCCGTTGAAGCCCTCAGCCCCTTGGCATCGAGTCCCAATTTGGGCAGGCTCGCAGTCGGCTCCGCCTCGCTAGCAAGCGGGTCCTCATCGTATAGGCTGCTTGCTCGCGAGAGCGGCTCGGACGGGCGCGCCACGTTGTGGTACAGCCAGGCAGTCTTATGGGACAAGACGATCGGCAGGTCCATGAGCCCTCCAATGGAGTCGGATAACCAACCTTATTCCCCTGCCCACGGGTCCACACACCTTCGTGCACAAGAAAGCGATTCCACCCGGCCGAGTGGCAGAAAAACCATCACAACATTCGATGCTTTTCCCGATTTTGGCAAAAAACGGCGAATGTTGTGATGGTTTGAGGCTAGGTGAGGGGCATGGAGGGGTCAAAGCATCGTGCTTGGAGCGTGACTTTTTTTCGCCCCGTCGTCGTCACAAACCTTGACTCTACAATCGTTGTAGGGTTTTCACTACACTGGTACGTAAACGACCCAAGCCAGAAAGTGCCCCGCCCATGGAACACGACCTCACACGCGGCAATGTCCTCAAGACCATCGCGGTCTTTGCCCTGCCCTATATGCTCTCCTACTTTTTGCAGATGCTCTACGGCATGGCCGATCTGTACATGATGGGGCAGTTTAGCGGCGCTGCCGGCATCACCGCTGTGGGCAACGGCGCGCAGACGCTCTATATCATTACCGTGACGCTCGTGGGTCTGGCCATGGGAACGACGGTCATCGTCGGCCACGCCGTGGGCTCGCGCCGCTTCGATCGTGCCGAGACCGCCATCGGCAATACCATCACGCTGTTTATGGGTGTCTCGGTGGTACTGGCCGCTGCCTTGCTCGCACTGTGCCCGCAGATCGTGGCGCTCATTGGCACGCCGGCCGAGGCGGTCGAAGGCACCGCCGCCTACCTGCGCATTTGCTTTATCGGCATTCCCTTTATCGCCGCGTACAACATCCTCTCGGCCATCTTTCGCGGGCTGGGCGATTCGCACTCGCCCATGTACGTGATCGGCGTGGCGTGCATCATCAACATCGCGCTCGACTTTCTGTTTATCGGCCACATGGGGCTCGGCCCCGTGGGCGCGGCGCTCGGCACGGTGACCGCGCAGACAGCCAGCGTTGCCCTCGCGCTCGTGTGGCTCAAGAGCCGTCGCACAAACATCCATGTTAAGCGCAGCGACCTGCGCCCCCAGCCCGAGGTGCTCGGCAGCATTCTTAAGATCGGCGTACCCGTGGCCGTGCAGGACGGCTGCATCCAGGTGGCGTTTATGTTTATCACCGTCATCGCCAACCACCGCGGTCTGGTCGACGCCGCCGCCGTGGGCCTGGTCGAAAAGATGATCAGCTTTTTGTTCATTGTGCCGAGTTCCATGGGTGCCACCGTCAGCGCGCTCACGGCGCAAAACGCCGGCGCAGGCAAGGGCGACCGCGCGCGTCAGGTGCTCAAGGATGCCATGACCATCTCGGTAGTATACGGCTGCCTAATCACGGTGCTGATGTGGCTAGTGGCGCCGGCGTTTATTGGCTTTTTTGCCAAGGACGCCGCGGTGGTCGCAGCCGGTACCGGCTATATACACAGTTATATTTTCGACGCGATTTTTGCCGGCATCCACATTTGCTTTAGTGGCTTTTTCGCTGCGTATGGCAAGAGCTACATCGGCTTTGCGCATAACGTGCTGGCTGTGGCACTCATTCGCGTGCCGGGCGCTTGGCTGCTGTCGAACGCCTATTCCGACACGCTGTTCCCCATGGGCATCGCCTCGCCGTGCGGGTCAATTCTGTCGGCGGTCATCTGTGTGATTGCATTTACCGTGCTCAACCGGCGCGGGGCTTTTGACAAGTTGGTAGCGTAGCGGGACAACGCGAGATCGCCCTGATCGACGACATCATCAGCGACGACCCCACAACCTACGTGACACAGATCACGGTGCCGATTGCCCCAGCAAAGTAAGAACCGCCCGGAAGACATCGTGCTTCCGGGCGGTTCTTCAATTTGACTATTGATGCACTAAGCCTGGGGCACCTGACCAGTAGCCAAGATCTGCTCGAGTGCATCCTCGTCCAGCACGGGCACACCCAGCTGCTCGGCCTTGGTGAGCTTGGAGCCCGCTTTGGGGCCGGCGACCAGATAGCTCGTCTTCTTTGAAACACTGCCCGAGACCTTGGCACCAAGCACCTTGAGCGCCGCGCCCGCCTCGTCGCGGGTGCGGTTGACGAGCGTGCCTGTCAGTACGAAGGTCAGACCCGCGAGTGGCTGTGCGTCGGCGAGCTCGCCCGCCACGCCAGCGTCGGCTGCGGCTTGCGCGTGCGCAGCGCCCAAGTCGACCTCGAGCGAAAGGCCCGCCTGGCGCAGACGTTCCAGCACGGCAAGGTTCTCGGGCACGGCCAGGAACTGCTTGACGCTCGCCGCAATCTTGGGACCGATGCCCTCGCACTCGGCGATGTCCTCTTCGCTCGCCAAAATGAGCTTGTCAATCGACAGGAATCGCTCAGCGATGACCTCGCCCACGCTCTTGCCCACGTGGCGGATACCCAGGGCAAACAGCACGCGACCGAGCGGCTGGCTCTTGGACTTGTTGAGCTCGGCGATGATTTTCTCGGCCGTCTTGAGGCCCACCGGGATGGGATCGCCCTTCTTGACGCCTTTTTTGCTGTTGGAGCTAGCATAGGTGCGCCCCGTGTCCAGGCCTGCGATGTCGTCGACCGTGAGCTGGTAGAAGTCCGCGACATCGTGGATCAGGCCGGCGGCGATCATCTTGTCGACGATCTCGTCGCCCAGGCCGTCGACGTCCATGCAGCCGCGGCTCACCCAGTGGAGCAGGCGCTCCTTGAGCTGCGCGGGGCAGTCGATGGACACGCAGCGGTAGGCCACCTCGCCATCCTCGTGGACCACGGGGCTGCCGCACACGGGGCAAACCTCGGGCATACGCCAGTCGACCGAATCGGCCGGACGCTTGTCGAGCACCGGGCCCACGACCTCGGGGATCACGTCGCCCGCCTTGTGCACGATGATGGTGTCGCCCTCGCGCACGTTTTTGCGGCGGATCTCGTCGATGTTGTGCAGCGTGGCGCGCGCGATGGTGGAGCCGGCAACTGTCACCGGGTCGAACTCGGCGACCGGCGTGAGCACACCGGTGCGACCCACCTGGATACGGATTTCGCGTAGGATGGTCTGCTTTTCCTCGGGCGGAAACTTAAAGGCAATGGCCCAGCGCGGCGCGCGGGCGGTAAAGCCCAGGTCGAGCTGCTGCTGGAAGCTGTCCACCTTTACGACCACGCCGTCGATGTCGTAATCGAGGTCGCCGCGGTGCTCGAGGGCCTGGGCACAGAACTCGTGAACCTCGGCCGGCGTGGCGCAACGAGCCACGTTGGGGTTGACGCTAAAGCCGGCGTTGCGCAGCCAGTCGAGAAATTCGCGCTGGCTGTGAACGTGCAGCGGATCGGTATCGGCGATGGCGTAAATAAAGGTGGCTAGGTCGCGGCGCGCCGTGACCTTGGGATCCTTCTGACGCAGGCTGCCGGCGGCAGCGTTGCGCGGGTTGGCGAAGGGGTCGCGCCCCTCGGCATCGGCCTCTTCATTCAGACGAGCAAAGCTGCCCTTAGGCATGTAGACCTCGCCGCGCACCTCGATGGCGCGCTCGCGGTCGGCGCCCATGTGAGCGAGCGCCGGCTCGGACAGGTGCATGGGCACATCCTTGATGGTACGGACGTTGAGCGACACGTCCTCGCCCGTGGTGCCATCGCCACGTGTGGCCGCGCGTACGAAGGTGCCGTTTTGGTAGGTAAGTGCCACGCCCAGGCCGTCGATCTTAAGCTCGCAGGTATAGGTGACGCTGCCAGCACCGAGCGCATCCTCGACGCGCTGGAGCCATGCGTCGAGTTCGTCCAGATCCATGGCATCGTCCATGGAATACATGCGTGCCATGTGCGTGACCGGCGTAAACTGCTCGCTCACGTAGCCGCCCACGCGCTGGGTGTAGCTGTCGGGCGTTACCAGATCGGGGTAGGTCGCCTCGATTTCCTGTAGTTCAACGAGCATTTTGTCAAAGGCGGCGTCCGTGATCTCGGGCGCGTCGAGCATGTAGTAGCGATAGGCGTGGTAATCGAGCTCGTGGCGCAGCTCGGCCGCACGCGCTGCCGCCTGGGCACGGGCATCGGTCGGCGCAACGGTATCCGTGCTCGTGGGCGTTTCGGTATCGATGTCCACGCCGTCACCAAACAGGCTCGATTGCTCCATAGCGGCACTCCTTCGCTCGATTTCAAACGGATACTAGAGTACCACCGGTCACCATGGCGCCGAATAACCCTTTCGAACCGCATCGAATCGGCAGTCGACGAACCGGGATGGATTGCGCGATTAAACCATGCCCTTATCAACTCTAAATGATCCATTTTCCTCCGTCCCCAACGGATCAATAAGAAAAGAGGGGACTGCCCCACGTTGATGGGACAGCCCCCTCTGGCCTCGATATACGCGATACGGCTCGCTAGAAACCCTGGCCGTAGCCTTGACCCTGACCCTGCTGGCCCAGCAGCTCCTCCAGATACTGGCGCAGCTGCTCGTCGGTAATACCGCCGTTGCCGGTGTCGGTTGCGCTGTCGTTCTGTTGCTGGTTCTGCAGCTCCTCGTCGGAGCCCAGCTCGACCGTGACCTTCTTCTCTTCCTTGCCGCGCATGAGCGTGATCTCGACCTTCTCGCCCACCTCGTGGCTGCGCAGCGCGATGATCAGGCCATCGGCGCTCGTAATCTCGTCGTCGCCCAGCTTGGTAATGACATCGCCCTCCTGGATGCCGGCCTTGGCGGCAGGACCGTCCTCGACGACGCTCGCCACGTACGCGCCGCTATCGGTGCTCAGCTTGTTGGTGCGGGCGTTGAGCGCGTTGACGCTCGAAAGCGTGGCGCCCAGGTACGGATGAACCGGCGTCTTGCCGTCGATAATCTGGTCGGCAATGTTCTTGGCGTAGTTAACGGGAATGGCAAAGCCCACGCCCGAGCTGGAGCCCGAGTAGCTCTCGATGAGCGAGTTGATACCCACGAGCTCGCCGTTGTCGTTGACGAGCGCGCCACCGGAGTTGCCCGGGTTGATGGCAGCATCGGTCTGGATCATGTTGGCATAGATGGTGTTACCGTTGGTAGAGCTCATGGCCGTGGAGCGATACAGCGCCGACACGATACCCGTGGAGACAGACTGCTCGTTGCCGAACGGCGAGCCGATCGCCATGACCCACTCGCCCACGTTGAGCTTGGAGGAATCACCAATCTCAATCGGCGTGAGCTTAGAGGCGTCGGCGTCCTTGAGCTTGATGACGGCTAGGTCGCTCGAAGCATCGTTGCCCACGAACTCGGCCTCGTAGGTAGTGCCGTCGTCCATGGTCACCACGTACTGGTCATAGCCATCGACCACGTGGTTGTTGGTGAGGATGTGGCCCTCGGTATCGAGCACCACGCCCGAACCGACACTGCCCGAGTTATTCGATTCGTCGGCAGACTGCGAAAGCGAGCCATTCTGGCTGCCGCTCGAAGTGGCAGTGATGGAAACGACGGAGGGCAGCGCCTTGGCAGAGACGGCCTCGGCCAGCGTGGTGTCCTCGGAATCAATCGTAATCTTTTGCGTCGATGAACCCGAAGCACCCGCTGTCACGGCATTCTTTCCGCCGCCAATGTTGAGCGTGCCGCTCATAATGAGCGCAATGACCAGCAGGGCGCCGCATGCACAGCCGGCGAGCGCCGTAATAAAGATCGGCAGCTTTTTGGTCTTGGTCTTGACTACGGTGTGCTTGTTTACAACCTGCTGGCTGCCCAGCGGCTTTCCGGTCTGCGTGTCGTATGCCTGCACGTAGGGAATGTTGCCGTCGGCAGGCGTCGACTCCACCTGCACACGCGGCTGCTGTTGGGTCTCGCCGGCGTTGCCCGCATCCTGGGGACGCTGGGAATCGTACTCGCTCATAGCTGCGATCCTTTCGTCAAATAACCAAAGGCCCGCCAAACATGTGGCGGGCCATCATTGTTCACGTTGAGTTGTACCCCAATATGCGGGCGTACGTGTATGAGAACGCAATCTTTTAGGAAGGCTTAAGTTCTGTTGCAGATTCGAGAGGGACCCGCACCTGCGTCAAAACCACCACAAAGGTGCCTGTCCCCTTTGTGGTGGAAATCTAGTCCTTAAACAGATAACCCACGCCACGGACGGTGGTGATGTGTGCCGCGATCTGCGGTCCCACCTTGGAGCGGATGCGCCGGATGTGCACGTCGACGGTACGCGTGCCGCCGCAGTACTCAAAGCCCCACACGCGGTGCAGCAGCACCTCGCGGCTGTAGGCACGGTTGGGATGCGTGGCCAAAAAGCTCAGCAGCGAGTACTCCATCAGCGTCAGGTCGATGGGCTCGTTATCGAGCGTCACCTGGTAGGTAGCCAGGTTGATCTCGAGGTTATCGATGTTGAGCACATCGTCGGCGGTGACGGTCTCCTCCTCGCCCATCAGGCGCTGCGCACGAGCCTTGAGCTCGTTGGGCGTCGCCGTAGGGCATACAAAGTCGGCATGCGCGTGATTGGGCAGGCGCAAGGTACCGAGCGCCTCGTCGTCGACGATCACCAACATTGGGACGCCGCCGCGGTCGTCAAGCCACTTGGCAATCTGATCGATGCGGTCGCTGCGGATGCCATCGGAATCGAGGATCAGCAGGTCAAAGTCGTGCGCCGCAGTCGGTGAATCGGGAGTTGCCAGGCTCACCTCGACACCCAGGGTGGTCGTCAAGCTGCGGGCAAACTCGTGGAAGCGCGTCGTGCGCGCCATGAACAGGGCACTCTTTTCGGACATATCGGCCTCCAAAGAAATGAGCTCAATCGTACTGGAACAAACCAGCGCAATTAGGAGTTCGCCAGGTAGTGCTTGATCTCCCACTCGGTGATCGTGGACTCAAACTTATGCCACTCGTCGCGCTTCTTTTTGAGGAAGAAGCTGTGGATGTGCTCGCCGAGGGCATCCTTCATAAACTGCGAGTCCTCAAAGACGTCGAGTGCCTCTTTGAGTGAGCGCGGCAGCAGCGTGTAGCCGGCCTCGAGCATCTGGCGGTCGGTGAGCTTGAGCGTCTCGGCCGTGGCCTCGGGCGGGAGCTCAAGCTTGCGTTCGATGCCGTCGAGACCGGCCGCCAGCGTGACGGCGTTGACCAGGTACGGGTTGGCCATGGGGTCGGGGCTGCGAAGCTCGATGCGCGTGGACAGCTGCTTGCCGGGCTTGTAGACCGGAATGCGGATCATGCTCGCGCGGTTGCGCAGGCCCCACGTGGCGTACTGCGGCACGGAGTCGCCGCCGGTAGTAATGCGCTTGTAGGAGTTGACCGTGGGGTTGGTGATGGCGCTGATCTCGCGCGCGTGCGCCAGGATACCGGCCATGTAGTGTTTGGCGATATCGGAGAGGTGGTACTTCTCGTCGTCCTCGCCCCAAAAGACGTTGTTGCCGTCGTGGTCGAATAGCGACTGGCACAGGAACATAGCACTGCCGTCCTCACCCGCCAACGGCTTGGGCATAAAGGAGGCGTGGCAACCGCTCTCGTAGGCCTGCTGCTTAATGATGAGCTTTGCCGTGGTGATGGCGTCGGACATGCTCAGGGCCTCGGCGTGGCGCAGGCTCATGCCGTGCTGCGAGCGGCCGGCGGCGTGGAAGGTGTACTCCACGGGCACGGACATCTTCTCGAGCGTGAGGACCGTGTTGCGGCGCAAGTCGCGGGCGGCGTCACTCACCGAAAGATCGAAGTAGCCCACGTTGTCGAGCGGCTCGGGGGTGTGCTCGTCGGGGAAGTAGTAGTACTCCAGCTCGGCGCCCACGTTAAGCAGATAGCCAGCCTTCTCGGCCTTGTGGAACATGCGGCGCAGAGCGTCGCGCGGATCGCCGGCAAACGGCTTGCAATCGGGGGTGCACACGTCGCAGAACACGCGAGCGACGCCGTTGTGGCTCGGGCGCCACGGCAAAATCTGGAAGGTCGAAGCATCGGGAAACGCCAGCATGTCGGCTTCCTCGGGCGTGGCAAAACCCTCGATGGCGGAGCCGTCAAAGCCAATACCCTCCTCAAAAGCGACCTCGAGGTCTTCGGGGCTAATGGCAAAGTTCTTGAGGCGGCCGAGAATGTCGACAAACCACAGACGCACAAAGCGGATATCACGCTGCTCTACGGAGCGGAGTACGTAATCGATGTTCTGCTGGTTCATGTCGCTCCCCTTTCTTTTGGGCGGGTTTCGACTGGTCTATATCGCAGATACTATCGCAGAAAAATGTTTCCGCAGGGTTAAAGCGTATCAAGCGCTCAAAAAACGTGCGCGAGCAGGCCGTTGCGAACGAGCGGCTAGAGTTCAGATTCGGAGACAATTTGCCTACAGGCTCGTTCCAGCGCAGGGAACTCCATCGTCACTGCATCCCAAACAACCGAGCGGTCGACATTGCCGTAATCATGCGCAAGATAATTTCTCATGCCGATAATTCCGCGCCACTCAATTTCGGGATGAAGCCGCTGCGAGCGTTCCGACAACTTGCCCGCTTCTTCCGTCACCCTAAGCGCACACATCAAAAGGGAGTCCGCTAACGCCCTCGTCCGCACATCATTCGCGTGCAGAAACTGGTCCTCGGTGATATCAAAAGCCTTGATGCGCTCGTTCGTTTCAGAAATGGCCTCCAAGACCTCTTGAGCGCGGAGGGTGTCTGACTTACGCGCGATCATAAAGGATCACTCCTTCGCGCTCGATTACCGCGGCAAGATCGTCATCAAGATAGTCACTCGAGACGAGGTCAACCTGCCTCCCGGTTTCCTTGCGCACCGCCTCACCAAATGCCGACAACGCGAAAAGACCAAAGCCCTGATCGCGATCGACTTCGAGACGCAAGTCAATATCGCTATCGGCATGTGCCTCGCCCCGGGCATACGAACCAAAAAGAATCACGGTTTTGATGGCGGGAATCGAGCTGGCTGCCCCGCGGACGGCGGACTCAATCTGGGCAGTATCCAAAATGCCCGCCGCGGCGCTTTCGCTCGCAGAGCTTTTGCCGAGTGAAGGAACAAACGGCAGCGAACGCTCACGCAACATCTGTCTCATGAACATATTGACCGCAACGGACGAAGTCATGCCGAGCTCTTCGCACAGCTCGGCAAATGAATCTTTAATTGACGAGTCCACTCGAACACTCAGCACAGACGCAGCCATGGATACCTCCTATATGACATTGTCTATATATTATCACACAGGTTAACGCGAGGTCGAAGCGCGGTGTTCGATGTGACCGGGGATCTCGATGCGCTTGGGAGCCAGCCTTGCGGCCTCGCCCACCGTGGTGGTGACCACATCGATGCGCTCGGACAGACGCTCGACTACGCGCTCGGCGATGGTGAGGGTATCCTGCGCGGCCGTGGTCACGCCGCCAAAGAGCACGTGGTTCCAGGGGTAATCGTCAAACGTCGCGATCTTGAGACCCGCCGGCAGCGAGGGACCCAGCTGTGCCAGTGCCTCGGTCAGGCGCAAAAAGACCAGGCCGTTGACCGCAATAAGGCCGAGCTTTTTACCTGCGCACTCGCGGATGGCCTCGTCCAGGCGACTGGCGCCCATGGCGCCACCGTCGGCCAGGGTGACGACCTCGCCGGCAAGGCCGCGACGCGAGAGCTCGTCGGCAAAGGCCTCGGCGCGCTCGCGACGCACGGGGCTGTCGTCGCTTGCCTCGGTGAGCAGGCACAGGCGCTCGCTGCCCGCGGCGGCCAAGGCGTCCACCAGGCCGGCGACCAGCTCACGGTTGTTAGAGGTCACCAGATCGATGCCGCCATCGGCAACATCGCGGTCGAGCAGCACGACGGGCAAGCGCCCCGCGGCCGCGGCGATCGCCTCGTCGTTGCCGCCGCAGGTGTTGACGATCAGGCCGTCCACACCGGCATCGATAAGCCTGGTGAGTGACTCGGCCTCCTTGGCGGGGTCGTTGCCGCTAATGGCCGTCATGAGCGAGCAACCGCGCGTGGCGGCGCTGGCGGAAAGGCCCTCGAGCATGGCACTGGAGAACGGGTTGGCGATATCTGCCAAGATCACGCCGATGAGATTGGTGCGCGAGCTGCGCAGATTACGCGCGGCGGCACGCGGGCGATAGCCGGTGCGCTCGATAACCGCCGCGATGCGAGCGCGGGTTTCCTCGGTCATCTGCCCGGGGCGGTTGTTGAGATAGCGCGAGACCGTGGCCGGGCTCACGCCCGCCTCGGCGGCAATGTCCTTAATCCTCATCTGCGCCATAGCGCACCCCGTTTCCCCATTGTCGGCAGTCTGAGCCATTTTAGGCATTTATACGAACTGCCTACGCCACCAGAGCCGCAGAACGATCTTAATTTCACCGCAGCAAATAAAGGGCGCGAGTTAGATAGCCGAGTCTTTGGGCAGCTCGAAATAGTCGGGATGCAAGGCGATAACCGGGCCCTGCTCCTCGGGCATCAGATGAAGGTGCGTCTCGGCCAGATAGCTCGCCGTGTCGGTATCGCCCCTCTTAATGGCCTCGAAAATCCGACGATGCTGCCGACGAATCGGCTCCCAATCCAGGTCCTGCGACACCATACGCAACCAGTTGTATCGCTCAAAATGCGTGTTGACGCTCTTCATCCAATCCCATAGCATGTGGCGGCCGGCAATCTCAAAGCACGTCTCATGGAACAGGTTGTCCAGATCAAAGAAACGACGCGTTTCGCTATGGTCGAGCGACTCGGACTCGGCAAGAATCTGCTCAAGTCGATGCTTTTGCTCGAACGTGGAGGCCGAACAGCATTTAATAAGCACACTTCTCTCGAGCTTCTCGCGCAAGAAACAGGCGTTTTCGGCGCGTTCCATGCTGATTTTTTGGACATAGGTGCCGCTTTTGGGACGCGTTTCCACCAGCTCCTGCTCACGCAGACGCACAAAGGATTCGCGAATGGGCGTGCGCCCGATTCCCGTCTCCTTTTCCAGACCAATCGCCGAAAGGCGCGTGCCGGGCTTGAGCTCGGCATAGATGATCTTGGAGCGTAGTGCGTTGTATGCCTGATCTTGCAAGCTCTGATAATGCTGGTGTTGTTCCATAAAGCCCTCGGATGAAGCCCACGGTTTTTCGAATATCACCCGTAATACTATCGCATCCCCCATTCCCTCAGTTGCGGTGAAATAGGGACCGCTTGTGCCGCCAGGATCACAAGAGCAAGCGGCGGCCGTCCCGAAACCCGGGACGGCCGCCGCTTTTTGCTATCTAGCGACTGGTGCCGCGGGGACGGCCCCTTGCACCAAGGGGTTGACTAGAGTTCGCAGGCGATCTTGTAGCCGTCACCGATGGCGTCGCGGATGTTGCCGCACTTCTGGGCATCGCCCAGCACGTGGGTGGCAACGCCGGCCGCGGCAAGGTCGTCGGCAAGCTTGGTATTGGGACGATAACCCATGGCAAGCACCAGCGTATCGGCATCGGCGATGGTATGGATCTGGCCATCCTTTTCGTAACTGATGGTGTCCTCGGTAATCTCGGTCACCTTGGCCTCGGTTAGCACGTGAACGCCCTTGGAGAGCATACGCGTGATGAGCACCGCGCGACCGGCACCGCCCTCATTGGCGGCGAGCGTCTTGGTCATCTCAATGACAGTGACGTCGCGATTGGCCGGCGACAGGTCGTTGACCAGCGGGGCCAGGTAATCGGCCGTCTCGCAGCCGACGGTGCCACCGCCCACGATGACGATCTTCTTACCCGGGAAAGCCTTGCCACCCAGCAGGTCGTCGGCCGTCATAACCTGCTTAAAGCCCTGCATGAAGGCCGGAGCGATGGGCTCGGCGCCATAAGCCAGGACAACCTCGTAACCCGCGTAGTCGCGCTGAATGTCCTCGGCCGAAAGCTCGGTACCAAAGACGCACGTGACGCCGGCCTCGGCCAGGCGACGGTACTGATACTTGATCACGCGAGTGAGCTCCTGCTTTGCCGGCGGAACGGCCGCGATGCGCATCTCGCCGCCCGGTTCGTCCTGCTTATCCACGAGCGCCACGTTATGGCCGCGCTTGGCGGCAATGTAGGCTGCCTCCATGCCCGCAGGACCGGCGCCCACAACCAGTACGTTCTTGGCCTCGGCGGCAGGCTCGTAGCCGGCCTCGTCACGCTCCACGTCCGGGTTGACGGTGCAGGAGATGCGCTTGCCGAACATAATGCCGTTCAGGCAGCGCAGACAGCCGATGCAGGGGCGGATGTCGTCGGCGTTGCCGGCAGCGGCCTTGTTGCAGAACTCGGCATCGCACAGATTGGCGCGACCCATCATACAGATGTCGGCAGCGCCGTCCTCGATCAGTTCCTCGGCAATCCATGCCTCGTTGATGCGGCCGACCGTGGCAACGGGAATGTTGACGTGCTTCTTGATCTCGCGCGAACAGGCGGCGTGCGAGGCCTGCTGGGTGCCGGCGGCGGGAATGGCAGAGCCGCGCTTGATAGTGGTGCCGCCCGACACGTGGATCATGTCGACACCAGCCTTCTCCAGGCGACGCGAGACATAGATCATGTCGTTGAGGGTCAGGCCGCCATCGGTGTACTCATCGCCCGAGATACGGACGTCGATGATGAAGTCCTTGCCGCAGCGCTCGCGAATCTCGGCGATGACCTCGAGCAGGAAGCGCATGCGGGCGTCGAGCGAGCCGCCGTACTCGTCGGTACGCTTGTTATAGAGCGGGGTCAAAAAGCCGCCGAGCATGCCGTGGGCGTGCGCCGCGTGGACCTCGACGCCATCGACGCCGGCCTTCTGCATGCGCACGGCGGCGTCGCCGAACTGATGCGTGAGCTCGTGGATCTCATCGACCGTGATGGGGCGCGGCGCCTCGCGGGCATAGGACGGGCCCACAAAGGACGGAGCGATCAAGCGCGGCGTGCCCGGAATGTTAAAGGCCATGTAGGCGGGGTGGAAGAGCTGCGGCATGATCTTGCAGCCGTACTCGTGGACGGCAGCGGCGAGCTTTTCCCAGCCGGGGATAAACGTGTCGTCGTAGCAGCACATGTCGCCCGGCAGATAGGTATAGGTGGGCTCGACCGTCACGACCTCGGTGATGATCAGGCCCACGCCGCCTTTGGCACGGGCGCGGTAATGATCGACCAAATCGTCGGTCACATAGCCGTGATCGGCCAGGTTGGTAGACACCGGCGGCATAAAGACGCGGTTCTTGACTTCGGTCGTACCGACCTTGATCGGGCTAAAGAGCATCGGGTAGGCAGAAGACTCCATGCAGGCTTCCTTTCGTTTGAGCCGCTCGGCGGCAGTTACTAACGTACTTATCGTATCAGTAACTGCCGTATCCGCAGTCATATATGCTCAAACGCCAGTCGGCTAATGAATACCGCGACCCAAGTCTTCGGCAATTTTGTCCACGCCCTTAAGTGCGGCGCAGGTCTTTTTGTTGGAGCAATGCCCCGTGCAAACGCCACCCTGGGCGCAGTCGGCGCAGGTGCCCTTTCGGTAGATACGCACGCACACGGCGACAAACGCAATGCCGATAACAGCCAGTACAACAATATCGATAGGTGCCATAGTAAGCCTCCTCTAGTTAACCACCACTTACTTTACCCCATTCTCCACCTGCCAAAAAGGGACAGGTTTATTTTGGTCGGTTTTATCTGCGGAAACGCCACATCTCAACTCTTGGCGCAAAGTAACCTGTCCCCTTTGCACCAAAGGCCCGGGGGTCGCTGGGACACCCGGGCCTTTGAAAAGGGGCTAATCCTTATTCGGACTTAAGCGGAAACTGCGGCGGAAGCAGTGTTGGTCTCGTCCTCGTCGGTCCAAGCGTGCTTGGGCATGGGACGGAAAATCTGGAAGAGCATCGCAACCAGCAGCACGATGGCCACAACCGTCCAGATACCAAACTGTCCAAGAACGAACAGGTTGTAGAACTGGTTGATGAACAGACCAATGACCCAAGCAAAGGCGCACTCGTAACCGATCGCGATGGCGGTCCACTTGCCGGAGTCCATCTGGTTGCGGATGGTGCCCATGGCTGCAAAGCACGGGGCGCACAGCAGGTTGAAGGCACCGAAGGCCACGCAAGCGCCCATAGTCGGGAACATGCCGGCGAACGCGGTCCACAGGCTCGGGTCGGTCTCGGCGGCGTCAGCGACGGACAGCAGCGAGCCGGCGGTGGCGACGACGTTCTCCTTAGCGACAAGGCCAGAGACAGTCAGCGCGGTTGCCTGCCAGGTGCTAAAGCCGAGCGGAGCGAAGATCCAGGCAACCAGGTTGCCCAGCATGGCGAGCACGGAGTAGTCCATGAACTCCTCGGGGATGCCGTCCATAGCAGGCAGGAAGCCAAAGGAACCGTTATAGCTACCAAAGTTGGAGAGGAACCAAACGACGACAGTGGACGCGAAGATGACCGTACCGGCCTTCTTGATAAAGGCCCAGCAGCGCTCCCACACGTGCAGCGCCCAGGAACGGATCGCCGGGAAGTGGTAGGCGGGAAGCTCCATAACGAACGGCGTCGGGCGGCCGGCGAAGAGCTTGGTTTTCTTGAGCATGAGGCCCGAGGCGATGACGGCAAAGACGCCCAGGAAGTAGAAGAGCGGGCTGATCCATGCGGCCGTGGTGGAAGAATCGCCAATGATGGAGCCCATGAGCAGAGCGATGATCGGCAACTTGGCGCCACAGGGAATAAACGTGGTGGTCATGACCGTCATGCGGCGGTCCTTCTCGTTCTCGATGGTCTTGGTGGCCATGACGCCGGGGACGCCGCAGCCAGAGGAGACGAGCATCGGAATGAACGACTTACCAGACAGACCAAAGCGACGGAAGATGCGATCCATGATGAAGGCGACGCGGGCCATGTAGCCGCAATCCTCCAGGAAGGACAGCATCACGAACAGCAGGAACATCTGCGGCACAAAGCCGAAGATGGCGCCCAGGCCGCCGACGATACCGTCACAGACCAGCGAATCGACAAGGCCACCGTCCTCGGTGCCGCCCGCCACGAGGGCGTCGTGCACCATGGTGGTAATACCGGGAACATAGGGGCCGTACTGCGCCGGGTCAACCGAGTCGGCATCGTCGCCCGCAGCCTCGACGGCTGCATCGTAGGCGTCGCGGCCCTGACCAAGCACATACCAACCGTCGGTGCCAAAGAGCTGGTCGTTGGTGAAGTCGGTCACCGTGCCGCCCAAGGTAGAAACGGCGATGTAGTACACGCAGAACATGATGACCACAAAGATCGGCAGACCCAGGATACGGTTGGTAACCACGCGGTCGATCTTCTCGGAGGTGCTCATCTTGGCAGGCGCCTTGGTGAGGCACTCGTCAATGATATGGGCAATCACGCCGTAACGCTCGCCGGTAATGATGGACTCGGCATCGTCGTCGCAATCCTGCTCGCACTGGGCGACCAGCTGCTCCACGCGAGCGGCCTTCTCCTTGGTGAGGTTGATGAGCTTGCAGGCGTCCGCATCGCGCTCAAACAGCTTGACCGCGTAGTAGCGACGCTTGTTAGCGGGAACGCTCGCCGGCAGGTTGTTTTCGATGTGGTCCAGAACGTCCTCGATGGAGGAATCGAACTTGTGCTCCGGCACCTGGCCCTTGGAAGCAGCGGACTTCTTGACCTGCTCGAACAGCTCCTTGATGCCCTTGTTCTTAAGAGCCGAGATCATCATGACCGGGCAGCCGAGCTTCTTGGAAAGCTTGTCCGTGTCGATCTTATCGCCGTTTTTCTCGACCAAGTCGGCCATGTTGAGGGCGACGACCACGGGCAGGCCGGTCTCGATAACCTGAAGCGCCAGGTACAGGTTGCGCTCGAGGTTGGTGGCGTCGACCACCTGGACAACGACATCGGGCTCGCCGCTCATGAGGTAGTCGCGCGAGCACTGCTCCTCGGGGCTATAGGGGGAAAGCGAGTAGATGCCAGGGAGGTCCGTGATGGTAACGTTCTTGTCGCTTAGGAGCTTGGCTTCTTTTTTCTCAACCGTGACGCCGGGCCAGTTGCCAACGTAGCCGTTGGCGCCGGTGATCAGGTTGAAAAGCGTGGTCTTGCCGCAGTTGGGGTTGCCCGCAAGCGCGACATGGATCTGAGAATCCGCCATTCAATCCTTCTTCCTTGTGTGCCCGCGCTGCTTTCTCCGCGCGAGCTGGATAATGTGCTTCAAAAATGCTGCATTAAGTTAGAAAAACCTAACTTTATCTGCAGAAATACACGTTGCGAGCCCTTACTGGACCTCGACGACGGCCGCCTCCTCCTTGCGGATGGAAAGCTCGTAGCCGCGCACGTTGATCTCGACCGGATCACCGAGCGGCGCAACCTTTACGACCTTAAACGACGTGCCCTTGATGAGCCCCAGGTCCATAAGGTGGCGGCGCAGCGCGCCCTCACCGTGAAGCTTGACGATGGTAGAGCTTTCGCCCACCTTAACGTCACCCAACGTCTTCATCCTCTTGTCCCCCTTTCGGTTTTTATGAAATGCTGTGGACTAGCCGACGGTCATGATGTGCATGGCAACCTTGGAATCGATGCCAAAACGTGCACCCAGCACCGTGACGATGATGTTGGCGCCACTCGAGCTCACCACATGGATTTCGCTGCCCTCGACAAAGCCGAGGTCCTTGAGGTGGTGCTTCATGTCCTCATTGCCCTTTACACGAGACACACGCACGGTTTCGCCCGCTTTTACCATCGAAAGCGGCATGGCCGGCATCTGCGGTCCGCAAGACATGAGTGGCTCCTAACGTCAGTTCGTCCTCAACATCGACGCGATAAAAGTTAACCACGTCTATGTTCGCTTTAGTAAACTAGCACGTGGTTAACTTTTTGGAAAGGGTCCTGTTCAGTTTTTCGAAAAAGTTTCCTATACGAAACAAAACAAAAAGGCGCGGCAAAGGACTACCCTTTACCGCGCCCTATCATGCCTAGAGCGAGAGATTTCTGATCGATGTGACGCAGGAGGCCTCATCCACGCCCGAAACACGAAAGACGACGTTCTCGCCGCACTCACCATAGAGGGCCATGAGCCCCATGACATCGCGGCCATCCGTGTGGCGATCGCCGATACTGACTGACACGTCGCTACGATGCTTGGCAATGATGTCATAGAGCAGCGCAACCGGGCGGGCATGCAATCCCAACGGATCTTTAATCGTCTTCGTAAATTCGACCATGTCCCCTCCCGCGGCATCGCACATTCGGCCGGCAAACCCAGCCACGTGGTAGTTATTGTACGTTACCGGCGCACCCCCGTCTCACAAAAAACGAGGGAAGGCACACGTCCTTCCCTCGTTGCTGGCAATAGGTAGCCGCTCGCCTACATCAGGCGCAGGCTGACGTCCTTGAGCTGGGCGCCGGAAACGGCACTCGGAGCACCCGACATAAGGTCGGAGCCGCTGGCCGTCTTGGGGAACGCCATGACGTCGCGGATGGAGTCGGAACCGGTGAGCAGCATGCACACGCGGTCCAGGCCCAGAGCAAAACCACCCATCGGGGGTGCACCAAACTTGAGCGCCTCCATGAGGAAGCCGAACTGCGACTCGGCTCGCTCCTCGGTGAAGCCCAGGAGCTTGAGCATGGACATCTGCATCTCGGCGTTGTGGATACGCATACCGCCGCCGCCGGCCTCAAAGCCGTCCATGACAAAGTCGTAGGTGCAGGAACCGGCCGCCAGCGGGTCGGCCTCGATCTTGGCGATGTCGGTCTCGGTCGGCAGCGTGAAGGGCTGATGCTCGGCAGCGTAGGCCTTGCGGTCCTCATCCCAGTGGAGCAGCGGGAAGTTGACGACCCACAGGAAGTCGTGGCCCTCGCGCTTGATCTCGAGTGCGTTGGCCATGTGGGAACGCATGCCGCCCAGGATCTCGTCAGAGAGCAGGCGCGGGCCGGCGGCGAACATCACAAGGTCGCCGGGCTCGACGTCCATGCGCTCACGCAGAGCAGCCATCTCCTCGTCCGAGAAGAACTTGACGATGGGGCTGTTGATGGAGCCATCCTCGCGGAAAGCGATCCAGGCCAGACCCTTGGCGCCAAACGTGGAGGCCACGCCGGCGAGCTTATCGATCTTGGCACGTGCCCAGGCACCGGCACCCTTGGCGTTGAGGGCCTTGACGACGGAGCCCTCCTCGTTTGCGGCGGTCGCAAAGACCTTGAACTTGGAGTTGGCAAAGATGTCGGTCAGGTCGATCAGGTGCATGCCATAGCGAGTATCGGGCTTGTCGGAGCCATAGGTGTCCATGGCCTCCCAGTAGTTCATGCGACGCAGCGGTGTGGGCATCTCGACGCCCATGCGGCCGAAGGCATCGGACAGAACCTCCTCGAGCGCGCTCATGACATCGTTCTGGTCCACGAAGGACATCTCGATATCGACCTGGGTGAACTCGGGCTGACGGTCGGCACGCAGGTCCTCGTCGCGGAAGCACTTGGCAACCTGGTAGTAGCGCTCGACGCCACCGACCATGAGCAACTGCTTCAGGAGCTGCGGGGACTGCGGCAGGGCGTAGAAGTTACCCGGCTGAATACGGCTGGGGACGATGAAGTCACGGGCGCCCTCGGGCGTGGACTTAAACAGGGAGGGCGTCTCGACCTCCATGAACTCACGGTTGTGCAACGCCTCGCGAATGGCAAAGGTGAAGTCGGAGCGCAGCTTGAGGTTGGCCATCATCTCGGGACGGCGGAGGTCCAGATAGCGATAGCGCAGACGGGTGTCCTCGCTGGTCTCGATGCCGTCCTCGATCTGGAACGGCGGGGTGACGGACGTGTTGAGCACCTCGGCGTGGTCGGTCAGGACCTCGATCTCGCCGGTCGCGAGCTTGGTGTTGGTGGTCTCCTCACCACGAGCGCGCACGACGCCGTGGATCTTGATGGGCCACTCGGGACGCATGGTCTCGGCGATCTTAAAGGCATCGCCATCGGAGTGCTCGGGGTCGAAGGTGAGCTGCGTGATGCCCTCGCGGTCACGAAGGTCGCAGAAGATAAGGCCGCCGTGGTCGCGGCGACGGCTCACCCAACCGGTGAGGGTGACCTCTTCGCCCACGTTCTCGAAGCGAAGCTCGCCGCAGGTGCGGGTGTGCATGGAATGCTCGTCAATGGGACGGGTCTGGCTCATACCAGTGATCCTCCTTTATGGATCTGTGCCGCCCCGTGTCGTTCCGGGCGGCGTCGTACAGATTTGCCCAGCCTGCGTAAACCGCGCAGCCAGACATGGCGTTCTATCTTATCGCACCTGCGTCGATGTGCCGCGGAAAAGTAGCTCCTGCCCAAAGACTTGACGGAGACGAAACAATTGACGCACCGCGGCCGTCGCCAAGGCGCGCCGCGTGCGACAATGTGCCCCAATACAACTGCACTCGGAAAGGCCCGCCATGACTGCACGCCTCATCGTTATGGATATTGACTCCACGCTCATCAACCAGGAGGTCATCGACCTGTTGGGCGAAGAGGCCGGCGTGGGCGAGCAGGTGGCACAGATCACCGAGCGCGCCATGCGCGGCGAGCTGGACTTTAAGCAAGCGCTCGAGGAGCGTGTGGGGCTGCTCGCCGGCCTGGACGAGAGCGTGTTCAAGCGCACCTTTGAGCGCGTGACATTTACACCCGGTGCGCTGGAGCTTGTGCGCTCGGCGCACAGCAAGGGCTGGAAGGTCGGCGTCGTGAGTGGCGGCTTCCACGAGGTCGCCGACAAGATCGTGGCTGCCGCGGGCATCGATTTTTGCCTGGCCAACCGCTTGGAGGTCGTAGACGGCAAGCTCACGGGCAAGCTGGCGGCAGACATTGTGACCAAGGAATCCAAGCTCATTCAGCTGCTGGATTGGGCGGTTGAGTGCGGTGTCGACATGGCCCATACCGTCGCGATCGGCGACGGCGCCAACGACATCCCCATGATCCAGGCCGCGGGCACGGGCATCGCGTTTTGCGCCAAGCCCAAGACGCGCGAAGCCGCCCCGTTTACCATCGACGAGCGCAACCTGATGCTCGCCATGGACATCATCCTGCGCGACTAGCAAGTTCGCCCAACAATTGAATCAACTCCGCTATATCTAGTTTCCGAACAATTTTGTCTTAGTGTTCGGAAAAATACCTTTTGAGTGCTAGACTTTGCGCCGTCGAAGGGAACACATATGGATAAGCGAGATCTTGAGCAGTTGCTGAGCGATGTTGCCGGCGGAGCAGTCACCCCGGCTGTCGCCCTTACGCGCATCCAGACGGCGCCAACCGCCGATCTGGGTTTTGCGCAGCTCGATCTTTCGCGCGGAGTGCGCCAGGGAGCCGGCGAGGTTGTCTACGGTGCCGGTAAAACCGCCGAGCAGATTGCCGCCATTATCGAAGCGCTGCACGATGCCGGTCAGGAGCGCATCCTGGTCACGCGCCTGGACAGCGAAAAAGCAGCCCGTACCTCGGAGCTCCTCGGCAACGGCATCGACCTGGGATATGTCCCGGACGCGCAGCTCGCCCTCGTGGGCGGCAAGCCCTCCCCCACCGGCAACGGACGCATCGTCGTCGCCTGCGCCGGCACGAGCGACCTGCCCGTCG
This sequence comes from Collinsella sp., assembly GCA_019414605.1. GTDB lineage: Bacteria > Actinomycetota > Coriobacteriia > Coriobacteriales > Coriobacteriaceae > Collinsella. The sequence continues at coordinate 106,013 of DXLS01000064.1, forward strand.
CCGAAGAGGCGGCACTGACGGCCGAGTTCTACGGCAACGAGGTCGATCGTCTCTACGACGTAGGTGTCGCCGGCCTGCACCGCCTGCTCGCGCATGCCGAGGAACTTGCCCAGGCGCAGGTGGTCATCGCCATCGCCGGCATGGAAGGCGCCCTGGCGAGCGTTATCGGCGGCCTGGTGAGCTGTCCGGTCATCGCCGTCCCCACCAGCGTGGGCTATGGCGCGAGCTTTGGCGGCGTGGCCGCACTGCTCGCCATGCTCAACTCCTGCGCCAGCGGTGTTTCGGTCGTCAATATCGACAACGGCTTTGGTGCCGCCTACCAGGCAAGTCTTATCAATCATCTGAGCGCTGGTACGCCCTGCGCCCGTTAAGGAGCATTCCATGTCCAACCATCAGCACACGCTTATCATCGACGGCACCTCGGGCATCAGCGGTGACATGACCGTCGCGGCCCTGCTCGACCTGGGTGCCAGCGAAGAACATCTGCGCGAGCAGCTCGCCACGCTTCCGGTCGGCGGCTTTGAGATTGCCGTCACACGTGTAAACAAGCATGGCATCGACGCCTGCGACTTTGACGTTCAGCTGGCAGAGGAGCTCGAGAACCACGACCACGACATGGCCTGGCTCTACGGCAACGAAGCAGCTGGCGAGCACACGCACGAGCATGAGCATCACCATCATGACCATGGTGAGCACGAGCACCGCCACGAGCATGACCATGAGGGCCACGCCCATGAGCACGAGGATCATCACCACACCCACCACCATCATCACCGCTCTTTGGCAGACGTCACCGCCATCATCGATGGTTCGCAGCTGAGTGATGGTGCCAAGCGCCGCGCCCTCGCCATTTTTTCCGTACTCGCTGCTGCCGAGGCCAAGGCTCACGGCAAAACGCCCGAGACCGTCATGTTCCACGAGGTGGGCGCTGTCGACTCCATCGTTGACATCTGCTCGGTCGCCATCTGCCTCGATGACCTGGGCGTCGAGGATGTCGTGGTCGAGTCGCTCTCCGAGGGTCACGGCACCATCCACTGTGCCCACGGCCTTATGCCCATCCCGGTACCCGCCGTCGTCAACCTATGCCAAGCAGGCAATATCGCCCTCACGCCCGCACCGGTCGCCGGCGAGCTCGTGACGCCCACTGGCGCCGCCATCGTCACTGCTCTGCGCACGTCCGACCAACTGCCCTCACGCTACCGCATCGAAGCCGTCGGCTACGGCGCCGGCAAACGCCCCTACGAGGGCTGCTCCGGCACGCTCCGTTGCCTGCTTGTTCACGTGGATGCATAGCCATGGATGCCCGCAAAACCAAAAGCCGCGCCGCCATCGTCGCGGCGTTCTCCGAGCTGCTGCGTGAAGAGGACTACGGCAAGATCACCGTCGGCGACATCATCGCGCGCGCTCACGTAGGCCGCGCGACATTCTACGGCCTCTTTAAGAGCAAAGACGACCTACTGTCCGAGCTCGTGAGCGACATCTGCACCCACGCCCTCGACGATGACGGCACACCGCTCGACGACCCACTCGTGCAGGTCGAGCATATTCTCAACAACCTCTGGGAGCGCCGCCAGGGCGTCCGAGCGCTGGTAGCCGGCGCCGGCTCACGCGTCTTCGCCGACTGCTTACGCAAGACCATCATGTCACGAGCAGCCGAAACCGTCCCTACCGACCCAAACGGCCCCGCCGCTACCATGGACCGAAGCTTCCTACTACACCACATAGCCTCAAGCTTCGTAGGAATGGTCCAATGGTGGGCCTGGCACAACTTCCAAGCAGATAAGGCCGAAGTAGCCAAAGACTACCTATCAGCCATAAAACCCCTCTTCAACTAAGTTAGCCTCTCATTCCAAAGTCTCGCCCCCATCTCGGGGCACCAAAAAACAAAGCGCCCCTCCCATCCAAATTCAGATTTATATGTTGGGTTGCTTGTTCGAACACAGCCAAGAATGCCCAGGGCTCGGCAAGGGTTTACTTTCCAACGCATTCCGCAGGACGCAAAAAGGCTCGCCGCACAAAGTGCGCAGCGAGCCTTTTTGCATGTCCGAGGACGCGTTGGAAAGTAAACCCTTGCCGAGCCCGAACCTTATAGAGCCGTCCTTCGACTAGAACATGCCCAAGAAGCCATGCACAAACAGCGCGGCGACAATAGCACCGACAAACGGCGCGATGCCAGGAACAAGCAGGCCATACTTCCAGTTGTTGTCAGCCTTGTTCTTGATCGGCAGCACCTGATAGGCCATGCGAGGACCAAGGTCACGAGCCTGGTTCATGGCGAAGCCAGTGATGCCGCCCATGCCCATGCCAACGGCCCAAACAATCAGGCCGACGCAGATGGCGAGCATCAAAACGTCCTCACCAGCACGGCTAGCAGCAGCAAGGATGGCGCTAATGAACACAAAGGTGCAGATGGCCTCGCAGAAGAAGTTGCGGGCATAGTTCGTACCCTCGGTGGTGGGGTTGGTCGAGAAGATGTTGCGCTGGGCAATGGGGTCGACGACACCATCAGAAGCCTTGAACTCATCGGCATACATAAGCCAAGCGATTACGGCACCCGCAAAGCCGCCGAGCATATCGGCAATCATGAAGGGGATGCAGCTGCTCCACGGCACCAGGCCGACAATGCACTGGGCAAGCACCATGGCGGGGTTCATGCACACGGCGCCGCCAAAGATAAACAGGGCGACCGAGATGCCAAAAGACCAGGTGGTGATGGCAAACATATGGCCGGAGCCCTGATACTTGGTGCCCTTGAGCACGGTATCGCAGTGCACGCCCACGCCAAAGATGATCATGAGGGCCGTTGCGCCGAATTCGCAGAGGAGTTTGGTAAGCATAAAACCTTATCTTTCTTGTCGGTTATAAACGATTCGTTTAAGCCGCACACTAGTGCTGCGCGACGACAACGCCCAGGCCATCGGGAATGACGGCCACCTTGGCATCGACACCCTTCATCTCAAAGGCGAGCTTGAGCGCCTCCTCGATAGTGTTGACCGGCGTCATGTGCATATCCTTGAGCATCTGGTGATCGCACAGGTCGGTGACCATGATCACAGGGTGATGCGCCAGGATGCGGGCAAAGATCTGGCTCGTCCACTGGTCGGGCAGGGTCTCGTCCTTGGGACGGTCGATGCAGGCGCGCTCAAACTCTGCCGGATCGTTGTCGGCGATGTTGTGATAGAAGCCCTCGCCACCGTGACCGTCGGCACAACCGGCGACATCGATGATCACACCGCCCTCGGGAAGCGTGGCCTCGGCAGCGCACATGCCCTTCACGGCCTGATAGATGTTCTGGTCGAGCGGGTAACCACCGTTGGTAGTGATGGCAATCTCGCACTCGGCGGGCTCAACGCCGGCAAGGCTCTTCACGAAGTCGCAGCCGGCCTCGTGCGCCTTGTGGATGTCGCCGGCAAAGGAGCCAATGACCTCGTGCTTGCCGTTGAGCACCACGTTGAGCACAAAGGCAAGGTGAGCCATCTCGGCAGCGGCAAACATATCCTCGCTCACGTGGTTGTGGCACAGGTTGCCGGCACGCGAATGGGAATCGTTCACAAACTGACCGTTGTGGTTGTACATGATGGTCTTATAGCTGGCGATGCCGGGCAGGACGGACTTACGGCTGCCAGAGAAACCGGCAAAGAAGTGCGGCTCAATGAAGCCCTCGGCAAGCAGCAGGTCGCAATCGGCCGCAATCTTGTTGATGATGCACTCGCCGCCAGAAGGCAGGGTGCCGATCTTTTTCATCATGCTGTCGTCAGTCGCGACGTGCATAACGATTTCCTCGTTGGCAACGATCTCCTCGCCGTACTTGTTGACGAGCTCCTCGTGCGTCGACGGACGGTGCATACCCGTAGCAACCAGAATGCGCACGCGAGCCTCGGGCGCAGCGGAATGGATGTGATGCAGCAGAATAGGCATCGTCACACGCGAGGGGACGGGACGCGTATGATCGGAGCTAATAATGACAATATCCTTCTTGCCAGCACAAAGCTCCTCGAGCGAAGGTGAGCCGTAAGGGTTGGCAAGCGACTCTTCTACCAGCTCTTCCTGCGATTTTGTAGTCTTAAACTCGTTTTGATGACCTTCCATCACACCCACGAAGTTCTTATCCTCGAGCTCTAGATGCAACGTCTTGTGGTCAAACGGTAGTTCACATTCAAACAATGACGAGCGCCCTCTTCCTTTCAACTGACACACTAGATAAACCGTTGGAAGGATACGCCGCTCACCGAAAAACACCACCGTCCACCGAGTCATTAACACAACGTTCATATTTGACCCACAACAAAACGGCCGCGACCCCAAACGGGCCCGCGGCCGCAACAGTCGTAAGGCGAGAAGCGCCACATGCATCTCAATCCCAATCGATAAGGCGCGAGGCGCGAAGCGCCAAACGCGCCGCCGGGACAGACCCCATCCAAAACGCGCGAAGCGCGCCATTATTCCCCCAGCAAGTAATCCACCGAAGACCGGACATCGCAGGGCCCGCCATAAGTTTACTTTTAGGCACACTCCGCAGGACGCAAGAAGCCCTCGCCGCACGAAGTGCGCAGCGAGGGCTTCTTGCATGTCCGAGGACGTGCCTAAAAGTAAACTAATGGCGGGCCCGGACGACTACAGGGCTATCGATTACCCCGTGTTCTGCAATCCTGCCGAGACGCCGGTCACAGTTGAAAGAATCAGGCTCATGTACTCGGCCTTCTTCTCTTCGGCCATCTCGTCCTGGTTCATACGCACCTCACGAAGGGCGCGGACCTGGGCGATGGACAGGGCGTCGACATAGGGGTTACGCACGCGGACGGCACAGCCGAGCACGCGACGACGCTGCAGCGGCCACTCGTCACCGACGATGGCAAGGACCCACTTACGCGTGAGCTGCATCTCGGTGAAGACCTTCTCGGACAGATCCTGGCGATCGCCCAGGTGCAGATACATCTTGGCGATGCGCTGGTCGGTCTTGGCGATCGACATCTCGATGTTGTCGATAAAGGTGCGGAAGAACGGCCACTCCTGGTAGGCAGCCTTGAGCTGGTCAAGGTCGCCCAGCTGCTCGCAGGCGGTGCCCAGGCCGTACCAAGCGGCCAGGTTAATGCGCGCCTGACTCCAGCTGAAGATCCACGGAATGGTACGCAGGTCGTCGAGCGACTTGGCGCCCAAGCCGCGCTTGGCGGGACGCGAGCCAATCGGCAGCAGACCGACCTCGGTCAGCGGCGTCACGGTCGAGAACCACGGTGTAAAGTCCTCGGTGTTCAGCAGGTCCAGATAGCGCTCGTGGCTTGCGGCGTTAAGCTTCTCGGCCATATCCCAGAACTTCTGCGTGGTCTCGGTGTTAGTCTTCTCGACACTCGGGGCCGACTGCAAAAGCGTTGCGGCGGCAACGGACTCAACATGGCGCTGAGCCAGCGTGCGGTTGCCGTAACGGGCAAAGATGACCTCGCCCTGCTCGGTGAGCTTAAAGAAGCAGTTGACCGAACCCTTGGGCTGCGCCAGCACGGCCTTGTTAGCCGGGCCGCCGCCACGGCCCACGGCACCGCCGCGACCGTGCATGAGCACCAGGTCGATATCGTTCTTCTCGGCCCACTTGGCAATGCGCTCCTGCGCGGAGTGCAGCGCGAGCATGGCCGTGGTAGGACCGGCATCCTTGGAGGAGTCGGAGTAGCCCAGCATGACCTCCATGCGGCGGTTGGTCTGGGCAAGGCGCTTTTGCACCACGGGCAACGTAAGCATCTGGTCGAGCACATCGACGCAGCCCTCGAGGTCCTCGAGCTGCTCGAACAGCGGGATCACGTCGAGCTCGGGAACGTCCTCCTCGTGCGCGAAGGACAGGTGGGCCAGCTCAAAGACGTCAGCCACGTGCTGAGCGCTCTTGGTAAACGAGATGATGTAGCGGTGCGCCATCTTCTTGCCGTAGCGCTTTTGGATGGAGCCGATAGCGCGGAAGGTATCGATGACCTCACGCGTCATGGGCTGCAGGTCGCCATGGATACCGTTCTCGTGGATATCCTTGAGGGCGCGGGCATGCACCACGGAATGCTGACGGAACTCCATCTCGACCATATGGAAGCCGAAGGACTCGACCTGCCAGATGATGGTCTGGACCGGGCCGTAGGCAGCACGGACGGCACCGCAGGCGGCCAGCGAACGCTGGACGACGCGCAGGTCGTCCAGGAACTCATCGGCGCTGTGGTACATGGTGTCGGTGATGCGACGCACGGTGGCGTTCAGACGGTCGGCCATGACGAGCATGACGGCGCGATGCGGCTCGTGCTCGGAGATCAGCTCGGCGCGGGCCGTGTACCGAGGGCTCATCTCGACCTGATGGTTCCACAGGTTAATGAGCTCGGCAGAAGGCTTGCTGTAGGTGGCCTCGAGCGTGAGGTTACGGCCGATGCGGCGGCATTTGTCCTCGAGTTTGAGCACCATGTGGGTGAAGTACTTGGCGGCGACCTCGCGGCTCACCTTGGCGGTAACGTTGGGGTTGCCGTCACGGTCGGAACCGATCCAGCTGCCGGGGTGGAAGAACGCCGGGCACAGCGGCGGCACGGTGCCGGCCTTGTCGCCCAGCACCCAGTCGTCAAAACGACGGTAGATGACGGGGATAACGTCGAACAGCGTGTTATCGAAGATGTCGATGATGGTATCGGCTTCCTCGACCGGCGTGGGCTTCTTGAGCGCGATGGGACTCGTACGCACCAGGGCGTCGATCTCCTGCAGCATATGGCGCTCGTTCTCCACCAGGTCGGAGCCGCCCAGACGCGGACGCTCCTCCAGCAGGTTGGAGATACGGCGAATCTTGCCCTCGACGGCCTTGCGACGGGCCTCGGTGGGATGCGCGGTAAAGACGGGATGGAACTCAAGCTTGCCGAGCAGCTCGTTGGCGCCCTCGACGCCCAGCTCATTCACCAGCTGGTGATAGGCGACGGTGAGCTCGTTGGCGGGATCGACCTCGGTATCGGTCGACGCACCGGCCTCGCGCTCGCGCAGCTGCGCCACACGGTAGTTCTCCTCCGACAGGTTTGCCAAATGGAAGAAGCTCGTAAAGGCGCGGACAATGACCTGCTGCTTATCGAGCGGCAGGCTGTCGATCAGATCGACGACCTCACGAAATGCCACGGCAGTGGGCTCGTCGGCGGTGGGCACGCCCTGCTCGTCGACGACTTCGTCGGCAGCGCGGGTACCGGGGTTGCCGGCATTGGCCACAATCTCGGCCAACAGGATCTTGTCGAACAGGTCCGCGATCTCAGGATCATACTCGCTAAGCACACGACGCTCCAGGCGCAGGAACAGCGCCAGATTATCGCGCAGCTCCTCGGGGATCTCGATCTCGGCGAGACGCTCCCTGGACTCGGCATTCGAGCCGATTCGGTTAACGAGGCGGTTGACCACGGCAGCGACGCGCGCCGCGGCTTCGGGTACAGACTGGTTGCTTAGGTTCTCAGCCACGTTTCCTCCCATTCCTCTTTCTATGCACGTAACATGCGGTATTCATTATAGGCGCTTGAGAAATACTTTCGACACTGATTGCGCTTTACCACACAAAAGTATTTTCTGCATTGCAAGGGTTTTTGCCCTAAATGGTCGTATTTCTCGGTGGGCGGCATACGTAAATGGGGGCATTCCGCATAAAAGCGAAACACCCCCGTAACAATCGCTCGCAATGAGCTGGGCACCTCAGCGGCACTACAGCTCAAAAATCATGCGCTACAGGCGCTCGCGAACCGCCTCGACCACGTTGGCCAGATCGACGAGAACCTCGTCATGGCTTTGCATGTCGCGCACCTTGACCTTGCCGGCGGCAAGCTCGTCGCCACCCAGGACCAAAATGAGCTTGGCGCCCACCTTATCGGCCTGCTTAAACTGAGCTTTGAGCGAACGACCCTGGTAGTCGGCCTCGGTCACGATGCCAGCGGCGCGAAGCTCCTGCGTAATGGCGAAGACGTTCTGGCGCAGCTCCTTGCCGGCATTGGCGACGTAGACGCACGGGGCCTCCTCGGCACCCAGGTCGCTGCCAAAGGCCTGCAGGGCCAGCAGCGCACGCTCAAAACCGACGGCAAAGCCGACGCCTGCCGTGGGCTTGCCACCCTCGAGCTCGACCAAGCCGTCATAGCGACCGCCGCCGCCGATGGAGCCGACGCCGGCGCCAGGGGCCTCGACCTCAAAGACGGTACGGGTGTAGTAGTCCAGGCCGCGCACCAAGGTGGGATCCTCGACATACTCGATACCCGCCGCATCCAAATAGCGCTTGACCTGCTCGTAGTGCTCGCGGCACTCATCGCACAAGTTGTCGCCCATCAGCGGTGCGTCGGCCATGATCTCGCGGCAGTGGTCGTTCTTGCAGTCGAAGGCACGCAGCGGATTGAGCTCGGCGCGCTCGCGGCACTCGTCGCACATCTCGTCGGCGTGATCGAGGATAAACTGCTTGACCTGCTCGCGATAGGCCGGACGGCATTGGGCATCGCCCATCGAGTTAATGAGCAGACGGAGCTTGGAAAGATCGAAGCCCAGACGCTTGTAGAACTCCATAAGCATGATGATGCACTCGGCGTCTGCTGCCGGATCGGGAGCGCCGAGCCACTCGATGCCCACCTGGTGGAACTGGCGCAGGCGACCCTTCTGGGGACGCTCGCCACGGAACATGGCCTCGGCATAATAAGCCTTAAACGGCGTGGAGCCCTGGGGCACCAGGTTGTTCTCCACGACGGCGCGCACCACACCGGCCGTGCCCTCGGGACGAAGCGCCAGGCGCTGCTTGGGCTTGAGCTTGCTATCGGTGCCCTCAGCAAAGACGCGCTCCAGGTTGGCGCCGCTAAAGACGCGGAACATCTCCTTGCGCACGACGTCGGTCGACTGGCCGATGCCGTGGACAAAGACGTCCACCTGCTCGATCGCGGGCGTCTCGATGGGCTTAAAGCCAAACGGCTCGAACACGCCGGCAGCGATCTGCTGCATCTTTTGCCAAGCGCGCATCTCGGCGCCGATAAGGTCGCGGGTTCCCTCCGCCTTCTGTGCCTGCATGGGCAAACACCTTTCTTTTGTATCGCGTCATAGGTAGTGGACATTATACGGCACAAACACAAACAGCGGCGGTGCGTCTGACCGAACGAGGGTATGGGGACTCGTTCGGCCTGACGCACCGCCGCTGTTTGCGATCCGCTTTCCTCCGTCCCCTTCGGATCACGTGATCTGTTGGGGACGGAGGAAAACGGATCATTTCGTAGGCCCGTGACCGCCTTGGAAACCGAATGATGGTACGAGCATCTATTCGGCTTCCAGGGCGGCCACAAACAGAACGGGGCAAACAGAAAAGAGCACGTAGACCTGCCACAGTTCACCGACAAGGCTCATGCCGGCAAGAACGGCAGAGGTGGCGATTACAGTGAGGGAGCCCAAAACGCGACCGCTTACTTTATCGGCAACATGACCGATCACAAGTGAGCCGATAACGCTCACCACGGTGGAGATGGCGTTGGAGATGTTGTACTGCGCAAGCGTGATGCCCAGGTCGCTGACGACGAGCGGCTGAAACAGGCTCATGCAGTTAACGAAAATCGTGTAGCACGTGGCCATGATGACAAAGCCGGAAGCCACCACGAGCCAGCCGGGGAAGAACTTACGCTGCTGGGACATACTGCTCCTTTTTAAACAAACGAGTAGCAAGGTTGGGTGCTACCGGTGGTCGGCGATATAGCCCAAAGCGACGGCGGTATAGGCCGCGGCACCGAGCGGCAGCTCGGCATCGTTAAAGCGTGCCTTGGGATGGTGCTGAGCAAAATGCTCGTCCGTATCAGTCGCGGCAGCGCCGATCGTAAAGTACGCGCTCGGTATCTCGCTCGAGATAAGCGCAAAGTCCTCGCTCGCCATGGCATGGAACAGCGGCAGGAAGGCGGACTTGGGCAGCACCGCGCCCACGTAGCCAAGCGACGCCTGCGTCATATCGTCATCGAGTACGAGCGGGGGAACATCCGAGAGCGTCTCAATAGTCGCCGGCGTACGATAGGTCGTGGCAACGCCTTTGACGACCTCCGCGATGCGGGCCTTGAGGTGCTCCATGAGCTCGACATCGAAGCCACGCAGCGTTCCCTCGAGCACACAAGTATCAGGGATGACATTTGCGGCCTGACCGCCGGCGAACTTGCCAACGGTAAGCGCGACTTCCTTGGCCGCCGGCACCTCGCGGGAGATGAGCTCCTGGAGTGCCAGGTGCACATGCACACCCGCCGTGATGGGGTCGATGCAGATCTCGGGGCTGGAACCGTGGCCACCCTTGCCCTGGAGCATAATGCGAAAACCGTACACGCCGGAAAGCGCCGGGCTGCCGTAGAGCACCAGGCCAAGCGGCGACTGGCTATTGACATGCATGGCAAAGGCGGCCTGGGGACGCGGGTTCTGCAGCAGACCGTCGGCGATGGCGGCGCGGGCACCCTCAAAAGTTTCCTCGCCCGGCTGAAACAGCAGCTTAACCGTGGCATTGGCATCGACAAGCTCGGCCTCGCGAGCCTTGAGCAGACGGGCGGCACCAAGCAGGGCCGTCGCATGCATATCGTGGCCGCAAGCATGCATGCAGCCGTTGGTGGATGCAAAGGGCTCGCCGGATTCCTCGGCAACGGGAAGGGCATCCATGTCGCCGCGGAGCATGATGACCGTACCGGCCTGCTTGTCCGTGCACGTACCGTTACCCCGAGCAGCAGCTGCCGCGCCGGCACCGATAAGGCCAACGACACAGGAGCCGTCAACAAGCACGGCATAGGGAATATCCATCTCGTCCAGACGCGCCTGGATAAAGGCGGACGTCTGCGGAAGGTTGTTACCCAGCTCGGGCATCTGGTGTAGATCGTGTCGCCACACAGCAAGCTCGTCTGCAAAAGTCTGAGCTTCCGCAACAAGACCGTCACCGATAGCGGCCTGCGCCGCTGCGGTAGCCTTGGGCGCTGGTTGCGGTTGAAAATCGAACAAAGCTGGTGCCATAGATGCCCTCCAGTAACGTTTTTGCAGCAAGCACTTTGATAGCGTAAAGTGCAAAGTACAACTTTAAGGGCGACGCATAAAAAATGCCGCCCCGGGAGGGCGGCGCAACAAGTTGTTTACAATTGCGGGCGCGGCTTTTTGCGCAAAAAATCGAAGTGAGTCTCACTCAAGATAATCGACAGGAAGATAAGCACGAAGCCGGCGAGCAGGCGCGAGGTGAGCGCCTCCCCCATCAGCAGCACCGAAAACAACACGCCCGAAGGCGACTCCATCGAAAGGAGCAGTGAGCCCGTCGAAGCCGGGACATGCGCCAGGCCGACGTTTTGGATGAGCAGAGCCACGCATGTGCAGCCCACCGAGAGAAACGCCATCACACCGATAAAGTTCGGCGTCCACACGGACAGAGGCGCCTGGGTCTCGAATAACAGCGACGAAACCAGGCTCAGCACGCCGTTGCCCACAAACATCCAAAACGTGATAACGTTGATGTCCATTTTGCGACCGTACTTGGCGGTCACCGCCATCTGGATGGCGAAGAAGACCGCGCCTGCCAGCGTAATGACGTCACCGATGTTGAACTCGACGCTATCGAGCGCCACCAAGCCAATGCCCGCCAAGCACAGCAGTGCCGCGCCCAGGTTATAGCGGGTGAGTTTTTCTCCGCTCAGAAAAAAGCTCGCGAACGGCACGAGGATGCAATACGTGCCCGTCAAAAAAGCATTCTTGCCCGCCGTAGTATATGACAGACCGACCGTCTGCAACGCATAGGCCGCCCACATGAGCACGCCCATACTCAGGCCAACGATCAGATTGCGAGCGTTGAAATGTGCAGTGATGCGCTTGTGGAAGACGGCAAACATGACCAACGCTGCAGGCAGAAAGCGTACATAGAGCAGCTCGAACACCGGAATGGTGCCGAGTGCGTCCTTCATAGTGGTAAAGGAGTAGCCCCAGATGACCGCCACCGAAAGTAGCAAAACTTTCCAGAACAGCGGGGAGCGTGCGCCGGCGCCCCTGGGAATACCGCCCGCGCCCAAATCCTCACGGGCCACAGGGCTATCGGGCATGTTTTCGATTTCGTTGGCAGCGTATTGGGCCATGGAACATCCTCACACTCAATCTGGGCGTGGTGTCCGCACGCGTATGGCTGCGTGCCGCCTCATGGTCAAATAAAAACGGGGCGCACCGGACCCCCGGCACGCCCCGCTACTGTAGCAACAACCAAGCAGCCCACGCAATCCAGCCCACTAAAGCGTCGGCAGAGTAAACCTCGATGTTTCGTCGATGTCACGCTGTTGCACTAAATAAGTTTCGTGCTTTCAAGCTTTTCGATGATCCAGTCGTTGGCTTTGATGACCGGACGGCGGAAGACGACGCCCAAGGCCAGCGACGGAATCAGATAGCTCGCCAGAATGCCCAGCTCAACCCAGTACTCCATATGGTAGGCGCCAGCCATGGCGGCATGCATGGCGTTGATGCCGTGGGTGAACGGCAGGAACGGATAGATTGCCTGGAACACGGGGCCGGTCATCTCGATGGGGAACGTGCCGCCCGAACCACCGACCTGCATGACCAACAGCACGACAGCGAGCGCCTTGCCGATATCGCCAAACGAAACCGTAAGCGTGTAGACGATATTGGAGAACACGAGACTCGCGACCCAACCCGCTAGCACAAACTGCAGCGGGTTGTCGCACTGAATGCCAAAGAACAGAATGTCGCCCGCGCACACGAGCGTTGCCTGCAGCAGAGCCAAACCGCCGAAGAACAGGTAACGACCCAGATAGATCTCGTGCAGGCGCACGGGGATGAGCTCGTTGATAAGCTCATCGTCAACCGAGACCTTCATCATGGCCGCCAGTACGATCGAGCCGACCCAGAGCGACAGAATCGTGTAGAACGGCGCCATGGCCGAACCGTAGTTGCGGATCGGATAGACCGGCTTACGGTCGAGTGCAACAGGGCCGGAAAGCGACACGGCCAGACCCTCGGGATCATTGCCGATCATCGTCTTGATCGTAGCGAGGTCATCCGACATCAAGGCGCCGTCGAGCTCGTCCTTGAAAGCGCTGATCTTGTCCGACGCCTCACCCAGCTGATCGGAAGCCTTGTTGACCAGCTTTGCAGCCTTGGAGAGGCCCTTTGCCAGCGAACCGGATGCGTCGGTCAGGCCGGCAACAGCACTATCCAGGTCGCCCGAGATACCGTTGAGCGAATCCAAAATGCCCGAAATAGTCTTCTTGAGCTCCTTGGCCTTAACCGAGAACGTAGAGTCGTAGTCAATCTTGGCGCCCGAGATACCAGCCTTGGCATCCGCGATTGCCTGATCGACCTCGGCACGCGACTTGTTAACCTCTGCCATGCTATCGGAGAGAGACTTCGCGGTGGCCGCCAGATCCTTGGCATTGTTGCGGTACTCAACGGCGATTCTGCCCAGCGACGTCGCGGCAGACTTGAGACCGTCCTTCAAATTCTCATCGCTCACCTGGTCGGCAAGGCTGCGGAGCTGATCGGCCATCTCATCGATATCCTTGGCGCGCGCATTGAGGGCCGCAGCGGCATCGTTGAGTTGGGACACCGTAAGGTCGACATGCTGGTTCGCGGCATCGAACGCCTTCGCGAGCTCGGCAGACACATTGTCGAACGAACCCGCACTTCCATCGATCGCGGCATCGATGGCATCGCTTGCCGCCTTAAGCGCTTCTTTGGAATCATCGATGCCGCTTTTGGCATGTTCCATGAGCTGCTTTGTCGACTCATCGACGGCACCGGTCTGCTTGAGCATGCCGCTCGCCGACGTCAGCGAATCGGACGTGGAGCTCAAAATGCCCGCAAGCGACGTTGCGCTGGCCTGAACGTCCTTCAGGTCCTGGACCGAATCGCCGAGCGTCGAGGACAGGTTGGCGATAAAGTTGCTGACCTGGTCGGTGCTCATGTAATCGAGCAGGCTGGACACCGTCTTAAGACCGATGCTCGTAATGGTCTCGGTAAAAGATTCGTTAACCTGGTTCTGAACGGCGCTCGAACCCTTCTCGGTCACGATCTGCGCGATGGCGTTGGCCTTCTGGTTCTCGTAAAACTCGATATCGGCGTGTTTCACGTCGGTCGAGAAAAGCGTCATCATGTCGGCGCTAAACGTTTTGGGGATAACGACGGCAGCATAGTACGCGCCCGACTTAACGCCCTCGATAGCCTTTTCGCGATCGTTAAGCACAACCCAATCGAAGCTCTCGTTGCCGCGTAGGGTGGCGGTCACGTTTTCGCCCACGTTAACCTCGACGGGGATCAGATCGCTCTCGTAACCCTCATCGGTGTTGACCACGGCGATCTTAAGATTGCCGGTGTTGCCGTACGGATCCCAGCTGCCGGCGATGTTAAACCACGCGTACAGACACGGCACGATAATGAGGCCCATCACGACAACCAAGCCGATTACGGAGCGAGACACGTTTTGGACATCGCGCTTAAACAGATGCAGGATGTTCTTCATTTATGCCTCACCTCCTTTGGAGTGCTTGCCAAGCGGGGTGGTATCTCCATCATTTGTGGCTGTGCTGTCGCTGCCCTGAGATTTATGGTGCGAGCCTATATGCGGCAAGCGGCCCGTGGACTGATCGCCACCCTTGGCACCACGCTCGCTGGCGTTGAGGCCAAACATGCGGCGGGCGGCAGGAATGGCGGCCGTGTGCTCGCGCATCTCGCGACGCAGGTCCTCATCGGAAAGCGCCGAGATGCGCATCTGGGTATTGAGGCTCGCGCGGATGTATTCGATATTGATAAGCCAGCCGCAGATGGCAATAACCGAGATGATCCAAATGACCAGCAGGATGATCTTGCCGTTATTGTCGATATCGAGAACCGTCGACAGGACAAAGAGCAGGACCTGGACGCCCACCACGGCGGCAAAACCGCCCTTGATGTAGTACGGGTAGCGATGTTCAAAGGCGACCGCATGATCGAGCAGTTCGCGACGGTACGAATCGGAATCGAGCACGACGCGCATGGCCGTTCGCAAGGAGTAGCGCTCGCGCGGCAGGTCGTTAGACTCGCAAATCATCATACCGGTCGTGGAAAGCTGTTTATCAAAGAGCAGGTTGAGGTTGAGCAGCAGCGGACGCAGCTGCAGGCCGATAAAGAGCGCCACGATCAAGAACACGCCCAGAATGCACAGGTTAAACAGGTAGTTGAACGAATACATGCCGCCGACCGTCTCACGCAGCAGATTGATGCCATAGGTAAAGGGCAGCAGCGGGTGCAGCCACTGGAAGAAGCCGGGCATCATCTCGATGGGGTACATGCCCGACGAACCCGGGATCTGCACGATGACAAGAATGACGCCGATTGCCTTGCCGATATGCTTAAACGTAGTGGACAACGCGTAAATGATGTTGACGTACGTAAATGAGATGGCGATGCCGCCCAGCACAAATAGGAGCGGACTGACGCACTGTACGCCAATGACCAGATCTCCCACCGTAACGATAATGGCCTGCAACGCGCCCAGGATCACCAGGAGCAACCAGCGGCCAAAGTAGCCCTGACGCGCGGTAAAGCTGCCAACGCCTTCGCGATCGACCTCGAGCTTGTAAATGGCGATGAGCACGTAGCCGCCCACCCAAAGCGCCAGATTGGTGTAGAAAGGAGCAATGCCCGAGCCGAAGCTCTTAACCGGATAGATCGACTTGGAGGTCAGCTCGACCGGAGATGCCATGAAGTCAGCAACGTCATCGACGTCGACGCCCATCAGGTCGGCCAGCTCGCCCATGGACTCGGAGGTCTGCAGCGCCGCGATGTCGTTGGCGGCGGTAGCGAGCTTGTCCTGGACCTTGGCAAGCGAGGCGTCGGTCTGGGACAGCGTGGTCTTGGCCTGACCGAGCGTAGCGTTGAGTTGCGAAAGTGTACCGCGCGCACTTGCAATAGTAGGCGTGAGGCCAGACACGATTCCCGTCAGATCACCCGAGACGGCGGCAAAGGAATCGAGCGCGCTCGAGGCCTTCGGCAGCGCGTTTTGACCCAGGTCCGTCTGGGCCTGGCCAAGGTTGGTCGCACCGGTCTGGATTGCGTTATTGATAGCGTCGCTGGCACCCGAGACAGCCGCGGCGTCATTCGCCATGGCGCTCGACTGTGCAGACAGACCGTCCTTGATGCTCTGAAGCTTTTCATTCTGCTCGCGGAGCAAATCGATGGTCGATACAATGCGCGCGTCAATTTCCTTGGAACCTGTCGACGTGTCATTGACGAGAATTTCCAAGTGCCCGATAACGGCCTTATTGTGGTCGATCGTCGCCTGGAGAGACTCGAGCGAGTTGTCGATGCGGGTGGTCGTAGATGTGATCGTGCCCGTCAGCTTGCCAATCGCAGCGTTCGCGGAGGCTGACGTCTTGGTGAGCGCAAGGCTGCCTTCTGAGAGCGCCTTGGAGAGCGAGGCGACAGAGTTACCCGCCGTGGCGCGAGCCTCGCCCAGCAGGTCGTTGCCCTGGGAGATCGCCTGCGTCAGCGACGGCGCCTGACCCTGCAGACCGGCAAGTGCTGCATCTGCCGAGGCAATGGAACCACACGTCTTATCGATGGCGGCATTCATGTCGCCAATCGAATCGCGCACTTCGCCCAACGTATCAGAAGCCTCTGATACCGAACCGGCCAACGAATCCTGAGCCTGGGTTGCCTTGTCCTTTAAATCGACTCCGGCATCCTTGGCAATACTGGCAACGGTCTCACCCACCGTGGAGACGAACTCCGAGTTAATCTGCTGCTCGATGGTGTTTGCACCGGTGTCGGTAACCTTGGGTGCAATAGCGCTCTTTTTCTCATTGACGTAGTACGTAAGCTTGGGCTGATGGTAGTTGCCGTCGAGCATCGAGACCAGGTTATCCGAGAAGTTCTTGGGGATTACGATGGCCGCATAGTACTCACCGCTCTCGACGCCCTCCTTGGCGTCGGCCGCCGAATCGACGAAGGTCCAGCCCAACTGATCGTTCTCCTTGAGCTGATCGACGACCTTATCACCCGCGTTGAGCTCACCCACCAGGTCGTTTTGGGTGCCCTGATCGTTGTTGGCGATGGCAATCTTGATACCCTGAGTGTTTCCGTACGGATCCCAGTTTGCCACGATGTTGTACCAGGCATACAGCGAGGGAATAACGCACACGCCGAGGGTAACCACCAAGGCGACGGGGTTCACAAGTAGTCGCTTAATGTCGCGCTTGAATATCGCAAAGGAGACCTTTGCATCGGATAGTTTGCTGCCGAGACTCACGCTTGGGCCATCCATCCTGTCGTTGAATCAAATCGTACTATCGACAACCATTGTACGTAGGCGCTTTAGCGTCTCAGAGCACAATGGTATTGAGTTTTGCGGGTAGCAATATACTACGAAGACGAATTAACGTACAGTTGTACAGTATCTTAAATTTCAGCAGGTCACAAAACCACAACCCCGACAAATAATTGATCCCTTGGGGACGGAGGAAAACGGATCACCGAGGGGGTCGGCCTGATCCGGTGATCCGCTTTCCTCCGTCCCCAAGGGATCATTCAAAAGGAAACGAGAGTGGAAAATCTCCCACTTCAAGCCCGCATTCGAGCCAAAAGTGGGAGATTATCCACTCTCGTTCTAATCTAGTTACGGTGCCGTATCCCCGAACTACATCAAGTTGCAGACAGCCGTCGCGAAGGCCACGGGGTCCTCGGGCAAAATGCCCTCGACCAGCAGGGCCTGGTCATAGAGCAGACCGGAATACTGCTTGATCTTGTCGGCATCGCTCGCCTTCTGGGCGGCGACGAGCTTGGCGAAGACCGGGTGCTTGGCGTTGAGCTCGAGCACGCGCTGGCTCTTGGGCATACCGTCGGGCGCGCCCTCGGGACCCTTCTGGAGCACCTTCTCCATCTCGAGCGAAAGCGGGCCCTCGGTGGTGATGCACGCGGGAGCATCGGTCAGGCGCGCAGAGACGGCGACCTTCTCGACCTTGTCGCCGAGCGCCTCCTTCATGGCGCTAAAGAGGTCCTCGTTCTCCTTGGTGGCGTCCTCGGCCTCCTTCTTCTCGTCCTCGGTCGCCAGGTCAAGATCACCGGTCGCGACGTTCTTAAGCTCTAGGTGACGATCCTCGACCTCAGGCTCGGCACCATCGGCAACTGCCTTTTCGGCAGCCTCGCGAGCAGTGTCATCCTCGTAGACCTTGGGCATATCGGCAGCCACGTACTCACGCATGGCCTGGAAGGTGAACTCATCCACATCCTGCGTCAGCAGCAGCACGTCATAGCCGCGGTCGAGCACGCCCTTTACCACGGGCATCTTGGCCAAGCGCTCACGCGAGTCACCGGCGGCGTAGTAGATGGCCTTCTGATCCTCGGGCATGCCCTTGGCATACTCGGCCAGGGTAATCATCTTCTGTTCCTTGGCAGACCAGAACAGCAACAGGTCGGCGAGCTCATCGGCCTTCATGCCATAGCTCGAGTAGATGCCGTACTTAAGACCGCGACCAAAGTTCTCGAAGAACTTCTCGTAGGCCTCGCGGTCGTTGTCACGCATATCCTCAAGGTCGGCGGTAATCTTCTTTTCCACACGCTTGGCGATAGCCTTGAGCTGACGGTTCTGCTGCAGCGTCTCACGCGAAATATTGAGCGTCACGTCGGCAGAGTCCACGACACCGCGCACAAAGTTGTAGTAGTCGGGCAGCAGGTCGTCGCACTTCTCCATAATCAGCACGTTGGAGCTGTAGAGCGCCAGGCCCTTCTCGTAGTCCTTGCTGTACAGATCGAACGGGGCGCGACCCGGCACAAACAGCAGCGCATCGTACTCAAGCGTACCCTCGGCATGGAAGCTGATGGTGCGCGCAGGATCGTCAAAGTCGTGGAACGTGGACTTGTAGAACTCGTTGTAATCCTTCTGCTCAACGTCGGAGCTGCGCTTTTTCCAAATCGGCGTCATGGAGTTGATGGTCTCGAGCTCCTGGTAGTCCTCGTACTCGGGCTTGTAGTCGTCGCCGGCGTCCTCGGGCTTGGGTTTCTGGCGGCTCTTGCTCACCATCATCTGAATCGGGTAGCGCACATAGTTGCTGTACTGCTGAATCAGGCTCTTGAGGCCCCACTCGGTCAGGAAGCGATCGTAGGTCTCGGCCTCGCCGTCGGCGTCGAGCTTCTCGTTCTCGCGCAGCGTCAGGATGACATCGGTGCCGTGCTCGGCGCGCTCGCCGTCTTCGATGGTGTAACCCTCAAGACCATCAGACTCCCACACGTGAGCGGTGTCCTCGCCATAGGCGCGGCTGACAACCTTTACGTGGCTGGCAACCATAAAGGCAGAGTAGAAGCCCACGCCAAACTGACCGATGATGTCGACATCGGAACCCTGCTGCTCGGCGTTCTCAGTCTTAAACTCCTCGGAGCCGGAATGGGCGATGGTGCCCAGATTGCGCTCGAGCTCCTCGGCGGTCATGCCGATACCGTTATCCGAAATGGTGATGGTACGGGCATCTTTATCAAAGGAAACACGGATGGCCAGGTCGCCCTGGTCGAGCTTGACACTCGGATCCTGCAGGCTCTTAAAGTTGAGCTTGTCGACGGCATCGCTCGCGTTGGAGATAAGCTCGCGCAGGAAGATTTCCTTATTGGTGTAGATGGAGTTGATCATGAGGTCGAGCAGTTTTTTGCTCTCGGTCTTAAATTGACGCATGTGCAGTCCTTTCGCGCTACCCCCGTCCGCAAAAACGGCCCGGTTGCCCGAGCCGCATTGCAGACCTGCTATGTTCAGACTTAGATTTTATAACCCATTAGCGCGCATATATACATACGGAATCGAAAAACTGTATGTCCAAACGCTCTGATGCACCAATTGCCAAGGAGTGTCCCCGACTGCCGGCAGGAAAGGAACGTCCCTATCTGCCATCTACGCGCTTGGCCATCCAAACATGGGGCTGGCCCTCGTCTTCGTAGTCCACCGGGGCAATCTGCGTGTAACCCGCCTTGGCATAGAGTGGTAGCACGTATTCCTGCGCGTGCAGCTTAATGAGCTTGGAGCCGGCATCACGCGCGCACGTATCACTGGCCTCGACAATCTTGCTCGCCAAACCGCGACGGCGCATGCTCGGCAGCACGGCCACGCGCCCCATAATGTAGGTCTCCCCCGCCGCGACGCCTTCGTCCAAGTCGCACGCCGGCAAAACTGGGGCTTCGGCATCTGCCGCGTACTCCAGTTCCTCGGGAAACACGCGCGAGCAGCCGGCAAGCTCGCCGTCTACATAGAGTGTCACATGAATGCAGTTCGGATCCTCGTCGATAGCGTCGAACTCATTCTCGTAGCCCTGCTCGTCCATAAAAACGACGCGGCGCACCAACGCCGCGTCGTCAAAGCATCCCGTCTTAAGTTGGATATCCATAGCTGCCCTTTCATTCAACGCGAACGTTAGGGACAGATTTTAGCGAAAATGAGCTCCGCGCACGCTAAACTTCGCGCGAGCCTTCGCCAGACAGTCGTAATGACCCACGTTATGGGCATCGCTCGCGATGAAGCTGTACAGGTTCTGATCGAACAGGCGCTGTGCCGGCTTTTTCTCGCGACCAAAGCGACCGCCGGCAATAAAGTCCGCCGAAGCCTGCAGCTTGCAGCCCATATCGACCAGGCGCTCCGCCACGCTTACATCCTTTTGAACCGCACGATAGCGCTCAGGATGAGCGATAATCACCTGATAGCCACGGCACTGCAAATCGTAAATCGTGTTCTCGTACTCTCTAAACGCATACGCATCGGCATGCGTCGAAAGCTCGAGCAGAAACTCGTTGGTCCCATCGAAATGCAAGTGATCCGCGGCATCGATACCAAGCTCAACGAGCTTTCGATGGTTGACCTCGAAGCCCATCTGGAGCGGAAAACCGTCAGCGTTATCGCGCAGCAGCTCAAAGGCATCCCACATCTTGTCGTAATCAAAATAGGGATCACGGCAGTGAGGGGTGCAAACGATTCTGGTTACACCGGCCCGCTTGGCAGCCTCGAGCATCGCCAAGCTCTCTTCGAGATCGGCGGCGCCGTCGTCTACACCCGGCAAGATATGGCAATGAATGTCACGCATAGGTCAGCCTTAATCAACTAAACGTTTGCTCGGTTGGTGAAGATGCCCTTTTTGGAAGTGCCCTGATCATCGGAGCCCTTCTTAACCTTCTTACCGTCCTTGGTGTAGTAAGAATAATAGTACTCGCTGGTCTCGGTCTCACAGTAATTCATGACGGTACCGATGAGCTTGACCTTCTCGGACTTCTTAAGCTGGGCGATAGCGTTGAGCGCCTCTTCGCGCTTGGTAAAGTCCTCGCGCACCACGAACAGCGCGCCGTCGGTCAGGCTGGCAATCTCGGCAGCATCGATGAAGGTGCCGACCGGAGGAGCATCGAAGATGACGTACTGGAACTTAGCAGACAGTGCCTTGACCAGCTTGGCAAAGCGATGGGAGACGATGATGTCGGCAGGATTGGGAATATGCGGCTCAGCATCGAGGAAGTAGAAATTCTTCTGACCTGTCTCGACAATCGCCTGGTCGATAGAAACCTGCTCGGACAGGACTGCATAGAGTCCGCCGCGGGAGCGGACGCCGAGCATATCGGCAAGGGACCTGCGACGCATATCAGCCTCGACCAGCAGGACACTCTTGCCGCTCGTGGCGATTGCCTGAGCAAGATTAATGGAAACCGTAGACTTGCCCTCGTTGGGAATCGAGGAGGTAACGGTGATGGTGCGAATGGGGTCGTCCACGCTCGCAAAGCGGATGTTGGCCAGAAGGGTCTTGGCGGCATTCTGCACAACGAGCTTATCGGTGTTCTTTGCCTTAGCCATGCCTATTTACCACCTTTCATAGCCGGAATTCGGCCAACAACGGGAATACCCAGGAGCTCTTCTGCCTCTTCGGCACCGCGGATGCGGGTATTGAGCATGTCTGCCAAAACGACATAGGCAACTGCGATAAAGATACCGGCGAGGAACGCGACGGCAATATACAGCGTGCGCTTGGGGCCGCTGGGGGCTTCGGGGGTCTTAGCCTCGTCGATAACGTTGATGCTCTGGGCAGCGCCGACGTTCTGAGCGACCGTACTCACCGAGCTGGCAATGGCCTTTGCGACCTCAGCCGTCTCCTTGGCATCGGTGCCGGTAACCGAAAGCGTAATGACACGCGTGGTGGTCTCGGAGGAAACAGACACCTTGTAGTCATCCAGATCGGTAAGGCCCAGTTCTTTGGCGGCGCCGCTCTTAACGCTATCGCTATCCAGCAGCGTGGCGATATCGTTGGAAAGCATCTGGCTCGCCGAGAGATCGTTGTAGCTCATCTGACCGCTATCGTCGGTCTTGGCGAGAATGTACATGCTCGTCGTCGCGGTATAGGTGTTGTCCATCGCAACGAAGGACACGATGCCCATGGCGATCGCGCAGACCACCGGAAGGGTGATGACCAGCTTGAGGTGCTTCTTCAGCAGCTGGAACAGTTCGAGAAGGGTCATGCAGCTTGCCTTTCATTTCCCCAGTTCGGATTGACAAAACTGTCCGTATGTTATCGCATCTTTTTACCGAGACCAAACTCTATACATAAGAAACAGGCTCTCCTGTAAAAATGACGGAAGCGATCGTAAAATTGCACAACAACGCCGCACCCGAAAGTCCGATGCGGCGTCTGCATCAATATCTATGTTGTATCGCTATGCGAATGACTCGTCCTGCTGTATGGGAAACGTCACCGTAATGGTGGTTCCCACGCCCAACTCGCTCGACAGATCGAGCATGGCGTGATGATACAGGGCCGCATGCTTGACAATGGCAAGCCCCAGGCCGGTTCCGCCGCGTGCCTTAGACCTACTCTTGTCCACGCGATAGAACCGCTCAAATACCTTGCCCTGTTCTTCAGGCGCGATACCGATTCCCGTGTCGGCGACAGCGAGGAACGGATGGCCTTCGTCGTTGGTGCCGCACTGCAACGTAACCGTACCGCCGGGTCGATTGTAGCGGATGGCGTTGCTTGCCAGATTATAGATGAGCTCGTCGATCAAGCGCGACACGCCTTCGATGACCACAGGCTTGGTCTCATGACTTATCGTCACATTCGCCTGACGGGCGACCTGTTCAAGACGCTGCTCAACCGCATAGATCGCACGCGAGAGCTCAATAGGCTCCGTGGACCCAATGGGCACCGCCTCGCCCTCAGTTGCACGCTCGGCCTCGTCCAAGTTAGACAGCGTAAGGATATCGTTGACAAGCGCTGCCAAGCGGCCCGCCTCGCGATAGATGCGACCGCCAAAGTTGCGCAGGTCGTCCTCGCCCTCGACCATGCCGTTTGCGATGAGCTCGGCATAGCCCGAAATCGCCGTAAGCGGCGTCTTGAGCTCATGGGTGATATTCGCCGTGAACTCGCGGCGCATACGGTCGTTGTCCGCTAGCACCGCCATTTGGCGCTTGAGTTCCTGGCGCTGCGACTCGATACGCTCAAGCATGGGGACCATCTCGGCATAGGCGTGCTCATAGCTACGGCGTGGGTGATCCAAATCCACCTCTTGCAACGGCGCGATGATGGCACGGGACTCACGGCGCGCCATAAAAAACGAGAGTACTGCACCCGCTGCTGCGATAAGCAGCATCGGCGCCAGCATCGACAGCAAAATCGCCGCAACGCCAGGCTGGGCCTGCGCCAAGCGAACGACCTGGCCGTTATCAAGGGTGACGGCGCGATACAGCATAATCTCGTCGAGTGTAGAGCTTGCGCGCTCCGCGGAACCCGAACCACTCTCAAAGGCCTCGATGACCTCGGGGCGATCACCATGGTTGGGCAGTGTGGAAGGCGACGCCTCGTTGTCGTAGGCAACAGATCCGTCCTTATTGATCAGCGTGATACGAAGATCCTCGCGATCGAGGCTTCGCAAGAACGGAATGGGCTCCTGCTGCTCGTCGAGGGCGGCAGCAATGAGCTCGGTTTCCTGCGCCAGATTGGCACTCGTGGCATCCGCCAAAGTGTTTTGCACAAAGAACGCACCCAGCACCGTAAACGCCACGATAACCGCCATGGCGCAGACAAAGATCGTCACAAAAACGCGGTGCGACAGCGTATGTTTTCCCTGGGGGGCGAAGACCACGGGTTACCCCTCCGATGCGGTGGACGCGGTGTCGTCACCTTCGGCATCATCACCGGCAGAAGGCTCAGCCAGGCGGTAGCCCACGCCGCGCACGGTCTCGATGGCGCTGGCATGCTCGCCCAGTTTTTGGCGAAGCGTCTGCACGTGCACGTCGACGGTGCGTGAACCGCCGTCGAAGTCCCAGCCCCACACGCTCTGCAGCAACGACTCGCGGGTAAAGACCACGCCGGGCTTGCGCATGAGGTACTCGAGCAAGTCGAACTCGCGCAGAGTGAGCTTAAGCGGCTCGCCGGCAACGGTCACCTCGCGATGGCTGGGCGAGAGCACGATGTCGCCCACGCTGAGCACATCGCTCGCCTGCTTGACCATGCCGCCGCGACGCAGCAGTGCGCGGCAACGGCTCGCAAGCTCCATGAGCGAAAACGGCTTAGTCAGGTAATCGTCGGCACCGCCATCGAGCGCCATCACCTTGTCGAGCTCGGTGTCCTTGGCGGTAAGCATCATGATGGGCACCGTCGCCGTCAGGTGGTCGGCACGCAGGCGACGCATAATTGCCAGGCCATCGGTATCGGGCAGCATGATGTCGAGCAGGACAGCATCGGGCACCCGTCGCGCCACAGCAGCCTTAAACTCGCCATCGCACGAAAAGCCCTCGGCCTCGATCCCCTGCTTGCGCAGCGCATAGACCGTCAGATCCCTGATGTTGTCATCGTCCTCGACGTAATAGATCATGTTGAACCCCTTTGCGGCCGGCATGACCGCATCTTAACCCTAAAGGTACCTTTACGAGATGGTATCAGCCAAAACGTCCCGTCAAATAATCCGCTGTGCGCGGGTCGGTCGGATTTTTGAAGAGCTGAGCGGCGGGCGCGTGTTCCACTAGCTCACCCAGCAAGAAAAACGCGACCGAGTCGGAGATGCGCGCCGCCTGCTGCATGTTGTGCGTCACGACCACCAGCGTGCAGGTCTCCTTGAGCTCGCAGGCAAGCTGCTCCACCACCAGCGTCGACACGGGGTCGAGCGCCGAGGTCGGCTCGTCCATCAGCAGAATGTCGGGCTGCACGGCAAGTGCGCGGGCGATGCACAGGCGCTGCTGCTGTCCACCCGAAAGACCCAGACCCGACTCCTTGAGCTTGTCCTTGACCTCATCCCAGAGCGCGGCGCGACGAAGGGAATCCTCGACCAGCTCATCCAACACAGCGCGATCACGCACGCCCATGCCACGGGGGCCGTACGCGACGTTGTCATAAATGCTCATGGGAAACGGGTTGGGGCGCTGGAACACCATGCCCACGCGCTGGCGAAGGCGGCAGATGTCGCAATCGCCCAGGATATCTTGAGCATCGAGCGCAATCTTGCCCTCGATGCGGCAATCCTTGATGCCGTCGTTCATGCGGTTAAAGCAGCGCAGCAACGTGGACTTTCCGCAGCCCGAAGGACCGATAAACGAGGTAATCTGCTTGTCACGGATCTTGATATTCACGTCCTTGAGCGCATGGTGGTCGCCATAGAACAGGTCGAGGCCCTCGACGTCGATGCGCGTCGGCGAGGCGGCAAGATCCTCTGCCGTGGGGCGAGTCGCATCCCCAACCTCGCGCTCATGCGCGGCCTCGGCCTGCGCTTCCATGAGTTCTTCAAGCTCCGTGGGCTCCACAGCCGCAGCAGCCGTCATACCGCACACCTCCATATCGATATCAATTCAGCAGTATCGATAGTAGGAATCGCGGCTCATACGCACGTGAGCACATTGTCAAGTGTTTGTAAGGACACGCTGGCTATGCGGCGGGCAGCTCGATGGTGAATATCGTGTGCTCGGGCGTCGATTCACATGCAACGGTACCGCCGTGTGCCGCGATGATCTCCTTGGCAATAGCAAGGCCCAAACCGGCACCACCGCGATTGGTCGCACGCGCCGCATCCAGGCGATAGAACTTCTCAAAGATCACCTTGAGCTTAGCCGCAGGGATAGGATCGCCCTGATTGATAAAGCGCACGCGCACACCGCCATCGTCTTGGCGCCTGGCCTCAATCGTGATAGTCGAGCCCTCATAGCTATAGGCGACGGCGTTTTTCATGATGTTGTTGAACACGCGGGCCATCTTATCGCCATCCACGAGCACCGTCAGGTCCTCGCGAATATCAACCTGGGCTTCCTTATGCTGCTCGTTGAGGATGGGATAGAACTCGTCAGCCACCTGAGCCAGCAGCAACCCCAGGTCAACATAGCCGCGCGTGAGCACGATATCGTGGAAGTCAAAGCGCGTGATATCGAAGAACTCTTCGATGAGCGCATCGAGCCGGTGCGCCTTGTCGAGCGCCACGCCCGTAAAGTGCGCACGTTGCTCAACCGGCAGCTCAGGAGCCTCTTGCAGCAGCGAAAGATAGCCCACCACACTGGCAAGCGGGGTGCGTAGGTCATGTGCCAAGTACGTGACCAGATCGTCCTTGCGATGAGACTCGTCACGCAAGGCCTGCTGCACCTTGCGCTCGCGATCGCGCACACGGTTGAGTGCGCCCTCGACCTCCAGGAAGTCGCCGTCGATGTTGTCCCAGGTGTCGGGGTGATCGATCAGGCGATCTTGAATACGAGCGGCCAGCACACAATCGGCATGCTGCTCGCCCTGCTCGTAGCCCTGGTAGTACAGGGCGCGGCCGCAAAAGAACAGCACGCACACGGCAAGCGCCAGCACAAAGCCAAGCATGTTGAATACAAAGCCGGCATCGAACAGCACCGGTCCTTCGATGCCGCCGAGTGCCATGGCGCCAATCGCCAACGTCATGGCCCACGCGGCACCGCCAATCACCACGCAGCGGCGCACGACTTCAAATCGATCGATCAGCAAAAAGCCGACAAGCAGCACCGCCAAGATTCCAGCGATGCTATCGATGCCAATCAGCAGCAGGCTCAGCAAAAAGAGCAGCACCGTCGCGAGCGCGCGGTTGTCGACGACCGACCTCACGTATTCAAAGAGTCGATCGGGCACCTCGAATGCCTGCCTATCGTCTTTTGTCATATCCACTTCCCCACCATCAAAGGCGTTATTCGATTATGTAGCCGACGCCCCAGACGTTTTTGATAAAGCGCGGCTTTTGAGCGTCGTCACCGATCTTTTCGCGCAGGTGGCGAATGTGCACCATCACCGTATTGTTGGAGCCGGGCATAAAATCCTCGTTCCACACCGCGCGGAACAGGTCCTCCACAGCCACCACACTGCCGCGATGCTCGACCAGATACAGCAAGATGGAATACTCGATGGGCGTGAGGCGAACCGGTGAACCGTCCACTATCACGGAACGAGCATCGCGGTTGATCTCCATGCCGTCGAACTGGATGGTCGGCGACTCGGCCGCCTGCGCGCGGCTACCGTAGCTGGTGTAGCGGCGAAGCTGAGCGTGCACGCGTGCGATGAGCTCCAGCGGACGGAACGGCTTAACCACGTAATCGTCCGCGCCAAGCGAAAGGCCCTCGATCTTGTCTTGCTGGGCATCGCGCGCCGTCAGCATGATCACGGGATAGGTATGGCTGGAACGGATCGTACGCAGCAACTCAAGCCCATCGATATCGGGCAGCATGACATCCAGCAGCGCAAGATCGAACTCCTGCTCCAAGATTGCCTTGGCAGCATCGGCCCCGCTATAGGCGACCTGTACGTCAAAGCCTTCTTTTGTAAGGTAGATACCAACCAAGTCGGCGATGGCCTTTTCGTCATCAACTACCAAAATGCGCTCGTTCATGCGTGCTCCTCTCGCGCTCCATTATGCCCGAGGGGGCGCACGCCACACACAACAAGCGTGGGTGATTAAGTCAGCCTTAAGCACCCTTGTGCCCGTTCGGGCGCGGATGTGGGCCACGCACGCACGCGATGATCGCCGACACCGGTAAACGATATACTCTAGTTCCAGAAGAGACCGTCCCGTCGAAAGCGAAATCTGTGAAGTCCCTCACCTCTTTTGCAAAGCGCTCAGCCCAGCTTGCCGCCGGCTTTGTCTGCGCCATCGCCCTTGCCGCTGGCGTGCCCACCGTCGCCGGCGCCCAAGTGCTCACGACCGACAATGTCTGCGGCAAAACCGCCGATGCGCGCGGCATCACGGCAGAAAACCTGCCCGATATCGATGCGACCAATGCCCTCGTCATGGGCAAAGACGGCACCGTCTACTACGGGCGCGGCGCCGATGAGCAGGTCAAAATCGCCTCGATCACCAAGGTCATGACCGCAATCCTAACCGTCGAGAATTGCAAGATGGACGAGAAGGTCACGGTGAGCAACGCCGCAGCCACCGTGGGTAATTCGACCGCCGGCTTGCTCGAAGGCGACGAGCTTACCGTGGAGCAGGCACTGCGCGGCCTGATGATTCCCTCGGGCAACGACGCCGCCGTCGTGCTCGCCGAATATGTGGGCAAGAAGATCGAGCCTAAGACCAAAGACGCCGAGGCAACCTTTGTGAAGGCCATGAACGAGCGCGCTAAGAAGCTCGGCTGCACCGGTACGCTTTTTAAAAACCCGCATGGTCTGGACTTTGATGAGTGGGCTGGCGATATGCACTCAACCGCACACGACGTAGCGCTGATGATGCAGGAGGCCATGAAAAACGATACGATCCGCGAGGTCGTAGCGAGCGAGGATTCCTGGATCGAGGTCACGGGCGCCGACGGCACCGACCATTCGCATTCCATGGACACGCATAACTATTTGCTGGGCCAAGATGGCAACATTGGCGGCAAGACCGGCACCACCGACGACGCGGGCTACTGCTTCACGAGCGCCTACAACCGCGACGGCGACGAGATCTACACCGTCGTTTTGAACTCCACCACCACCGACCAGCGCTTTACCGATACCGCCACCCTTGCCAACTGGTACTACGGCCACAAGGTGACGGTCGCAATCGCCAACACGCAGGAAAAGACCGCCAACGGCAACCCGCTTATGGCGCGCATTAGCCAAACCGACTGGACGGATAAGACAATCGACGCCACGCTCGCCGATCCTACGGCGCAAGCGACCGTGTTTTCCCTTGCCGGCGAGGTGACCGAAAAGGTTAGCTACGACGATCTTTCGGGCACGGTGCATGTGGGCGACAAGGTGGGCAGCGTTACGCTCAAGCAGGACGGCACCAAGGTCGCCGTCATGGACCTGGTTGCCGACGAGGAAGGCACAGGGCCGAATCCCATTGAATGGCTCCTTGTGAAGCTCGACCGCCTGGGCCGCCGCATCGACAACCGCCCACTCACGGCAGAAAGCGAGACCGTAGCCAAGGCTCCTGAGATGTAGTGCGCAAGAATAATAAGCCCATTGAAAGGAGGCGTCCGAAAGGATGCCTCTTTTTTTGAGGGTTCGAATCCCCAGCCTCCTTTCTCCACACAAAAAAGGGTCCCAAATGGGACCCTTCTTCAAATTCGTACTGGCGGAGAGCTGGGGATGTCCGGGCATGCTGCGCATGCCCTCCGGCTTCAAAGCCTGGCGGCTTTTCGCCCACGGGCTACAAACGCTTTCGCGTTTGCTTAACGCCCGTGCCCTCTCGGGTTCGAATCCCCAGCCTCCTTTCTCCGCACAAAAAAGGGCCCCAAATGGGACCCTTCTTTCAAGTCATACTGGCGGAGAGCTGGGGATTCGAACCCCAGATGCCCTTTTGGGGCATACTCGCTTAGCAGGCGAGCACCTTCGGCCTCTCGGTCAGCTCTCCGTAACAGCCGTTCTATAGTAACCAAACAGCCGAAGTTGGGCAAGGGGAATTTTGAGGCGTTTCCTCTTTTACCTCTCTTTTACCAGTAAACGTCTCAGTCAATCATCTCAATCTGTAACATCTGCAGGCCGTAATCCCCTCCAGATGTTACAGATTGAGACAAAGATACAAGGACGGCCCCAGCGACAGCGCGGACGGCCCATTCTTTATTTGTCCTCTCGAACGGTCTCCAACAGATAATCGCGCATGTACGGAATTGCAAACGAAACACGGCCATAGCCCGCAGGCTCAATCAACCCCGCATCGATCAGACGCTTGCGATACGACCCAACTTTGTTCGCCGACAAACCCATCTTCTTGGCGATATCGCCGTTGGCGATCTCGTCGCCCTCGCATTGAGCCATCGCCGCGAGATACTGAAACTGCCGTTCCGACACCCTGCGCAGCGCTGGGGCAATCACCATAGCATTAAAGCTATCAAGAGCCGCCTGGATACCCTTACGAGCCGCCTCTTCGCTCACGCTCTCCGCCCCACTGCGCGCAGCAACCTGCCAAGCGTAATATCCGACCAGCTGGACCATAAAGGGATAGCCTGCCGAAGCTTTTGTTAATAGCACAGCGGCACCTTTGTCGAGCTCCTTGCCCGCTCGTCTCATCGTATCCTCAAACGATCCGCCAACTTCAAAATCGGAAAGCCGAGTAAGTTCAACATGTTTGGCTCGCTGAAGGAACGTCAACGTATCATCCACCACCACGCCATCTACCGATGTCGGCAGCCCGGCGAAAGCGAAAGCGACATTCGCTCCTTGGCGGATCAAGAGCTGCATCTCATTGCCTAGCTCGCGCATTTCCTCAGTTGAGGCATCCTGGATCTCGTCGAGCGTAATGAGCAGACCACCGCGCTTCGCAGCATCGTACATCGCCTCGCCCAGATGAGAGGCCGACTTCGACATCTCCATGGAGCCAAGGCTGACCCCTAAAATCGATGGGGAAATCGAGATTGATTCAAGACGAACGTTTCGCTGCAGAGCCTCGAGGATTCTATTGCAAAAACCAGCATTGGAGGCAACGTCAACGACCTCGAATCCTTTTTTGCGTGCAAGGTCACCCAATGCATTAAGGAGCACCGTTTTACCTGTGCCTCGGACGCCCGAGATGCGCATGAGTCGATCGGGGGCACCAGGACCATTCTCAAGAGCCTCGGCAAAGTCATCCAAAACAGTGTCCCGTCCGATAAGCTCAGGCGGATTCATGCCCGCCGTTGGCTTAAAGGGGTTAACAGCTTTCGTCATTCTGCCCTCCTCTGCTAGTTTTAACAACTTTAACAAAGTTTAGCAACTTTAGCAGAGTTTAACAGTTTTAGCAGGCTCGGCGGCTTTATGCCTTACCGATCCTGCCGGGTCCTCCCGCCCGCGCCGATACAAATAGCGCAGTGCGGCCCCTCTATATCGCCCCTACCCCAGCGAGCGACTGAGGGAGCCGAGCTCATCGTTGCCCATGGTGCGCCACATTTGGAAGATGCAGACGCGCGCCAGGAAAAAGAAGCCGTTATCGACCAGCTGCACGGCGGCATCCGCAAGCTGATTGGTCACCGCGGGCACGGGCGGCAATTCGAGTCCAGCCTTGTGGATGGTCTCGACCGCTTCCTCGAACGTCGGAGGCTCGCTGACGCCCATCTCGTTCATAAGGCCCTGCATTTCTTCCAGTGCGCTGCTGCCCGACTCCTCGCCGCGCGGCACCAGACGGTAACAAGCCAGCGCCAGATCGAGCTGATCGCAATTCCAATAGGCAAACGCCAAGCGATAGAACAGGTAGCCGATTGCAGAACGATCGCTGGCAATACGTAGGCCGTGGCGCGCCACCTCGATAATCTCGTCAAAGCGCTCCAGACGCGCAAGCACGTTGATGAGCGCAAAGTGCGACTGCATGGACGAGCGCGCCAGATCGTAAAGATGGCGCACCTCGGGCAGTGCTCGTTCAAAGTCCTCTTGCTCGGCGTAAAAGCTGCAGATCTCGTGCTGGGCAAAGTACAGCGCATCGGGCGCACGAAGGATTCGCACAGAGCGGTCTTCTTCCAACACCGGTAGCACCATGCGCACCAGCTGGTTATCGCAAAACTGCGTTTGAACCGGACCTGTCGCCAAAAGCTCGGCGACGGCGCACTTAGCCTCCAACTCCTCAACAAGACGGGAAAAGCCTTCAAAAGCACCTGTACGGTCGACTTTTGCCTGCTCGCGCAATTCAACAACACGGGCCACGTATGGGTCGTCGTCCTCTTCCATGACCTCCAGCTCGTCAGCCGTATCGGCAAGCAGCAGATCGCGCAGCGCCGGCGGCAGCATGCGATGGTCATCACGCGGACGAGCATGAACCTCCGCAGGTTCAATCGCATCCGGCGCGTCCGACTCATATGCCTCAAGCATGCGCTTGCACGGCATATCGTCCATGTCCATGCTCTCAAGATCCTTGGCGACAGGCACGCAATCGGCCAGATAGGCCGCGCGCCCAAAGGAATATGTTGCAATGACGCGCTCGCCCTGCTCGGCGTCGGGAGCCGCAATCTGAACATAGCAGCGCGCAATGCAGGCACCTGCGGCAAAGCAAGCCGCTGCCAGCGTAAGCGCCACGCGCGCGTCGTGCTCCGCGGCCCAAATCACACGCGCGTTCTCGTCCAACTCGCGCCAGACATCCTCCCGGGCGTCGTATTCACGTTGTGGCATGGCATCCACGACAGAGTGCCCAAACCGAACGAGCATAATCCCCTCGGCAACGTTTGCCCGATAGGTATAGTCGAGCCGTGTGACCACGTTAAGTGCCTCGACAATACGCGCGAAGCGGCTGCGCACATCCCACTCACCGCCCGGCTGGCAAGCCACCGTTCCCGGTTTGCCCCACGGGTTGTCGCTCGAGGCCGTATCGAGCAGTCGGGGAACATCGTTGGTCGTCTTGGCGATATGCCACGCGTCAAAGAGCGCGCAGCCCTCAAGGCTCGGCGAGGATGCCGCCGGGACCAATCCGGCCCCGATGCGTTCAAGGATGCCAGAGAGGCGATTGAGACGGCACTCGATGGCAAGCAGCATGTCAATCTCGTCCTGGTCCAGCAGGCTGCGATCAAAATTGAGATAGAACAGCTTTGAGCGGTCGATGCGCGCTAGGCTCATTTCGGACTTGGCAGCAATGGTGCGCAGGCGGGGTAAGTCGATCTCGCTCATAAGGGCGGCGGCATAGCGCTCGATACCGCTCGGATTCTCGGCATGGTCAACACGGTAAAGCAGCGTCTCGATAGCATCGGGGAGCGGTGCCGTGTCAAAGCCCAAAAACACCTCGACCGGCTCGGGCAACTTTACGAGTTTGATCTTGTCGACAACGTTTTGCATGTCTGCATCGAGACCGTCGACGCCCGCCGTGTTCGCAAGAGCGCTTTCGGAGTTGGCAAATATCAAGTAGCGCAAGAACATCGAGGCCATGAACTCGCCGAAAGGAAGGGCGCGGGTCGAATTCCATGTCTCGTGGTCGGACTGCTCGCGCATGGGGCCTTCGGGAGAGCCGGCAGTTCGCGCACACGCGCGCATTGCACCGTTAGCTTCCCTCACCATAATCTCGCCAATACTGGAATCGGACTCGTGAAGGACCAGCTCCATGTCAGGGTCCTCGGGCAACGGTACTTCCCGAACAGGACGATCAACCTTATAAACCTTGCCCGACACGCTCACGTAGCCCAAGAGCGATATGTGAGTTTTGCCGACGAATTCGACGACATAGCACGACTCTTTGGGGTCCTCGCCAAAGACTTTCCAGACAACACCATATGAGCGCCCCGCAGGCTGCTCTGGCATCGATGGAAAACGCTTTTTGGGGTCGAGAAACCTGAGCTTGTATGTCGGACGCTCTGCCACGAAATATCACCCTGATCAGTCGTTGAAAGAAGGAGTGGTCGCGGATGGGCCGCGACACCTACTCGGAATCTTACACGAGTCGATAAGAAATAGTCTCCCGCGGACGGCGGCGCACGATTCCAGTCGAGCTTCTGGTGTCGAATGCCGCCATAAAAGAAAAGCCCCCGTTACCGGAGGCTTTCGATTTCAATTGGTGCGGCGTATAGGATTCCGCGCATCCGCTTCGCGGATCCGCACCGGCTTCGCCCGCCTGCCGGCGCGCTCGCCCGCTCGCTACGGACGCTCCGCGTCCGCTTCACGCTCGCGCCTCGACCGAGGTTCGAATCCATGGGATGCCGGCGTAAAAGAAAAGCCCCCGTTGCCGGAGGCTTTAAGTTCAAATGGTGCGGCGTATAGGATTCGAACCTATGACGTTCTGATTCGTAGTCAGACCCTCTATCCAGCTGAGGTAACGCCGCGACTTGTTGATTATTATGCACATGGACTGAATAATGGTCAAGCATTTTTTCAAAAAAAGTTATTGAATTTAGTTTTTACTCATTTGGAGGGCTTGGTGCGATCTTCGATGCCTCGCGATATAGAAGAGCAGTCGTTGTTGGGAGCTTTAAAGTCTATTGGTGCGACGTATAGGATTCCGCGCATCCACTCCGGCTTCGACCGAGGTTCGAATCTCCGCAATGCTCCCATATAAGAAAAGCCCCCGTTGCCGGGAGCTTTAAAGTCAATTGGTGCGGCGTATAGGATTCGAACCTATGACGTTCTGATTCGTAGTCAGACCCTCTATCCAGCTGAGGTAACGCCGCAACGCACGGATTATTATGCACGCGAGCCCCCGATGGGTCAAGCGACAATTTGAAAAAATTTTACGGAGTGGTGATTAGGCTGTTCACACCCCGACCGAGGTTCGAATCCATGCATGGTTGCCATAAAAGAAAAGCCCCCGTTGCCGGAGGCTTCAAGTTCGATTGGTGCGGCGTATAGGATTCCGCGCATCCGCTGCGCGGATCCGCGCCGGCTTCGCCCGCCTGCCGGCGCGCTCGCCCGCTCGCTACGGACGCTCCGCGTCCGCTTCACGCTCGCGCCTCGACCGAGGTTCGAATCCATGCGGTGTTGCCATAAAAGAAAAGCCCCCGTTGCCGGAGGCTTCAAGTTCGATTGGTGCGGCGTATAGGATTCGAACCTATGACGTTCTGATTCGTAGTCAGACCCTCTATCCAGCTGAGGTAACGCCGCAGCGCAAGACATATAAAACCACTTTAGTTAGTTGGAGTCAAGCACAATCTCAAACTTTTTGGAGAATATGTTCCTCACGCAGCTCCGCATGCGCCAATGTCCCCCATACGATCAATCGGTTTTTCAACTACATCGAACCCAGCACCGAGCTCCCCCAGAAGCGACCGCACCCGTTGGGCACAGTCGTAGTCAGCAAACGAGATGCTCAGCATTCGGGCCACCTGATTAGAAGTTCCAACACCATAGAAGTGCTCAAGGACAACAAGCGCCTCATGCGCCACAAACGTCTCGACCACATGCGGCGACTCCTCATAGCACCATTGCGTCAATGGCCCCTCACTCGTCTGCCGAACCACCAAGCCACCCATACCCGACGGCTCGCACGTTACCAGCAGGTGCTCCCCGCCCTCATCGCTCTGGAACAAAACAACCCGCTCGTCGAACAGCTCCATCACATCCCCTTTCTCTTGCTCTTAGCTAGCAAAAGCATAGCAGGTAAATGGCTGTATACAGAACGTTTGTTCGTGTGTTTTCTATCGAGCTGTCCGCACGGCATGGTATAGCCGTACACAAAAAGGGCGCCCCTAAAAGGAGCGCCCTCGCAAATCGCCTATGCAGCTAGCTTACGCGACCGGCTCGATCTTCTCGAGGCCGCCCATGTAGGGACGCAGAACCTCGGGGATCGTGATGGTGCCGTCGGCGTTCTGGTAGTTCTCCAGAATGGCGGCCATGGTGCGGCCAGCCGGCAGGCCGGAACCGTTGAGGGTGTGCAGGTAGCGCGAGCCCTTGAAGTTCTCGGGGTCGCGATACTTGATGTTGGCGCGACGGGCCTGGAAATCGCCGCAGTTAGAGCAGGAGCTGATCTCTTTGTAGGCGTTGTAGCTCGGCAGCCAGACCTCGATGTCGTAGGTCTGACGGGCAGAGAAGCCCAGGTCGCCGGTGCACAGGCTAATCACGCGATACGGAAGGCCCAGCTGCTGAAGCAGGAACTCGGCCTCGGCGGTCATGCTCTCGAGCTCCTCGTCGGACTCCTCCGGCTTGGCAAACTTGACCATCTCGACCTTGTCGAACTCGTGCTGGCGGATGATGCCGCGGGTGTCGCGACCAGCGGAGCCGGCTTCCTCGCGGAAGCAGGGGGTGAAGGCGGTGTAGCGGCGCGGCAGGGTATCAGCATCGAGAACCTCGCCGGCGTGCAGGTTGGTAAGCACGACCTCGGCGGTGGGGATCAGGAAGTTGTCGCCCGAGACGTGATAGGCGTCGTCCTCGAACTTGGGCAGCTGACCCGTGCCAAACATGGTCTGACGCTTGACGACGATGGGCGGCCACCACTCCTTAAAGCCACGGCTGGTGTGCGTGTCAAGGAAGAAGTTGATGAGGGCGCGCTCAAGACGGGCGCCGGCGCCACCGAGAACGGTAAAGCGGCTGCCGGAGAGCTTGTTGCCGCGCTCGAAATCGAGGATGTCGAGGTCGGTGCCCAGGTCCCAGTGCGGCTTAAAGTCGAAGTCGAACTCGCGCGGGGTGCCCCAACGACGGCGCTCGATGTTCTCGTCCTCATCCTTGCCGTACGGCGTGGCCTCGCAAGGGATGTTGGGAAGGTGAGCCATAAAGTCGTACTGCTCCTGCTCGAGAGCGGTGCGGCGCTCGGCCAGACCGTCAATCTTCTCGTTGACGGCGCGCACGGCCTCCTTGGCGGCCTCGGCCTCGTCCTTCTTGCCCTCCTTCATCAGGGCGCCGATCTTCTTGGACTCGGCATTACGCGTGGCCTGGAGCTCCTCGACCTCGGTGATGACGGCACGGCGCTCGTCGTCGAGCTCGAAGAACTTCTCTCGATCCCAAGACGTCTGGCGGTTGGCCATGGCGGTATCGATGGCATCGGGGTTCTCGCGAACAAACTTGATATCAAGCATTAGATCCTCCGGCGATATACATTCCATTTAGGTTGCAACCTTGTACATGTATGGGCAAGTATATACTTATGAGCGTTTACGACCCAACCCAACTACGCAAGAAGGCACCCAATGGACGCAGTTTTTTCCTTTTTGTTTGGCACCCGCACCGGTTTTGCCATCCTTTTCGCCGGCGGCATCCTACTGTTTGCGATTCTTGCCTTTGTAATGGAGAAGCGCACCCATAAGATGTATGTCGACCGCGGCCCCAAGGACGAGGACGATCAAGACAGCTTCTGGGACTAACCTGCCAAAAAGGGACTGGTTTATTTTGGTCGGTTTTATCTGGGCAAACGCAAGCGCCTCGCAACTGGAATTGAGCCAGTTGCGAGGCGCTTTTTGCTATAGAGATAAAACCGCAGGAAAACCTGCCAAAATGAACTGCGTCCCGAATCTTGGCCTTCTTTATTAGAAGCGAACACTAGGACGCTTTCAATAGCCGTTTCCGAAACTCCACCGGGGTGAGGCCGCCGAGCGCCACCTGGCGACGCCTCGTGTTCCAATGCACGACATAG
>DXLS01000065.1:0-35133 GCA_019414605.1 Collinsella sp.
GAGGTATATTTCGATTTGGGTTTTGGCTTGCCCCGGCCACTTAGTTCTCCATGCCTGTTTCTTGCTCCTTTCCGGGCATGGGCTGGGGCAGGCGAAAACTCAGATCGAAGTATATGAAAGGACGCGCAATGGTCAAAAAGAAGACCAAAACTCCTCGAACTCCCGAGGAAGCTGAGCGATTAGCGATAAGTGCTGCCATGGAACTTGCGACTCAGCAGATTCTTGACGGTACTGCGAGTAATTCGATGATCATTCATTTCCTCAAGCTGGGCTCCAGTCGTGAAAGACTCGAGCAGGCTCGCCTTGAGGCAGATACGACTCTTGCTCGAGCCAAAGTTTCAGCACTTGAGTCAGCTGCTCGTACCGAGGAATTGGTTCAGGAAGCGCTGGCTGCATTCAAGGTATATTCTGGAGATTCAGATGCGGAGCTATGACGAACTCAGCCACTTACACACATTTGAAGAACGTCTCGAGTATCTCTCACTCAATGGAGCATTTTTCGGAGAGACCTTCGGTGGATCCAGGTGGTTGAATCAGAGTTTCTACCAAAGCGATATTTGGCGAGAGGCTCGCACCCAAGTTATCGCAAGAGATCTTGGATGCGATCTCGGCCTTGAGGGTTATGAGATTCATGACGGTATTGTCGTGCATCACATCAATCCTCTAACGCCTAGCCAGTGTGAGCGTTTCGACCCATGCATGTGGGACACGAACAACCTCATATGCGTGAGTCGAGATACTCATAATGCAATCCATTACGGAACCAAGGCATTGGCTCTCGACGACTTCGATCCAAGATCACCCGGCGATACAAAACTATGGTAGGAGGCTAAATGTCGATTCTACATGACACAAAGACCTACCTCGGGTTGATGGAGGATGACACTTCATTCGATAGCGAAGTTAAGGATGCCATTGACAATGCTTTGGCAACTGCAACTCAGCTAAATCGCGAAGTGGGTGAACTATCGTCCGAGGCAGATTATCCCGCTACGACTCTTGGGCGGATTCTACGTCAGTATGTGAACTTCTCAGTTCGACTGATGTTCGATCCGCCGCAGACCTCGTTCGCCATCAAGGCTGTCGAGTCTTTGCAGAAAGAGGCGGAGTGGCGACTGACCATTCAATGATGGGAGAAAACCATGAGCGAAGAAACTCTGTCTCACTACGGCGTCCTCGGCATGAAGTGGGGAGTCCGTAAGAAGACGGAAAGCTCCGGCGGAGCCGGCCTTCGATCCGTCGAGGAGAAGCGAAAGATCGGCGAAGCCGTCAACGCTGAGGCATTCCGAAAGGAACGAGCCAAGGCTGAGAAGGCTGCCGAGAAGGAACGCAAGAAGGCCGAGTCCAACCTCAAGAAGGCCGCTAAGGCAGCTGCTTCCGCTGCTAAGAAGGCCGCTTCCGGAGCTAAGAAGGCCGCTAAGTCTGCTTCTGAGAAGCATGCGGCCAATAAGGCCGAGCGAGCTAAGAATGCTGCTGAACGGGCCCGTAAGAAGCTCGAGAACCAGAAGCTGAAAGATGCTCGTAAGGCCGAAGCTGATCGCAAGAAGAAGCAAAAAGAAGCCGAGCGCGCTGAGAAGAAGCGAATCGCTGACGAGAAGAAGGCCGCTAAGGAAGCCGAGAAGAAGCAGAAGGAACTCGAGAAGCAGAAGGTTCCCAAGGGAGGCATTCCAGCCGACCTGCGCAAGGAAGCTCCTCGCCGTCTCTCGTCCACGGATCTCATTGAGCAAAACAAGCGACTCAATCTTGAGAAGCAGAACTACGAACTCAAGGAGAAGCTCCGGGAGTACGAGAATCAAAATAGGAGTGTTCTTGCCAAGACGGCAGATCTCTTCGTCGACGAGGCTCGAAAGAATCTGACGAAGTATGCTGCCCGGACGGCAACCGACATGCTCACAGCAGCCCTCGACTCCAAGCTCAAGGGTACGGAGTATGAAGGTGTGGCTAAGATGGCTAAGGAGTCCTTCAACCTCGACGCGATTCTTAAGAATGCAAATGGTAAGAAGTAGGTATGGCGCTATCCAACACTGCTACACCTAAGTATTACGCTCAGTTCCGAGAAAAGGTCCTAGCCGGAGAGATCCCAGTCTCGCACACCATCGAAATGGAGATGAATCGGATTGACGACTTGATCGCCAACCCGAGATACTTCTACGACGACGGTGCTATCGACGGGTTCATCGCTTTCTGCGAGAATGAGATGACTCTTGTCGACGGTGGCGATCTAACCCTGCTGGATTCGTTCAAGCTTTGGGCTGAATCACTCCTTTCGTGGTTCTACTTCGAGAAAGTGACAAAATTCGTCCCTGACGAAACTGGTCACAATGGTCGATATGTACAGGTCGACGTTAAGAGGCGCTTGGTTAACAAGCAATACCTTATCGTCGCGAGAGGTGCAGCAAAGTCCATGTACATGGCCTTCATCCACGCCTACTTCCTGACGATCGACCCCACCACAACTCACCAAATTGCCACGGCCCCCACCATGCCTCAGGCTGAAGAGACATTGTCCCCATTCAAGACCGCCATTACACGCAGTCGGGGACCTCTGTTTAAGTTCCTGTCGGCGGGAACTGTTCACGCAACAGTTGGCGCCAAGGCGAATCGATCTCTGCTCTGTCCGACCAAGAAGGGAATTGAGAACTTCTCGACGAATTCCCTTCTTGAAGTTCGTCCCATGAACGTCGACAAGCTTCAGGGCTTGAGATCTAAGGTGAACACCATCGACGAATGGCTTTCTGGTGATGTTCGTCAGAACGTCATCTCTGCTCTCGAGCAGGGCGCGTCGAAACTCAACGACTGGGTCGTCGTTGCGGTATCATCCGAGGGTACTGTCCGAAACGGCGTCGGCGATTCCATCAAAATGGAATTACTTTCAATCCTTAAGGGCGAGTACTATGACCCGCACTCGTCGATCTGGTACTATCGGCTGGACGACGTGTCCGAGGTTGGGGATCCAAACATGTGGGTTAAGGCCCAGCCCAACCTTGGCAAGACCGTGTCTTACGACACATACCAACGAGATGTCGCTAGGGCTGAGAATGTCCCGTCCGCAAGGAATGATATTCTGGCCAAACGATTTGGTATCCCGTGTGAGGGATATACGTACTTCTTTAAGTACGAAGAAACCATCCCCCACAACCCACGAGAGTTCTGGCAAATGCCATGTGCCATGGGTGCGGACCTTTCTCAGGGCGATGACTTCTGTGCGTTCACGTTCTTGTTCCCACTCTCCACTGGAGACTTCGGGGTCAAGACGCGAGCGTACATAACTACCCGCACGTTCGACAAGCTTCCGGCTGCTGGGCGAGCAAAGTATGAGTCATTCATCAGAGAAGGTTCGCTCCAGGTTATGGATGGAACAATCCTGGACATGATCGAAGTCTACAACGATCTCGACGAATACATCTTGAGATCCGAGTACGATGTTCGAGCGTTCGGATATGATCCATACAACGCCAGAGAGTTCGTTGAGAGATGGACAACTGACAACGGACCCTACGGTATCCACAAAGTCATTCAGGGCGCTCGAACGGAATCAGTTCCGCTAGGAGAGCTCAAGAGTCTGGCTGAAGATCGGAGACTCATCTTCGATCAAGAGCTATTCTCCTGGGCAATGGGTAACACTATCACCCTTGAGGACACTAATGGTAACCGAAAGATCTTGAAGAAACGAATGGATCTTAAGATCGACTCAGTTGCAGCACTCATGGATGCGTGGGTCGCATACAAACAGCAACTCGATGACTTCAACTAACGAGAGGAGGTAATATGGGTATTATGTCACGGTTGACTCGGGCATGGAACGTGTTCGCACATGATCGCCCAGATCGTTACAAGAATAGTAACTACAGCGAATACCGCCCAAGCTACCGTTCTATCGGATCTACAAACCTGGTCCAAACTCTATACAACAAGATTGCGTTGGACGTTGCGAATACTCCGATTCGTCATGTCAAAGTAGATCAAAATGGTAGGTACGACAGCGAGAAGGACTCTTCGCTGAACGAATGTTTGTCTCTGATGGCGAACATCGATCAGACCTCGAATGCTCTTATATACGAGCTTGTCTACACGATGCTCGAAACTGGTAGCGCAGCTCTGGTTCCAGTTGACACAGACACTGCTCTGAACGAGGAAGGGTCGTTCGATGTCCTTTCTCTCCGCGTTGGACGAATCGAGAGTTGGTACACTGACTCAGTTGATGTGAATCTGTATAACGATCGTAGCGGTAATCGAGAAACAATTCGTATCTCGAAGAATTCCGCGGCAATCGTATACAGTCCACTATACGATGTTACCGCTAGCAATAGCTCTTTGGCCAACCGCCTTGCTCGAAAGCTCGATGCGCTTGATGCCATCGACAATTCCGCTCTAGGTAAGAAGTTGGATCTGATCATTCAGCTTCCATACTCGGTCCGAGGCGAACTTCGACAGCAGCAGGCTGAGACTCGACGTGAAGCGATTGAGCAGCAACTTCGAAATTCTGAAATTGGCGTGGCATACGTCGATGGAGCTGAGAAGATCACGCAGCTCAACCGTCCTGTCGAGAACAACTTGCTTGATCAGGTCAAGTACCTTTCCGAGCAGCTGTATAACGCCCTCGGTTTCACAGAGAGTGTATTCAACGGCACGGCCGATGCTGAGACCAATCTGTCTTACTACAACCGGACAGTTAAGCCGATCCTCGATACGATCACGAAGTCGGCAACCATGGTCTTCCTGACCAAGACCGCTCGGTCTCAGGGTCAGCGGATCATCTATGTGAGGGATCCGTTCGCGGCAACTTCGCTCGACAGTATCGCATCGATGGCTCAGACGTTCATCACCAACCAGGTTATGACTCCGAACGAGATCAGGTCGATTATCGGCTTGCCGCAGTCCACAGATCCCAAGGCGGATCAGTTGGCCAATCCGTATACGTCATCCGCAAACGCGGATCAACGGTCTAACAACGACCAGGAGGTTCAAAATGGCAGCGCCTAATGACGTCGCCGACTTCGACGGGTGGGCAACCGTCGCAGGCATCAAGTGCTCCGATGGGCGAGTCATCTCTCATCACGCATTTGAACAGAACGATGGGGCTGTCGTCCCTCTCGTCTGGCAGCACGGTCACGACAATGTGACTAACGTTCTCGGGCACGCCCAGCTCGAGAAGAAGGCTGAGGGTGTTTACGCCTATGGTTTCTTCAACGGATCCCAGCAGGCTGAACACGCTCGCGAACTGATCGAGCATGGTGACGTTACTGCCATGTCGATCTTCGCGAACAACCTCAAGCAGGACGGCAATGTTGTCAAGCATGGCAACATCGTCGAAGTGTCCCTTGTACTTAAGGGCGCTAACCCTAAGGCGACGATCGAGAACGTCACCATGGCCCACTCCGATGGCGAGGGTTACTCCGCGATCATCAAAATGGGTGACGGTGATGTTTCTCACGAAGACTTCGAGGGCTCCGAGGAATCGGACTCCGAAGATGAGTCCTCTAACGAGGACAAGACCATCGGTGAGATCCTTTCCACACTCACCGAAGAGCAGCTTGAGGCCGTGAATTACCTCATCGCTGCTGCCATCGATGGGGAGTCTGAAGACTCCGAAGAGACCAACGAAGAAACAGAGGAAGATATGAAGCACAACGTCTTTGAGGGCGACAAGGCCCCCGAGAACACGCTGTCCCATGCAGCTTTCGCGGAGCTGGTCGAAACGGCCAAGCGAAACAACACCACGCTGCTCGACGAGCTGAAGCACGCCGATTACGGTATCGAGAACATCGGCTACCTCTTTCCCGATGCTAAGAGCATCACGGACGAGCCCATTACTATTGACCGCAATCAGTCCTGGGTTTCCGTCGTCATGAATGGAACCAAGCACTCTCCTTTCGCCCGCATCAAGTCGGTCCTCGCGGACATCCGCGATGACAAAGCCCGAGCCAAAGGTTACGCGAAGAAGGCTCAGAAGAAGACCGAAGAGGTCATCAAGCTTCTGACCCGTACTACCTCTCCGACGACCATCTACAAGAAGCAGAAGCTCGATCGCGACGACATCGTCGACATCACGGACTTCAATGTCGTTTCTTGGCTCAAGAACGAGATGAAGGGTAAGCTCAACGAGGAAATCGCTCGCGCTATCCTCATCGGCGATGGTCGCCTGATCACGGACCCTGACCGCGTCGACGACGAGGCCATTCGT
The DNA here is from genome assembly GCA_019414605.1 of Collinsella sp. Classification (GTDB taxonomy): domain Bacteria; phylum Actinomycetota; class Coriobacteriia; order Coriobacteriales; family Coriobacteriaceae; genus Collinsella. The sequence goes on from DXLS01000065.1 coordinate 6,185, forward strand.
CCGATCCTCAAGGAGAACGACCTCTATGCAATCCACAAGACGCTCGAGGCGAACACCACCGACGAGACTCTTGTGGACGACATCGTCCTTGCATCGGCCGAGCTTGAGGGTTCCGGCTCTCCGACGCTCTTCATTGCGAAGAAGCGCCTGGTCAAGATGCTTCTCCTGAAGGACAAGAACGGTCGTCGTCTGTATGAGACCGAGGCGTCTCTCGCGGGCGCTCTTGGCGTCTCCAAGATCGTCACCGTCCCTCAGTTCGAGGGCCTGGAGCACGAGATCAAGAACGTCAACCACGAGCTTCTGGCCATCGTGGTCGACCTGCGCGACTACACCATTGGTTCGAACGCCGGTGCGGAACTCGGTATGGCCGAGACCTTCGACATCGACTTCAACCAGTACAAGTACCTGATGGAGACCCGTCTTTCGGGCTCTCTGACGACACCGTACTCGGCCCTGACTATCTCGCGCAAGAAGGCGTGATCTTATGTCGAGGTTTAGCGGAAAGCTAGGCTTCGTGATGACGAATGAGACGGAGGAAGGTGTTTGGCTCGAGAACTTTGTTGAACTCCCGGCTAAGGGGACTATTCGCAGTCTTTATGTCAGGAACGACAACTCGTCTTCAGCCAACACCAACCTCCGTCTCACTAACGAGATCAGTATCCTGATGGACACCAAGATCAATACATACCTCGAGACTCTGAAATACGTAGTATGGAAGGGTTCAAAATGGGAGGTACAGTCCATCGGCGTGAACTACCCACGGCTGACCATCAATCTGGGAGGTCCGTATGCGCACGTATAGGGATCTCCTACACTTACTTCAGCAAGCGGTTCAACACAACCGGGTATATTTCCAGCCTCCAGAGAATCTGAAGATTGGATATCCGGCGATCGTCTTCCACTTGTCGAAGATAGAAATTGACCATGCTTCCGATGCGCCTTACAAAGGCTCTAAGGAATACTCGGTCACTCTCATCACCAAGGATCCAGAGCCAGACGTGATCGACGAAATCCTCAAGATCCCGTATTCGTCTTTGGATACGACATACATCTCGGACGGAATGAATCATTTCGTCTTCACGGTTTACCTTTAAGGAGGGTATTCTATGGCACAGATCAAGTGGGACGAAGAGGGCTCCCATCTCTATCACACCGGTGTCAGTAAGGGCGTTCTGTTCCCCTTCGATAACGCTCAGAACCGCTACAGCGCCGGTGTCGCCTGGAACGGTCTGAAGACTGTCACCGAGACCCCTGAGGGCGACGAGTCCTCGGACATCTACGCTGACAACCTGAAGTACCTGACCCTGATGTCGGCTCCGAGCTTCAAGTTCACGATCGAGGCGTACACCTACCCCGACGAGTTCGCCATCTGTGATGGTACCGCTCAGCTGGTTAAGGGTGTTAACCTCGGTCAGCAGCCTCGGGTGCGATTTGCGTTCTCTTACTGCACGAAGCTGGGTAACGACACCAAGGGTGATGCTTTCGGCGAACTGCTGCACATCATCTACGGTGCTACCGCTGCTCCTTCCGAGCGTGCGTACAACACGGTCTCCGACTCCCCGGAGGCGATCTCGTTCTCCTGGGAGTGCTCGACTGTCCCCGTCCAGGTTGAAGGATTCCAGCCGGTTTCGATCGTTACGATCGATTCTTCGAAGCTCGAAGCGGCGAAGTACAAGAAGCTCACAGACAAGCTGTATGGCGTCGCGACCGGTGCCGGCGGTACCGCTACGCCTACGCTGGTCATGCCTAACGAGCTGCGTGCGCTTCTGGCGTGATTTCGCTAACGCTTGAGTTTGGGGGAGAGGAGCGGTTTGACGAGCGTAGTAATACGTTTGTTACACTGGAGCCGTTTACAGTTACTCTTACGCATACCCTGTCTGCGGTGGCTGAGTGGGAATCCGTCTACAAACGGTCATTCCTGGAAACCCCACCACAGACTGGCGAAGAGTTAGTATACTACATCCAGTGTATGTCGGACCGCCCTCTCCCTCGAGATTTCGTCAAGCGGCTCGACCAATCCGTTCAGGTCAAAATAGCAGACTATTTGTCTGACAATGCTACGGCAACGGTTCTATGGAATCCGCCTTCGAATGGAGGCCCGCGAGACACCATGACCAGCGAACTTATCTACTGGTACATGACTCAGTTGGGCATCCCATTCGAGTGCGACAAGTGGAACTTGAATCGGCTATTGACGCTGATTCGTCTCGCCGCAGCTAAGCAGAACAATCAGAAGCCGGATGCACGGGCCTCGGCTGCCCAGCGTGCGGCTATGAATCAAGCCCGTAGGGCTAGAACAGGGAGTAGAGGATGATTAACATTCCTGCTGACGCTCAGCGTCCGGCTGGACCCGATCCGCACGAGGATAATGACCGCGCGATTTTTGAGGGGGCACGATCTTGAGCAAGATTGACGAAGTTCTGAACCATGCGGCTTATCGCATTGGATATTACGCGCCTGATGATCCTGAGCCGGGTTCAGAGGCAGGCCGTTGGCTCGCTAAGAAGATGGGTCAGCCTTGGCTGGCCGGTCCTTCTGAATCTGTTTGGTGGTGTATGGCCTTTGTGTCGATGGTGTTCGACATGGCCGGCGAAATTGACGCCATCGGCGGATTCTCCTACAACACCGACGTCACGAAGAACCGTATGGAGAAGGTCTCCATTGAGGACGCGCAGCGCGGAGACGTTGTGCTCTTCGATTGGGATCGCGACGGCCTGACTGACCACGTCGGCATTGTCGAGGCGAACCTCGGCGACGGCTGGCTTCAGACTATTGAGGGTAACACATCTCCCTCGAATGCAGGTTCTCAGTCTGCTGGCAATGGTGTCTACCGTCGTCAGCGCAGCTGGGGTATCGACTGTGTTCTTAGGCCAGCCTGGTCTGACGAAGAGTCTGAGGATTCTTCCGAGGGCACAAATTCGATGACAGATGCTTGGTGGGGTCGTGCGACCACGTATGCTCTCCAGGCTTCGCTCAACACTCCTGCCGATGGTATCATCTCCGGTCAGGATCCTGACGTTGAGGACGATGTCACGCGAGCTGGTACCGGCTGGGAGACTGAAGAGGATCCTGAGGGTTCTCAGGTTATCGAGGCGCTTCAGGAGAAGCTGGGCATTGATGTCGATGGTCTCATCGGTCCCGACACCATCGCAGCTCTCCAGCAGCACCTCAAGAACCGTGGACACGACCTCGAGGTCGACGGTGTCGCAGGCTACCGTACGGTGGAATGCCTGCAGTACGAGCTATCTAACGGTACGCTCTGGTCTTGAAAGAAAGGAGGGCCGTCATGATCGAGATGAAGTTCGACGCTGAGTTTGACATGTCAAAATGGTTGACACAAGTCAAAAACAAGAAGCTTCGTGACGTACTGGCAACCGCTGGTACTCGAGGCGTGGCGGCCCTCCGGGCCAACACCCCGGTGGGTACCGGGAAGACTGCCGCTTCATGGCAGTATAAAGTCAAGGAGACCAAGCGAGGCGTTAAGATCGTTTGGTACAACACTAACATCGTGTCCAAGGTTCCCATTGCGATCATCTTGCAATACGGGCATGGGACACGTCAAGGTGGCTACGTCCAGGGTAAAGACTACATCAACCCTGCGATGAAGCCCATATTCGACGAAATCGACCGAATGGTTGGGAGGGCCATCAATGGGTAAGAGTATTGAGAATAAGGTCGTCTCTCTGGAGCTCGACGATTCGAAGTTCACAAGCCGCGTTGACGGAGTTCTCCGTAACGTCGATCGCCTGAAGTCTGGAATGAACTTCAAGCAGTCGACAGACGGTCTCGACAACGTTGGCACGGCAGCTCAGAATGCTTCTAAGCAGATGGGCGGGATCGCCGACGGCGTCAAGAACATCAACACGTCCGTCGTCAACAATTCGACGACCGCTGCCGCTGCCACGGCTAACGTTGGCGCTGCCGCAAAGATTTCGTCGACTAATTTTTCCATGCTCGCGGGCGCTGCTTCCGTGGCCATGGGTAACATCGCATCCAAGGCCCTCATGGCTGGCGGATCGGTGCTTTCCTCGTTCACATTCGGACCCATCATGGACGGTTTCCGAGAATACGAGAACCAGCTTAACGCAGTTCAGACTATTCAGGCAAACACGTTCAGCAAGGGTGAGACTACCGCGACGATCAACGCAGCTCTCGACGAATTGAACGCTTACGCGGACCGAACCATCTACTCGTTCACCGAGATGACACGCAATATCGGTATGTTCACATCTGCGGGTGTCGGGCTGAAGGATTCGGTTGCCGCGATTAAGGGTCTGTCGAACGTCGCAGCAATGTCTGGCTCAACTTCTGAGCAAGCCGCAACGGCAATGTACCAGCTGTCACAGGCGCTTTCGACAGGCTCTGTTAAACTACAAGACTGGAACTCTATCGTGAACGCCGGTATGGGTGGCGAACAGTTCCAGGAAGCCCTGAAGCGTACGGCACGCACATACGGTGTCGAAGTCGACAAGATGATCGACAAGGCTGGGTCGTTCCGAAACTCGCTTAAGGACGGATGGCTCACATCCGAGATCATGATCGAGACTTTGACCCAGTACACGGGTGACCTGTCTCGCGAACAGCTGCTTAGCGCCGGTTACACGGAGCAGCAGGCTGATGAAATCATGAAGTTGGCGGAAACCGCTAACGACGCAGCGACGAAGGTCAAGACTTTCTCGCAGCTGATCGACACGACTGCCGAAGCTCTCGGCTCGGGATGGGCTTCCATCTTCCGAACGATCTTCGGCGACTTCGAGCGTGCCCGTACAATGTGGACTGCTGTGTCCGACGTGGTGAATGGAGGCATCGGAACCTTCTTTGATGCTCTTCAGGGTATCCTCGACCGCTGGGATGAACTCGGTGGTTGGGAGGAATGGTGGTATGGTCTCGGTGAACTCTGGACTGCTATCGCCAAACCCCTTAAGGCCATCGGCGAAGGGTTCTTCAGTGCTTTCCAGGGAGACGCAGGCAAGGCTCTGTACGATTTCTCGTACTACTTCCGTCACTCGATCTCACAGTGGCTAATGATGTCTGACGACTTCGCCAACAACCTTGGTAAGATCTTCAAAATGGCAGGTGAATTGATCTCACCCGTCCTTGAGGTTCTCATCGGGTTAGCCTCGGCGATTGTCCAGATTGGCGTTGCCGCGTTCAAGATCGGTGTAATCCTCGCAGGGATCTTCATCAAGCCGATGATCCTTGTCGCTGCAAAGGTTGGGGATATTGTCTCCGTATTCAGCGACTGGTTCGGTCAGATGCTTGGCGGAACTGACATCCTGGGAGGCCTCGCAAAGGTCCTCGACTGGATCGTCGACAAGTTCCAGAAGCTTGCGGACTGGATGTACGCCATTGCGGACGTCACGATCACACCGATCTTTGACGGACTCAAGGTTGTCATCGAGGCAGTACTCAAGCCGCTCGGCGAATTCATCGATACAATTAAGAAGGCAACTTATAATGTCTTCAAGCCTTTCGGCGACGCGGTCTCGAATGTCTTTGGCGCGATCTTCGGTTTCGCTTCTGGAACCGGTGGTCCGATGGAGAAGATCAAGTCTGCTTTCGGCGGGTTTGGCTCAGGGTTCCTTGAGAACATGACCAAGCTCGCGGATGCTATCGGACCCAAGTGGTCTGAGAAGGTTAAGGCTTTCTCGGATTCGATTCTCCCAATCAGTGAGACCATCGGCAAGCACCTTGGTGGGGCTGTCGAGAGCGCTGGTAAGGGGATCAAGAAGTTCTGGGACGATGCGTCGCCCAGGATGGCCGAAGCTTGGTCTGAATCCACCAAGCGGATGAAGGACTCGATCTCCGGGGTCGGCAAGGCCTTCGGTCGAGCCGGCGATACCATCGCTAAGACGTTTGCTCCTCAGGTGCAGGCGGTCAAGGACTTCGGTAAGGCCCTCGGAGATATCTTCACCCACATTGGAGACCATCTCGACAACAACACGTTCCTGTCGTCGATCGGCGATAGCTTCAAGAATATGATGAACGCCTTTGGTCCATTCGGATCACTCATCAACGGCATCATCGATCTGTTCGGGAAGCTCGGGGATCTAACCAAGTCCATATTTGGTGGTTTCAGCGACGAGGCGAACGGAGCAGCAGGCGGTCTGTCGACCTTCGGGAAGGCAGCCTCTGATGCGTTCAACACTCTCGGAGTTGTTGGTGGGACTATCTATACTGCGGCTACCGGTATTGTCGAATTCTGCTCGTCGGTCGTTGAGGCCATCGCGAATCTGATCGACTGGCTCACCAAGGGTATCGACAGCATCAAGAAGTTCGCTTCCGAGTCTCAGGCATTCAACTCATTCAAGAAGAACGTCGGCAAGGCATTTGACAACGCCGGATCAATGATCCAGACTTTCTGGTCAGGTCTCGGTTCTAGTCTCAAGGACATGTCGATTTCTGATCTCTTGAGTGGAATCCTACTTGGCGGCGGTCTGGGTATGGGCTTCAAGACCCTTCAGACCGTTCTGGGTCAGTTCACGAAGGTCACGGACTCGTTCAGCGGAATGTTCGACAAGTTCGGAAAGATTGGCGACTCGATTTCCGGAGTCTTCAACTCTCTGACCAGCGCACTGAAGTCCATGCAGGAAGTTATCAAGGCTAAGGCTCTTCGCGAAATTGCGATTAGTGTTGGTATTCTTGCTGGTTCGCTGTTCATCCTTGCGATGATCCCAGCGCCTCGACTTATTCAGGGTGCTGTTGCCATCGGCGTCTTGACAAAGATTCTTCTTATCGCTCTCACTCAGATCAGCGAGATGAAGATCAACAAGATGCAGATCGCAGGCGTTATTGGTGCTGTCATGGCATTGTCTGTTGCAGTCCTACTGATGTCTATCTCGGTCGGAATTCTTGGGTCTATGAAGTTGAGCACTGTTGCGCAAGGTATCGGCGCAGTCATGGCGCTGGTGCTTGGCATGACAATGGCTGCGAAGTTACTGTCTAAAGATTCCAAGACGATGATCCAGGGCGTTGGAACCATGATTCTCATGGCGACCGCAATCAATATGCTGGTGATCCCGATCATCGCGTTGGGCCTTCTCCCTATCAAGGTGATCGCCCAAGGTGTTATTGCGATCGGCGTCTTGATGGGCATTCTGGTTGGATTTGTCAAGCTCATGAACAAGGCCACTAAAGATCTCGGCAAAATGGCAACCATTTCGCTCATGCTAGTCGCGTTTGCGTTTTCGATCCAGATGCTCGTTGCAGCGGTAGCCGCAATGGGTTATATGGATACAACAAAACTGTTCCAGGGCATAACTGGTTTGTCTGCGGTGGTTCTGCTTCTCGTGGCTATCGCAAACTTAATGCCAGCGACTGCTATTGTCGGAGCGGGGGCTTTGATCCTAACCGCAATCGCAATGAACATTGCGGTCGGGGCGATCGTACAAATGGCAAACCATAGCTGGGGCGAGATTCTCAATTCAATGGGTAAGCTCTTGTTGGTTGTCGCGGCTATTGTAGCGGTGGCATTTGCAGCACAGTTCGCAATCTTCGGTATTGCGGCGTTGGCGTTAATGGCAAATTCCTTGAACAATTTCGTAAGTGCTCTAAGTAATGTATCCGGTCTCAGTTGGGACGCTCTTAGTAACGGCCTTAAGGCGATTGCTATCGGACTCGGAATTCTGATTGCGGCGGGGTACCTCGCCATCGGAGCATCCCTCGGTCTGGTTCTCTTGGCGGTCGCCATCGGCGTGCTTGGTCTAGTCGTTATGGGTATCATCGGCGGTATCATCGTCCTGGTTGCGGTCCTCACGACGTTTATCTCGGTCGTCGCTCTGGCGGGGCCGACTATCGGCGCGGGTATAGTCGCGATTGCTGCTGGTATTGCTTCTGCGGCGGCAATCATCGCAGCGGCTGCACCAGCAATCCAGGCGGCTCTAATCGGTGTCTTTACCGCGTTTGAGAATGCTGCACCATCATTTGGTAATGCCGTCACATCTCTAATCAAGTCACTCATCCCTGCCGTGAATGAATTGATCATCTTGGCTGGTGTTGCCATTAGGCAGTTCATCAGTCAGATCTATCAAATCATTAAGCAGAAGATGCCTGAACTCGTACAGATTGTTACTCTCACGATCTCTGGTATCTTGGAGGCTCTTCGCAACGTCTGGCCTGAGTTCTTGAAAACGATTCTTGATATGTTGGGCCAGTTCTTCTTGGCGATCGGAGAGAACATCCCTAAGTTCGCCGAGGCATTCAAGTTGATTCTGACGGGATTCATCGATCTTATCAAGACGAATGTCCCACTGGTTGTCGAGGCATTCCTTGCCCTAGTGCAAGCTCTGATCGACGGTCTCGCGGCTAAGATTCCCGATCTGATGACGTCTGGTGCGAACCTTATCGCAGCAATGATCAATGGTATAGCCGCTCAGTCCGTGATTATCATCAACGCTGCTTGGGATGCTGTTATTACGTTCATCAATGGATTTGCTGATGCGATCGATCAGAAGGGACCTGAGCTTCAAGCCGCGGTCAACAAGCTGATCTCGGCCATCATCCGATTCATCACGAACGGTCTGACTGGCATGGCCAATACATTCGCGCCGCATGCAAGTTCCATCGGACGCAACATCATCAACGGTGTTATCAATGGCGTATCTAGTGCTGCCGGAGCTCTTTACAACAAGCTGCGCAATGTTGCCTCGAGTGCTCTTAATTCGTTTAAGAGTACTCTGGGTATTCACTCGCCTTCGCGTGTATTCGCGACCGCGGCTGGATTCATCGTTGCGGGTATTGTCCAGGGTATCGACAAGAACCAGGATGACGCAGTTGACGCAATGTCTGGTCTGGGTAGTGAGATGGTCAACGCCATGAGCAACCTGGATACCGATTGGAATCCGGTCATCAAGCCGACTGTCGACCTCTCAGAGGTGAATGGTCTGCAAGATCTCACGATGAACGATCTGCACGCGAGTGTTGTCGGAACATCAGTTCAAAATGGCAGCCAAACAGCGCAGGAGATTCGAGCTCTTCGAGACGAACTGCGCAACAACCAGAAGCCAATGGTCTTCAACCAGTACAACGAATCACCAAAGGCGCTCGATCTCAACGACCTGTATCGTCAAACTGAGCGCCAACTCGAACGAATGAAGAGGATGTAATCCATATGACCTACACGAAGGTTCGAATACTCAATGACAATGGTTTGGATCTACCTCTGTATTTGAATCGCGTGGACAGGGGTTGGGTCGCCCAGATCTTAAACGGATCTTTTGGTCCGAATAGGGAATATAATTTTACAGGAAACGTCGTTACATCGATGTCTGAAAAACAGATTGACATCAATATGCGTCTGACGCCTGCTGTCCCTATCCCCGAGCGGCCTGCTAGGTACTTCCTCGATTACCTTTCGTCCAAGAGGATATCCACCGTTGAACTTACAGACCCATCCCTCATCGTTCCGGTGGCCAAATACAAACCGAACGAAACTACGACGTATACCCCGCCGACTCTCACCTTTGGTAGGGTCTCTCCGTTTACACAATCCTGTGTAATTCGCGAACTTAAATACAACTATACTGAATGTCCCGCAACTATCGAATTCACTATTTCGACGAAGATTCCGATCATGTATGGTTACTCATTCAGTCTATACATGGGGCTCGGTAACCAGAATTGGACCCAGGCTCAGTCTGATATTATTTCGACAATCCAGACGATCGCTACTCAAATCGGGCCGGTTGATCTCCGCGAACTACGTTTGTCTCTACCAGCCATCGGAACTTCGAAGTATAGAATTTTCGACGGCGATATGGACATGTTTGCGGCTCTGCTCCAAGGTAACTCATCGAGTAACCCCGGGGAGTTCTCGATGTACGGCCTAATTGACGGAACTAGACGATTTAGCATCTCGGGTGGATACGACGCGAACGCTGCCGCGTGCTATGCGTATGAATCATATCCGGCTTTCGACATTAGGCAGATGATATCTTGGTTGAAATACCTTAAGCAGCCACCAAAGATCAGTCTCGACGGTATGGGCAATGGCTATTGTAAGTTAGAAATGGTTATGGTCAGAAAGAGTATTTAATAATGCCTAACGTTGTTCAAGTACTTGGCGGAAAATCGATGGGTACGTTTTCCACGATTTCAGTTTTCGATACGCTGATCAAGGAGGGGCTGTACACTGCTTCGATGACATTTAGATGCAAAGGGTCGTTTCCGTACCCGCCGGGGACGGTTGTATGCTGCTTTGGGGCAACGCCAACTCCGTTCGTGGTAGAGGAAATATCATACGAATCTCAAGGCATCAGCGAAGTTCGCGCCATCTCTGTTTGGGAATTGCTGAAACGTCGAAACAAATGTGCAGGCTATGAGAATCTATATCCGACCACATTCCAACCACTGGCATTGTTTAAAGGCTTTCTGGATACTATTAACAAAGATCCCAACCGATGGTTTGTATATTGGCTAAGGGGTTCAGTCCCATCCGATCTCACAAGTTATTCGGATAAGTTCGACCCGTCCACGAGTATATATGATGATATGTATAATGCAGCGCTATACAATCAATTGTATTTCACTTCGGACATTAGAGTGACTGACGGCAACAGTAACAATTTGGACATTACGCTGTATGCCAAGTCATTGAACGACCAATCAAACATCGTTGACATTGGCCCTCTAGATTCGGTATCCTCTAGACTTACTAGACGACTCCCTGGCGCCCCAACACATTGGTATATTGGAAAAACCAGTGACTATGGCATGTGGAAGATGGCATCCCGAGGTCGGATTCATACATGGTATGAAAATCGACCATATATGCAAAACACAACCGACTGGCAAGGTGTATATCGCTACGAATCCGGAGTTCCCGGTGGTAGCGATCGAGAGTGGGGTCAAACTACCGAAGAAATTCGTTGTGAACCCCTTAGATCTGTAACCGTCGACATCGACGAAGTTCAGTCAGAACGCTTTTATAGGCTTCCGATTGGACGACCAGTCTCGGCGACGATTATGGATGTTATGTTCACCGGATACGTCATCGAGAGAACCGTTAGCGGCGGGGACCTCACAACATATTCGGTTAAGATCCAACCGGATCGATTCTACAAATACGGAGAGGAGGTTACCGATAAGTGGATTTGACAAAGATCGCCGAAATGGCGAATCCAGCAGTGACTGCACTACTCGGTGGCTCCGGAATATGGGCATGGGCAAAAACTAAAGCCGATCACAACAATAATGCGGCTAAGCTTCTATTGTCCGTTTCCAGAAATCAGATCATTACGCTCGGACGTGGATACATCGAGCGTGGATACATCACAATGGATGAGTACGAAGAATACGAAGCCGAGTATAAGATATATTCTGCTCTCGGTGGAAACGGACTCGCTCGTCGCGTATTCAAACAGGTAGATGAGCTACCCATGATGCCTAACGACATTGACGGAAGGAATAACTGATGAACAACCAGACATACGATATTCTCAAGCGCGTGGCGCTTATTGTCATCCCCGCACTAGCGACATTTGTCAACGCGGTCGGTATGGTGTGGGGCGTTCCGTACACTAACGAGGCGACCGCCACGATCACTGCGTTCGGCGTCTTCCTCGGGGCTGCTCTGGGCGTCAGTTCCAAGAACTACGAACCCGAGACGAACGGCAATCTTGTCGTGACGAAGCATGACGACGTCTACGCGGACTTCGCGGCTGAGCCTGCGAACCTTAAGGACGGTGACACCATCGTCCTGAAGGTGACCAAGCCCACGGCGTAAGAAAAACGTTCGGCATAGTGAGTACTACCCACTCTACACGAAAGGACTCACCATGTCTAACGTCGAACGCCTCTATGAACCTGAGGACCTCGAGAACGAGGTGCTTAACTGGCTCGGTGGAGAGGACCCGTCGACCTGTGAGTACACCACTGCTGTTGGTAACCTCGAACGACTGCACAAGCTCGTTAAGGATAATGACCTTAAAGAGAAGCTTATGCCTTCGTCCGAGACCATTGCCAACGGCGTGGTGTACTTGCTCGGTCTTATGGCGGTCCTCAACTACGAGCAGACACACGTTCTTGCCTCAAAGGCATTTTCGATGCTGAAGTTCCGTAAGTAGAACTGCTCGAAGTCTATAACCCTAAAATCTAGGATTATAGACTTTTTCACCTTATATTTTACGCGGCGAATAATGAGAACTATTCATCAATTTTGGAAGGACTAATCATGCTCTACACATCCGTCACCATCCTCAACGGGTTCGCCTTTTTAAGCACGCTCATCGTGCCTGCTTGGGCGATCTTTCTGACGCTTGTCGCAGGTTACCTAACATTTCTGGACAACTGAATATTTAGACCTATAACCCCTAACACGGGTTATAGGCTTTAACATTCATGAACTAACACAAACTTTACACAACTAATAATGAGAACTATCAACCCTCTTTGAAAGGAACCATCATGTTCAACGCACTCACCATCACTGTCTGCATTCTCCTCACCCTCTCTTTCGCCTACAACATCTGGCTCGCCTATGTTGCTGATCGCTACGAGACCACCATCAAGAAGGTGGCCGCGTCTGCTGTCCGCGCATACCGCGACCTTGCTGACGGCGAGGCCAAGGCTGAGGTGCTGGACACCCTCATGCGTGACATCGATCACGACCTCAATGACTGAAACCCCTCAACCCTATAACCCCTAACACGGGTTATAGGCTTTGGTGGCAAATTTTACGCGGCGAATAATGAGAACTATCAACCCTCTTTGAAAGGACTACTCTCATGTCGAAGTACGCTTACTCCTTCGTTGCCGCCGCTACCCTCGCGATTGCAGCACCTGTATTCTACAACCTCGGCAGGATTGAACGCACTGTATTCTACAGCAAGACGTTCAACTACGCCTGCTACGGTAAGAACGAGATGCTCCGCAAGCTCTGCGTGGAGCTCATCAACAAGGATCTCAAGCTCACCATGAGCCTTCCCGACCTTGAAGAAAACTGAACCCTCAACCCTATAACCCCTAACACGGGTTATAGGCTTTGGCCTCAAAATAGGAGTCACCATGTATACTTTGTTGATAATTCTAGTCGCGATCGCGACGCCGTTATCCATATGGTCTGCAATTAACGCTCTCGCGATGATCGCAGAGCGCCAGAAGAACCCAGTCATCGAGCTCGTCGAAGAGCTCCGCAAAAAACACTCAAATACTAATGAGAACTAACCACTCAAGAAAGGATCTCACCATGTCCAACTCGAACGAACTTGAAGAGACCACCCCGAAGACCCCTCTTATGGACCGCATTAAGACGGTCGCCGAAAAGAGCGTCCCGGTTGCCAAGGTTGCTGCCTTGAGCTCCGTCGCTATCTTCTTTGGCGCTATGACCATCGCCGGACTGCGAGCGTCCTCGGACTCCTCTGAAGACGAGTGACACCATCCTCTGAGAACTCTCTCAACCTATAACCCCTAACACGGGTTATAGGCTTTATTCTGAAAGGAAGCACAACCATGACCATGCGAAAGATCTTCAACCTCTCCGAAGTCGACCTCAGCGTTCCCGAAGGATCGCTCATCTCGATCTCGGTTGCTCACTCTGTTCCCGTACGCCCGAATATCCTTGAGGCTACCGCGCTCGGCGTCCTCGTCGGGAAACACCTCGAGGGTAAGGTCGTGAAGCCTTTGCGAACCATGTCTTACAATTACGAAGACATCTACTTCATGGATGGAGCCGGTGAACGACTCCTCATCTCCAGGGATGAGGCCGATAAGCCCGACGCGAAATACGTGATTGTCCCGTTCCGGTTCATCATGACTGACCGCCGGCGCGCATTCGCCAAGAATATCGTCATCGTCGACAACACCGAGCTGCACGATCCATACATCATTGTCGACTCCCTTGCGGTCGGATCGGATCCGAACTTCATCCCGATCGCAGCCACCTCCATCCTCGGCCTCGATCTCGCCGAGTACATCTTCAATCTCTGACATTCATCAACCCCATATTTTCAAGAAAGAAGCACAACCATGTCCATCAAGAACACCATCAAGCTCGCCATGAACTGGATCAAAAACAACCCGCAGATCCTGATCACGGGTCTCGGTATCGCAGCCTCCGTTGCGACCGCTGTCACCTCCGGTAAGGCCCACGCCAAGGCTATCGCCGATGACAACGGCGCATCCAAGAACCTGCTGGACTTCGCCAAGCGAAACTGGATGACCTACATCCCCGCTGCAGCCAGCCTGGGCGTCACGATCTTCGCGATCGTATCCCTGCACAACGTCACCTACAAGAAGTACCAGGCGCTCGCCGCCGCATACTCCATCTCTCAGATGAACGTGTCCGAGCTGCGCAAGAACGTGCTCGAGCAGGTTGAGGTCATCAAGAAGGGCGGCAAGCCTGCCGACAAGAAGGCCGCCGAGAAGAAGCTCCCCGAGGGCTCGATGGTCATTTTCGGCGACGAGGAGGTCCTGTGCAAGGACGCCATCACCGGACGTACCTTCCGCTCCACGGCCGAGAAGATCCGTGGATACTGCAACAACATCTCTGAGGACCTTCTGAACTTCGGTCCCTGCCCTCTGAACGACTTCTACACTCAGATTCACATCGGTGAGACGGGCGTTGGCGACGAGCTCGGATGGGATGGCGGCGTGACCATCAAGCCTGAGTTCCGTCCAGTGCTCCTGCCCTCCGGTTCGCCCGCGATTGAGGTCGCTCTGACGCCTGCTCCTCAGCCGAACTGGTTCAAGATCGGTTGAAGAGCTGTGACCAAGGAAAATAAGGTCACTTTCACAGACGAGCCGATCGAGTATTCTGACCCTCCAGAATACTGGCCGAACACAAAAAACGGGAGTCCTAATGAGAACTAACCCTCAAGAAAGGACCCCTCCCATGTACACCTTCGGAATCATGCTTGGCTTCTTTGGCGTTTGCTGCGCCCTCGATCCCAACCGTGCCCGTAAGAAGGCATACAAGAACTCCAAGAACTGAGACATCCTCGACCTATAACCCCTAACACGGGTTATAGGCTTTGTTCAAACTGAAAGGCAGTCACTACAATGGAAACCCTCGGCACCATCGTTATGCTCATCATCATCCTCACCTTCATCACCTTCATGATGATCATCAACGCGATCGCCAAGATCCTCGGCGGAGGTACTGGCAAGATCGCTGCTACCGGCTTTGTCGGCTTCCTCCTTCTCAAGGCCTTCGGCCCGAAGCTTGAGAAGTACATCGAGGAATACCGCGAAATCCAGAAGAAGTGATCACCCAAAACTTAACCTTTGGAAGGAACATCATGAATCGCGCACTCGCGTCTATCGGCATTGCCGCATCTGTTATCAGCGGATGTGCCGCCCCTGCTTTCGCAGCAGATAACCCCATCGACGCCAAGATCACCTACATCTCCTCAGGCAGCTCCCAGGTCTCCTCGCCTGTAACTGTCAAGGGATCTTGGTCCACCAAGAAGCTCGAGGTCGGACAGTCCTTCAAGGTTACGTCCGATGTCATCAACTGGGCGTATGACTTCCCGTTCACCCTTAACGATGATACCGAGATCGGCTCTTGCAAGACGGATAAGGGAACGCTCACGTGTACCGTGGATAACGTCCCGGATTCGGTCGCTGCCAAGACCGATATTTCTGGTATTTGGTGGACCACCGCTCGCCTTCAGGAGTCGGTCGTCGGCAAGAAGTGGGGCGAGATCTCGATCGGAGGACGGGCCTGGCCGTTCGCCTTCGGTGACAAGGACTGGGATAGCGCCTGCGACAACGACTGCAACGGCGGTCACTACGAGGACGCTAAGCCTGAGAACTCGAAGTGGGGCTGGGTCAATCCTGATGGCTCCACTTCTTGGATGATCACTTGGATCACCGAGCCTGGGGTTAAGTACAGCGTTCACGATGCGTACACCAAGCTCAGCACCTCTGTTAAGTGCGCCAAAGGTGACACTTGGGATCCCAAGACGACTGTGTATATCTCGGCCATTCCGGTCAACGATTACACCATCGAGTTCACCGCCCCCGAGGGTGTGAAGGTGTGCACGACGTATACACCTGAGCCGATGGCTACTCCGGCAGGCGCCAAGACTGCAACCAACGTTGCTATGGTCAACGGGCTCAAGCTTGAGCGTACGATCGACGTTGAGGTCCGCGGCGGGACGACTGGAGACGGGACCACTCCGACTCCTACCCCCGCTCCCAACCCGACCACGACAGAGTCCGTTCCGCTGCCGTCTCCCTCGGTATCAACCACTGCTCCGCAGTCTGGAACGAACACTCCTTCTACTAAGCCGTCCCACTCTGAGACGACTTCTCCTTCGACCCGACCTACCGTGAAGGCCGAAACAATCAAGCCTGGCGAGACCAAGCTCGCTAAGACCGGATCCAATTTGAGGTTTCTCGTGGTTCTGGTACCCTTCATCATCGCACTTGGAACGCTATGTGCATTCGTAGCACGAAAGGAAAACAACTGACATGCAGTCCCTCAAGGTCAAGTACACCAATTTCTTCGGAGAGGAAACGGAGGAAGTCCTCCACTTCCACCTCTCCAAGGGCGAGCTCATGAACATGGAGCTCCAGACGCCTCCGCTCTCCGCGAAGATCGCCACTGTCAACTCCGGCAGTGCTTCTCCGATGGACGCATACAAGCTCCTTCAGGAGTTCGTGGGTGCGGCATACGGCGAGCGTTCGGAGGACGGTAAGCGCTTCTTCAAGGATGAGCGCTCGACCAAGGCGTTCCTTGCGTCGCCAGCATTCGACGCTCTCCTGGACAAGCTCGGTGAGGATCCGAAGTTCTCGAACAAGTTCCTGGCCGGCCTCTTCCCCGACGATCTCATGGGTAAGGCCCGCAAGCTGATTGACGAGAACCCGGACGCCTCTCTCGAGGATCTTCGCAAGATGGCTGAGGGTATCTGATGCCGGACATCGTCCCCATCGAGCCTACTCGGCCCACTGAGGCCTCCCTCCCTGGCAACACTGATAAAGCCAAGGAGGGGGCCTCCCCCGAGAAGAAGGTTATCGCCAAGGCTAAGGTCCAGAAGAAGTCTGCCATCAAGGAAGCTCTTCGGACCTTCTTCGCTCAGGATCTCCCAGAGATTGCTGAGCATCTTGTTATTGACGTGGCCATCCCGGCTGCCAAGAACGCCATCACCGACATGGTGACACAGGGTATACAACAGCTGCTTTACGGTGAGGTCGATCCGAGGCGTCGACCCACGTCTGGTTACACGTCATATTCTAATTCCTCTCGTTCTGATCGGGGCAGGGACTACTACGAATCGCGTCGATCTGAACGGCGCGAACCACGTCAGCCGAAGCCCACGAACGTGGAGGACCTTGTGTTCGACACTCGCGGTGATGCTGTTGACGTGATCGAATACGTCGCCGACTCCATTGAACAGTACGGCCAGGTCTCTGTTGCAGATCTGATGTCGTCCGTTGGTATTCAGCCCCGATACACCGATGAACGCTGGGGTTGGACCACAACCGACGCGTTCGAAATCCGACAGATCAGGGAAGGTTGGCTCGTCTCTGCTGACCGTCCAGAACCCATCAAGTAACATATTTGCTCAGAAAGGAGCACACTCAAATGTCTATCACGACCGCTTTCCACACGGGCATGGCTCGCATCTCGAAGCACGCCCCCACCATTCTCTCTGTCACAGCCTCTGCTGGCGTCGTCGCAACCGGCTACCTCGCATGGCGAGCCGGCACCCGATTCGAGGACTGTGAAGGACGCGACTGGGATCGCCGCAAGGAATGCATCCGCAACGCGGACCAGATCGCCGATGAGGACGTCCACAAGATCGAGATGAAGAATCGCATCCTCTTCATCCTCGACACCGCGTACACCTGTGCGCCCGCTGCTATCGTCGGTGCTGCCACGATCACGATGATCTACTTCTCGAATTCGATTTCGAAGAAGCGTCTGGCTGCAGTTGGTGCTGCATACACCGCTCTCCAAACTGCGTTTGATGGTTACAAGAAGACCATGGTCGATGCACTCGGCAAGGAGACGGTTGAGAAGATCACTCGTCCGAAGCTTCCTAACTACGACAAGACGGCTGAAGAGATCCTCTCGTCTGACAACAAGTCTGATGCCGCAGCCGTCGTCGACGCAGTCCTCGCGTCTATGCGCGATCTTTCGCCTTACGCTCGCATCATCACCGAGGAGTCCTCGAACTGCTGGGATGAGAACGAGGATTACACCTCCGAGACCCTGGCTGCCGTTCAGCTGTGGGCAAACCGTCGTCTCGAGCGTAAGGGTCACCTGTTCCTGAACGAGGTCTACGATCAGCTCGGACTGTCTCGCACTCGCGAGGGCGCTGTGGTCGGCTGGATCAAGAACTCTAAGGATGGCGACAACTACGTCTCGTTCGGCGATTACGATGCAAACATCTACCGAGTCCCGAGCGATGACTACTCTCGCATCGACTCGAACTTCATCCTCGACTTCAACGTCGACGGAATGATCTGGGACAAGATCTGACATGCACTACACATCCTGGCTGATTAAGCGAGGGTGTCTCGAGAATTACTCGGAGCTTGCTTCGGTGTGGGACGAACTCGATTTCGTATGGTATATTCCTGAAGACGAAGATAGGGCCATTCAGGCTCTTCGTATGAGGGATGAATACTGCTACGAAACGGGTATGCCCTCTCCGAGGCAAGCTCCGGCTTCGTTCCTTGAGGTCTTCGTGAGCATTACCGATACCTTGACGGCTATGCTATACCAGGATCGGGAAACGTTCGCGAAATCTATTCTTCTGAATATGGGTGCTCGTTCATATTCTGACGACGGGCGCCTACCTTCAGAGATTCATGAGGAGGCTCTTAACATCGCCGAACGTGTGATGTATAGGACCTATGCAAGGAACGGAACCGGTGGATTATTCCGCATACCGGGGGTGGATACACTCGAGATTCCCCTGACAACCCAAATGATTCAGTGGGCCAACTTGTATGATCCGTATCACTAAAAAGGAGGTCACTGGAGGTGGACTTTTACGAGATTGAAACCGCTCCAATGCGGGGCCGCGCGGGGGTGATGGAAGTCGCCCCGATGTTCTTGAATACCAATTCTCGTGACATTATGTTGCGTGATGGTGAGTTCGTTGCAGTCTGGAATCCGAAGACAGAACTCTGGTCTAAAGATGAGCTCGACATTATCGGGATCATCGACGGAGACGTTCAAAAATATATCGAGACGTCGGGTATCCAAAACGTCTTTCCGAGGTTCTGTCGACGAGATGGAGACGGCATTTGGAAGAGGTACAGACTATGGGCTAAGAATATGGTCGATACTGATCATCCTCTTGACCGAAATCCGGTGTTTTTGAACACTGCGATTCGTCAAGAGGACTACGTTTCGTATCGTCTTCCATATTCTCTCGAAGAGGGCGTCCCTGTTAATTGGGCGAAACTCGTTGACACGCTCTACAATCCTTCAGAACGAGAAAAGATCGAGTGGACCATTGGATCTGTCTTGACTGGAGACTGTCGAAAAATTGACAAGTTTCTGGTCTTCTATGGCGATCCTGGTTCCGGTAAGTCTACGATCTTAAACGTCATGCAGAAACTCTTCGGAGACTTCTGCGTACCGTTTGATTCTGAGTCACTTACTCAGCGTAGTAACTCGTTCGCGCTCAGTGCGTTTGCGGATGATCCGCTAGTGGCGATTGAACACGACGGTGACTTGAGTCGTATCGAGACGAATACTCGTTTGAACTCGATCATTTCGAACGAGATCCAGCTCATCAATGAGAAGTTCAAGAAACCCCGTGCCCTACGAATCACGACGACACTAATTATGGCGTCGAATAATCCAGTCAAGATCACCGACGCAAACTCGGGTATCCCTCGACGCTTACTTGATGTGTCGCCTTCGGGGCGTCGTCTTCCAGTAAAAGAATACCGCGAGGTTATGGACGGCGTGTACCAAGAACTGGGTATTATCGCTCAGCATTGTATCGATGTGTACCGTAATCTGGGCCCGGATTACTATCGCAATTACAGGTCCCGAACGATGATCTCGGAGACAAATCCTGTGTACAACTTCGTTATGGAGGCGTACGAGGATTTGGGTCCGGACGACAAGGTGACACTCGCAAAGGCATATTCCGATTATAAGGATTATGTCAGCGAGACTGGAATTCAATACTTGATGCCGCGATACCGTTTTAAGACGGAGCTTCGTCGATATTTTCAGGAGTTCTATGAACGTATCATGATTGACGGCGTGCCCTATCGAAGCCTATTCATAGGTTTTCGTACTGACAAGTTCGAAAGTCAGGCGGCTGAGCCAGTGCCTGTGAAAACCGAGGATTGGCTTGAGCTGCACTCGGGTGGAGCGTCTATATTTGACGAGTACTTTGGTGGTTGCAAAGCGCAGTACTCGTCCGAAAACGGAACACCCAAGAAGGCATGGATGAACGTCGATACAACACTCGCAGACATCGTTCCTACCGAGGAGCATTACGTCCTCTTGCCTGAGGAATACATTTGCATTGATTTTGATCTGAAAGGAGACAATGGTGAAAAAGACCTCAATGCTAATCTTCGCGCTGCTTCTGCTTGGTCACCGACATATGCGGAAACGTCAAAAAGCGGCGGAGGCATCCACCTCATCTATCGATATCCTGTCGATAAGGATACCCTTGCTGAATATTCGCCTGGAATTGAAATCAAACGATTCCGAGGGAAAGCGTCTCTACGGCGACGACTGTCCCTTCACAACGGGCGAGGTATCGAGGATTATCCGGGAGACCTCCCAGCGAAGGCTCCCAAGATGATCAACAAGAAGCACATCCAGGATGAGAATCATCTAAGAGCTCTCATTGGCAAGGCTCTTCGTAAGGAGATTCACGCGAACACAGCTCCGAATGTCGACTTCATCAAGAGTATTCTGGATGAGGCCTACAAGTCTGAGATCACGTACGATGTCACCGATGCTCGCAACGCGGTGACCTCTTTCGCAATGTCCTCGACAAACCAGTCGGATCATTGTCTCAAGATGGTCCAGCAGATGCACTTCATGTCTGCGGACAAATTAGAGGTCTCAGCGGATGGAAACGGACGCATCGCATTTTACGATGTTGAGGTTTTCCCAAACCTCTTCGTCATCTGTTACAAATTCCCAGATGAGGAGGTTGTCCATTTCTGGACGAATCCATCAGCCAAGGCAGTGAAATCGTTGTTTGATCTTCGATTGATTGGATTCAACAATCGTAAGTATGACAACCACATCATGTATGCGGCGTCGCTCGGATATTCGAACGAGGAGCTCTTCGAGATCTCTCATCGCATCATCAACAACGAGAAGAACGCAACGTTCCGTGAGGCATACAACCTCTCTTACACGGATATTTATGACTTCTCGACGAAGAAGCAGTCTCTCAAGAAGTGGGAGATCGAGCTCGGGATCAAACACCAAGAGAACAGCATCCCTTGGGACCAACCCGTCCCTGAGGATCGGTGGGATGACGTCGTTGAGTACTGCAAGAACGATGTCAGGGCCACTGAGGTGGTGTTCAACCATCTCGCAAGCGACTGGGGTGCTCGCAAGATCCTTGCGGAGCTCTCGGGTCTGAGTGTCAACGACACCACCAACCAGCACACCTGTGCTCTGGTGTTCGGTAAGGAGCGTCGACCTGATAAGTCGAAGTTCGTTTACACTGACCTCAGCGAGATGTTCCCTGGATATACCTTCGACAAGTTCAAGGGTTCGTCCTATCGTGGCGAAGATCCCGGGGAGGGTGGTTACGTATATTCGGAACCCGGATATTACGAGAACGTCGCTCTTCTCGATGTGGCGTCTATGCACCCGACGTCTATCGAGCAGCTCAACCTGTTCGGTCCTTATACACAGCGCTACAGCGAGCTGAAACAGGCTCGAGTGGCGATCAAGCATAAGGACATGGACGCGTTGAATAAACTCTTTGATGGACGACTTGTCAAGATCGCGAAGAATTACGATCTTGATGAACTCGGTAAGGCTCTCAAGATTCCGATCAACTCCATGTATGGGCTTACAAGTGCCAAGTTCGATAACCCCGCATTGGATTATCGCAACGTCGACAACATTGTGGCGAAGCGCGGGGCTCTGTTCATGATCGACCTCAAACACTATGTGCAAGATGAACTCGGTCTGACGGTCGCTCACATCAAGACGGACTCTATCAAGATTCCCGGTGCCACGCCTGATGATATTCAGAAGGTGATGGACTTCGGGAAGCGATATGGGTACGACTTCGAACACGAGGCCACCTACGCCAAGATGTGTCTCGTCAACAAGGCTGTGTACATCGCGAAGTATGCATTTCCTCACGAAGGCGAATGGGCTGCTACCGGTAAGCAGTTCCAGGAACCCTACGTATTCAAGAAGCTCTTCACGAAGGAGCCGATTGAATTCAATGACTACGTCCAGACCAAACAGGTCAAGACCGCGATGTACCTACGGTTCCCTAGTAGCGGAGATCACTTCGTTGGCAAGGTCGGTGAGTTTGTGCCGATTAAGCCTGAACGAGGTGGCGCTGAGCTACTACGGATGAATAGCGAAGGCGAGATCAAAGACGCCGTCGTTGGGACAAAGGGCTATCTCTGGAAGGAAGCAGAAATGGTCCGATTCATGCATCAGGAGCAGGACGTGGATACGTCTTACGCCGAGATGCTCGCCGATGAGGCGAAACGAGAGATCGAACAATTCGTCGATCTCGAAGTACTGTGCCACTGAGAAAGGAAAAAGTCATGGCAATCAACAACACCCCTTCCGATCTGGTTATCGAAGATGCTCGTCTGCTCTTCACGAACTTTGCGGGGTCTCCGACGCGTTACAACCAGGACGGCGGAAAGCGCGAGTTCTCGGTCTTCATTCCGCTGAACCTCGTCGAGGATCTCGAGCGAGACGGTTGGAACGTCAAGTACCGCAAGAACCAGGATGGTGAGTTTGATCCCGAGCGTCCTTACCTCGGCGTCAAGGTCTCGTACAAGTTCCGGGCGCCGGCCATCTGGCTTGTTACAGGTGGTCGCAAGCAGCTCCTCAACGAGGATACTGTTGGCATTCTGGACAACATTACGATCAAGACAGCCGATGTGGTTATCCATCCGTCGGTGTACGACGTCCGTGGTCAGAGGGGTATCTCGGCATACGTCAAGGAACTGTATGTCGTGATGGATGATGAATCAGCGTCCTTCGCGGCTAAGTACGCTGATCTCGACTGATCATATTTTAAGGCGGGGGTGGGCTGTGAAAGGTCTGCCCCCGTCTTGACTGAAAGGAGTAACGCATGTACGTCGAAGATTCCGAAAACTGGGCTACAGTTCCTGGATTCGCACACTACGAAGCCAATCGTCTCGGCGCTATTAAGCGTAAGGATACTGGTGTAGTCCTGAAGCCGTTTAAGCGTCGCAACAGTGCGTCACGGTATGTTCGGCTGTATACGACTCCCGGTGAGGCTCGAGAACGTTCGGTCGCATCGGTGATCTGGGCTGCCTTCTACAAGAGGTGGCCGGATAGGGGTCTATATGTCTGTCACGCAGACGGAGACCTCGAGAACAATTCGATCGACAACCTGTTCCTGGGGACTCGATCGGATGTCCGAAAAACACAGAGGCGTCGAGATGATATCATCTGGGCGCAGCTACAAGAGGAAGGAGAACTGGTTCTATGAGTAACTGGTTCGAAACCATTGTCCCGAATGACCGTACATGGATACGGGATAAAATCAGCCCCGTGAAGACTGTTAAGAATGGTGATGCGACTAATCTTGCGCGTTACCTTTCTACGGTACTTGAACATACGGACGATACCGCTCTTGATGGCGACAACTTCACTGCGGTCGTCAACATCAAGAACGGATTCATCCCGGCAAACGGTGACTACTCTGGGTTCTCGATTAAGATCGAGGGTATTGTCCAGGGTGAACAGGTCAACAAGACTGTCAATGGCAGTAGCGATCCCGTGACTACGGAATACGTCTGGACCATTCACAAGATCGTGTTCATCGTCGATGGCCGGAACGCTACCGACCACACCAAGGAAACCGTGATCGACGCTGGCGATGACTGGATCATGCGCGCCATTACACATGGCAACGAGGAAGAACCCGGATTCGGCAAAGGCGCTAAGTATGGCTCGTGGTGGGCCAACAACGCTGAATTCAACCCGAAGATCAATGCTACTTCCCGGATATCTATCAAGGAAGCACTTAGGAAGAACCCTGGAACGGAGCAGCTCTGATGACACAGATCCCCAATAACACGAAGACATATCTCAAGGTTGCTGGAGCTCAGTTCAACCGAGATCCTCATTCTGAGAAGGTTATCAACTCTGGTATTCTGGCCCTTGCGAAGCGAGCGGTTGGGAATAGTATTGAGGGCGACGAACCTTACACCATTCGGATCAACTTCCAGAATGGTCGGATCGTTGGGAGTGAAGCTAAGCCTCGACTCTCTGTGGAACTCCTCGATGGACGCGCGTCCACATCTGCGGTTGACGTCCCCAAGGAGAATACCGAGGTCTTCCTCGAGCTCAAGGCTCTCGCTGCTGAGGGGTATCAGTCGATCCTGAACGGCGACTCCTGGGTTGCTCGCATCAAGCTGGATGGCAATACAGTGAAGACCGTGTTCGTCAATCACGACTTCAGCGAGGAAGACCGAGAGCTCATCAAGGCGGCCCTGCTTCGCGGATTCCGTCCGCAGATCGCCATGTAACGGAAGATAGGAGATATTCAACATGGCATTCAAGACGATGATGGGTCCTGACACCGGCGTGATCAAGGAGACGTTTGATACTCCGCCTCGAGATAACCCGCCGGCTGACTTCGCACCTCTGGTGTTGACTGGCTATGACGCGACAATCGACGGGTTGCATTCGTATAAGAAGGACGGCTACTGGTATGTCGACTGGATGGAATGCACTTCGCTTTTTGGTCACACGGTCATTAGCGCCCTGAGTCCATTCTCATGGGAATGGATTGCTCGTTGCTCGGTTGCTGGAGGCGGATGGGTTCGCGATAACGTCGAATTCTACCACGCGATTCCAGAAGAGATTCGCGAGCGGCTGTTGTGTCTCCTATTCGACGACGATGACGAATAAACTATATTCGCATCAGGAAGAGGCCCTGAGGCTCCTGCATAGTGGTAACGTCCTAGTCGGCGGCGTCGGCTCGGGTAAGTCACGTGTGGGGGCCTCATGGGCCCTTTCGAAGGCTGACGCGAAGAAGATCATCGTGATCACCACCGCACGGAAGCGAGACTCTTTCGAATGGGAGGGCGAGTTTGCTGCGCTTGGTACGAATTGTGATGAAGTGACGATCGAGAGTTGGAACAATGTCTCGAAGTTTGCTGATTACCGCGATCATGTGTTCATATTTGATGAGCAGCGTGTTGTTGGATCTGGTGCTTGGGTTAAGAGCTTTCTCAAGATATCGAAACACAACCTGTGGATCCTACTAAGCGCAACACCGGGGGATACATGGCTTGACTATGTACCCCTATTCATCGCGAATGGGTTTTACAAAAACAGGACTGCATTCTCAGAGCAACATATCGTATGGGATCGGTTCGCGAAGTATCCTAAAGTAAAGCGATTCGTCAATACTGGCGTTCTCGAATCTCGCAGACGGCGCATCATAGTGCCTATGCCTGCTGAGAGACACACGAGACGCAATCGCAAGGATATTTTCGTACCGTTCGACCGAGACGAATATGATCTGATCGTTAAGAAGCGGATGGATCCTTGGACAAAGGAACCGATTCGAAACGCAGCTGGGGTGTGTTATGCGCTCCGACGTAGTGTTAACTCTTCCGGTAATCGATTGGATCAGTTGCGTAAGATCGTTGCAAATCGACACAGAGTGATTGTCTTCTACAACTTCAACTATGAACTGGATGAGCTCTTGAATCTCAAGGACGAATTCGTAGTAGCTGAGTGGAACGGTCACACACACGAACCAATCCCCGAAGGAGACTCTTGGGTATATTTGGTTCAATACACAGCTGGGGCTGAGGGATGGAACTGTATCGAGACAGATACGATCGTGTTCTACAGCCTCAACTACTCATACAAGGTGTTGGAGCAGGCGGAAGGTCGGATTGACCGCATCAACACCCCTTACACTGATTTGTGGTACTATTATTTCAAGTCAGAGTCTGGCATCGATTCCGCTATCTCAAAGGCAGTAGCCAAGAAGGCTACTTTCAACGAGCGTATATTCGCTCACAATCTGTAAAGGAGCGCCATCATGGCACAGAATCTGGTAATGTTCGATCCCGCTGACAACGAGTGGTGTGTTGTCTGTCGTATTGGGAGCATTGGAGATACTCCTAAGACCACGGTCGCATTCTACAAGACTCAAGATGAGGCAAACGAGGCCGCAGCAAGTCTGCGAAAGAAGATTGACATCCCGATCAATATTCAGATATTCCAATATTCGTACGCGAAGGATGAGATGGATATTTTGAAGCTGTTGCTGCTTGACGGTATTGATATCGCAATCAAGTATATGGTCGGCTGATCATGGCTTGGTATAAAGACGTGTGGTGCGTTTTGTCAGTCATTAAGTTTGAGGAGCCATTCGAGCCTTATGTGGTGTTGAGTATCCATCCGAGCAAGGCTGAAGCGCAGTCGCTTGTGCTTAGATTATCTGAGAATGAGCGTTGGTTGACGACCGTTCGCTTGATAAAGTATAATCGGCATATCCGTGACCTTAAAGAGGGCGACATCATCTGCGGGTACAAACTTGATGTGGTCCTGAACTACTACGAAAGGGAGCGTAATAGCGATGTTGTTCGGGAAGTCATTCGAGAAGCTCATTAACCCTACATTTTCTCTCGAAGAGACTAAGACTGGAACGCTGGCTAGACTGACAGTCCTTGTGGACGATGGTGTGAACCCTCCGTATGAAAGTTACGTGTCGTACATTATCAATCCTGAACTATTCGAGAGATTCGGATTGATGACATATGCTCATACTCATACAGCGCTCTTGAAGGAACTCTGCAAAACCGATCTGAAACCACCGGAGCCTTGCACATGCAAGTCGGCGGCGTGGATGAAGATGCATCCTACAGATATGGTTGAGTATTGGAGTACTCTTGATGGCCACAGTTACCCAAGGCCTCATACGAAGCTTTGTCCAAAGAATCCCAAGAACAGGAAGAAGAATGACTGATACAATTGTCTGTGGAATTGACCACCATCGCGAGTGGATGCTGCAAGTGGTCTCATGCGATTGCGTCACGGGAGCTCGCGAGGACTTCATGTGGTTCTTCAATACTCGGGCGGAGGCTGAGACTCTTCTCGAACGGCTTGCTAGCGGTGTTGCGAGCAAAAACACGATTGTCAAGATCGTCAAGGTCCGAGCATTTGAACATCTTGGACTGAACTTCGAACAGATTGAAAAGGAGAACTGAAATGTTCGTTGTGCAATTTGAATACGAAATTGTGGGCGAAGGATTTGTCGAATCTTGTGAAGGTTTTGACAAGTTGGATGACGCTCGCGATTTTGCCCACGTTGTGATCGATGAGCTTTGCGACAAGCTTGGAGAGGGCGTTGAAATCGATGATTCCTGCGTTAGCATTTGGCATGCTGGCGACGGAGAGATCGCCGAGACTCTTGAGAAGGAAGAAGACTGAAATGAATGCTGATTACTCGACTGATGTTATTGGTCATCCTGAGCGGATGATCTACCGATTCTCGATCGTCGGATATTTGTTCGGGCGAGAGTTGTGGAGGAAGACGTTCTTCTGCGATGACAAGGACCGCGGGGTTGCCTACGCGGAGTGGTACCTCAAGAATCGGGTGGCGAGCATTGCTTGCGATCGGTACCGGGTTGAGTTCTTCGATGGGAAGGACACTCGTACGGTTCTTGGTGGACGGGCTCCTAAGAAGAAGGATCCTTGGAGGGCTGATGATGCGGAGACGTTGTCGCGTTTTCCGACGGACCATATTCGATTCAAGGGAGCTGTCAATCAGGCTGGATGGAAGGAGCGACTTGGTGTGAAGCGAGCACGAAGTAAGCACATGCAGGTTGGTGTTGGAGCATGGAGGTACTGAGAACGGGCGATGATGAACCTCGGAGTGCTGCGTGGGAGTATGCTTCGGCATATTTCAAAAACTGTGCATCTTAGTCCGAGTGTGATCGGTACACGGTTGACACGTACTGGGTCTATTAGACCCTGATTTTGATGGGTGGGGGATCTCTTAAATGGGGTCCCCCGCTCGTCAAAAGAGACTTGGATTATCGTTTTTTGTCCTTTTCAAGTGGGTTTGTAATACCGTCATACCCACTTAAGTGGGGGAGTGTTAAGTGGGTTAGTGGCCGATTTGCCGTTTCTTGTCAAAAAGTTTTGACAAATTTGTCGTTTTTAAAAAATTTTTGACAAGCACTTTTCGTTGAAATACCAACGTTTAGGTACCTAATTTGTCAAAACTACTATTAATTTATTAAGTATAAAAAGTATAAAATATATATATAAATATACACCCAAAAAATAGCTATTTTTTTGACAAATTGACAAATCGTACAATTTTACCAAATCTTTACCCAAATACCCCCGTCGAGTCGCAGCTGCCTCTTCCACGAAAATTTGGTCGTGGTGGACGCCCCCATATACGCGCGAACCTCACATAGGACTTTAGTCCCATATTTATGCAAGTGGGTTTGTCCAACAGTTAAACACGCTTGACATAATGGAGAGAATGAAGGAATCGACCACCAACCCACTTAAGTGGGTATGTGTTTCACATTAGTCACATCTGTAACAACTCTCCTTATACCGTTTATCGCACTCTCGAAAGGAGCCAACATGAGCGTGCGCGAGAACAAGTATCAGAGCGAGTTGATCAAGAAGATCACAACTCTGTTTCCACAATCTATGGTCCTGAAGAACGACCCGAATTATATTCAGGGTGTTCCAGACCTCCTGGTGCTCTGCGACGAGCGCTGGGCCATGCTTGAGGTCAAGGCTTCTGCCAAGGCCTCACACCGCCCTAACCAAGAGTATTATATTG
>DXLS01000066.1:0-29589 GCA_019414605.1 Collinsella sp.
ACGGCAGGGCCAGGCGAGCAACTCGTCCGGACTCGGGCGCATCGCCCCCTTGCCGGATTCAAATCCGACAAGGGGGCGACCATTGTGCAATCGCAAGAAGATGATGGGGCGGAATGTCAATCATGGTCTAACAGAGCCTTAAGAAAACCCATCGCATGCCCGGATCTGCCGGTTTTGTCGTCAATAGCTTTATGACTGCGGGATTTGACCCCGAGACGGGCGAGGTCTTTGACGATGCTTGGTCCGAGGACGATGAGGTCAAGCGCTATAGGGGCAAGTATCTTCCGGACGGCTGGAATGCTGCTGCGGAGGTCGAGGGCATTCGCCGTGCGTTCAACTATCGCCAGTGTTACATCTCGAGGATGCCGCAGGAGGATACGGGAGCGTTCTGGAAGGCAACGATTTACTCGCCGCGTGATCCCAAGATGGGTGCAAAGCTTGAGTTGTCGACCAAGCAGGGGCTTGATGCTAAGCGGTACGGTGGTTTTTCGAGCCAGCAGTTTGCGTATTTCTTTATCTATAAGGCCAAAAAGAAGGGGAAGCCGGTGTTCCGGTTCTCTCAGGTTCCCGTGTGGCTTGCGGCGCGCATCGAGGGCGACTCGGCGGTACTCGGCGAATATGCAAGGGGACTTGCGGAGAAGGAAGGTTTGGAATACGTCGGTATCACGAGGCCGAAGATCTACAAGAAACAGCTGATTGAGGTGGACGGCGAGAGATTCTTTATTACGGGGAAAAAGGAGATGAGGAATGCTACGCAACTGGCTTTTTCAAATGAGCAAATGAAACTGCTCGCAGGAGATACGTGTAGCGAAGATGCTATCAAGCTTTTGGATATGTTTAATCCTGCGGCTTCTTCCGTCTCTGGCAGGCTGCTGCGTCAACTCAAAATTGAGGCGATCATAGAAAAGTGCGCAACTATGGATGCGGAAGATGTTGTTGCAGTAGTCAAGCGCCTGCTTGCCTTGGTGAATGGAACAATGAATATGGTTGATTTGTCACCCGCGGGCGGCTCAAAGTTTTCGGGTTGTATACAGCCTAATTATTCAAAGTTGCTGAGCGATTCAAATGTGACGGTTTTCCTTATTGATCAGTCCGTAACAGGCATGTTCGAGAGAAGGACCCGTGTCGGGCTTTAGGAACATCGTCATTTCCAGCCCTTGCAAATTGCAGTACAAGGGCGGCTACATGGTTGTCCGCCGCGAGGACGACACGGCGAAGGTTCACCTATCGGAGATTTCGTCGGTCGTCCTCCAGACCAACCAGGTGTTCATAAGCGCTTATCTGCTCTCGGAGCTTGCCAAGGCAAAGGTCGCGTTTGTCGTTTCTGACGAGAAGCGCGATCCCATTGGGCAGTATTTGCCGCTATACGGGGCCCATAACACCAGCAAGCGTATCGCAGAACAGCTTGAGTGGGGCGAGCCGATTAAAAAGCGCGTATGGCAACGCATCGTACGCGACAAGATTAAGCATCAATCTGACGTGCTTCACACCCGTGCGCGTGAGGAACAGGGCGAGACGCTGAAGAGCATTGTTGCCGAGGTGCGCTCGGGTGATACGACGAATCGCGAAGGACATGCAGCCCGGCTGTATTTCAACTCTCTGTTTGGTCCGTCCTTCTCGAGGGATGACAATACACCTCTGAATGCTGCTCTCAATTATGGGTATGCGATTCTGCTGTCGAGCGTCAATCGCGAGATCGCAGCGCGCGGATACCTTACGCAGGTGGGAATCTGCCACAGAAATGAGTTCAACCAGTTCAACTTGAGCTGCGATTTTATGGAGCCGTTTAGGCCTCTTGTCGACCGCATTGTGTTCGATAACTTTGACGGCGAGTTCTCTAAGGAGACAAAGCTGCTTTTGGTCGACATGCTCAATCAGGGAATTGCATATCGAGGCGGCACATATCGCGTGGGCTCCGTAATCTCTCTGTATGTTGCGGATTGTTTCAAGGCTCTTGATCGAAAGCTGTCAGTGGACGAAATCGAGTCGTTTGAGGTCGTATGAGTATCGGGGAAAGGATCAGATATATGAGGCTTGTCGTCTTCTTTGATTTGCCCGTCGATACTCCTGCGCAGAGAAAAGACTACCGGGTGTTCCGCAAATTTCTTCTTAAAGATGGCTATCTTATGCTCCAGGAATCCGTGTATGCAAAGCTCGTTGTTAATGATGGCGCGGCGGGAAGCGCGGTGCAAAGGCTCAGGAAGCATCGCCCGCCCGCCGGCCTCGTGCAGGTGTTACGCGTGACCGAATCGCAGTTTTCGACCATGGAGTACATAACGGGCAGTCGTGGAACCCACGAGGAGATAGACACGATGGAGGAGCTTCTGGTTTTATGAGGCTCGTGTTTTCAGGGCTTGAATACCCGGTGGAGCTAACAGCAGGGGAGACATCGGTTTTGCAAGTCGAGAACTCGGCTCTGTTCGCGCGGATTGTAGCCTCTTTGCAAAACGGATTGGGGCGCCAGGCGATGGAACCTTACTCCCTTTGGAAAGACGATGAGGAGATTAAGCCCGAAAGCGCTTTGATGGTGGTGCCTGATGCTTTGAACCTTCCATGGGATGACCGTGCGTTTATGACCGCAATCACCAAGAAGGTTGAGCGCGAGTTTCTTGAAGACGAAGACCTGCGTATGCAGGTGGAAGAGGCCGAGCGTGCAATAAAGCTGCGTTTAGGCGGATTGAACCTTGGCTTTAATGCCGATTTGGGGTTTGGGTTAGAATGGGATTTGAAGCGCTACCTCAAGTTTTTAGGATTTGGCGCAGCGCCTCAAGAAGATAAATCGTTCCTTGATAATCTGCTGAATTTCCTTTCATTTGCTCTTGACGCTGGCTGCAGAAAGACAATCGTATTTGTAAATCTCAAAACTTTTTTGACGGAAAATGAGCTGCAAACGCTCTATGACCACGTGTTTTTTCTCAAGTTGAGTCTGTTGCTCCTCGAGAATAAAAAAGATACCATGGCTTACGGACATGAACATAAACTAACGGTTGACCTGCAGTTTTTAGAGCATTGAAAGAACAGACCGGTTAGATTGAACGTCCCGTCGCAGTAGGGAATTTGCTCCAATGGTTTTGGAGCAGTGTCGATCTAACTGGTAATCAAACCAACACGACACCCCTGCCGTGCATGTTCCTGTTTTGGAGCAGTGTCGATCTAACTGGTAATCAAACTTTGTATATATCTATTTTGTTAGGAATGTAGTTTTGGAGCAGTGTCGATCTAACTGGTAATCAAACACGCGCAAGCGTTGCTAGAATCAAGCCCGCGTTTTGGAGCAGTGTCGATCTAACTGGTAATCAAACGTTACCCCACTCATACACATTGTAGCTATTGTTTTGGAGCAGTGTCGATCTAACTGGTAATCAAACCAGGATAAGCATATCGTTTCCTCCTTGACAGTTTTGGAGCAGTGTCGATCTAACTGGTAATCAAACCAACCCGGCAACTGCTATGAAAGAGGTGCTGTTTTGGAGCAGTGTCGATCTAACTGGTAATCAAACATTTATCGGATACGTGAAGCTCAATGGCAAGTTTTGGAGCAGTGTCGATCTAACTGGTAATCAAACTGCGAACTCCTCAGCTTTCGCCGGGTATGGGTTTTGGAGCAGTGTCGATCTAACTGGTAATCAAACTTTCATACCGCGAGGGTAGCCGACGAAATAGTTTTGGAGCAGTGTCGATCTAACTGGTAATCAAACTCCTCCGGTCTGCTCCAGACGGTCACGCCAGTTTTGGAGCAGTGTCGATCTAACTGGTAATCAAACTCAACGACCGCCGCCGCAACCCCCAGACCGGGTTTTGGAGCAGTGTCGATCTAACTGGTAATCAAACCCGAGCTGGAGCTTTTTGAAAGTATCCGTAGTTTTGGAGCAGTGTCGATCTAACTGGTAATCAAACTCACGGGATGCGCGAGAAGGCCAGATACCGGTTTTGGAGCAGTGTCGATCTAACTGGTAATCAAACGCGCTCGCCTGTCTCGAGGTCGACGCCTGCGTTTTGGAGCAGTGTCGATCTAACTGGTAATCAAACCGATTGGAGCGGCCTATGAACTTGTTTCTTGTTTTGGAGCAGTGTCGATCTAACTGGTAATCAAACTGGGACAATGTGCAGGCTTTTCGATGGCGAGGAACTGCATGCGCGCTGCGTGATGATGTTCAAGCGCGAGCTGCTGGAATCGCATTACATGACTCAGGGAAAGGGTCAGCCTGCAGCCTACGACGCTGCGAACCTGCGGTACAGTTACCAGGACACATTGGGCGCATGGTTGGATGAGGTGGCGTGGCCAGAAGATGCTCGAGTTTAAGAAGGTCGAAGACGACGGTAATGTCGCGATGTTCGAATACTATCCCGAGGGCAAGGGAGACCCGGGTACCGTGGTCCTCGACCGCAGCGTCGGTATCGTTTCCGTTCTGTCCGTATCGCCGAACGATAGGCATGAGCGCTATGTGGAGCACATGTTCGCAGAGGCTCGCCGCATGCTGCGCGATGGTAGCGTACGGGATGGCGGCGCCGTTTTCTGGTACTAGCCAAGCACACAGCCGCATAGTTTTGGAGCAGTGTCGATCTGACTGGTAGGCAGACGACAATATACTCTGTTTATTACTGCTAGCTGGCGGCCGCCACGAGCGGTCGCATTCGTCTGGAGTTGATGTCACCATGTCCGATGCAAACGCCGAGTTTATCGACGCGCTCATCAGACTGTTGCTCGAGCGGTAATTTTCCCCTTTACGCTATTT
Source organism: Collinsella sp. (assembly GCA_019414605.1). GTDB lineage: Bacteria > Actinomycetota > Coriobacteriia > Coriobacteriales > Coriobacteriaceae > Collinsella. The sequence goes on from DXLS01000066.1 coordinate 4,737, forward strand.
CTGATTATCGCTGCGATAGCAATTATTATCGCAATCCTTAATATCCTGCTGGGCGGCTAGGTGTCCCGCATCAATAGAACGAACAAAGCACTCGACACCATTTTTTGGAGCGGTACCGCTCTGGCGGGCAACCAAGCCGTTGTCATGTGCCACGGCGCCCCGTTGTTCGTCGACCTTATGGGCAACCGCTCCGACCACAAGGTGCTGACGGACGTGGTCGGGGAACGCGATGACTACGAGAGGGGCGCACTCGTCGTCGCACCCGACGACAGGCTGCGGGTTTGCGGTGACGGCGGGCTTGGGGCTGGGGAAACGTGGGGGATAACACGGGCGAGTTCATAACGTTCCAGCCGAGGAAGGCAAAAATGAGAAGCATAGCGACGACAGACTACACGCGGAACGCGGACTTCCCGATCAAGGTACTAGCGGAGAAGGACAAGGTGCTTGCGTTCATGCGCGGGCCAGCGCCGTTCTGTGCGACTGCTGGACGATTCGAAGACGCGACTACGGGCAAGACGGTGTGCGATCGCGCATGGGGTTGGTATAGGCACGGTGACTGGCAGTGGAGCGATCGCGATGCCTATCACGTTGAGAAGTACGACCTAGAGCTTGAGCCCGAGTTCGTGGACTACGCACTGAGACATTTAGATTTTAAACAGTGTCGATCTAACTGGTAATCAAGCCTCTGTTCAGATACGAGGAGGGCTGCAGTGGCTATTACACCGCACTTTGGAATAAGGTGCATGCAAGACCTGACTGGTGACTACAGCGACTGCATCGTCGACTCCGTTGACCTTCTCAATTCGCAACTTGCGTCCCATGAAATGAGTTTCTTCTTCGATAGCTGTGATTTTCGTCAGCAGATTATCGATGGGAAGCACTGTTGGGATATGTTCGGCTGGGCAGTCCCGAATGAGCTTGTGCATGAGCTCGAGCCTGCATGGATTGAAAACGACAATGTAGAGCTCGAAAAATACGACTACATCTGCGCGAGCTGGGAAGACCTCGACGGCCAGCCCCACGCTGCCATTGACGGTAGCCTTCCCGCGGAGGCCTACGCATGATTGCCCCGTGCCGGATATCGGTTGCCTCCTGGTCGCTTCCTGTCAGCATCAAATCCATCTCGTAGGACTGATGGAATGTAGCTGCTTGGGCGGTTCCGCCCTGGGCTCGCTCTGGGGTTGGAACCGTCTCGTTTGTTTCATCGGTTCCGCGACGCCGTTGCTCTCTGATGAGATAATATGCTGGTAAAGGACGCGCACCCTGGTTAAGAACCGAGGCCCGCGTCCTTTTCAGCGTTTCGAGTGCGCAGGGGAGGTAACGCCCGTCGGGGAGGACGTAAAGGTTTTCTTCCTCCCTCAGTCCCGTTGGGAGTATCGGGGTCTCGTTTTCGTCCATTTGGAACTCATCGATATTCGTGATTTTCCTCTCCATGATGCCTCCTGCCTTATTTTTTGAATGGCGCCCTAAAACAGGCAGCTCTCAATCAGCTCTTTTCCGCGCAGGGTATCGACCCACTCCTGCGGGATGGCCTCGATGCCGTATGCCGTGCCGGCGAGCGCGCCTGCGACGGCTGCGGTGGTGTCGGTGTCGTCGCCCAGGTTGACGGCGGCAAGCACGCAATCTTCGTAGCTGTTAGTGTTGACGAAACACCAGGTGGCTGCCTTAAGCGTGTCGCGCACGAAGCCGCCAGACCTGATTTCCTGCTCAGGCACGCCTTTCAGGTGGAGCGCCCACGAGGGGAGCGCGTCGTTCATCACATCCCTCATCAGCTCGACAAATATGACGCATGCATCGGTCGACGTTCTGTGGGCGTGTGTAATCGCGGAGACCTCGCAGATCTCGTCGTCAGTCGCGTCGACAAACGCCAGGGGCGCGATGCGCATGAGCGATCCGTTGCCGTTGTCGCGCTCGCCGGAGCCTCCTTTGCCGGTACGCAAGGCGCGGGCGGTCGTGCCGCCGTAATCGAAAACGCCGTCAATCGTATACTCGCCACGGGCAATCCAGCCTACGAACTTGTCGTGCATGTCTGCGGTGTCAATATGCCCGAGCTCCCTAATCGAGTCACAGGTAGCAAGCGTCATAGATGTGTCATCGCTCCAGGTGCCGGCGGACTGCCCATGCGTGCCGTAGCCGATCATGTCCGTGCATTCGAACGTGCCGCGGGGCATGAACTCATACGGAACGCCCAACGCGTCGCCGACGGCAAGTCCATAGATGCAGTCGCGCAGTGTTGTTTTCGGTCTGTCTGTCATGGAGCGCTCCTCTTATGTCGGGGGATATGAAACGCCGTCGGGGGTATCGGTCGCAACGTGCTGCTACCCTTGCGCTTCGCCATTAGTCGCTTCGTTGATGGCGCGGTACTCGGCACTCAGCTCGCGCGCCAGCTCTTCCTTGCTTGGAAGATACGGCAGGTATTTGGCGGCAAACACTTGGTCGTTGTCTTCGGGCAGCGTGTACTCGACGATCGAATCGCTTTTGTCCGCGCAGAGCACGATGCCTATGGGCGGATTGTCGCCTTCGTTCATGAGCTCACGCGTGTAGTAGTTCACATACATTTGCATCTGGCCCAGGTCCTGATGCGTAAGGTCATCGGTCTTAAGGTCGATGAGCACGAAGCAGCGCATCAGATAGTTGTAAAACACAAGGTCAATATAGAAATGGCGTCCATCAAAGGTGATGCGCTTTTGGCGCGCTTCGAAAGCGAAACCACGGCCAAGCTCCAGCAGGAACTTCTGAAGATGCGTGATGAGCGCCTGCTCTAGATCGCTTTCGCGAAACGCAGTATCGTCCGAGAAACCTAAAAACTCCAGCACATATGGGTCGCGGATGATATCCTCGGGGCGACGAGCCGGGGCGCTCTTTTGGATTTCCTGGGTAACGGCCTCCTTGTCCTTGCTGGCAAGCAGACGCTCGCGGAACATGGTGTTGATCTGGCGCTCGAGCTGACGCGTGCTCCAACGAGAATCGGCGCATTCGTTCATGTACCAGGCGCGAGCATCAGGGTCGGGAATGCGCATCAACCTGCGGTAATGAGTCCAGCTCAATTCGCTACGCAGTGCGTCGCGAATTGGAAACGCAAGAAAGAACTGACGCATATTGCGAAGGTTTGCGATGCCAAAGCCTCTTCCGAAATCCGCGGTAAGCCTTCTGGAGAGGCCTGCAATCAATGCCTCTCCATATGCTGCGCGCTCCTCTCCGCCCTGCTCATCAACAATGCTCTTGCCGATCTCCCAATACGCCTCAACCATCGCAAAGTTAACGGCGGTATAGGCCTTGTCGCGAGCGGCGTTGAGAATCGAGGAAACCTGCTTGTAAAAAACTTCTGGCACGATTGCCGATTCTCCACGGTTTACCGGTTCGCCCATCACTGTCGCCCCACTTTCCTCTTGTGGAATGCATCTTTATCGCACTTAGTTTAAAGCCTCGCGCGGACACGAATTGCTGTGCTGTCTGACACCTTCGCATGGGAGCCTTGCGGTGACTAAAATGTGGCCATATAGACAGTTTTATCGAACCCCATGGGGGGGGTGACGCGTATGGACAACGACACTCTGCTGTTCCAGGACAAGGGTTCGGGTAGGTTTAAAGACGTCAAGATCTACCCTAACCGCATTGAGGTACTCAAGAAGGGCACTTTTGGTGGCAAGCACACCGAAATCGTTTACCTTAAGGACATTACGGGGGTCAACAGGATCAAGGGCCGCGAAGTTTTCCTACGTAACAGGCTGTTGACTGCCTGCGTCTTTTGCCTGTGCGGCCGAGCGAAGGCTCAGGAATTCGTCAATGTTCTAAACATGGTGATGTGACCAGTGCACAAAAACCGAGATGCAAGGAGTCGCACCTTGCATCCCGGCTGAGCTAAAACGGCGCTGCTGCATGCCGTTGGAGCTTTAGCGCTTGATCTCGATATCCTCGAGCTTGACGTCCATGGCCTCAGTCTTGGCCTTGGTGATATCATCGGCAAACTCCAGAGACTTCATCATGGTCTCGACGGCGTCCTTGTGCTCCTCGACGTTGTCGATGCGCACATAGACGCTGCCTCCCTCAACGTCGGTGAAGTACTCGGTCGCTACGCCGCCCGAGTGCGTGAAGTAGGCACTGCGCCAGGTCTTGCCGTTGTATTTAACGGGGTCGCTTTCGGTCCATCCGGAGTTGGCCTTCCACTTTGCCTCGTAGTCGAACAGCTCGTCGGCGTTCTTGTCAGAGTCAAAGACGGGGATGAAGCGGTCGCTGGCGTGCTCGCTTTCGGTGAACTTAAACTGAGCCCTATCGGCCGTGTCGCCTGCGACGTCGGTGATCTCGACGCCCTCGGGGACCTCGACCTTAAACCAAATGAAGTCGGTCCTCATATCCACGGCTGGTTTTTCTGCTCCGCCGCCACCGCCACTTCCGGTAGCGCCGCCGCTGCCACCGCAGCCCACCAGGGCAACTGCGGCAAAGAGACTGATGCAGAGGGTGAGAATCGCAAAGGCCTTCTTTTTCATGGTCGTGTCCTCCTCGATCTGTAACCGCCCATGGATTACCTGCCTTTACTGTACGCGCGAGCGGCTCGTTCGGGTGGGCCACATGTCCCATTCTTGGGGCCGGATTTGCGCCGACACGTGGCAATATGTCGCGATATAAGTAGGGGAGGACCGGCCGATCCGATCCTCCCCCGGCTGGGCGTCCGATCATGTAATGACAGCGCATGCGATGCTGCGTACGAGCCCCTAATGCTTAATCTCGATGCTCGAAACCTCGACTTCGCGTGCCTCGGAAACCGCCTCCGCCATGTCATCGGGGAACTCGATGGAGTTGAGGAGTGCCTCGGCTTCTTTCTTGTGCAGTTCGAAGTTTGAGATAAGGACGTAGACGCTTCCCGGTTCAACGTCGGTAAAGAGGAGTGTTGAGACGCCGCTGTCGTCCTCGTACGTTCCGACGAGCCACGTCCTGCCGTTATACTCGACGGACCCGCCATCCTTCCACTGGAACGTATCCCCCTTCTTTTCCGCCTGGTCGGCGTGGGATTCCTCGGCCGTCAGCGCTTTTTTCCAAACGGGGATAAAGCGATCAGCCGAGGCGTTCTCGTCTTCGGGGAAGGTGAGCTGAATCCTATCTGCATTCTTGCCGGCGGAGTCGCTTACGCCGACGCCCTCGGGCATCTCGACCTTAAACCAGATAAAGTCGGTCTTCTTGGCAACGGGGACTTTTTCCTTGCTCTCGCTCTTGGCGGCGCTGCCGCCCCCGCCCGATGCGCTTCCGCCGCAGCCGACAAGGGCAAACGCGGCAAAGAGGGCGATGCAAAGGGAAAGGATCGATAGGATCTTTTTCTTCATGGTGGCGTCCTCCTTGTCTGCCGATGACATCACGGCGCCGCATGCTGTTGGGGTACTGATTGCGCTGGCGGCGGATGTCTCTGTGTGCTGTGCGGCTTATGCCTCCGTTCATCGCTTGTGGCCGTTGCGCGGCCGTGCCCCAACGGGTTCCTTACTTATAGATATGCCCCAGCTTGTGCTGCCCGGGAGTCCCGAAACGTGGGCCATGTGTCCCATGTTTGCGGTGCCGACGCCTATCGTTCGTCATAGAAATCCGCGATGGCCAGGTGCGCTGACGCTCGAGTACTTATGGGCTAGACTTAGCATCATTATGTGATCGATGCGGTCGGTCGGCGGTTGCCACCCGACCGATGTATATGACTTGAAGGTGCATGCGTATGAGCCAAGAGATGATGGACAAGACCTGCCGCGGGTTTGCCGAGGCGCTTGCCGCGCGCGAGCCGGTGCCCGGCGGCGGCAGCGCGAGCGCCTTTGTGGGTGCGCTGGGCGCCTCGCTGTGCGGGATGGTCGCGCGCTACGGCGCGACCAATCCTGCGCTTGCCGATCGTGCGGATGACCTGACGCGCGCATTTGCCCAGGCTGATGAGCTGGCCCAAGAGCTTGTCGAGTTGGTTGCCGAGGACGTTCGTGCATATGGGCAGGTGTCCGCGGCGTACGGTATTCCGCGTGGCGATCCGGCTCGAGCGACCGCGATTCAGGATGCGCTGCATGTGGCCGCTATGCCGCCGTATCGCATTATGGATGTCTGCGGGCGTGCGCTGGCGCTGCTCGAGGACATGGCCGACAAGGGTTCGCGTCAGCTGCTGTCCGATGTGGCGTGCGGCGCCGTGTTCTGCCGTTCCGCTATGCAGGGCGCGAGCTTGACGCTCTTTGCGAACACCACGTCTATGAAGGATCGCGCTCGTGCTGAGGAACTCGAGACGGCGTGTGATGAGTTGCTCGACACGTGGTTGCCGCGCGCCGATGCGCTGGCGCGCCGCGCCGCCGACGCTGCAAGGAAGAGAGGATAGCCATGGCTGAGCTACTGAAGGGTGCTCCCGTCGCCCGCGCGTTGACTGAGGAACTTGCTGCTCGCTGCGCAGCCCTGCGCGAGCGGGGCGTTGTTCCGACGTTGGCTATCGTGCGTGTGGGTGAACGCGAGGACGATCTATCCTACGAGCGCGGTGCGCTCAAGCGCTGCGAAAAAGTGGGGATTGAGACTCGTCGCGTTTTGCTATCTGCCGATGTTTCGCAGGACGAGCTGTTGACGGCCATTGAGGACATCAATACCGATTTGGCTGTTCATGGCTGTCTGATGTTCCGCCCGCTGCCCGCCGGCCTTGACGAGGATTCGGTTGCCGCAGCACTCAATCCTGCCAAGGACGTTGACTCCATGACGCCGGTTTCGCTGCTCACCACGCTTTCGGGGCGCGGCGAGGGTTTTGCCCCCTGCACAGCCGAAGCCGTGTTGGCGCTGCTGGATCATTACGGCGTTGAGCTGGATGGAGCTAAGGTTGCTGTGGTCGGGCGCTCGCTGGTGATCGGGCGTCCTGTTGCCGCCATGCTTACGGCGCGCAATGCGACCGTGACGACGTGCCATACGCATACGCGCGACCTTGCTGCCGAGTGCCGTGCTGCCGACATTGTGGTTGCCGCCGTTGGACGCGCGCGTACGATTGGCGTGGATGCGGTTCGCGAGGGCCAGACGATCATCGATGTTGGCATTAATTGGGACGAGGCCGCTGGCAAGCTGGTGGGTGACGTCGATTCTGATGCTGCGGAGCCGGTCGTTAACGCCATCACGCCCGTGCCGGGCGGCGTGGGCGCTGTGACGACGGCGATCCTCGCCAAACACGTGATCGAAGCGGCCGAGCGCGCATCGAAATAGGCGTTTTGGGCTGTTTGAGGGGTTAGTTCTATACCCCGTGGACAAAAAATGCCAAATATGAGTACTGTTGCCAAGATAGTCACATATATTTTAGGTCAAATAGGCTCTCTAACGATATTTATTATCGATAGAGAGCCTATTTTATTGGACCTATGAGGAATTACATCATCTAATTTTTGAACAAATGTAGACTTTCGACACCCATACGTAGCAAAATTGCTGTTACTAAATTGGTGACAGTACTCATATTTGGCATTTTTTGACCACAGGGGTTGCCAGCGCCGCGGTTTCGCCCTTTCTGCGCCGAAGCGATACACTGTTATCGTTTGATTTCTTCGCTCAAGGAGGATGCGCATGCCGTGCACAACGATTTTGGTTGGTAAGAACGCGAGCTACGACGGGTCGACGTTGGTTGCCCGCAACGAGGACTCGTCCAACGGGGTGTTTGAGCCCAAGCGTATGCGCGTGGTGCATCCCGACGAGCAGCCGCGCGTCTACACGAGCGTCCTGAGTCACCTGACCGTTGAACTGCCCGATAACCCCATGCGCTACACGAGCGTCCCCGATGTTGTCCCGGGCCACGGCATCTGGGCCGAGGCCGGTTTCAACGAGCTCAATGTGGGCATGTCCGCAACCGAGACGCTCACCACCAACGAGCGCGTTCGCGGCGCCGACCCGCTCGTCGACTACGTGCCCGCCAAGGGCAACGAGGACGAGGACGGCTATGTTCCGGCGCAGCCCGGCGGTCTGGGCGAGGAGGACATGGTGACCCTGGTGCTGCCATATGCCAAATCCGCCCGCGACGGCGTACGCATTCTGGGTGACCTGCTCGAGCGCTATGGCACCTACGAGAACAACGGCATCGCCTTTAGCGACGTGGACGAGATCTGGTGGCTCGAGACCATCGGCGGTCACCACTGGATCGCCAAGCGCGTGCCCGATGACGCCTATGTGACCATGCCCAACCAGCTGGGTATCGACAGCTTTGACCTGGATGACGCCGAGGGCGCCCAGGCCGATCACATGTGCTCCGCCGACCTGCGCGCTTGGATGGCCGAGTGGCATCTGGACTTGACGCTGGGCGTTGAGGGCGACGGTCCGGCCGCGGTCTTTAACCCGCGCGAGGCCTTTGGCTCGCACAGCGACAGCGACCATGTCTACAACACGCCGCGCGCGTGGTACATGCAGCGCTGCCTTAACCCCAGCGATGTGTGGGACGGCCCCGACGCCGACTACACGCCCGAGAGCGATGACATCCCCTGGAGCCGCGTGCCCGAGCGTAAGGTGACCATCGAGGACATCAAGTACGTACTCTCGAGCCACTACCAGGGCACGGAGTACGACTGCTACGGCAGCAAGGGCACGCCCGCCACGCGTGGCGCCTATCGCCCCATCGGCATCAACCGCAACAGCCAGCTCGCTGTGCTGCAGCTGCGCCCCTATGCGCATCCGGCCTACCGCGCCGTGCAGTGGATGGCCTTTGGCTCCAACTCGTTTAACGCGCTGGTTCCGCTGTACGCCAACGTCGAGACCATGCCCGAGTACTATGCCGACACGCAGGCTCGCGTGACGTCCGAAAACTTCTACTGGGCCAACCGCCTGATCGGCGCGCTGGCTGACGTCCGCTTCCATGAGTGCGGTCGCGCTGTGGAGGATTATCAGGAGAAGGTCGGTGGCATGGGCCACAAGCAGATCCATGACGTCGACGCTGCCGTAGCCGTTCTGCCCGAGGCCGAAGTGCCTGCCGAACTTGCACGCGCCAACGAGGCCTTTGCCGAGCGTGTTCGCGTGGAGACCGATGCTCTACTGGGCAAGGTGCTCTACACCACGAGCTGCGCCATGAAGAACTCTTTCGCGATGAACGACAACGTGAGGTAGGGATTTCCCGTCGATTGAATAGCGCTAAAACGCTTTGTCGCTTTCGCTCAATCTTGGGTACAAGAACGCCAATGCAGTTGTTTGTGATTGGAGACAACCATGGTTATGAAACTCGATCAGCTTGTTAACGGCGCCATTAACGTGGGCTTTGGCGCTGCCGCCGTTGCTGTCGAAGGCGGCAAGAAGGTTCTCGACGACCTTAATACCAAGGGCGAGCAGGTGCGCAAGGACGCAGGCGCTCCCGATATCGCCCGCAGTGTGTCCGACATGTTCGAGCAGGCCGGTGGTACCATCTCCGATCTGACCGAGCGCTTGGGCATGCAGGGCGAGACCGCGGCACAGCGCGTGCTCGACGAGCTCATCCTGGCCCGCGTCCGCGTTATGACCGCCCCCGAGCGCACGGCCTTCCTGGCCCATGTGCGCGATATCGTCGATTCGGTCGAGGACAACGTGACCTCGGTGCCCGTCGAGTCCGTTGAGCCCGACGATGCGAAGGACACCGAAGAGGCCGAGTAGCAGCGCAGATGGCAGATTCCACCACCGATTACAACAATCTAGATCCCTTGGGTGACGAGGCGGCGGTTGTCGATGAGGTCGACGCCGCCGTCTCGGGCGCTCGCAAGAAGCCGCGCGCTGTCGATATGGTCCCCGAGGAGCCCGACGCGATGGCGCCGGACGAGGAATATCAGCTCACGCCGGCGGGTCGCCGCGAGCGCATCGGGCAGATTGTTCGCCTGGTCAAAAAGTACCGCGTGTGGGATAACCTCACGCCGGTTCGTTTGCGCCGCCTGCTCGAGGAACTCGGCCCCATGTTCGTCAAGATGGGGCAGATTCTGGCCAACCGGTCCGAGATTTTGCCGCAACGCTTTTGCGACGAGCTACGTCGTCTGCGCTCCGACGTGGAGCCGGTGCCGTACGAGGTCGTACTCAGTTGTCTGGAAGAAGAATACGGCCTGCGCCTGGGGGAGATGTTCGATGCGATCGACCCCAATCCGCTTGGTAGTGCATCGCTCGCGCAGGTGCACCGCGCTCGTCTGGTGACGAGCGAGGACGTGGCCGTCAAGGTGCAGCGCCCCGGTGCGCAGCAGGTTATGGCGCAGGACATCGATATCATCCGCTCGGTGGTGCGTATCGTTTCCAAGTTCGTCAACACCGATCAATTCGTTGACCTGCACGGCGTAGTCGAGGAGTTGTGGACCTCGTTTCGCGAGGAGACCAACTTTTTGGCCGAGGCCAAAAACCTCAACGACTTCTACGAGTTCCATAAGAGCGTTCATGGCGTGACGTGCCCTAAATCCTATCTGGACCTGTGCACCGAGCACGTGGTGGTTATGGACTACGTCGACGGCATTTCGATCGCCGATCCTGAACGCTTGGTGGCCGAGGGTTATGACTTGGAAAAGATCGGTGCCGCAATCGTCGAGGACTACTCGACGCAGGTGCTCGACGATGGCTTTTTCCATGCCGACCCGCATGCGGGAAACATCATCCTCAAGGATGGCATCGTCTACTTTATTGACCTGGGCATGGTCGGGCGCATGTCGAGCCACGACCGCGGTATCGTAAAGGACATGATTTTCGCCGTGGCCGAGGGTGACGTGCCCAAGCTCAAGGACTCGCTCATGCGCTTTGCCGTGACGCGCGGCGATTCTGCCGAGCTCGACCATTCGGCCTTTTTGTCCGATTTGGACTTTATCGTGGCTGACTTTGCAGGCCTTGACCTGAAGGATCTGGATATCGGCGAGTTTTTGACCTCGCTGTTAAACCTGGCGCGCAAAAATGACGTTGAGCTGCCGAGCGTGGTGACGATGTTCGCCCGCGGCATGGTGACGCTCGAGGGTCTGCTGACCGAGTACATGCCCAACGTCAACATGATCCAGCTCATCCAGACGCACATCAAAAACGAGAAGAGCACCTATGCGCGCGTCCGCGACATGGGGCGCGACCTTGCCGCGAGCAGCTATCGCGCGGCAAAAGGCTCGCTCGAGGCGGCCGAGTATCTGGGCTTGGCGTCGCGTATGCTCACGCGCGGCCAGCTTAAGGTGAACACGCAGATCATGAGCAGCGATAAGGCGCTGCGACAGCTGGGCGGAATTATCGACCGCATGTCGATGGCAATTGTGATCGCCGGTCTGTTTATCGGTTCGTCGGTGGTGTACTATGCGCGCATCGAGCCGGTTGTGTTCGGCATCCCGGTCATTGGCTTTATGGGCTACGTGAGCGCGCTGGTGCTGGCGCTTATGCTGGGTCGCGAGATCTGGCGCAACGGCCACGGCGGCAAGCGGTAACGATTTCCGGGGTCGGGGAAACGGGTTATTTTGCTCGGCACCCCATCCGCATCCTTTCCTATCGCAAACCATAGCTTTTACCTTGGGCTTCGCCTGTGTGCGGGGCCCTTTTGCGTGCTACCATATCGACAGTAATAATCGATGGCCTAGATGGTGGTGCGGAGACGCACGGATGCGCGGTTTTCCTGCGCGTTTGGGAGAATCGGGGTGCAAGTCCCCGGCTGTACCAGCAACCGTAATTCCTCTTGGCTCGGGATGTTCGCGTCGCAGATCGGACGGCGCGCCTGAGCCGTTAAGGTTAAGTCGGATCGCCTCCCATCTTGCATGCGGCTGCGGCGTATGCCGCCGGTGTGCATAGGGCTCTGGAGGGAAAGGGGACCCCGATGGGGGAACTCGAGCGCAACATGCGCGATGACGTGGGGCAGCCTCAAGGCAACGCTCCAAGTACAGACAATGGGGGACAAATGGATATGTTTGAGGACGAGCGTGAGCGCGCCTCGTGGCGTCGCCATGGAGCGATTGTCCGTGGAGTAGCCAAGCGTGGCCTGGTGGCGTTCTTGGCTTTTGCCATGGCTTTTGGCACCACGCCGGCGCAACTTTGGGCCGAGGGTGCCGAGGGCATTGCCCAGGCTGTCGCTTCGCGGGATGCGGAGCCGACGGGGGAAGATAGTTCCACGGCGACCGGTGCTGACCAGGCGACGACCGAGGACGAGAAGCCTGCAAAGGGCGCGGATACGAGTGATTCTGCCGCTTCTGCTGGCGCGCAGGAGAGCGGGTCGCAGGACGTTTCGCAGCCCGCTGCAAAAGTGGAGGCTGCCGCTGAGGCAAGTGCCAAAGCCGAGTCCGCTGTGCCGAGCGATGATGACGAGTCGGATATCGCTACCGCAGCAAACGTGACGGTCGACTCCGTCAGCCTGTTGAATGCCAAGAACCAGGACATCGTCGATGGGTCTGCGTCCCATACTGCTCTCAAGGTTGGCGAGACAATCAAGGTCGGTGCCTACTGCGAGGACGACTGGGGCGACGACGAGGAGATTCTCGATTCCGAGTACGCGCAGCTCAAGTATCAGTGGTACGTGGGCGAGAAGCAGAGCTCGGCTCCTACCGCCTCGGGCTACACGCCTATCGACGGCGCAACGTCGCGCGAGTTCAAGCTCACGGCCGCTCAGGCGGGCAAGTTTGTTGCCTGCAAGGTGATCTATGGCTCGGGCAAATGGGACTATAAGTTCACCGCAAGCACGAAGCTGGCTATTGCTGAGGGTGAGGATTCCACCACGCCTGCGACCCCTGATGCAAAGACGCTCGCCGCTGCCAAGCAGAAGCTCTCCACTTGGAAGCCGAGCCCGGTCTATGGCACCGACACCAATATCGTCGACATGCTCTCGGCCAAGCTCAAGGCGCTCGGCTACGCGAACGTGAAGCCGGCTCTCAAGTCTGTGACCTTCGGTGCGACCGACCCGGCTCAGCAGGGCGGCATCACTCCGGACGGAACCATCACGTACTTCTTCCTGTCCAATGCGGAGAAGACCGCATCCGCGGATTGGTCGGTGCTGCGCCAGTTCAAACCTACCTATACGCTGGCGCTCGGCAGCGAAACCGTCGAATTCACTCCCGAGTTCAATTCGACGCTCGTATGGGATCAAGCCAGGGTCGAGACGTACCTGAACGAACAGCTCAACGCCGCGACTCTTACCGCCTCGCTCAAGGCGGGCGTTGCGCCTTCGACCGCTAAGAATGAGGAGCTTCCCAGCACGCTCTACGTGGGAGGCAAGAAGGTAGCCGACCTCACCTGGACGTCGAGTGATTCGTCTGCGGCCAAGCTGACTTCGAGCTACGATTCCAATTACAACACGGTCTACAAGGTCGCCTACACTCATGGCAATGGCGACAAAAACGTGACGTTTACCGTGCAGGCAACACTATTTGCCTCTGGTTACGGTAACTCTCCCTCGACTGCAATTACGCGCGGCTACCCGGTCAAAGTAGCCTCCAAGTCCGCCGAGGACATCGCTGCCGAGAAGGCCGAGCTCGAAGCCTCGCTGGCTAAGATTGACGGTCTGGTGAAGGATTACGCCGACTCGAGCAAGGCAGTCGACCTCACGACGGTGGAGGGCGACTTCATCTTGCCTACGACGCGCAAGATCGGTGCTGGCTCGGCGAAGCTTTCCTATGCGACCAACGATGATTCCGTAGCAAAGATAAACGGTTACCGCGTTATCGTCACTCGCGACATCGCCGGCGGCCCCAACACCGCCACCATCACGGCAACGCTCACGCGCGACGGCATCACTGTCACGCGCGACATCACCGTGACGGTCAAGCCCATCGACGAGTCCGAGATCGACGCTGCCGTAGCACAGATGCAGGCTGTCAAGGACGCCTACGCCACTTCAATCTTGGGCACCAACACTTCCGCTCATGCGGTGAGTGCGAATCTCAGCCCCTGGAGCTCTGCCACGGTTGCCGAGGACGGTACCATTTCGTATTCCAAGAAGTACGAGACGGGTCAGATCCATGCCGACGACCTGCCTGGCTACGATTCCAACGCAGGCACCAACTGGCGCACCTACCGCTCGAGCGACACCTCCGTCATCGCGGACGAGACACTGCGTGTGACCCAGCCCGAGGCAGACACGCTCGTTACGGTGGAGAGTTCGCTCACCTACGAGAAGTACGCAGCGCTCGCCAAGGCCCATCCGGATAACGCCAAGCTTCAGAGCCTGGTTAATCAGCCTGTCAAGGCTACGTTCCGCGTGGTGGGCACGACCGACCACACCGATCCCAAGATCTCGGTCAACTTCAAGCTCGTGGGCGCTGACGCCGACGGAAACGACGAGGTCTGGTTCGACGGCGCGCAGAGCATGGCCTACGGCTCTACGGCAGATGTGCTCATCGAGCAGGTTCTCAAGGACCAGGGCCTTGCCCACACCTCGAGCACCACCGAGTACGGCTACTACCTCTCCGACATCACCTCGGCCGACGGCCGCACGCTTGGCTGGGACGCTGACACGGGCAAGTACTGGCAGCTCTTTGTGGGCGGCAAGGCCTCTGAGGTCGGCGCGGGCTCCATCGCGCTGGCCCCCGGCGACTCCATCGTTCTCTACTACTCAGCCTTCGGCGCGAGCCTCGACGAGATCGGCAAGGCAACCGTCAAGGCCTCGGTGAGCTTCATCGGCCCGGACGCGGCCGGCAACAACTCCGTGTGGTCCTCCTCCGCCGATGTCAAGATGACGAGCGGCGCCACGGCGGCAGACCTTACCGAGCAGGAGCTCAAGGCGTCTGGCCTGACGTATGTCCTCAAGACCCCTGCCACGGACGGTTACTTCTACCTGTCGAGCATTACGCGCGACGACAAGGAGTACGGCTGGGACCAGTCGACCGGTAGGTACTGGCAGCTCTACGTCAACGGCAGCTATTCCAACGTGGGAGCCGACGGCGTCACCCTCAAGCCCGGCGACAAGATCCAGTGGGTCTACGCCGCGGATACCGAGAAGCCCCTTGACGGCCTGATCGTCAACCCGTTTGCCTCGCGTCCGGACTGGACTGCCAGCTGGAACGGCTTTGGCAACGCGGGTGGCACGACGCTCGAGAATACGCTGACGCCCACCGAGTCCGCCTCGGAGCTGTGGAAGGTCAATCTGGCCACCGCCGCCGACAAGTGGGTTTCGCTTGGCGATCCCATCATTGCGGGCGGCTACGTCTTTGTCACTACGAATTCGGAGCTCGTAAAGATCGACGGTGCGGGCAGGGTCGTCGCCCGCGTTTCCAAGGGCGGTACCACTTCGTACTTCTCTCGTCCTGTGTATGCGGACGGTCTGATCATCTCGGCGAACGACGATGGCTCTGTGTGCGCTTTCTCGGCCGAGACGCTCGAGTGCGTATGGAAGACCCCTGCGCTCGAGGCTCCTGCCGCAGGCGGGCGCTACCAGGCGAATTCGACGATGACGGTGGCAAACGGCTGCGTTTATGCGGAGTTCGTCGCGGGTGCAGGCGCTTCTGGAACCGCGGCTGGTGGAGCCATGGTCTGCATCGATATCGCTACAGGTAAGGTTGTCTGGTCGCAAGTCACCACCAAGACCGGTTCCTCCACTGGCGAGGGTTATTACTGGGCTGGCGCTGCTGCTTCTGGTTCTGATCTTGTCATCGGAGACGAGAGCGGTTGCGTGAAGCTTATCGATGGCAAATCCGGCAAGGTCAAGTCTTCCGTGAGCCTGTCCGGAAATCCTGTTCGCGCAACAATCGTCTCTGCTGGTACCGAGGACGGAAATCCGGCCTTCTTGGCTGTTGGGCGTCAGCCGGCAACGCTCTATAAGATTGTGCGTGAGGGCGACACGCTTCGTATTGCCAGCTCTTGCGCATTTGCGAACACTTCGACTTCGACGCCGGCCGTGGCAAACGGCAAGGCCTATATCGGCGGAATCGACGCTTCGAACAATGGCCAGTTCACTGTTATCGACCTTGCGTCTATGACGGTCGAGAAGACTCTCGATATGGGCAAAAAGGCCGAGGTCAAAGCCTCTCCGATTGCATCTGTGCAGGGCAGCGATGTCTACGTGTACTTTACCTGCAACAAGACTCCGGGCGCTGTCTACTGCTTTAACCAGTCAACTGGCGAGGCTGTGGAGATCTATACGCCGTCTGGCTCCAATGCGAACTATTGCACCGCAAGCGTGATCGCCGATGTCCAGGGCAACCTTTACTACACCAACGATTCCGGTACGCTATTTGCTCTCAAGGCTGCTCCGGGTTATACGGTGGCCTTCGATACGCGCGGTGGCAGCACGGTTCCCAGCGCTATGACCGCACAAAACAAGACCATGGTTGCCCCTGCGAACCCCGAGCGCTCCGGTTATACCTTTGCAGGCTGGTATAAGGATGCCGATTGTACTCAGGCTTGGGATTTCTCCAAAGACGTCGTGACGGCCGATATGACGCTCTACGCCAAGTGGACCAAGAATGCCGTTAACCCTGGCAGTAACGGTGGCTCTGGCTCCAATGGCGGCTCGGGTAATGCCGGTGCTGGTTCTGGCTCCGGTAACGGCACAAACGGCCAGCAGACTGGCGGCGCTGTTGCTCCGGGTCAAAAGCCGATGTCCACCACGACCAAGACCGAGACCAAGGACGGCAAGGATTCCAAGAAGGATTCCGGCAAGGGCGACAAGAAGGACGGCAAGAAGTCTGACAAGAAGTCCGGCAAGTCCAGCTCCAAGTCCGACACGGGCTCGTCTGCTGAGGCCACTGCCAAGAAGTCCGCTGAGGCTCCTGCGCAGCAGTCTGGCTTCAATCCGCTTGCCATCGCTGGTGTTGCGGCCGGCGTGATCGGGCTTGCGGTCATCGGCGTGTTCGTGTTTGCCAAGCGTCGGTAGGTGAGGGCTGTGTCCAATAAGCCACAGGACGCCGACTCCAAGCAACCCGACTCGTCGTTCATTCAGCTCGACGATGCAAAGCAAAAGGGCGCCGCTTCGGCGGCGTCCGCCCCTCGGCGCAAGGCGCTCGTTGGCGCTCTGACGGCTGTTTGTATTGCACTCATCATCGTCTCGTTGGGTTTTGTCCATCCCTCTACCAGCGGTGCATGGTCCATCGACTGGATTGCGCGGGCTGTGACAGGGGAGAGCGTCGTTGCCAAGGATGCGTCGGTTTCCGGCTCGACTACCGTTTCGGGCAAGGTTGCGTCCAATGACTCCAAATCTTCGGACAATGCGAAGGACGGGTCGAAGGACTCAAAAAAGGATTCGAAGGAGAAGAAGTCCGAAGGCAAGGGCGGCAAGAAGTCCAACAACACGTCTGCCGGACAGGGCTCCGAATCCGCTGGTGGATCGAGTTCTTCTGACGGCTCTTCTTCGGGCGGTGGCTCGGTGTCTGGCGGTGGGTCTGCATCCAACAGTGGCGGCGCCTCTGCGGGCAATCAGGACGGCTCGCAGCAGTCTGCCTACGTCACGGTGACGGTTTCGGTCACATCGAGCGCCGTAGGCAATCCTGTGTCTTCTGGCGGTACCTTCACCTTTAACGAGGGCGCTACTGTCTACGATGCCCTGTGCGCCCTGGGCCTTTCCGTGAATGCGCACGGCTCGTCGTATGGCACGTATGTCGCCGCTATTGGCGGTTTGGCCGAGAAGGAGCACGGCGGCACGAGTGGCTGGATGTACTCCGTCAACGGTACAACGCCCATGACGGCCTGCAGTAACTACGTTCTCTCCAATGGTGACAACGTGGTCTGGTATTACGTAACGGGCTAAATGCCTCGACATAACACGCCAAGCGGGCGGTTCGGACAAACATCCGAGCCGCCCGTTTTTCATGCGTAGAGGACTGGGTCGCCGAGTCTCTCGGCAAAAAAACCGGTTGGAACGAGAATTCCAACCGGTTATATCTTCAAGCTAATGTCGAGCAAACTACGACTGTGCGCCCTCGAGGAAGAAGCGACGGCTAAAGTAGTTGTACCAGGTGACCAAAAACGTTGCGATGGCCTTCATGGCCTGGTAGCCAATGCTCAAAAACGTGACGCCCACAAACATGTACAGGTCGTTGAGGCCCAATCCAATCACCGACAGGATGGTGAAGATCGTGAACTCGCGCTTGCGGCTCATGCCCTTGCGATGGTCGAACACGTACTTCATGCTGAGCCAGTAGTTAACCACGACAGACGTGATAAACGAGATCGTGGTGCTCATCAAAAAGTCGAGGTGAAACAGCTCGACGAGCGCAATGAGCATGCCCCAGTCGATGCCAAAGGAGATAAGACCCACGACAGCGAACTTGAGGAACTGCTTGGTATGAGGTTGTGCCAGTGCCTTGCGCACGTAATCACATCCAATGCGTTGATGAATCGAGCAACGAGATACTTTAGAGCTTTTGCAGGGGAAACGTAAGGGCTTTGCCAAGAACTATACGAACTCGCCAAATTTGCAAGAGACAATCCGCAAACGTCGTAAATCCTTCCGTAAACGAGCAAGGCCCACGAAAAATACAGCGCTCGACGCGCGTCGCCCGCAGGTCCCCGTAGTGCAACGAGGAGGTCGAACTACTTGGTCTCGTCGCCCTCCAGGAAGATCTTTCGGGTCACAAAGTTGTAGACCATAACAAGCGCGGTGGCGCAAATCTTGGCGATATTGGCCTCGAGCCCCAGGCCGGCGTTGAGGGCCAGCACGATGCCGTCGTTGAGCGCCAAGCCGATCACGGACAGCACGACAAAGATGATGAACTCGCGGCGGCGGCTCATGCCCTCCTTGTGCGCAAACACGTACTTCATGCTCGCGACGTAGTTAAAGATGAGCGAGACGATAAAGCCGCTGGTGTTGGCAATCAGGATATTGAGGCCCAGACCGTAGTGAAGCAGATTCATGATGCCAAAGTCGATGACGGTGGCAATGACGCCGACGACGCCAAACTTCATGATCTGTGCAAGGAGCTTTTGCATGGTACCTGCCTTATGGTGGCGCCGGGGCGCCGTGGGGACGACAAACTCAGCAAGTTTAGCCAATCCCCACGGGTGGTGCTAGACGCGCTCCTCGATAGCACCGTTTCTATATGCATCGAGCAGCTGGCGCAGGTCTTGGATCTGGCTGCGGATCTTGGCTCCGGAATCGGTGTCACTCACCATGCGGCGACGGTCTGCTTGGTCAAAACGGTTGGTCTCGCTTTCGATGTCCACGTTGCGCGTGAGTGCCTCGGCAACCGTTGTAAAGGCCCGGTGCGACTTGAGGCGACAGCCGCGCGAGCTCGAGATGAGCGTATAGCCGGCGATACCCGTTTTGGGGTGGTAGGCGCGACAGAAACCGCCGTCGATGACCAGCAGCTTACCGTTGGCGCGGATGGGCTGCTCGCCCTTGGTGGTTTTAACGGGCGTGTGGCCGTTGATGATGTGACCGGTCGGTGAACATGCCATGGGCGCGACGCCAAACTCGCGCATGATGTCGTCGCAGACCGAGGGCGACTTGGTAAGTGTAAAGTACGGGTCCATCGGCTCGACCCAGGTGCTCTTATCGGCGATATAGGCGCGCTCAAAGGTACGCACCAGGCGTCCGCTGGCGGGTGAGTTAAAGCCAATCCACAGGTACCACATCCAGTCGAGGGCGTCGCGGTCGCCCACGCGCCAGGCGCGGCGGGCTATGTGGTCGCAAAAATCGAGATAATCGCGGCCAGCATGCCAGGTGCCCAGGCAGTTCATGCTGCTAAAGGTGCCGTCTTCGTTGAGCGGCACGCAGCCATGGAACAGCAGGTTGCCGTTGGCGACCTTATACATCGAGCCGTGGGAATAGAGGAAATCGATATGGCGATGCAGGTGATCGGCGGTGACAAACTCGGACACGAGCTTGTCGATGATGTGCTGCTCCTGAGACGTGAGCGTATAGGGGTCCGCCGGGTCGACGGTGGGGAAGTCGTTGGTCGTGAGCGACCACGCGCTGCCATCGGCGAGCGTGACCGTGCCGGTGTCGTGATCGATCTTGTCGAGTAACAGACGGTCGGTCATGTCGAACTCGGGATGGCGCTGGATAATCTGGCCCTCGAGCTTAAAGAGCAGCACGTTGATGGCCTTGATCAGCGGGGTGATGGACTCACCAGCGGTGTAGGTGGCATCGGCAAAGGCGACAAGCTCACGCAGCGAGATGCCGTAGTCGTTCTCCAGGATCTCGTAGTTGTCGTAGCGTAGGTTGTTGCGCAACACCGTGGCGATGCAGGCGGGCTCACCGGCCGCAGCGCCCATCCACAGCAGGTCGTGGTTGCCCCACTGGATGTCGAGCGAATGGTAGGTGAGCAGGCGGTCCATAATCTTGGCCGCGCCGCCGCCGCGGTCGAAGATGTCGCCCACCAGGTGCAGGTGGTCGACGGCCAGGCGCTTGATGAGCGAGGCAAGCGACTCGATAAAGTCGTCGGCGCTGGCGGTCTCCAGAATGGACTCCACGATGCGCTCGTGATAGCGCACGCGATAGTTGTTCTCGTCCGGATGCGTGTGCAGCAGCTCGTCGATGATGTAGGCGTAATCGCGTGGGATGGCCTTACGCACCTTGGAGCGCGTATAGCGGCTCGAAAGCGAGCGGGCGACCATGATGAGCTGGTCAAGCATCGTCTTGTACCAGGTGGGTGAGTCCTCGCGCTGGCTGCGGACCAGGTCGATCTTCTCGCGCGGGTAGTAGATGAGCGTGCACAGCTCGCCCTTTTCGTCAAAGGAGAGCGTGTCGCCAAAAATCTCGTCGACATGTTCGCGCACGACGCCCGAGCAGTTGTTGAGGATGTGCATAAAGGCTTCGTACTCGCCATGCACGTCGCTCATAAAATGCTCGGTGCCCTTTGGCAGGTTGAGAATGGCCGAGAGATTGATGATCTCGGTAAACGCGGATTGCTCGGTGGGGAACTGTCTCGACAGCAGGCGCAGATACTTGAAGTCTTGCGGATTGCGATCGAATGCGACCATGAAGCACCTTCCGATGTGGTTAGTAAAACTGATAAACAGCGTCAAACGTTTATCAGTATGCGCCGCTTTTGTTTCGATTGGGGATGGGAGGTCGAATTGTTGGTCGAACGGTTTGGTAAATCGATTTAGTTGAGGTAGATATGGCGGTTGAATGGAGACGTAGGGTCGTTTTTTGCAGGCGCATACCTCCAGGATCGATAGAGATGATGACGGTAAAGATGTTCACTACCTTTGGTTCAATTTGGTAAATAGTGGACATTTGTACCGTATTCACGCTTGCTGTGCGATAATTTGCGCAGCAATGAGTAAGGAGCCTCATATGAGTGATTTTGTCCTGACCTGTGAATCCGCCGCCGATCGAACCCGTGAGTTCTTTGAATCGCGCAATATCCCTGTCGTGTGTTTTCATTACGAGATCGACGATGTTGTCTATACGGACGATCTGTATCAGTCGATTTCGCCGGACGAGTTTTTTGCCCAGATTGCCGCGGGCGCCATGCCCAAGACGTCTCAGGTGAGCGTGGGTGAGTACGAGGAGTTTTGGGAGCCGTTCGTTGCCGAGGGTAAAGACGTGCTGCACCTGACGTTGTCGTCGGGTATTTCGGGCACGTATGGATCGGCCTGCGTTGCGGCGCAGATGCTCGCGGATCGCTATCCCCAGGGCGGCAAGGTGCGCGTCATCGATTCGCTGGCGGCGTCTTCGGGCTTTGGCCTGTTGCTGGAATATGCCGCCGACGTTCGCGATAGCGGGGCTTCACTCGACGAGACGGCTGCCTGGATCGAGGAGCACAAGCTCAACCTGCACCACTGGTTCTTCTCGACCGACCTGTCGAGCTACCTGCGCGGCGGTCGCATTTCGGCCGCGAGCGCGATCATCGGCACGGCGCTCAAGATTTGCCCGCTCATGACGGTCGATTGCGAAGGTGAGCTGGCGCCACGTGAGAAGATTCGCACCAAGAAGCGCGCGATCTCCGAGATGGCCAAGACCGTGATGGCACATCTGCAGGACGGCGCGAACTATTCGGGCAAGTGCATCATGTCGCACTCGGCGTGCCGTGAGGACGCCGAGGCCGTTGCGGCACTGATAGAGGAACAGGTTCCGCAGCTCAAAGGCAAGATTGAGATCAATAGCATCGGTGCTCTGATTGGCTCGCATACCGGCCCAGGCACGGTGGCTGTCTTCTTTATGGGCGACAAGCGCGTGGACTAACGTTCGTGGGCTGGTTGACAGTTTTAACGGCTACGCCAGTTCTCCTGACATTCGATAACAGAAAAAGGCCCGTCCCGTTGTTTGCGGGACGGGCCTTTTTCTGTTGCGGCTAGCGTTTCTTTCCGCGGAAGAAAAAGCCGTGCAGCGAGGGCTTGAGTCCGCGGTTGGCGCGACGTTCCTCGATATGATCGTGGATCGAAGCGACGCGTTCGATGACTTCGTCGGGGATCGGCACATCGGGATTCATGTTCTCGACCTGGCTGACCTCGGCGGCGGCGACCTGGTCGATAATGGGCACATCGTCGCGCGAGATGACGGGCGTGGCGTCTTCCTTCATCTTGCGATAGCGCTGCATCATGTCGGTCTGAAGCTGCTGGGCCGAAGGCGGCGTCCAGATGATGGCATTGGCGCCGGCAGCGATGGTCTCACGGATGCTCTCGGGCGTCTTGCCGCCCGGTGCGATGAGCGGCAGGTTGGGATAGTGCTCGCGCAGTTCACGCAGGACCTGCGGCGTGTTCTTGCCGGCCGCGATGTTGAGGATCTTGGCTCCGGCGCGCACCTTGGCGTGAGCATCGTCGTCGCAGCGAACGACCGTGGCGATGACGGGGATGTCGGCGATGTTGGTGATGTGCTCGACCATCTCGGCGGTAGCGGGGGAATTGACCACGCAGCCCGCCGCGCCCTGCATCTCGGAGACGGCCGCCATCTGCACGGAGCGCTTACCGGTGGTGGTGCCGCCGCCAACGCCCACAAAGACCGGGCACTCGGCAACGGTCAGCAGCGCCTGCGTAATGGCGGGCTGCGGCGTGAAGGGGTAGACGGCAAACACGGCGTCGGCATTGGAATTGCGGATGACCGCCACGTCGGTGGTGTAGATGAGCGATTTGATGCGGCGGCCAAAGAGCGTAAAGCCGCTGGCCTCCTCGATCTCGTCGGGCATGCGAAGGGCCGCCTTGCGTAAACGTCCGTCGATGGGCAGTGGCTCCATGGGGAGCAGTCCGTTGGGGGTCACGGCTACCTGGGGCTCGGTGAACTCGTCTGCGAGCTCGACCTCGGAGAAATCGACCGAGGCGACGATGTCCTCGTGAACCTCGGCGGGTACATCGATGGGAGCTTGGTCGTTTGCCGCGGCAGGCGTGTCGAAGGAGCTGGTGCCGACAAAGGCGTCGACGCGTTCGTTTAGGTCGTTGAGGGTATCCATGGAGGCTCGATTCTATGCGATGGTGGCCGGCGCGATGCAGCCGGAATTGCGAATGCTAAATCGTTTGACGAGTTGATTTTTCCCCGCCGCGCCATCCGTTAGACTGAAGGACCGGCGAACGTGAAGGAGCTGTGGTGGCGGGAATCGAGGTGCTATCTTGAATGTCCCGTATGCAAAAGAGAGGTGACGCGGTATGGAATTCTCGGCAATGTTAGGCTCGATTGGCCTATGCGTGGGCGCAATCGTTGCCGCCGCGGTCATCTACTTTGCGGTCACGGCCATTAAGGGCAAAAAGGCCGAGCGCAAGGAGCGTGAAGCGCTTGCGCGGCATAAGGACCAGCAGGACAGGCGCGCACGGCGATAGCTTGTTGAGTTTTGAATCCGTGCGCTAGCTGCGTTTTCGGACCAGGGCGATATAGAAGCCCTCAAAGTCGCGACTGGGCGGAATGGTCAGCGTGCCTGGCATGCCGTTGGCAATGGCCGAGACGTGACCCGCGGCAATGGCTTCGGTAAGGGCGTTGCACTCGATATGCGGCTTGTCGCCGGTATCCTGTGTGCGACGCGCTTCGCTTTCGCTTGGCGTGCCGTCGAGGGGGATGAGCTCGCAGTCCATATGCTTGTCGAGGGCCTCTTGCAGGGCGTCCTCGTTTTCCTGCGGCAAGATCGAACAGGTCGAATAGACGAGCGTGCCGCCCGGTTTGAGGGCCCCCATGGCGCGGTCCAGAAGTGCTCGCTGCGAGCGGGCGCACTTGACGAGCAGCTGCTCGGTGAGGCCGCGCAGACTTTTCTCGTTGCCGCTGATGACGGTGCCCGTACCGGTACAGGGGGCGTCGAGCAGGATACGGTCAAAGCGGAAGAACTCGTCAAGCTCGCGCGCGTCAATGCGCATGACGGGCACGTTTTTGGCGCCCTGGCGGCCCAAGTTGGCCTCGAGCTTTTCGGCGCGGGGAATGCTCATCTCGCAGGCGGTGAGGTGCGCCTGGCCCTGGGTGAGGGCGGCGATCTGCGTCGTCTTGCCGCCGGGGGCCGCGCACATGTCCAAGATGTCCTCGCCGGCCTGAGCGCCTAATACCAAAGGCGGCATCATGGACGACAGACTTTGCAAGTAGATCTTGCCGTCGCGGTAGATATCGAGATCCCACAGATCGGAAACCTGGGCCTCGGGCAGGATAAAGGCTTCTGGGTACCAGGCAACGGGGTTGTGGGCGATGCCGGCGGCATCGAGCGCCGCAGCGATGTCCTCGGCGGTCGCCTTGAGCGTGTTGGCGCGCAGCGTGACCGGGCGTGTGGCCGCGGCGCCAAAGCCTTCGATCACGAGCTCGGCATCGGCAGGCGTATAGGCGCCAGCAACCGTGTCGACCATAAAGCGCGGCAGGTCGGCGGCGGAGTGTTGGGCGGCAAGCTGGTCGGAAAGCTCGGTGGCGGCAAACTGCCTAAGCTTGAGCTCGGGCTTAACCTGCTTTTTCTGCTTACGACGACGCGGCTTGGACATCCGTCTTTCCTTCCACCTAAATGATTATTCTGGGACGGGGATTAAAAAAGGCTCTGTTAGACCAGTATTGACATACATGTGTCCCCACGGTGCCATATCGTTGACCCCGTAGACCGCGATGATGGGGGCAGCATGAACGCCGAAGACCTGGTCCTCAACTTCAAGAAGGACATGGCGAACCTCAGCA
>DXLS01000067.1:0-24537 GCA_019414605.1 Collinsella sp.
GGGCGAGACGATCCTCTTCTCGATGTGCATCCTGGAGGAGATGCAGTGGAAGCGCACCCGCTACATCACCTCGGCAGACTTCTTCCACGGCACCCTCGAGCTCGTGGAGCCGGGCGTCCCGGTGTTCCTGTTCATGGGCGAGGACGAGAACCGCAAGCTCGACGAGCGCGTCCGCGCGTTCCTCAACCGCGGCGTGACCGGCGACACCGACATCAACATCATCGACACCGCCGAGTTCGCGATCCCGGGCCTTGACGACGAGTTCCGCGTCATCGTGTCTCCGTGGATCCTTTCCTCGCTGGTCACCGACCGACTCGCCGCCTACTACGAGACGGTCACCAAGCACAACCTCAACTACCGTCGTTACTATCACCAGTTCGACTACTAAGAGCAAATAACGTTTGTGTAATTGGGCCTCGCTCCTATATGGAACGGGGCCTCGCTTGGGTTGGAGAGTAATTATGAGCTATCCCCAGCTTGCCGTCATGAATATCAGCCATCGTTACTTTGACCTGGAGGAATTCTTTTCTTCGGCAGCGGCCTCGGGCTACACGTGTTGCGAGCTTTGGACCGGGGCAATGCACCTGTATGTCGATTGCCATGGATACGATTCGCTCGAGCAGGTGCGGGAGCTGTCACAGCGGTATGGGGTTCGGATTGTGGGGCTTTGTCCCGAACAGAACAACCCCAAGCCGTGGAATATCGCGGCGCGCGGGAATGAGGCGCGTGCCCGCACGCTCGCGTACTTTAAGAACGTTGTGGATATCGCGGCGGAACTTGGAGCTGAGCAGGTCATGGTCTCGAGCGGCTGGGCATTTTTGAACGAGCCGATCGAGGACGCGTGGGGTCGCAGCGCCTCGATGCTGCGTGCGATTGCCGAGCATGCGGGAGAGCGCGGCGTGCGACTGGTGCTCGAGGCCCTGCAGCCGGTTGAGTCGATGATCGTGAACTCGGCGGCCGACGCGAAGCGCATGATCGAGGCAGTTGATCATCCGGCACTTAAGGCGTGTCTGGATATGGGCGCTATGGCGGTGGCGGGGGATACCATCGACGATTATTTCGATCTGCTTGGCGATGATGTTGCCCACGTGCATTTTGTCGATGTTGCGGCAGATGGCACGACGCATCTTGCCTGGGGTGACGGCGACCGCGATATGCGCGCCGACCTAGATAGGCTGGTGGCACGCGGCTATCGCGGAGTTGTTTCGGCCGAGACGTATGACTGGCGCTATTTTGCCGACCCCGCAGCTGCCGATGCGCAGGTAATGGCAGAGTATCGTCGTGCGATTGGCGCCTAGGTGGGGTTGGGTTGCGGCGATCTGCCCTATGTTTCCAAATGAATACGGCGTGAGCGGCTGCGACGGATTTTCCCCGCAAGCACTCTAGTATGCTAAAGTACCCAGAAGACCGGCGGAGCTATGCCGGTCTTCTGTTCTATATGAAGCACAGCATGAGGAGGCTCACCAGATGACGGCCACACCGTGGGGATTCCGGGACATATTGCCCGAGGAGGCTCAGGCGCGCGAGGAGATTGCGCTGACGGTGAAGGGCTGCTTTAGGGAGCATCATTCCCTGCCGGTCGAAACGCCACTGCTCGAGGACAAAGGGTCGCTCGAGGAGGGCGGCCGCATCGCAGACACGCCGTTCAAGCTTTTTGACGATGACGGCCGCTTGCTGGTGGTTCGTCCCGACAACACGCTGCCGATCGTGCGCCTGGTCTCGACCCGCATGCGCGCGGCCGACCTGCCGCTGCGCCTTCGTTACGAGGCGCCGGTGGTCCGTGAGTGCCAGCGCAACGCTGGCGGTTCGCGCCAGTTTACGCAGCTGGGCTTTGAGCTCATCGGCGCGGGCGATACCGCGGGCGATGTTGAGATCGTCTCGCTCGTGGCGGAGGCCGTGCGCGAGCTGGCACTGCCCGATGCGCGCATTATTGCAGGCAGCGTGCGTCCTTTTAAGGAATTGCTCGCGGTATGCGAGGATCGTGAGCTGGCTGCCGAGGCCCTGCGCTGCGTGCATGCCAACGACTTTGTGGGCCTCGATGCTCGCGTGGCGGCAAGCGCCGAGTCCGATGCCGTCAAGGCCGCCATCAGCGAGCTGCCGCGTCTGCACGGCGGTGCCGAGGTGCTCGACCGCGTGGACGCGCTGCTGGAGGCCGCCGGTATCGTCGCGCCGCTCACGCGCGAGTTGCGTGCCCTGGTCGAGGGCCTGGCTCTCGAGGACGCCCAGGTACTGTCGTTCGACTTCTCCATCATGAACTCTTTCGATTACTACACGGGCCTGGTTTTTAAGGCCTATGCCGGCGGTCTGCCCGATCCGGTAGGCTCGGGCGGTCGCTACGACTCCATCTTTACCGGCGCATTCGGCGACGGCATCGAGGTGCCGGCGGCGGGCTTCGCCTTTTCGCTCGAGCGTCTGGAGGCCGCACGCACCTCGGCCGAGGACGCTGCTTCCGATGGCGATCACGCCGCGGGCCGTGGCGCCGAGGGCCCGCTGCGCATTGCCGTGCCCAAGGGCTCGCTTAAGGCCGACACGCTCGACGTGCTCGAGGCAGCGGGCTTAGACGTTTCAGAGCTGCGCGATCCCGGTCGTCACCTGATCGTGCGTGGCCGCGACACGCGTGCCGGTGAGGGCGCGGTCGGAGATATCGAGTTTGTCATCGTGCGCCCCAGCGACGCGCCCGCCTTTGTGGGCTGCGGGGGCGCCGACTGCGGCATCTGCGGTTGGGACTCGCTCATCGAGGCCGACCTCAACCTGCTGCAGCTGGTCGATCTGGGCTACGGCCTGTGCACGTTTATCGAGGCGGAGCCCGCGTGGCGCGCTGGTCAGGCCGAGCGCAACTATGCCCGTCGCGGGTCGCTTCGTGTGGCCACCAAGTATCCGCGCATCGCGAGCGCCTGGTATGCCGAGCGTGGCGTGAATGCCGATATCGTCTCGCTGCACGGCAATATCGAGCTGGGCCCCATCGTCGGTATGACCGACCGTATCGTGGACATTACCGCCACGGGCGCCACCCTGCGCGATAACGACCTGGTTATTACTGGTCGCATTATGGACTGCACGGCGCGCTTCTTTGTCAATCCGGGTGCCGCGCGCCTGGATCCGCGCGTACGCAATCTGGCAGATCGCTTGGCAGCTGCGGTTAAGGACAAGCATTTTGAGCCCGTCGCGGGCTCGGCACAATAGCGCGAGCACGCACGGGCGCCCCAACGTACGGGCTGCGGGCCGACTGGCGCCGCCGCCTGGCCTTTCGTTTTTCGAACACAACCTCGACCGATAGGGGATACCGATATGAAGACCATCAAGCTTGCTCCCGGTGAGCGCCTCGTTACCAACCAGCTCAACCGCAAGGGCGTGCTGCCGCAAAACATCGTCGACGCCGCCCGCGATATCGTGGCCAACGTGCGCGCCAACGGCGATGCCGCGGTGCGCGATTATTGCCAGCGTTTTGATGGCGTTGAGCTGCAGAGCTTCCGCTTGCCGCAGGAGCAGATCGATGCCGCGCTCGAAGGTCTCGATCCGGCCTTTGTCGCCGCGTTGGAGAAAGCTGCACGCCAAATTCGCGAGTTCCACCAGCGCGAGGTCGAGCAGAGCTGGTTTACCACGCGCCCGGACGGCACGATGCTCGGCGTTAAGGTGACCCCGCTTGCTGCGGCCGGCATCTATGTGCCGGGCGGTCGTGCGCAGTACCCCTCCACGGTGCTTATGAACGCCATTCCCGCCAAGGTGGCCGGCGTCAAACGCGTGGTCATGGTGACGCCGCCGCAAAAGGATGGCCTGATCAGCCCGTATACGCTCGCGGCCGCCAAGCTCGGCGGCGTGGACGAAATCTATATGGTGGGCGGCGCCCAGGCCGTGGCCGCGCTGGCGTACGGTACCGAGACCATTCCGCGTGTCGACAAGATTACCGGCCCGGGTAACGCCTTTGTCGCCGCTGCCAAACAGATCGTCTCGGGTGACGTGGGTATCGATATGGTCGCCGGTCCCTCCGAGGTTTGCGTGCTGGCCGACGCCACGGCCAAGCCCATGGTGGTCGCGGCCGACCTGATGGCCCAGGCCGAGCACGATCCGCTGGCAGCCTGCTATCTGGTGACTTGCGACGAGCAGTTTGCGCGCGAGGTCGAGGCCGGCATCGACATCCTAGTGGCGCAGTCGCCGCGTGCCGAGATCACGCGTGCTTCGCTCGACAATGAGGGCACCATCGTGGTGGCCGCCGACATGGCGGCTACCGTCGAGGCCGTGAACACGGTGGCGCCCGAGCACCTGGAGCTGCACTGCAAGGACGCGATGGGGCTGCTCGGCGGCATTCGCAACGCCGGCGCTATCTTTGTGGGCGCTTGGAGCTCGGAGCCGCTCGGCGATTACGTTGCCGGCCCCAATCACACGCTGCCGACCGGCGGCACGGCCATGTTCTCCAACCCGCTTTCGGTCGAAGAGTTCGTTAAGCGCTCGAGCGTCATTTGCTATACGCCTGAGGGCCTGCTCTCCGATGCTCCCGCCACACAGCGTCTAGCCGAGGCCGAGGGTCTGTGGGCGCACGCGCTTTCGGCCGCACTGCGCCGCCGCGTGTTGGAGCAGGGCGAAGATGCCGTGAGCGCCGAGTCGCTCGCCGCGGCCGACCTGACCAAGGTTGCCTGGCCGGGCGATACGACCGCGACGGTCGCCGAGGGCGTGGACCTGGCGGCGGCGGGCGGTGCCGCTGGCGCGGTCGTCGAGGAGGCCTAACATGGCCGAACTCACGCCTCGCATGAAGGAGCTCGTCCAGCCCTACTTGGCCGGTATTGAGCCCTACGATCCCAACTTTACGCCCACGCGCATCAATCTTTCGGCCAACGAGAACACCTATCCCGTGCCCGCTGGCGTGCGCGAGGCGATCGACGCGGCTTTGGCTGCCACACCGCTCAACCGCTATCCCGACCCCATGTCCAACGACCTGCGCGACGAGCTTGCTGCCTGGCATGGCGTGACGCACGAGAACATCTGCGTGGGAAACGGCGGCGACGAGCTGCTCTATAACTATCTGCTGGCGTTTGGCGGCGCGGGGCGGATCCTGCTCAACTGCCCGCCGTGCTTTAGCGAGTACGCCTTCTTTGCGTCTCTGTGCCAGACCGAGGTGCGCGACGTGTGGCGTGATCCGGCGAGCTTTGAGCTCGACCAGGCAGCCGTGCTCGCCGCGGCGCCCGAGTGCAGCCTGGCCATCGTGACCTCGCCCAACAATCCCACGGGCGACGTGGCGCCGCTCGACTTTGTCGCGGCCCTGTGCGATGCATGCCCCGGCATGGTGATGGTCGACGAGGCTTATGTTGAGTTTGCCGACGATTCGTTTGGCGCGGCAACCACGGCGCAAGGCCTTATCGACGAGCATCCCAACCTGGTGATTCTGCACACGCTGTCCAAGGCGTTTGGCGCCGCCGGCGCGCGCCTGGGCTACGTGATCGCGGCGCCCGAGGTCATCGAGGTGTTCGCGGCGATTCGCCAGATCTATTCGGTCAACGTGCTGAGCCAGGCCGCCGCTCTTGCCTGCGTGCGTGCCCGTGATGCCTACGCGCCCGTGGTGGCGCAGGTTGCATCCGAGCGCGAGCGCGAGTTGTGCGCCCTGCGTGCAATGGCTGCCGAGGGTCTGCCCGTGGAGGCATGGCCGAGTGCGGCGAACTTTGTACTCGTACGTACGTCGCATGCCACGCGCGTGCGCGAGCGTCTGCGCGGCGAGTACTCGATTTTGGTGCGCGACTTTAGCTACGCACTGGGGCTCGCGGACTGCCTGCGCATCACTGTTGGCACGCCGCAGGAAAACGATGAGGTGCTGGCTGCGTTTGCCGCGCTGGTGAAGGAGGAGATGTAGATGGGCCGTTATGCCGAGGTGACCCGCAAGACGGGGGAGACCGACATTGTCGTCAAGCTCGACCTGGACGGGAGCGGCGTGTGCGATATCTCGACCGGCGTGCCGTTTTTCGACCACATGCTCAACGCCTTTGGCCGCCATGGCCTGTTCGATTTGACGGTGCATGCGGTGGGCGATGTTGAGGTCGACGCGCATCATACCGTCGAGGACACGGGTATTGTGCTGGGCGAGGCGTTCTGCCAGGCGCTGGGCGACAAGGCGGGCATTACACGCTTTGCCGACGCGGCGATCGCCATGGACGAGACGCTCGTGATGGCCGCCGTGGATATCTCGGGCCGCGGGCAGGCCTATTGCGAGCTGCCCGTGCCAACCGAGCGCGTGGGCACCTTCGATACCGAGCTGGCTGTCGAGTTCTTCTACGCTTTTGCGCGCGACGCCAAGCTCACACTGCATGTGCGCGAACTGGCGGGCGGCAACTCGCATCACATTATCGAGGCCGCCTTTAAGGCCGTGGGCCGCACAATGCGCCGCGCCTGCGAGCTCGATCCCCGCGTGCAGGGCATCCCCAGCACCAAGGGCTCGCTGTAACCGCCACAAAGGCAAATACCACCACAAAGGGGACAGGCACCTTCGTGGTGGTTTTGGATGATGGGAAGAGGAGGGTCGCGTGGGCGAACCGAAGATCGTGGTGGTCGACTACCACAAGGGCAACTTGTCGAGCGTCGTGCGCGGGCTTGCGCGCGCCGGTGCCGCTGCCTGCACGTCGGACGATCCGGAGCAGATCTGCAACGCCGACGGCCTGGTCATCCCGGGCGTGGGCGCGTTCTATGACGCGATCGCCTTTATGCGCCAGAGCGGTGAGGAGGCGGCTGTGCTCGACGCCGTTGCCGCCGGAACTCCGCTGCTCGGCATCTGCCTGGGCCTTCAGCTATTTTTTGAGCGCGGCAACGAGGGCGTGCCTGCGGACGAGGGCGCGATTGCCGGCGGTAACGCCCCCGAGCAGGCTGGCAGTCCCTGGGTCGATGGGCTGGGCATTATGCGCGGCTCGTGCACGCGCTTGGAGTCGAGTCGCCTTAAGGTGCCGCACGTGGGCTGGGACCAGGTGCACATGACGCCCGCCGGTGCGGCCGATCCACTGCTTGCCGGTTTTGCCGAGGGTGCCAACATGTATTTCACCCACAGCTATGCGGTGGCCGACGATGCCGATGCCGCCGATGTGCTGGCGCGCACGCACTATACGCGGAGTTTCCCGTGCATCGTGCGCCACGGCAACGTGTGGGGCTGCCAGTTCCATCCCGAGAAATCCTCCGCGCTGGGTCAGCGCATCCTTAAGAATTTCGTCAGCATCGTCGAGGAGGTCGGCCGATGATTCTGTTTCCCGCAATCGATTTGATCGGCGGCAAGGTCGTGCGCTTGGAGCGCGGCGACCGGAGCCGCTGCAAGGTATATTCCGACGACCCCGTGGCCGTCGCCCGCTCCTTTGCCGAGCAGGGCGCAAGCTGGGTGCATGTCGTCGACCTGTCCGCTGCCTTTGGCGAGGACGAGGACGCGTGCGCTGCCAACTCGGCAGCGATCGAGGCCATCTGCGGCGTCGATGGTCTGTCCGTGGATGTGGGCGGCGGCGTTCGCTCGCTCGCGCGCATCGACGAGCTGGCCGGCTATGGCGCTCGCCGCATTGCACTGGGTACCGCGCTGGTGACCGAGCCGGGTTTTGCCGAGGTGGCAGCCCAAGGCTTTGGTGGGCTACTGGTGGCAGACATCGCCGCGCGCGACGGCCAGGTCAAGGTGAACGGCTGGCGCGACGGCGCGGGTATGGCGCTCGACGATGCCGTGGCGCAGCTTTCCGAGCTGGGCTTTAAGCACCTGGTCTATACCGATATCGCGCGCGACGGCATGCAGACGGGCATCGATGTGGCGGCGTATCGCCATGTTGCCAAGGTCGCGGGCTTTCCTGTCGTGGCTTCGGGCGGCATCTCTACGCTCGACGACATTCGCGCGCTGGCTGCGGTGGGTGAGGATGCTATTGAGGGCGCCATTACCGGCCGTGCGCTCTACGAAGGCAACTTTACGCTGGCCCAGGTGCTGGCCGCCGCCCGAGGGGAGGAGTAGCCCATGCTTACCAAACGCGTGATTCCCTGTCTGGATGTTAAGGACGGCCGCGTGGTCAAGGGCGTCAACTTTGTGAGCCTGCGCGATGCGGGCGACCCGGTGGAGCTGGCCCGCGCCTACGACCGCGAAGGTGCGGACGAGGTCGTATTTTTGGACATTACCGCGACGAGTGACAACCGTGCGACGACCATCGAGATGGCGGCGCACGCAGCCGAGGAGCTCGCTATTCCCTATACCGTGGGCGGCGGCTTTCGCGACTTGGCGGGCATGCGGACCATGGTTGCCGCCGGTGCCGACAAGGTGTCGCTCAACTCGGCGGCCGTGCGTGACCCGTCGCTGATTAGCCAGGCTGCCGCGGCTTTTGGCAGTCAGGCCGTGGTCGTGGCGATCGATGCCAAGCGCGTCGGTTTGCCCGGAGAGCCGGGTGCCGACAAGTGGGAGGTCTTCACGGCGGGCGGCCGCAACGCCACGGGTATCGACGCGGTGGCGTGGGCCGAGGAAGCGGCTCGTCGCGGCGCCGGCGAGATCTTGCTGACCAGTATGGATCGCGACGGCACCAAGGCCGGCTTTGACCTGGCACTCACCCGTGCCGTGGCGCGCGCGGTGCCGATTCCCGTTATTGCGAGCGGCGGCGTGGGCACGCTCGAGCATTTTGCCGAGGGCGTGATCGAGGGCGAAGCCGATGCCGTGCTGGCGGCCAGCGTCTTTCACTTTGGGACCTTCAGCATTCGCGAAGTCAAAGAGTATATGGCCAGCCAAGGCATTCCTGTGAGGCTGGACTTCTAATGCTGCGGCTTGCCCAGGCACCCGACCTTTCGGCTCCAACCCTCCTCGCGTACTTAAGTACGCGTCGTCGGGCTTGTCGCTCGTAATCTCGGGCACCTGGACAACCCTCGCCGACCTGCGAAGTTTGAATTTGGGAAGAGAAATGGAAGAGATAACCGATCCTTCAAAGCTTACATACGACGCCAAGGGGCTGATTCCTTGTGTTGTTCAGCAGTATGACACCGGCGAGGTGCTTATGGTTGCCTGGATGAACGAGGAGTCGGTGGGGTTGACGCTCAAGACCGGCACCACGTGGTTTTGGAGCCGTAGCCGCCAGGAGCTCTGGAACAAGGGAGCGACGAGCGGCAATATGCAGGAGGTCAAGGAACTCTGGGCCGACTGCGATAGCGATACGCTGCTGGTCAAGGTCGACTCGCCGGGTCCGGCCTGCCACACCGGCAACCGTACCTGCTTCTTTAAGAAACTCGCGTAGGGCGGGCGCTCGACTAAGCGCTTGGCCAACCAGAAAGGATTGAACCATGGGTGTGCGCACTGCGAATGTTCAGGATGGAAATATCGGTGAGACGCTGACGGGGTTGGCCGAGGTGATTCATGGTCGTCGCGACGCATCGCCGCAGGAGAGCTACACCGCTCGCCTGTTGACCGACGTCGAGGACGAGCTGCTCAAGAAGCTTGCCGAGGAGGCGAGCGAGGTCATCATGGCCTGTAAGGATAACGACCACGATCACATTCGCTACGAGGCCGGCGACCTGGTCTACCACCTGCTCGTGACGCTTGAGCGCTACGGCATCACCCTCGACGAACTGGCCGGCGAACTCAACGCCCGCCGCCACTAGTCATTGGGGACGTTCTTAAACGACTAGTCGTTTGGGACAGTCTTTGCCGGCGCTGCCAAATAGCATGCCCAATTACTACGATGAAACTGGATCTGCTGACCACACGTCGATTTTGAGCAAATCGTCAACGCTTCTACCTGCGGTTTTATTTTCCACATTAAGCCGATGGTCGGAGGTTTGCGGTTCATCGTAGTAAACGGGCGTTCTTTTTGGCGGGTGGTGTTGCACGGGCGTCGGTGGTGAGCAAAACGACCTGTTTTCCTCCGTCCCCAAGGGGTCATTTGTGAAGAGTGTCCCCAACGACTAGTCTTAGGCGAGGGACGTGGGCTCCCATTCTCCGGTGAGGTGGGGGATGTCGAAGGTTCGATAGCCACAGTCGTAGGCGTGGGCCTGGGCCTCGCGGATGTTCCAGCAGATATCGCAGGCGCGGTGCGCATCCGAACCAAAGGTAATGGGCACCTCGGCATGGGCAAAGCAACGCAGCAATCCGGTCGCGGGGTAGTAGTCGTCGAGCCCCTTGCGCGGCGCGGCAGTCGAGACCTCAACGCGGCGGCCCGTGTCGTGTGCACACTCTGCCATCTGCTCCCAGAATGGCGCGGGGTCAAAGTCGGGCGCAAAGCCTTCCTTCGAAAAGCGCATGACCAGGTCGGGGTGGGCCATTACATCAAAGTTAAGCGGGCTTTCACAGGCGTGGCACCAGTTATCGACATAGCGCTCCCACACGCCGCGTACGCCCAGGTTTTCCCAAACATGCAGGTCGGTGTCATCGTCGACCCAGCCACAAAGCGAATCGGGCGTATCGGGACGAGCGACGTCCTCCGTCCCCGCCGTGCCCGCAGCACCGGCCATGATATCGCCCGGATCGCCAGTCCAGTGCACACTGCCCAAGCGCACTATGGCACCCGCTGACCAGCGCTCGACCAAAGGCTCGCAGCCCTCGTACCAATCGCATTCAAAGCCATAGATAAGCTCGAGCTCCGGCGCAATCTGCGCGGCAAGCTTGCGGGCGTCCTCAAAGGCCAGGCGATGTGCCGGCAGGTCGCCCTCGACAACCTGCACTTCGCAGTTGGCGTCCATGCTGGCGGGTAGGGTGAGGTGGTCAGTCGAGACCATGACGTGGCACCCGGCCGCAGCAGCGGCGCGAACGTTGTCCTCAAACGAGGCGTGCCCGTCCGAAAACGAGGTGTGGGTATGGCAATCGACCAGCGGGCAAGCAGACATGGCAGCTCCTTTGCGTCAGGCGAATTCGCTCCATTGTAGCGGCGCGGCTCTCGATGCGACGAGCGCGCCGGGGTGTCGGTTTCTTGCGGACAGGGAAAATCGCGCTCATCGCGCTCCGCCACATCCACGCCGCCCGCGATGTGCTAGCGTTTGAATGAACAAAACGAGCCCGTGCGGAAAGGAGCCGGACCGTATGCCATGCGATAGCAAATCTCCGCTGTCCCGCGAGACCGATGCGCCCGAGACCATCGTCAAGCTGGAATGCGATATCGATGACGCGTCGCCCGAGGTGCTCGCCTACGCCGCCGACCGCCTGCGCGAGGCCGGTGCGCGCGAGGTGCACTGGCTGCCCCTCTATTGCAAGAAGGGCCGTCCCGGCTGGCAGCTGCAGGTAATCTGTACCCACGAGGATATCGAGCGCCTACAGACGATTATCTTTTTGGAAACCACGACCAATGGCATCCGCCGCCAGGTTATGGAGCGCGTTTGCCTACCACGCCGCTTTGAGCGCGTAACAACGCCATGGGGCGAGGTGTCCGTCAAGGTGGCGACCCTGCCCGACGGTAGTGAGC
Organism: Collinsella sp.; assembly: GCA_019414605.1. Taxonomy (GTDB): domain Bacteria; phylum Actinomycetota; class Coriobacteriia; order Coriobacteriales; family Coriobacteriaceae; genus Collinsella. Next base: position 11,364 of record DXLS01000067.1, read on the forward strand.
GTGCGGCGCCCGAGTACGAAGACTGCTCCCGCCTCGCTCGCGAGCATAACGTGCCGCTCCAGCGCGTGATGCAGGCGGCACAAGCCGTGGCATTGCGATTTGAGTAACACGGCCAAGCGACGCGCCGCGCCCGGCCACATCAACCCCATCCGAAAGGAACTCCCCATGAAATACCTTATCGCTTCCGACATCCACGGTTCGGCATATTGGACTGAGCGCCTGGTCGCCGCCATCGAGTCCGAGCAGCCCGACCGCATCGTCCTGCTGGGCGACCTGCTCTATCACGGTCCGCGCAACGACCTGCCGCGCGACTACGCCCCCAAGCGCGTAATCCCGCTGCTCAACGCCCTGGCCGACCGCATCATCGCCGTCCGCGGCAACTGCGATGCCGAGGTCGACCAGATGGTCCTCGACTTCCCCCTCATGGCCGACTACGCCACGCTGTTCGACGAGACCGGTCGCGAGCTGTTCCTGACGCACGGCCACGTCTTTGGCGCCGGCATGCACAACAGCGTCGACCACGCGCCCGCGCTGCCCGAGGGCTCCGCGCTCGTCTACGGCCACACGCACATCAAGGTCAACGAGGAGAGCGCCGCGCACCCGGGCCTGCGGCTCTTCAACCCCGGCAGCGTGAGCATTCCCAAGGACGGCTCGCACAGCTACGGCATCTACGAGGGCGGCGCGTTCCGCCACGTGATCATGGAGGAGGACTAACCATGGCGCAGCACATGGCTCAGCAAAATGCCGAGGGCTCGCGCGATCTGTCCACGCTGGTGGATGCATCGGCCGAGCTGCAGCATCTGGTGCAGACCATTTGGCGCCTGCGTCAGCCCGACGGCTGCCCGTGGGACCGCGAACAGACGCATCAGAGCATCGGCAAGAACATGATTGAGGAAGCCTACGAGGCGCTCGATTGCATCGAGGCCGATGATGCCGCGCATCTGCGCGAGGAGCTGGGCGACGTGCTCATGCAGGTGGTGCTGCATGCGCAGATTGCGGCGGACGCCGGTGAGTTTACGCTGGCCGATGTGGCGCGCGATATCGACGCCAAGCTCATTCGCCGCCACCCACACGTGTTTGGCGATGCGGACGCCGATAACTCCGACGAGGTGCTCAAGATCTGGGACGAGGTTAAGCTTGCCGAGAAGACTGCCAAGGACAAGGCCGTGGCAGCAGGCGAGGCTGCGCCCGAGGGCCTGCTCGACGGCGTGCCCACGCATCTGCCGGCGCTGATGCAGGCGCAGAAGGTGTCGCGCAAGGCGGCTGCCGTGGGCTTTGAATGGGAGACGGTCCAGGATGTGTGGGACGAGGTAGCAGAGGAGCGTGCCGAGTTTGAGGCCGAGGAGCCCGGCTCGCCCGAGCGCGAAATGGAGTTTGGCGACCTGCTCTTTGCCCTAGTCAACGTTGCGCGCAAAGAGGGGATTGACGCCGAGAGCGCCCTTCGCGCCAGCACGGCCAAGTTCCGCCGTCGTTGGGCTGCGATGGAGGCCGCCGTGCACGAGGCGGGCGATGACCTCGCCGCCTGCTCAACCGCTCAACTCAACGACCTGTGGGACCAAGCAAAAGCAAGCGAGTGAGGCCTGCGTCTCTCACGGCATCCATTCGTAGAGAGGTCTCTACAAGCAAAAAGCCATATACAACGGAAGATGTGCCAGCTGTGCTTCGGCATCCCACTCGAGTTGTTTAGGGTGCAACACGTAAGCCATCCCAATCTTCTTGTTAAAGCGCGCGCGGAATCGGTCGAGGGAGATGGTTCCGTATCTGCGTGGCGACTTAACTTCGATGGGGCTGATGCGCGGCTTTCCGGCGGCATTGACATAGGGTCGGGTAACGAGGAAGTCGATTTCCATGCGCTCCTCTCCCTCCTTCTTTCCGCTTTGGGAATAAAAGAAGAGCCTGTGTCCATTGGCCTTTAGAGATTGGGCAACGTAGTTTTCGGTAAGCATTCCTTCGTTCAATCCGATGTCGCCGCGAAGCACGGCCCTGTAAACGTCCTCATCGGTATCGTTGTTGTCAGAGAAGGCAAGCGTTACAAGCAGACCGGTGTCTGCCATGTAGCACTTGAGGGCCGTTTGCTCCATGCTGAGTGAAAGGCCCACGCTCGGTTCGCTTGCGGCATAGCAGATATTGGCAATTCGCGCGTCTGCCAGCCAAAAGAAGGCTTCTTCGTAGGTGCGCATGCGTGCGTTTTTATCAAGTGAGGAAAGCTTGAATCGTTTTTCGTGCCTAGAGAGCTGACCCGGGATGCCATCGAGTACGGAGACGACTTTGAATTCGTAACCGGTTGCAAAACGAGAGATATCGTTGCGATAGAGCTGGACGATTCGGCGCTTCGAAGCGTCGACGGGCGCAAAAGCGCGCTGTTCAACATAGATGGATACCGGCTCAGGCATGCCACCTACGAGCATGTATTCGCGCATAAGGGAGAGCGCTCTGCGATGTAGGGCATCGGGGAGCGGCTTCATCTTGTTAAAACTCATGCGAATGAGATCGGCCAGCCCCTTTTCGTCCATGCCCCAAAGAAACTCCTCAAAGTCGAGGGGCTCAAGTTCCAGAGACTCTTCCTCGGATGGGATGACGATATCTTTAATGTTCTGCTTGATGCTGAGCAGGGATCCAGTTTCGATGTAGTCGTAACGTCCGTCTGCAACGAGATACTTGATGAGTCCGCGTGCTTGCGGGTACATCTGGACCTCGTCAAAGACGATAAGCGTTTCGTGTTCATAGAGTTTGACGTTATAGAAAACCGAGAGATAGAGGAAGAGCGAGTCGAAGTCAGTGCGATAGTCCTCAAAATATTGCTTAACTTCGGCAGGTGCTTGAAAGAAATCAATGACAAGGCAGGACTTGTATTCGGTTTCTCCAAACGTGCGGGCAAGCGTGCTCTTTCCGACGCGGCGGGCTCCTTCAATAAGAAGTGCTGTTTTACCAGCGCTTTCATGCTTCCATTTTAGTAGTTTGTCATAGGCTTTTCGTTTAAGCATGGCTACCTCGTACACGATATCCAGAACTTTTATAACCTGATTATGCACGATATCCAGAACTTCAGACCCTTAGAATTGCACGATATCCAGAACTTTGCACGATGTAAAAGCACATTATTGGCTCTTTCATTCGCAAGCCAGGTAAAGACGGTATGCCGATAGAAGAATTTAATGGTGGGGGGGCGACCTCTAGAGATGAATGTTCGGTGCAAAAACAAGCGCCTCAAAGAATGATTTCTCCAATTCATATGTATCCCTCGGCTAACTTAGGGCATAATGCAAAAAGTGCGATATGGCTAACTTACGGAGGCGCACCGATGGTGCACAGTCGGCCAGTCGCTTGCATCAACTACGTTTCCAAGTGAGAGGGAGACAGCATGAGTGATATTTTGGACGTCTACGGTCGCGAGGTACTCGACAGCCGCGGCAACCCCACCGTCGAGGTCGAGGTCGTGCTCGAGGACGGCAGCTTCGGTCGCGCGATGGTGCCTTCGGGCGCTTCGACCGGTGCTTTCGAAGCCTGCGAGCTGCGCGACGGCGACAAGGGCCGCTATCTGGGTAAGGGTGTCTCGCAGGCCGTCGAGCACGTCAACAACGAGTGCGCTAACGCCGTCGTGGGCCTCGACGCCTTCGACCAGCGCGCCGTCGATGCCGCGCTGATTGCCGCGGACGGTACCCCCAACAAGACCAAGCTCGGTGCCAACGCCATCCTGGGCGTGTCGCTGGCCGTTGCCCGCGCCGCTGCCGAGTCGGCAGGCCTGTCGCTGTATCAGTACCTGGGTGGCGTCAACGCCCACCTGCTGCCCACGCCCATGATGAACATCCTCAACGGCGGCGTGCATGCCGACAACAACGTTGACTTCCAGGAGTTCATGATCATGCCCGTGGGTGCTCCGAGCTTTGCCGAGGGCCTGCGCTGGTGCGCCGAGGTCTACCACACCCTCAAGGGCGTGTTGCACGAGGCCGGCCTGGGCGGCGGCGTGGGCGACGAGGGCGGCTTCGCGCCCAATCTCAAGACCAACGCCGAGCCGTTCGAGTACATTACCAAGGCCGTGGAGAAGGCTGGCTTTAAGCCCGGCGTCGACTTCATGTACGCCATGGATCCGGCATCGACCGAGTTCTACAACGCCGAGACCGGCATGTACGAGCTCAAGGGCGAGGGCGTTGAGTACACGAGCGCTCAGATGGTCGATTACTGGGAGAAGCTTGTCGACACCTATCCCATCATCTCCATCGAGGATGGTATGGCAGAGGAGGACTGGGACGGCTGGGTCGAGCTCACCCGCCGCATTGGCAACAAGGTGCAGCTCGTAGGCGACGACCTGTTCGTCACCAACACCGAGCGCCTTAAGAAGGGCATCGAGCTGGGCGCCGCCAATGCGATCCTGGTCAAGGTCAACCAGATTGGCACGCTCACCGAGTCGCTCGAGGCTATCGAGACTGCCAAGGAGGCCGGCTACGCTTGCATCGTGAGTCACCGTTCCGGCGAGACCGAGGACTCCACCATCGCTGACCTGGTCGTGGGTGTTAACGCCGGCCAGATCAAGTCGGGCGCCCCGTGCCGCAGCGACCGTATTGCCAAGTACAACCAGCTCATCCGCATCGAGGACGAGCTCGAGGGCAGCGCGCGCTACGCCGGTAAGGCCGCGTTCTACAACATTCGTTAAACGGGCGAATTCGGCGAGGGGGAGGCTGACTCGGTTCCTCCCCGCCTTGGCTGGATGCCGCAAAGAACTATGGGCGCTGGGCCATATGGCTCAGCGCCTTTTTTATGTCGAGCAAAGGCTGGCGAAGGCGGCGCGGGCGCTCGTGCTATAACTAAAGGACTTAGCGCAAACAAACCTCAACCGCACAAGGCGCACATGGATCAGATTTACGACAACAGGTACTATTCCGCCGGTTCGCGCGAGCCGTCGCCTCGTCGTGCGCGTACCGCACAGCTTGGCGGGTCTGGTTATGCTGGTGCTGATCGCTCCAGGTATAGCTCGCCGGCGACTTCGCATCCCAATGCTCAGCCAAATAGTTCCTCGGATAGTCCGGTGCGCCCATCGCGTTCCAAGCATGCGTCGCGCCCTTCGACCCAGGCGTCCGACAAGCCGCGCCGTCCCTCAAGCCGTCTTTCCGGCTCGGACTTTATGCACTACGCCAACGACAACGCAGCGGTCAAGGCAATTTACGACTTTACCCACGGTCCTCAGCGAGGGCTGTTTATCGGTATTGTCGTCGCCCTGGTGCTCGTGAGCCTGTACTTTCCCGTGCGCGACCTCTACGTTGCCAAACGCTCGAGCGATATCTTGGCCAAGCAGGTCGAGATTCGCCAGCAGTACAACGACGAGCTGCAGAAAAGCGTCGACAAGCTGCTCTCAGAGGAGGGCATTAAGGACGCGGCGACCGAGGACCTGGGCCTGGTGATGCCCGGCGAGACCAAGATTGACGTGCTGGGCCTGGACGACGATTCGGACTCGTCGTCGAGCAAAAAGTCCTCGAACGCCAAGAAGGCCAGCGAAGTCGCCAAAGAGATCGAAGAGGTCGGCAAGGACGCGCCGTGGTACATCCAGACGCTCGATATGCTGTTTGGATTTAACGGCGTCGAGGGCCAGACGGTCGTGTCCAACGGCAAATAGCGCCCGGAGGGGAGCCTGCAATGGCAGATTGCAAACGCTATAAGGTAGCCGCGATTGACCTGGGAACAGTGTCGTCGCGACTGGTGTTAGCGCAGGTCGAGGCCGGGGCGATCGTGGAATCGTCCAAGCATACCGAGATCACCGACTTGGGCGAGGGCGTGGACGCGACGGGCCGCTTTTGCGAGGCGGCCGTTGAGCGCGTGCTCGCCGCATGCCGCATGTTTGTGGACGAGGCACGTGCCTTTGGGGCCGCGTGCATCTGCACCACATGCACGAGCGCCGCGCGCGATGCGTCCAATGCCGCGCTGCTGCTGGACGGCCTGCGCGATCTGGGGCTTGAGCCACAGGTGATTCCGGGCGAGGTCGAGGCACGCCTGACGTTTTTTGGCGTGGCGCACGACTTTGCTGGCGAGCGCATCATTGTTGCCGATTCGGGCGGCGGATCCACGGAGCTCGCGACGGGCGTCTATGCGCCGGAGCGTGGGGTCTTTGCGCTGGAGGGCACGCGTTCGCTGGACATCGGTTGTCGCCGCGTGACGGAGCGGTTCTTCTCGGCGCTGCCGCCTGCGGACGGCGAGCTTGCTGCCGCTGCCGCGTGGGCAGGTGAGCAGTTTGCGGGCTACTTTGAGAGTCTGCCTGTCGACTTTGAGCGCGCCGAACGCTTGGTCGCAGTGGGCGGCACGGTGACTACGCTGGTGGCTCTGGTCCACGAGCTGGAGCCGTATGATTCGAGCTTCGTGCACCTGCGCGAGCTTTCGCTGGAGCAGGTCTCGGCCGCTATCGAGCGCATGTCCACGCTGGACGCGGACAGCATCGCCGCGCTACCGGGTGTGCAGCCCAAACGCGCGGGCGTGATCTTGGCTGGCACCGTGGTAATCCGCGAGCTCATGCGAGCCGGCGGCTACGACACGCTCACCGTAAGCGAGAACAGCCTGCTTGCCGGCATGGCCGCCACCATCAACGAGACCCTCGACGGTAAAACCCCCACCATCGCCTGGACCCCCAGCCTCAGCCCTCTCCAAAACTAGTCTTTTTGGGACGGGGCTACTTTGTCAGCTTGTCGATCTGTCCAATCTCCCAAAGCGGAATATTGACGAGCATGTCCTCGTCTCTATATGCCGCCAGGGAGGTCCTCACGCAGCGCATGAGTTTGAATTTTTCGCAGGCTATTTTCAGACTCTTCGCTTTAAGGTTCTCCGCCGCCTTGACCTCAAGCGGAAGTACAGTCCCCATGTGATCGATAGCAAAATCGGTTTCGGCATTGCCAGAGCTAGATGACCAGTACGCGGGGATTTTGCCTTGCAGCAAGAGTTCCTGTGCGACGTATTGCTCGGTGAGCGAGCCCTTAAACTCAGTGAAAACAGCGGATCCGTTTAGGACGATGGTCGGTGGGAGGTTGGAGAGCGCGCCGAGGATGCCAGTGTCGATGCAAAACAGCTTGAAGCCCGAGAGGTCCTCATAGCTCGAAAGCGGTGCCCTGAGAGCGGAAACGCGCGGCACCTTATGAACGATTCCGTAATCCATGAGCCACTGGAGGCTCTCTTCAAAATCGCGTGCGCGCGCCCCGGGGCGAAGGGCTCCGTAGATGAACTTTTTATTTTCCTTTGCAAGCTGGCCGGGGAGGGATTTCCAAACCAGCCTCATGCGCTCGACGATGCGGGCGGGCGCATGTTTGCCAAAATCGGATTCGTAAGCCTCGATGATTTGTTGCTGAAGCCTGCGGGCTTCGATAAAATCGCGGGTCGCGGCGAAGGCGGAGACGACTTCGGGCATGCCGCCGACAACGAGGTATTCCTTGAGCAAGTGCTCGAGCTTTTCGGTAACGTTTGCCAGAAGATTCATGTCTGCGGCAAGGATGGCGTCGGCGAGCGGGTCGCCATCGACGGCGCGAGCGAACTCGGTAAACCCCATGGGACGCATGGTGAGCTGGTCGATTTTGCCGACGGGAAATGACTCGTTTTCGCGCCGGAGCGCGAGGCCCATATAGGAGCCGGCTGCGACGATATGGTATTCGGGCGCAAGCTCGTTGAAGTACTTGAGCGAGGTGATGCCGCGCGGCGCCTCTTGGATCTCGTCAAAGATGATGAGCGTGTCTGCCGGCGTTACGGTTCGCCCGCGAAGAAGCTCTATCTGGGAGATGATGCGCTTGGGGTCGAGGTCTCCATCGAACAGCGAGCGTGCGCTCGGCTCGAGCATAAAGTCAAAACGAATGACGTTTCGATACTGTTGGCTCGCGAATTCGTTAAGAAGCCAAGTCTTTCCTGTCTGGCGGGCTCCTTTGAGCAAGAGGGGTTTGCGATTCGCCCTTGATTTCCAAGCGATAAGTTCACTCATAAGCTGTCGCTGCATATTGCCTCCCAACTCTCTTGGCTAGTATAAGGCCATTTGGGCGTTTCCTTTGGAAAATGTGCGAGACAACCACGTTTTTCCATCGGAAAATGTGTGAGACAACCACATTTTTCCATCGAAAAATGTGGGAATGCCAATCTAAGTTGCGGTGAAATAGTTCTTAAATGGGCTGGTAACCAGTCAAAACAGGAACTATTCCACCGCAACTTCTAAAGTCCACCGGCATCCACAAGAAACGGGCCCGCATCCCCAGGGGACACGGGCCCGTAAAAGCCAAATGGTAGGGGCGGTGGGACGTCCGCGTATTTGCTGCGCAAATACGCGTCGGCTTCGGCCGCCCTCGCCGGCTCGCTGCGGACGCTGCGCGTCCGCTTGGCGCTCGCCCCCTCGCGGGTTCGAGTCCCACCGGCATCTAAAAGAAACGAGCCCGCATCCCTGGGGGACACGGGCTCGTAAACAATACGTGGTAGGGGCGGTGGGACTCGAACCCACAATCCTTGCGGCGAGAGATTTTAAGTCTCCTGCGTATGCCAATTCCGCCACGCCCCCGTGAGATTAGAAGTCTAGCACAAGCCGTCCGTTACGCGTTGACGGCCATCGAGTGTTGGCCCGACTTTTCCAAGTACTCGGCATACTTGGCCTCGTCGCCCTTGTTTTGGTATTGCAGGGCCAGCAGGTACTCCAGGCGGCAGCTCTTGACCTTGTCGTCACCGGCCTCCTTGAGCATGCGCTCCAGCTCGGGAATGTCGTTGTGGCGCTTGAGGATCATCGTGTCGTACATCAGCTGGCATTCGTGTGCGACTGCCTCGGCCTGGCCGCCCTCAAAACCCTTGATTTCGTGCAGCAGCTCCTTGGACTTTTTGCGGTCCTCCTGGCCAACGTAGTAGTTAAAAGCCTTGATCACCAGGTCGACGCGCTGCATCTTGGGCAGGTTGAGCCCCAACAGCAAATCGAACATCTCGTCGGCGCGCTTGTGGTCCTCGCGCAGCAGATATGAGTTCAGGCGCAGGTAGTCGCGGTTATAGCGCGGGTACAGCATGCTGGTGAGTTTGGCGTCGAGCAAACGATCGAACTCGTCCCACTGCTTGGCGGCCATGAGCTGCTGCAGGCGTTTAAACGTGGTGCGTTTTTTGACGCTAAAGAACACCGACACGGCGATACAGATGATGACGACGGCGGTCCAGAGGGTGCGGGAATCGGGCATATTAGGGTCCTTAGTCGCTCATAAAGCGAGCGGTATGACAACACGTACTAGATGTATTATACGCAGCGCGCGAGCAAACTGGCATAAAAGCTCATCGAGGCCGAGCGCCATCGCTCGCTGCGGTACACTTACCTAAAGTAAACCATGAAGGGAGACATTACCTATGAAGAAGATTGTTTTGGCTTGCGGTGCTGGCGCTGCTACTTCCACGCTCGTTGCCCAGAAGGTCGCCACCATGCTCGACGCCAACGGTTACGCCGACAAGTACGAGATCGTGCAGTGCGCCATCTCCGAGGCCAAGGACGTTTGCGACGAGGGCGCCGACCTGCTGATCGCCACCACCGTTGCCCCCGAGGGCCTTACCTGCCCGTACGTGAGCGGCGTGCCCTTCATGACCGGCATGAACCGCGTCGCTGCCGAGAAGGCCGTCCTCGACGTCATGGCTCAGTAGGCGCTACCTGTATGAATGAGCAGAACGCCAATCCGGTCGAGCTCTTTGGCATGCGCGTTGCCCATGTGGGCATTAACGCCACCGACCCGGCAGACGCCCTGGAGATCGCGGAGCTGTTCTCGACGATGATGGGTCTGCCCGTTATCGAGACCCCGGTTTCGTACTTTAACGATTCGCTGGTCGAGATCATGAAGCAGAATGGCCGTGGCGCCAAGGGCCACATCGGCTTTGCCGTCAACGACATCGATGCGGCGGAGAAGTGGTTTGCCGACCGCGGGCTCGAGGTCAACGAGGAGTCGCGCGTGCTGCTGCCCGACGGCGGCACCAAACTCGTGTACTTTAAGCGCGAGTTCGCCGGCTTCGCCGTGCACCTGTGCCGCGACTAGCGCACAAGCTGCTATAGCTAGCAAAAAGGGATAGAGCCGCGTGGCCCTATCCCTTTATTTATGCCGAGGGGCATCCCTACCGTGGCAGGCGAATCGTAAAGCGGCTGCCGACACCCTCGACCGAGGTCACGCCAATGACACCGCCATGGCTATCGACGATCCACTTGGCAATGGCGAGCCCCAGACCCGAGCCCTGCGCGCCGGCATCGCGCGCGTTGTCGGCACGGTAGAACCGCTCGAACGCGTGAGCTGCGGATTCCTGGTTCATGCCGATGCCCTCGTCCTCAACACTTATGTCGATCGTGCCCATGCCCGCATCGGGCGCTATGCCAAATGTGACGGTCGTTCCCGCGTCCGAGTACTTGGAGGCGTTTTGCACGATCACGCGCAGGGCCTGCTTCACGAGTGCCACGTCGACGGGCGCGTCGCAGCGCGGGTCGCTGGCAAGCAAGGCGTCAAAAGCCAGCCGATACGTGTGCTCGGCATCGATCATCTGCGACTCCTCGCATACCTCGCCGACCAGTGCGGCCAGGTTGGTATTCGCATGCCGCAGGGCCGTGCGTCCGGCATCGCCGCGCGCCAAAAACAGCAGCTGCTCCACGAGCACCTGCATGTGCTCGCTTTCGGCCTTGAGCGAGGCGATGGACTCTGCCAGTACGTCCGGGTCGTTTTTACCCCAGCGGTCGAGTATGTTCACGTAGCCCTGAATCACCGCGATGGGCGTGCGCAGCTCGTGGCTCGCATCGTTGACAAAGCGCATCTGCTGCAGCTTGGCCTCTTGCATCTGGCGCAGCAGGCGGTTGAGTGCGACCTCGATGCTTGCCAGGTCGGCGTCGCCGGTGGTGACGCTCGGCGAGTCGACGCTTGCGCGCTCGATGGCCTGCTCCAGCGTTTCCATCTTGCCGCCGGAGAGCTGCATACGGCCGAGCTCGTCCACGCGCAAGGCAAGGTCGTTGAGCGGCGCCATGGTGCGGCGCACGCGGCGGGCGCCGCCGAGCATGTTGAGCACGCTGATGACCTGCCAACCCATAACGACAAGGTAGAGAGGCCATAGCGCGACGAGGTCCTGCGCGAGGGGGAAGGTCTTGGTGGTACGCGCAAACTCGACGGTATAGGTGAGCGTTGTCAGGTCCCAGCCGCGTGCGGGCGTCAGCGACATGCCGTGAACGGTGGCGCCGGGAATCCAGCCTGCGGTAAACGCGCTGTCGGGCAGCGTCTGGTTGTATCCATAGACGAGGATCGCCGCCGCAATCACCATCAGCAACAGATCGAGCCAGACGTAGCTCACCAAGCGGCGCCACATGTAGCTCCAGTTGATGGCGCGGGCGATGGAGGTGACGCGCTTGGTCTCGGCGTTACGCGCGACAGACATAGCCCACCCCGCGCACAGTTTGGATGATGCGGGCACCGCCGGCGTCTTCGATCTTGGCGCGCAGGTGCGCGATGTGTACGTCGACGTTGTTGGTGTCTCCTACGTATTCGTAGCCCAGCGCTTCGTGCGCGATGCGCTCGCGCGTGAGCACGGTGCCGGCATGCGCCATAAGCAGGGCGAGAACGTCGAACTCGCGGGCAGTCAGCACGATGGGCGAGCCGTCGACTGTGACTTCGCGGCGGTCAGGGTCGAGCGCGACCGAGCCCACGGCGAGCGTGGCGGGGGAGGGAGAGGCAGAAGCCTGGGTCGAGTCGCTGACCGGGGGTATCGCAGTGGCGTCGACGCCCGCGTCACCCGCCCCGGCGCCGCCAACGCCCGAAGCCGCCCGCACGGCCTCCGAGCGCTTCAGCGCCACGCGGATCCGTGCGAACAGCTCCTCGATCGCAAACGGCTTGGTCAGGTAGTCGTCGGCGCCGGCATCGAGCCCGGCAACCTTATCCATCACGGCATCGCGCGCGGTGACCATGATCACCGGCACGTCCTTGTGCTTGCGGACACGCCGCAGGACCTCCATGCCGTTGAGCTGCGGCAACAGCACATCGAGCAGAATCAGATCGTAGTCGCGCTCCAGTGCCAGGTCCACGGCGGTGCGGCCGTCGGCGGCGTGCTCCACCTGGTAGCCCTCGTGCTCCAGCTCGAGCGTCACAAAGCGGGCGATTTTCTCCTCGTCCTCTACGATCAGGATCCGTGCCATGCGTGCCCCCGTCTGCGATTACTTGTCGTCGTTCAGATTTTGTTTGATGTCGTCCGCGGCATCGGCGGCGTGATTCATAAGGTTGTTGATGCTGCCGGGCACGTCGCCGTCGCTGTCGATGCGGTAGCGCATGCCAAAGAACAGGCCAATCAGCATCAGCCATATCGTGGCGCCCCAAGCAAACAGCGCGACGATGGGGATCAGGATGGGGATGTTGAGGATGATCGCATCGCGGCGCGTGGCGATAAACTTGGTGTCCAGGCTCAGGCGGAAGAGCTTTTTGAGGTACTCCCACACGCTGTCCATCTTCTTGGAGAAGTCGGTCTTTTCGCTCGACTTTTCGTAGGCGGCCTGCGCGGCGACCATCTCGGCCGAGGGCTCATCGACTGGCGCGGACTCGGTGGCGGCGTGCGCCGACGTGGTCTGGGTCTTGCCCTGCGACTCGAGCCAAATGATGGCATCCAAGACGTTACCGTCGGCGGCGTCGAGCGCGGCCTTGGCATCGGTGTAGCTCACGTTGCACTTGGTGCGGATGGTTTCAACTTTTTCGAGGTCGTCCATGACCTGTCCTTTCGTTCGATGGGCGCGACGCCGGGCGATCTGCCCGGGCGCGAGCGTTGCGTTCGGCGGTCTGTGTTGCGCGGCGCCGCCCTTGGTCGAACTCTATAGTGCAGGTTATAGATTAAGCGATTCTTGAGCCAAGATTAATGTTGGATGAGTTTTTGGGTGGTGTGAGGGAGGAGCGGAATGTGTCTATTGGGTTGCGCGGGGGAGAAACGACTCACCTTTTGGGCTGCTGCCGACGAGGTCTAATACTTTTCCCGAGAAGTGAACGAGCTAAATCGGACCCCCGAAGCATCGACACTTTAGAGGTGCCGTTTCCTGCGGTTTCGGTGCTGGAATCCTGCGATTTTGCCGACGAAAAATGTGGATGGGTGGCGCGCGCAGACGTGGTGTAAGAGCGTCCCGAGGTCCGTCGCTGCAAGTCCCGATGTTACTCCTTCTTGAGACCGCGCCTCTCGACTATCTCGTCCACTATCTCCCTGGCGC
>DXLS01000068.1:0-1945 GCA_019414605.1 Collinsella sp.
GCCCTCAAAGGCAAACTGCAAGATCTTCATGCCAGGGAAGCCCGAGTTGTCGCGCATGTCGATGACGCCGGGGGTAAGAAAGCCCAGGTCTTCGGCAATGATGGGCAGCGTGCCGAGCTTTTCCTCGAGCACCTTGAAGAGCTTGAGGCCGGGACCCTGCGTCCACGAACCGTAGGACGAATCAGGCGAGGAGAACGGCACCTCCCAATAGGCCTCGAAGCCGCGGAAGTGATCCAGGCGGATGACGTCGTACATGTCGAGGGCGGCGCGAATGCGGCCCTCCCACCAGGAGAAGCCGTCGGCCTCCATGGCGTCCCAGTCGTAGATGGGGTTGCCCCAGTACTGGCCGGTGGCCGAGAACTGGTCGGGCGGCGTGCCGGCGACGCTCACGGGATTGCCGGCGGCGTCGATCTTAAAGAGCTCAGGTGTCGCCCACATCTCGACGGAGTCACGCGAGACATAGATGGGCAGGTCGCCGATGATGAGAATGTCGCGCTCGTTGGCATAGGCCTTGAGGCGGCTCCACTGGCGATCGAAGAAGTACTGCGTCATCTGGTGGTAGAGCATACGCGCCGGATGGTCGGCGCAGACCTTGGCGGAAGCCTCGCCGCGGGTGCGGAGCTCCGCGGGCCACTCCCAAAACGCCTTGAGACCGCACTCCTCTTTGACGGTCATGAACTCACAGTAGGGGATGAGCCAGTCCTCGTTGGCCTGGATAAAGTCATCGAAATCGGCCGGCTTGTCGGCAGCAAAGCGCTCGGCGGCGCGGTCGAGAATCTGACGGCGGCCGCCAAAGATAGCACCGTAGTCGACATTGCTGGGGTCGGATCCCAGATACACGCCATCGATATCGCGCTGCTCCAGATACCCTGCCTCGATAAGCTCGGCAAAGTCGATAAAGTTGGGGTTGCCCGCGCGGGCCGAGAACGACTGATAAGGCGAATCGCCATAGCTGGTCGTCGTAAGGGGCAGAATCTGCCAGTAATGTTGTTTGCACGAGGCGAGAAAATCGACGAAGTCGTAGGCATTCCAGCCAAAGCCGCCGATTCCGTATGGTCCGGGCAGAGATGAGACGGGCATGAGGACGCCGCTTGCACGCTCCATGAATGCGCTCACCAACCTTCTTGTTCTGGGGTCGGCCTGCCGATGGGTGTGCAGTCCGCCTTCGATGTTCTGATTCGATACGCCTATTGTAAAACATGTTGTTTAAACATGTACAGGCAAGATAAAAAAGTTGGTCGATTTTCGGCGAATGGCTACATGCCATGAAAAAAGCCCCGACCTCACAACGTGAGATCGGGGCAAGAACGGTATGTAGGTTTTTGCTACTCGGCGTCGGCGAAGCCGTTGGGGTTGTGGCTCTGCCAGTTCCAGCTGTCGCGGCACATATCCGCGATGTCGTATTGGGCCTTCCAACCCATCATGCGCTCGGCCTTGGAGGCATCGCACCAGTTGGCGGCGATGTCACCGGCACGGCGCTCGCGGATCACATAGGGCAGTTCCTTGCCGCAGGCCTTGGAGAAGGCGGCGACGACTTCGAGCACCGAGGTGCCGGTGCCGGTGCCCAGGTTAAAGATCTCGACGCCGGTCTTGCCGTTCATCCAGTTAAGGGCGGCAACGTGACCAGAGGCCAGATCGCACACGTGGATGTAGTCGCGCACGCCGGTGCCGTCGGGGGTGGGGTAGTCGTTGCCGAAGACCTGAACAGCCTCGAGCTTGCCCACGGCGACCTGGGCGACATAGGGCACCAGGTTGTTGGGGATGCCCTTGGGGTCCTCGCCGATCAGGCCCGACGGATGAGCGCCGATGGGGTTGAAATAACGGAGCAGCACGACGTCCCACTCGGGGTCGGCGGTGTGGACGTCCATAAGGATCTGCTCGATCATCCACTTGGTCCAACCATAGGGGTTGGTCGCGGGCTTCTTAGGATCCTCCTCGGTGACGG
>DXLS01000069.1:0-62108 GCA_019414605.1 Collinsella sp.
CTCTTCTTGGGGCATCGCCTTTCCTTCCATTCGTCACCTTCATTACTCCAACGACGAATTCTAGGCGGTGTCCCCTCCCTTTCAAGAAAGGGCGGAGGCGGGGCATTCCCCGCCTCTTACACCACATCTCTGCGCGCTACCCACTAAATGACAAAATCCGGCACTTGGACGTTCTTGTATGACTAGCCATTGAAGGACACCCAACGACTACTCCAATTCGCGACACACTGTGTCGCGAATTAAGCTGGTCCCACTATCGAAGACCGGTGAGAGCTCCTGCCCAGAATCTCGATAGCTTAATAAAACGCTCCCCTCCGGAAGTTCAACGAGCATCCAAATTCCAAGCTGAAAAGCAAAGGAGTATCGAAGCCGTCAATGCTCATTTCCTATCGAGCAGGCGGATCAAAACAAGCTAATTAGCCCGATAAACTGCTTGTATTTTTGTCTACAAAACTGTATACAAAAAAGGGAATCCGAGAACCAGCGCTCGACATTATGTCGATCGATAGGAGACGCTATGGACGCTAAGCAGCTCGAAAAGATGATGGAGTTTGCTCCCGGAGAGTTGGAGAAAGCCGCGGAGGCATACGAAAAAGATGAGTGGCCGAAGGGTCGCACCATCAAGCTGGGAAGGCCGTCGATCTCCGATGAGCCAAGCGCTGTTTTATCGGCACGTGTGGGTGAGTCGGTTCTTGAAGCGTTTGACGAGAAGGCGAAGCGCCATGGGCAAACACGCACGGAGCGACTCAGGGAGCTCATCATGCTCGATGCAATGATTGCCTAGTTACCCACCACACCCAAACATGTACACCAGCATCCAAAGTCGACATTTTTCGACATCTTTGGATGCTGACGTACAGCTTTTACAACATAGTCATTGGGGGTAGTCATTGGGGACGTTCTTAAATGACTAGTCGTTAAAGAACGTCCCCAACGACCAACTAGCCGTGGAAGCGGGCTATGGGTGCAAGCGGCTGCTCGCGAAAGACGCGCTCGACGGCGGCGCGGTATTCGTCGACCTTTTTAGTCTTACGTACGAGCTTGTGAACGGTAGTGGGGTCGGCGAAAGCGCACTTGGCGTAGAACCACCACTCCTTCATACGAAAGACCGCGTTACCGCCAATCTCTTCTGCATAGGCCGCAAACAGCGTGTCGTGGAAACGCTGCAGTTCGGCTACCGTGGCAGCGGGACCGCCGTTGACCATGCGAGCCAGAGCGGGGTTCGCAAGCAGGCCGCGTCCCAGCATCACATGGCGCGTGCCGGGATAGGCCTCCACCAGCGCATCCATATCCTCAAGATCGAAAATGTCGCCGTTATAGGCCACGGGGAACGGCGCACGCTCCAGCGTCTCGCCGTAAAACTCTTTGCGCGGCGAGCCCGTATAGCGGTCCTTTTGCACGCGCGGGTGCACGATCAGCTCTGCCAACGGTATGCGGCAATACAGATCGAGCACGCGCTCATACTCGTCATCGCTCTCCAGCCCCAGCCTGGTCTTGACCGATACCGGCAACGGCGAGCGTTCGCACACGTCGCTCAAGAACACCTCAAGTTCGTCGAGATTACGCAAGAAACCCGAGCCCTTGCCCTTGGCGACAACCGTCCCCGAGGGGCAACCCAAGTTGAGATTGACCTCGCGATAGCCCATGTCGGCGAGCACCTGTGCCGCCCACACAAACTCGTCCGCGTTCTTGGACATCAGCTGAGGCACTACGTTAAGCCCCTGGTTATTGGCAGGATCGATCTCCTTAAACGCCTTGCCGCCAAAGCGGTTGCCCACCCGCGGCGGCGGCAAAAACGGCGTGTAATAGCAATCGAGTGCGCCGAAGCACTCCGCATGCACGCGACGGAACACATGCCCGGTAATCCCCTCCATGGGGGCCAACGATAGAATCATCAACATCTACTCTCAGATCAATGCGGCAAAGGGACTGCCCCTTTGTCACATGCATTATGCCTTGTCCTTGAGGCGGCCCACAAGGCGGAGGCGGTTACTTGACGCCAACCAGCCAACCAGTCGTCGCTGTGCAACGAAGGTGAATGGCGCCCACGATCAAGCGAGCACCAACAGCACGCTGTTGACCGCCATGTATGAACAACAGACATCCTCCACTCATCTATACTCAAGAGCGTGTGCGCATCGCCCCCGAAAAACGATGAGAGTCGAGGCCCCATGCAGCAGCTCACCGAGCAAGAAAAGAAACGCATCCGGCGATACTGCACATACCCCAAGATCGCAGCGACCGCACTCGTCATGTCGTTTGTAGCATGTCTGTTGATGTTGCCGCTCCAAATGATCAACGATATCGCGTTCCACCAAAAGGAATTCCAACCCGCGGGCATATATACCGCCATCGCGCTCGCCGCAATCGAACTCGCCATCTTTTGCTATTGCGCTCTTGCGCCGCGCTTTGGAATGCAGGGCAAACAGTGGAAGGAGCTGCAGAGTAGGCTTGCGGTAGCCCAAACCAACAAAGACCGCTCCGCGGAGGTCGCCGGCGTGCTCGCCACGCAAGCTGCCGGCCGCCTGCTCAAGAACAGTGATAACGATCTCGCGCGCAACCTGGGCGGCGCCGCAGAGGTCGCCGGTGCCGTAGGGGCAGTCGCCACGGCGGCAGACGTGCTGGCCGAAACCTCAAGCAATGCCGAGGCCATGGCAAACGCATACGGCGTAACGATTCCAAGCGTCAAGAAGCAGGTCATAGCTCTCGCAGTGGTGCCCGCCATTGTGCTGCTTGGCATCTACATCCCACAGTTTGTCCAGGGAAATAACGAGCTTCGGGTAAGAAAGGCTGCAGCCGCCGAGCAACTCGCCATCGCGCAAGATGCCTTGGAGCCCGTGTGCGAACGCGTCGCGGCAGACAACCCATATGAGTCGTATCACGACTACGGCTACCGCATTATCGGCTATCTGCGCGATAATGACCTCGGCGCTCAAGCAGCCTATGTCTACCTTTCTTTCGATGCAGACGGCATGCTCACGGACGTCGATTACACCAGCCAGATCGATCCCGAAGCAAGCCTTGCAGACAACCTCGCCCGCGCCGAGCAGGACATCGCGACGCTCTGCGCCCCGCTCAACGGGTTGGACATTTCCGTTGCCACACCGGGCCTCCTCACGCCATGCAGCCTGTCGGATGAATTTAAACAGGCATTTTTAGCCGGATCCCTATATGAAGAAATCAACATCAAGACGGAGGACGAATCTATCAAGTCGTACTACACCTTTGACACCGAGCCCGAGGAAGGGTTCGACGAGTACACCCATCCGGAAATTAGGCTCATGCTCTCTGCAAAGAAGAACTAAAGGCTTACGCTCTAATTGCCGCTCGCGAACATCGTCTATATCTCGAGGGCTAATACTTTTCCCGAGAAGTGAACGACCGTTTTTGAACCCCCGAAGCATCGACATTTTCAGACGTCAAAACCGCAGGAAATTGCATCCCAAAAGTGTCGATGCTTCGAGGGTCCGTTTTTACTCGTTCACTTCTCGGGAAAAGTATTAGACCTCGATTTTGCAAGCCACTCAATGTGACAAAGGGGCTGTCCCTTTGTCGCATTATTCGGAGCGCAGGGCTTCCACGGGATCCTTTTTGGATGCGCTTCGGGCCGGCAGCAGACCGGCAACGACCGTCAGCAGCACCGAAATTGCAATGAGCACCAGCGCATCCTGCACGGGCAGGCTCATCAGATTGGGGACCTGTTTGGCAGCAAGCGCCCAGGCATTAACCGGGAAGCTCACGGCCACCACGACGACAATAGCAAAGACGCCGGCAATGAGGCCCTCGATAAAGGTCTCGGCATTGAATACGTTGCCCACGTTGCGCTTCGACGCGCCGATCGCGCGCAGGATGCCAATCTCCTTTTTGCGCTCCAGCACGCTGATGTAGGTGATGATGCCGATCATGATGGAACTCACCACCAGGCTGATACTCACGAATGCGATGAGCACCAAGCTGATGGTGTTCACGATGTCGGTCACCGAACCCATGATGATGCCCATGTAGTCGGTGTACGAAATTGCCCGATCATCATGGCCAGCGGCTTTGACCTGCTTGTTGTACGCATCGATGTGATCGAGTACGCGCTCCTTGGCCTCAAAGTCGCGCGGGAAAATCTTGACCGAGATGGGATCTGCCTCGTCCGCATAACCCAACGTGGTCAGATTGTTGTCGTAGGTAAGCTTCGACGCCTTCGCATAGCTCATCATGAGCGAGCTCAGGTCCTCGGCGTCCATGTTGAAATGGATGGCACGCGCAAAGGCGCTCGCATCCACGCGCATGGCGCTCGCCAGGTTAGCAAAACTCGACGACATCTGCGTCGCCATCTGGCCCATGAGCCCTGCTGCGCCTGCCCTGAGCTGAGCTGACACCGTCGCCGCAATCTGATCGCTGATCGACTTCATCACCTGATCCATAGCCTGCTGCAGATACGGAGCCAGCTGCTTTTGCACATAGTCGGTCATCGCCTGCTGCAGGCGCTCGGCCAGGGCATCGCCGCCGAGCGCTTTGAGCTGGGCCAGGATTTGCTGGGCTGCCGTATCACTCTCAAGATACGCCGAGAATGCGGCAGCAAGCTTTGACGCGTCCTTAAAATCATCGGGTGACAGCGCCCTAAACTGATCAGACTGCAAAAAGCTCTCAAACAGCTGGTTGGCTAGCGTTCCCACCTGCTGCATTTGCTCGGGCGTGAGTTCCAGGCCGTCAAAGATGCCCGAGAAATCTGGAGCCGGCGCTTTGGCCATGATGTCACCAAAGTCGATGTCCTTGCCAACGCCCGAAAGATCAATATCCAGGCCCGACAGATCGACGCCCGAAAGATCAATGCCGTCGCCGGCCGCACCCGAGAGCGCAGACGCATCAAACGAAAACGCGCTCTTGAGCGCCGCCTCGTCCACACTGAACATGCTGCCCAGATCAACGCCTTGCTTGGCCTCGCCTTGCAGTTCGTCGAAGGTTTTGCCCGTAAAGACATCCGTCTCGGGGTGGGCAAGCTGCTCCTGCACAATCTGCGAATCGGCGGCGCGCTCCATAAGCTGGCGAGTCAGCGCATGCGTGTAGGCAATGCCCGGGGACAACGCGCTCGCATTGGCCGTCTCGTTTGGTCGCACCACGCCCACAATGTGCACGTCGATACCGTCGGCAACCTTGGCGGCCATAAAGTCGGTGTCGCCAGACATATCGGTCCACATGCCGGTCTCTTCGTTTTTGCGATACGCATCGGCCGGCGACAGCACCTTAAACGTCGTGGACAGCGCATCGTCGTAGGTAAAGTCGGTGCCGGTCTCGGGCGTTTCGACCCCACCGTCAGCCGTCATAGCGCTGTTTACCAGATCGTTGAGCTCATTGATATCCAGCGCGCCGATACTGTAGAGCGTGTAGTCGCCCACCGTGCCACGACTCGAAAGCACCATCACGGCTTCGTTGGCGGACGTGGGCCAATGACCGGCAACGACGTCGTATTGGCTGTCGAGCAGGCTCTGGTCGTCAATCATCTCGTTAAAGACCGAGGTTCCCATGGATTCCATGCTCACCGTTGCCGCCGAGCTCGCGCCTCCGCTCATGGCCTCGGTCATGGCGTTGGGCACCAGACGCACGGGCTTCTCGTCTCCCTTGCCCGCGCGATAGACAACCGGCGTTACGCCATAGCCGTACTGAATAGCGTTGACCTCTTTATCGATGCCGTCGCCACCGGCATCGAGCCATGCCTTAAAGCTCGTCATGTCGTTGGACTTAACGCTCGCAAACATATCCTTTACGGCCGTGACCACGGGAATCTTATCGGTTCCCTTAGCCTTGCCGCCGACGCTGTCGTCGGACGAGTCCACGCTTTCAGACGAGCCATCATCCGTGGCCCCCTGTCCGCCCATCATGGACGACAGGTCGTAATCCTGCTTGGAAATGGTGAGCGGATAGCTCGACAGCGTATCCTCCTCGACCTTTTTGATGTAGCCGTTTACGCCGTTGGACAGCGCTAGGATCGCCGCAATGCCGATAATGCCAATCGAACCTGCAAAGGCCGTCATGGCCGTGCGACCCTTCTTGGTCATGAGGTTTCGGGCAGAAAGCCCCAACGCCGTCACAAAGCTCATCGAGGTTTTGCGCGTAGGCTTAGCCTCGCGACGCACGGCCTTTGCTACGTCAAAGGGGTCGGAATCGTCGGTGATCTTGCCGTCCGCCAGGTTGACGATGCGCGTGGCGTACTGGTACGCCAGCTCGGGATTGTGCGTGACCATGATGACCAGGCGGTCGCGCGCCACGTCCTTGAGCAGGTCCATGACCTGCACGGACGTCGTTGAATCCAAAGCGCCGGTCGGCTCGTCGGCCAGCACAATCTCGGGATCATTGATCAGAGCACGGGCGATGGCCACGCGCTGCATCTGTCCGCCCGATAGCTGGCTCGGGCGCTTGTTAACGTGCTCGCCCAGGCCGACTTTCTCCAACGCCTCGCGCGCACGCTGGCGGCGCTCGCCATACCCCACGCCCGTGAGCGTAAGTGCCAGCTCCACGTTTTCCAAAATGGTCTGATGCGGAATGAGGTTATAGCTCTGGAACACAAAGCCGATGCGGTTGTTGCGATAGGCATCCCAATCGCGATCGTGAAAGTCCTTGGTCGAGATGCCGTCGATGAGCAGGTCGCCGGAATCGAAATGATCGAGTCCACCGATTACGTTGAGCATCGTAGTTTTGCCCGAGCCCGAGGGGCCCAGAATGGCCACGAACTCGTTATCGCGAAAAGACAGGCTTACGTCGTCGAGCGCCACCTGCGTAAACGACTGCGTAACGTACCTTTTGCAAATACCCTTGAGCTCCAGCATGGACGACAACCTCTCCCACGTGGGCGCGCTCGCCCGCTCTCCCCCGCCGTTCGTATTCGACGCGTTTGTCCTACTCTATCCCCATTTTTTGCCGGCGCCAGTGAGGAATGTAGGGAACCGCGCCAAAAAACGAACGGGACGGCGCCCAAAAAAGAGGTCCCGAGCGGGACCTCTATATGGTGGAGCTTATACTTGAAAGGGAGCGGACTACTTCGCACGGCGGCGCACGATCCTCGCCATGCCTTACGCGTTTTCTACTGCTCGCTATTCGCAATCGCCTGGTCGATAAGTTTGTTGAGTGCTGCGCGCTGCTCGGCGGAGCTGATGGCTCCCACGATGGGCTCCCCTACGATGTTGCCATTCTGATCGATGACATACGTTGTCGGGAACGAGAACAAATTTGACGTAAACTTACCGGCCTCGCTATCCGACTTGAACCAGATGTTCTTATATGTCACGCCCTTCTTGCTCAGCACGTCCTTGGCATCTGCAATCTCGCCCTTGTTGCCATCGAGCGTAAAGGAATTGACGCCCACGACCTGGCCGCCCTTCTCGGCAAGCTCCTGATTCAAATTCTCAAGATCGCCCAGCTCGCCCACGCACGGCTTGCAAGTGGTGAACCAGAAGTTCATGACGGTGACCTTGTTCTTAGAGAACAGCTCGTCGCTACTCACGTCGTTGCCATCCAGGTCCTTGCCCGTAAAGCTGGGGAACTTCGTCGCCTCGCTCGAAGCATTGGCGCCAGCCGTCATGCCAGCGGCCGAAGCGTCGACGCTCTCGCCTGCGCTCGGCGTGCTTCCACAGCCGGGGAACTCCTTCTCCAGGCTCTCGAGCTTGTCCTCGATCTCCTTGATCTGCTGTGCACCGGCCTTGAGCGTCTTGAGCTCATCCGCCGTGAACTCATCCTTGGCGCCGTCGATGGTCTTGAGCAGGAAATCGCCGTAATTGCTGCCGTCCTCAATCATTGCCGAGTCTTTATTTGCCGCATTGAATACCTTTTCCCACAGCGCGTTATCACTCGAAAGGATATCGTTCTCCTTTTTCATGAGCTTCGCATACAGCTCAGCGGCCTCGTCGGCATTGGTCGGCTTCTGCGCAGTGAGTTCTGCGATCTTAGGATCGGAGCTCGCAGATTCGCTCACATTGCCACCGGGCGCCGAACATGCCACAAGACACAAGGCCAATACCGGCACCATAAACAGGGCCGCAATCTTAGAAAGCTTCATAGTCATTCCTCCGTTTTGTCGAAGCTTGTTTACTTTTTATCGGCGGTCAAGGGAAGCTTTTCCGCCGACACATCCAGGCCATAGCGATAGCTGATGGCATCGACAGGACAGGCCCCGATGCACTTTCCGCACCGGATACATTCGGCATGATTGGGCGCGCGGACCACATCAACGTCCATCTGACAAACCCTTGAACACTTGCCGCACGAGACGCATTTGCATGCATCGACCCGAATCCCTAGCAGGGATACCTTATTCATGAGCGCATAGAATGCGCCGAGCGGGCAAATCCATTTGCAGAAGGGGCGATAGAACAAAACGCTCAGCACTACCACGGCAATGAGAACGGCAAGTTTCCAAGTAAAGAGATGTCCCAACGCAGATCGAATGCCGGCATTGGCAATGGCCAGAGGAATGGCGCCCTCGAGCACACCCTGCGGACAGATGTACTTACAAAAGAACGGATCTCCCATCCCCAGGTCGTTGACCACCAGCACAGGCAGCAATACCACAGCAAACAGCAGCACGAAGTATTTGATATACGTAAGCGCCTTGAGCTTTTTTGTCGAAAGCTTTTTGCCGGGAATCTTATGAAGCAGCTCCTGCAGCCAGCCAAACGGGCACAGAAAGCCGCATACAAAGCGTCCCAGCAGCACGCCGAGCAAAATGAGCGTACCGGTAACGTAGTAGGAGAAGTTAAACTTAGATGAACCTACCACCGACTGGAACGACCCGATGGGGCACGCACCCGATGCCGCGGGGCACGAATAGCAGTTAAGCCCGGGTACGCAGACTGTTTTTCCCGCGCCCTGATAGATGCCGCCTTTAGCAAAGTTTGGCAGGTGAATGTTGGTGATGAGCGTTGCCGCCGCCTGAATGAATCCGCGAGATCGGGCCAAAACATGCGACACGGTGTTTTTTCTTTTATCCAATTCCGATACACTCCAAGCACAGCCTAATCGCTTTGGCCAGCACGGCATCCGCCTCGCCACGCATAACGCCAAAGCACACCATGGCAATTCCGACGATCAACAAAGCGACCTGTACCACGGGTTTTACTGCTTTGAACAACCCAACCACTCCTTTCGTTACGCGACCATTGGACCATATCGACTATAAAATCCGTGTTAAGCGCGATTTGGAATGTGCAAGGAGACTGTTATGCGTATTTTGATCGTCGAAGACGAGCGAGCACTGTGCGATGCAATCGCACGCAGCTTGCGAAACCTGGCGTACAGCGTCGACTGCTGCCACGATGGACGGGAGGCACTCGACCTGCTGGGCGTCGAAGTCTTTGACCTCGTGGTACTCGACCTCAATCTCCCCCGCATCGACGGCATGACCGTGCTCAGGGAACTTAGGAAAACCGACTGCGAGACCAAGGTACTGATTCTGTCCGCACGTGGCGAAGTATCCGATAAAGTCGCCGGACTCGATGCCGGCGCCAACGATTACCTCACCAAGCCGTTTCATCTGGACGAACTTGCGGCAAGGATCCGCAGCCTCACCCTCAGGCGCTTTACACAAAGCGACATAGTTTTAACCTGCGGAAAGCTCCGTTTTGACACCAAGGCGCGCATCGCTTCCGTGGACAGCGAGGCTTTATCTTTTACGCGCAAGGAAACGGGAATCTTGGAATACCTGATGCTTAATCAGGGGCGTCCGGTAAGTCAAGAGGAGCTTATCGAGCACGTTTGGGATAGCAGCGTGAACAGCTTTAGCAACGCAACCCGCGTTCACATCTCGTCACTCCGCAAAAAGCTACGCAGCGCTTTGGGATACGACCCGATTCGCAATCGGATTGGAGAGGGCTACGTTATGGAGGATAGCGAATGAAAAGGCTTTCGCTGCAATGGCGCATAACGATTATGACGGCGCTGCTCACGTGCGCAGCGTGCGTGTTGACGAACTGCCTGGTCGGCTATACGGGCATGCGCTACATGGATGCCATCGGCAGTGACATCTCGGCCTTTACCGCTACCGGCGCGGATTCGCCCCAGGCGTTTGACCCAACACAAGCAGCCCTCGATGACGAGGTCACGGTCGTCGTAAACGACGCACAAGAGTCTTTTGGCACGACAACCTGGTACATCACGGCTGGAGTCACACTCCTTGGCGGCGCGCTGGCATACTTTGTGAGCGGCCGTGCACTCAAACCGCTGCGGGCTTTTGCGGCCCAGGTTGAGCGCGTGCAGCCTGACAACCTAAGCGAAATTAAGCTCAGCGAAGATGTGCCCACCGAGCTACAACGATGCAGCGCCTCTTTCAACGACATGATCGCCCGTCTTTGCGAAGGGTTCTCTGCACAGCGTCAGTTTACCGGCAACGCCGCACACGAGCTGCGCACCCCGCTCTCCCTTATGCAAGCACAGATTGAACTATTCATCTCTGAGCACTCCGGTTTGCAACCCGAAACAGCCGAGCTGCTCGGCCTGCTACAAGAACAAACTGAGCGCATGTCTCGAATGACCAAGGTATTGCTCGAGATGAGCGAGCTCCGCAGCGTTCCTTGCGAGGACGATGTTGAACTCGGTCCCTTGTCCGAAGAGGTCCTCACCGACCTTGCGCCACTTGCCGAAAATAAGGGCATAGCCCTCAATTGTGCTGGAGACGCTTTAGTAATCGGGAGCGACACGCTCCTCTATCGGCTGGTGTTTAATCTGGTCGAAAACGCCATCCGTTACAGCCGCCCCGGCTCGACTGTCAACGTCTCCATCTGCGACAACAACAGCCACGTGTTCCTGCGAGTCGAGGACCAGGGCCCGGGAATACCCAAGCAGTACCGTGAGAGCATCTTCCAACCGTTCTTTCGCCTGGATAAATCCCGCAGCAGGGCATATGGCGGCGCAGGACTCGGGCTAGCGCTCGTTTGGGAGATTGCAGCGCTTCACGGTGGCACGGTAGAGGTCGAAGCAAATTCCGAGAACGGAACCGTGATGCTCGTGACCCTCTCAAAGGGGGCCACCACGTGATCCGACTGTCCAGGAGTCCCACTCGACATTGTGAAACGCGTCCCAAAACTTGGACATGAGAAATGGGAGACAGTTCGCATCTATGCCGAGGACGAAGTCCTGGCGGGGATTCAGGATGCGCAGAGGAAGCTTGCGGCAGAAAACCCCGACAGAGTCGTGACCGTCGGCGGCAACTGTATGGTGTCGCCTGCCCTCTTCGATTACCTGCACGGGAAATACGAGAACGTTGGAATCGTCTGGATCTATGCGCATCCGGATGTATCCACGCTGAATGATGGCTACCCCAACGCTCACGCCATGGTACTTGGCAGCCTTTTGGAACAGGGTGCACCGCAACTCGTTTCGCGGATGCGGCATCCGGTGTTTAAGCCGAGCGATGTCCTGCATGTCGGGCTACAGCAGCTCCACGACTATCAGGAAGTTTGCTTAAACAAGCATAGGTGTTGCGGTTTTAGCCGATGTCCTCATGGAGGAAAACGACATGCTGGGTCTGTCTGATTAAAGTCCAACAGTTTCCATGAGGCATCTAGCACGGTAAAAGCTAAAGACCCGGGAGACCCCAAACTGTCAACCATCTTTACGGGTGCAAGGGAAACGGGCAAGACAGCCCCCTCTCGCCCCTATCCGAAACGGCGCTTGAACACGGCTGGATTGCAGCGAATGTCTCCGCCATGCCCGGCATGCTCGAAGATATCATCGAGCACACAAAGGAGGCCGCAGGCCGTTACCTCTCGCAGCCCCATACACGCGTGAGCGGAGTTCAAGTTGGGCAGCGGGGCGGTTTAGCGCGCCAATATAATCAAATCGTGCACTTCCATAGCCTCTCGTCTACGTGGTGTACCGTCGTCTCCCCTTTTATCAGAGTTGGGCGATTTTCAGGCACCCGAGCTGAACTCAAATTGAACTCAACGATGCCTTATCGGTCGAGGGCGTCCTAGCGAGAATATACAGAGGCGCACATTTCGCAGGGAACCTCCCATTCGTTATCATATCGGGATGCTGTCAAGGCAGCGTCAATGCGTTCGACCTACACCTTCTCGCTTTTCGAGGCCTCGTCTGCAGGACCATCGGAATCGATACGGAATCGATCGGCATACCATTCATCCGAAGCAATCACCTTATGGAGCATCTGGAGATGCAGGTCGACATAGTGGCAGAACGCCTTGCCGCATTCCACGAGAGGCGCATTGTTTCTCTCGTTGGGCTCGGCTCCAAAATTAAACTCGACCTCATAGCCCTCCCCAGGCACACCCATGCTCGGCAGAATATCAATGGAGAAGTGGACGAATCCAGACGTCACCTTGTATACATCTTTTACCTTTGGATCGAACTTTTCGAGTAAGTCTTGAAGTCTTCCATCGGACATCTTCTCACCCGAGAAATCTTTCAGCTTGTTCACAGGCACACCTTGAAACACCTGCTTGAGAAAGTCATCCTGGTCTTCGGCGGCGAATAATGCGAATGTCCGCAGGCAGACTCCAACCTGTGCGCGGAGAAGCTGGGCGACGCAAACAAGATTCCTCGACTCGAGCATGGAGATGAATCCGTCTATCAGTCTCATCGCATACTCAGAGGAGGATGCCAGATATAGATCCCATTGGGTAAAGTCGCCGTTCATGAAGGGAATCACTGCATTGCGCTCGGCGACTCTCAAGGCACTCAGGCTTTGTTCTATTTTCTCAGCTTCTTGTTTGAACTGTTCGCTATCCAAAATGCCCCCAAATGCCGGCTTCTCAACAAATCAAAAAAGCAAGAGAGACAGAGATTAGGTTCCTGCTCCACCGAACCCACGCTTCCAGTCGAGACACTCCTCCTCGAAGATCTCCCCAGAGTCCCGCCTCTCGCGCCCCTCACGGAACTGTCCATATCAGTGTAGCCAATCCAAGCACAGCCCCACCGCACGGCCCAGTCGCTTCCGGTCCTGCGTGGCCCCGTGAAGGCGGAAGGGCGTAGTTGTCGTCATCGCGTTCCTTTCTCCTCGTACCTTTTTGGGCATGCGTCACGGGCCCCCGCGCGGCGCTGAGAGCGAATCGGCGCAGGCTTGGGGCCAGTTGCGTAGAGGTTGAGGTTCGGGTTTCGCCGGCTTACGCAGCTTGGCGGGCAGAGCACCCGGGCTCGCTGCGCCTAGGGCGCGGCGGGATCCGCGACGCCGGAGGTGTCGATCTCGCCCAGATTGGCGAGCTGCTCGATGAGGGGGAGGCCCATCGGGTCGTCCACCTCGACGCCGCCGAGCACGATGGTGCTGTCGCGTGTGTCTATATGGGTTGTGAACACGGCCGGGTCGAAACCCGAAGCGATAAAGCCAATGCCCGCGAGGACAACACCCGCGGCAACGAGCCCGCCCGCCACGGCGAGGTAGATCTTCTTCGCACTGGTCATGGTACTCACTCCTTTCTACGCCGCGAGATGCACGGCAGCGCCGCCCTTCTCGCCCTTACCCTTCCAGAAGGGCGAGGCGGCCTTCCTCGCCCAGAGCGCCGAGAGGCGCGCAATTTGTTTTGAGGCTGCCCAAGCGCCAGCACCAACGAAGAGCGCCACGCCGACGAGGCCGAGCCCCACGCCCGCCGAGGCGAGGGCGTACGGGAAGTGGCCGATGATGACGCCGCTTACGGCAAGCAGGAGCTCAACTACGCCCACGCCCCCGAGTGCCACCGCGACGATCCACACGCAGAGCGCCAGCACCCAGATGCAGATATAGACCGTGACGGCCACGGCGGCGAAGGCGGCGAGCAGCGGCACCCACACCGGGGAGCCCACGATGGCCAGCACCCACAGCAGCGCGGTGCTGCGCCGGCGCGTCCTCGCGATCGCGCGCGGCACGGCGGGCAGGTCGTCGAGCGTGGCCTCCGCCACCTCGCCGGGCGTGCCCATGGCGGCCACGGCCTCCTCCTCGCTCATACCGTCCTCCATGCGGTCGGCGATGGCCTCCGCATAGAACGCCTTGGTCTCCTCCACCTGCTCGGCCGGCAGGCAGGCGAGCAGCTCGCCCAACCGGCCCAGAAACTCATCGCGTGTCATGGTGCGCCTCCTCAACGTATGCGTAAATCTCCCGTACGGACGGCCACTCGGCCAGGAACTCCTCGATGCGCGCTCGCCCGTCGTCCGTGATGCGGTAGTACCGGCGCAGCCGCCCGTTGTGCTCGGCGGAGCGCGCCGTGATGCACCCGGCCTTCTCCAGGCGCTTGAGCAGCGGGTAGAGCGTCGACTCCGTGAGCCCCATGCTCGCCGGTACGTCCTTCACGATCTGGTAGCCGTAGGACTCCTCGCCGGAGACGGCCGCGAGCACGCAGGCCTCCAGGAAGCCGCGCTTCATCTGTGCCTCCATCCGCACACCTCCTCTCGTCATATACTATGCTATACACACTATACGATGCAAGGTATTAGACGTCAACTCTCATCGCGAAGATTCTCCGGCCCCTGCGCGCTGCGAACGTGATATCGCGGGTCGGTTGGCATTATGCATGAAACGTCAAGTAACGCTCTTTTGATCCACTTCCACTCGGCCCCATATGCCTTGTACAACACCCCCCTTCAACCTTGGGTTCAAGGGAGCCGCTAGGCTGGGCGTGCCGGATGGTAAGGTCCTGGACGCGATGGTGGACTTCTCCGATGCCATAGGGGTCATGGGTCTACGCCGATGGAGGCCCACGCACGCGGCAGGGCTCGCCCGTCACCGCTGGTCGCCGGACGGTCCCCACGCCCCGCTCGCCAACGCGCAGGCGACAGCAGCAGTCCAGCGCTAGCTGGAGACGCCGGAATGCCCAGAAGATGCGTTTCCCATCACTGCGACAGAGCTTTTTGCAGGGGTGGCAATTTTTCCTAATATCGAGGTCAGCTTGGCTTCGGTAGCCACCTTGAGAGCATCGCCAATAGACTCTTCCTTTATGCGTTCGGCATAATCGTAGGCAATACCCAAAAATTCCAGTCCCGAGTAACAGGAGTACAATTGCTGCCAGTGTTGCCAGCTGTTGGGAGATGGAAGATGGACTGCGATGGCTACCCATGCGTTCCCATGCCGTTGATGTGCACCGCCTTTGTGCCGGGGCAGATTGACGCTGCGGTTGCAGGCATTTCCGACCCCAATTCGCGTGCCATTGCCACGGCAGAAGCGCTGTACTTTCGCGGACAGGCCACGCTCGCCGCCGAGGCAGCACGCCCCTATCTTGACGCCACCGACCCCGCACTGCGCTATTCCGCATGCCTTATCTGCGGATATGCCAGTCTGTCGCTCAATCGTATCGCCGATGCCCGCCGTTGCCTTGCGGGCATCCTCGATACGCCAACTGACGAGGAATCGCCCGCCGTCCACGCCACGCATATCCTATTCGTCTCCGCCGCGAGCGTCCTGCTGCACTTGCCTTCCCCGCATTCCGCCGAAGAGTTTTATCCGCTTGCGGCGCATCTGCCCGAAGGCCTGCGCCTGTTCGCCAGCTACGTGATGGCGCATGCCCTGTACCTGCGCGGCGAATATGGCCGCAGTCTGGGCATGGCGGAAAACGCCCTGATCATGAAACAGGGAAGTTATCCCATCTCGGAGCTGTTCCTGCACTTGTCGGCTTCCATGGCCTGCATGAGCCTCAAGGACATCGACACCGCAAAGGCACACTTCGGAGCCGCTTGGGACGTTGCGCGTCCCGACGGCCTTATCGAACTCATCGGCGAACACCACGGCCTTTTGCAGGGGCTTATCGAGGCGTGTCTAAAAACGCGATACCCTGACGACTTCGCGCGCATCATCGAGATTACGTATCGATTCAGCTACGGTTGGCGGCGCATCCACAACCCCGATTCGGGCGAGGACGTGGCCGATGATCTAACGACCACGGAATTCACCATGGCCATGCTCGCCTGTCGTGGGTGGACCAACGCCGAAATCGCACGCCATATGGGAGTATCGCCGGGCACCGTCAAAAACCGCCTATCAGGAGTGTATGCCAAGCTTGGTATCGGAACTCGCGCCGAGCTGGTTGCCCACATGTTGCGCTAGCGGTCAGACTGCCCGACATATCGAAAGCGTCCCGGGGGCCCGACGCCTTCGCGCGCTCAAATTGGACATTTTGACCCTTGAACGGCACTACCGCCACGGGGCGCCTTCTCGCAAAATTGGATTATTTCCACCGATACTTGCGGGATGGGAGCCCAAGATGCTTGATCGCCGTTCGTTACTTGTTGCCGGAGCGTCCTCGCTGGCGAGCATTATGATGCCGCGCGTGCCGGGAAGCGCAAACGCCTTCATATTGCCGTTCGCACCCACCGAAGCCCATGCCGACGAAAAAGACCCCTTCAGGGTGCTCGTTCTCTCGCGCACCATGTTCGGTGTGGTCGTGGTCGACGTCGCCAACAAGAATACGCCCATCACGGGTGCCCAGGTCACGCTCATATCGCGCTATGCCGCAGGCAAGCAGCTCACCGCCACGACCGATGACGAAGGCACGGCCATCTTTGAGGTCGCGCCTCTTTCAGAAGGCTACGTGGACGAGGCAACGCTTCTCGACGCGTACGACTTTAACGGCGGCATCTCCATTAGCATGGCAGGCTACCGCGATGTCGAGATTCCCCTTGCGCGTATCCAGGGCGGCACCGCTATTACCGCACCCACACGTCCGCTCTCCGATGGCGAGCCGTACTTTCGACAGCTCACGTTCGACGAATGGGACATCCAGTACGCCGACGCCACGTTTATGGCAATGCCAGCGGACGAAGCAGCAAACGACCAGCCCGACACGCACGCTTTTACCGTGCAGGCTCATCTGCCGCAGGGCGGGCAGGCAACGTTGCATATCAATAAAGTGATGCCCTCTGCGGGCAGCTCAACCGAAACCGTCACGCAGATCGGCCAGATCAAGGCCAGCGCATCGGGCGCG
Source organism: Collinsella sp. (assembly GCA_019414605.1). GTDB lineage: Bacteria > Actinomycetota > Coriobacteriia > Coriobacteriales > Coriobacteriaceae > Collinsella. Next base: position 16,878 of record DXLS01000069.1, read on the forward strand.
GATAATCTGGCGACGTTCACGCTCGAAGACACGTTCCTCGATGCAGCTTCGGGCCTTCTGGAGGAAGGGTGCAAGCTGCGCTTTATGCTCGACTACCAGGGCAAAACCTACACGCTCTCCTCCCCCATGGCCGTTGTCACCGCGCCGGCCGCAAAGGCGGAATCGGGCTCGACCACCATCATTCCCACCACCATGGACCAAGAGATCACTCCGTTTGATTTCCCCGCGGCGTTTCCCGGCATCGGCGGCAACAAGTTCACCTGCTGGATGCCCTCGTTCCCCATTCTGTTCGATTTCTCGTTTGCTGGATACGTGCTGTTTGGCGGAGGATACAAACCGGTCGGCTACATGAACGATTCGGGCAATCCGGATCCGGAGTACTGGAAGAAGTCACCGCGCGAGTCGGGCGCCAAGCAGGCAAACCGCTACCTCGACGAAATGGAGGGGAAGTGGAATCAGTACAAGAGTATGAGTGCCGGTTCGGGAACCGATCCAAGAAACACTAAGCTCCTTCGCCACCATTGCACGCTGCTGTTCACGATGGATATCGCCACACAGCTGTACGGCTCGCTCGCCTACGATTGGGTGGGCAAAACCTGGGGCAACAACAACGACCCCGCATACGGCAATATTAAGGCACTCTTTCAAGTAAGAACCGACCTCAATTGGACCGAGCAGTTTACCCTAGGACCGGTGCCGTTTTTCCTAAACGTCAACCCCTGGGTGCTGGCGAAGCTGGCGCTCGCCGTGGGTGCCCACACGCACGGCAGCGGCGCGGCGTTTTTTAAAAACATTTCGCTCGACTATTCAAACACCTCGGGCTCGTTCACCATCCAGATCGGGCTTGCCGTCACCTTTGGCGCCGGCGTTGCAGGCGTCGCTTCGTCTGCCGTGCGCGGCGCCGCATCCCTCACGCTGTTCATTGGGTACGAGAAGGCAGATGGACACCAGCTTCCGCGACTGCGCGTAGGTGCAGACGTCGATGTCGATGTGATACTCCAGTTCGTAATGTTCAAGTGGACCACCAAGGCTTGGTCGGGGTCGTGGCCCACACTCCTCGATTCGTGGAATATGTCGGTGAACAATGGCAACCAGTATGTGCTCCAGCGCTCTGAGCTCGCATTGGGTGGAGATACGCCTTACACGTTGGATGCTCACTTCGGCACGCCCAGCAACATCGAGGCGGGCTGCGTGCCGCAATTTATCGCATCGGCCACCATCGTCACCAACGCCGAGCTGCTCGCACGCGCCGAGGTTGCAGCCACCGCGATAAACGTCGCGCCTGTCGTGCGCGATTGGGATCAAGCGGTCACGCGCATTGAGCTCGCGGCAGACGCGGAGAGCGACGACACGGGACAGATCGAGCATTTCGTCCACGTGCTGATGGAGAACGACGAAAATGCCGCGCCGATGTATGAGTACAACACCTACATCGGTCAGGCGAAGAATGCCGTTGCGGACCCCAACGCCAATTCTGCCGGTGTATCGGAAGACGAGCGTGGCGGCATCAAGCCCTCGAGCGACAACGTGCTGTTTGCTGGCGTGCTCAGCGAAGCTCACATGAAGCTGGCAATGATCGCCGGCGTAGAATGCCTGTTCCGTATCGCCTCGGTGCGCTACGGCGACAATGGCCGCTCGCGCCTGGTGGTGCACACAAAGGCAAACGGCACGTGGTCTGCCCCCATGCCCGTGGACTTCCCCCTTGGCTTTGGCGAGGGCGACGTGGAGCGCGACGGCATATTCGATTACGACTTCGACGTAGTGGAATATACGGACAGAAGAGAAAACCAGGACGCTTACGTGCTGCTGGTCTCGGGCGAGCGCCCCGACGGCGACAACACCCTTTTCGATACGGCAAGCACAGCCGGCATACTGTCCGTTGTGCGCCTGCGCATAAGCAACGACGGAGTTCGCGTGATGTCGCACACGTCGTGGCGCAGCATCTCGCGCGGCCGCCTTCAGGAGGATGGCCACCATTGTCTGCAGTGTCCACGCATCACGGTGGGCAAGACGCTGGTCGACGGGCGCCTGTCGGGCGCTTACCTCCACCGCCGCGGAACCACCGCAGAAAAGGCGCTGGGCAATGAGGCAGAGGTTGCGCTGGAGTGCTTCACCCTGTGGTCGGATGATTTGGGCGACAGCCTCACGTTCCGTCAGGTCCTCCGCTTTCCGCAAGCGCCATCGAGCATCGAGCTGGGCGTACCCGAGAATATCAACGGCAAAATGGTGGTGCCCGTTGCATACGAAACTGCAAACGGTTGTGGCTGCGCATCGTATGCCGTGATCGGCCAGTCCATCGCGGGTTGGGGCGTTATGCCACCAGATGCCACAGTACCCCACGCGGTGCCGTGGCCACAACATTCGGGCTTTTTGGCAACCGTCAACGAGCAACTGCAGCATATTACTTGGACGCGAGGAGCATCGGCATTTGCAACGCAGCCCGTGGGTGCCGCAGGCTGTGGCCCGGCATCGTTTAGCGTAAGCAACAACGGCAGGTGCGTGCTCTATGTAGAGAACACCAATGGCAAGGTGGGACAGACCTACGACGAAGAAGGCAACCCGGTAGCAGTGATGGGCAAGCACTTCCGCATCTTCGCCAGCACCTTGGCAGGCGATCTGTTCACGGAGCCGTTCGTGATGTGCGAGCTGGACCATCCCGTCGATCAGATAACGACATTTTTGACGTCGGGAGGCATGCTCTCCGCGCTCGCCACGCACATTGTGAGCGCGGAGAAGAGCGAGGCAGAGCTGCACGGCATCGAAGTACCCTTGGTGGCATGCGCGACGCCGACAGGCGCGGTCGCCACCTCGGGCGCGGTGGTGCCCGGAGCAGCAGGCGAATCCTTCATGGTCACGGTGCGAAACGACGGCAACACCTTGCTGACCGCCGGCACGATCGATCTGTACCGAGAGGGCTCCAGCCAGCCGTTCTCCAGCGCTTCCATCGGATTCGGACTGAACGCACGCATGGCTTCAATCTACGATCCAGAGCTTGCCGAGGACGCTTCGGCCAACGACATGGCACACGTGAAGTACGCGCTCGAGACGCTGGGCGCACGTTTTGCAACGCACCCGCTGGTAGCCGACAACGGCAACGCCGTGCTGGCACCGGGTTGCACGGCACAGTTCCGCATGAGCTTCGCCATCCCCGAGAGCTGGAGCGACGAAGTAGGCAAACGCGTAACGCTGTATGCGAAGGCGCGTAATCTGGTGGCGCTCGATCCCGTAACGCTCGAGGAAATTCGACCGGGCGCGAACTCGGCACTGGGTGCCGTACTGCACGAGCTTCATGTGCCCGACGCGTCATGCGAACGCTCAGAAGTTCAGGTCGGCGTATGCGACAGCGCGGATACGACAGGACTTCACGACGCCCCGATGACGGTCGACGGCGATGGCGGCACGAGTGGAGGTGGCTCCGGCGGAAGCAGCTCCGGTAGCGGCAGTGGCTCTGGCAGCGGCAAGGATCACGGCAATAACAAGCGCCCCGGAAAAGCGGGCGCGCTTGCGGGCACGGGCGATGTCAACGCTCCCCTTACGGCAGCCGCAGCAGCACTCGCCGCAGCAGGCGCCGGCCTCGTCGCCTACAGCGCCCGCCGCACGGCGCTCGAAACCGACACCGCTGATGAGGTCAATTCGGATAGGCCTCGCTAGCTCTCAGTTACCTTTGCGAGAGACGCCGACTCGGCTCATCGAACACCAAAAGGGGCTGGCCCCGATAACTCGGAGCCAGCCCTGAGTCGCCTGACGTGGGAATCGCAGCCTGTTACTTGAGCTTCAGAGCCTCCATCATGGGCACGGCAGCGTCCCAATCGATCTTCCAGCCAATCGACACGCGGACGGTTTCACCCGTTGCGGGAGCCGTCGCATACAGTGTATGGCCGTTGTCGGGACCGGTAAAGCGCAGCCACGTTATGCCGTTGTACTCGACCTGGTCGGTTGTTGTCTCCTTACCTTCGTAGACCTGCTCTAGGCTTGCAACCTCTTCCTCCGGCGAGCGCGGGAAGATGCTGATGTTCAGGCGTCCTCCAGTCTCGTCGTGGAAGAAGTTTGCCTTTTCGCGCTCTTCGTCGGACGAATCCAGCGTGTACCCATCGGCGGCCTCGATGCTGTACGATGCGCAGTCGATGCCCGTTAAATCTGCCTTCTCGCCAGAATCGGCCACGCCGCCGGCCGCCTTGAACTCCTTGGTCTCGCATCCCGTGGTGTCAAAGTGCATGGCCTCATGATTCTTGGCGGGGGCATAAGCGTCTACGAACGCGACAGTGATGAGCCCGTAGTACGCCGTCTTGGGCGCCCAGAAATACACGTACTCAACGGTCTCGCCCGGGCCGATATCTGGCCTCTCGGAAAGGTCGATGCCCTCGTGCAGCTCATCGGGAGCCTCGCTTGCAACGTAGTCGAGCACGGCCGCCTTGCCGGAAGTAAACAACGGGTCGCCTGCCTCAAGATCGCCCTGGGCAGCATGCACGTTAAAGGAACTGAACGTCCTGTTCTTTGTGTTGTTGTTGGTGATCTTGATGTGCAGGTAAAAGCCGTCCTGTAGCTTGGCATCGCCACGATAGAACGTACCGTGAGCCACCGACTCATAGGTAATGCCTGCCACCTCGACCGTCTGCGAATCATAGGCCTTGGCCTTCTTGGACTTCTCCTGCACAGGTGCGCTCCCGCCCGAGCCGCTCGGAGCACTACCGCCACAGCCGGCCACCGTACACGCCAGCACGGCCGAAAGCGTCACGGTGGGAATTCCTAACAGCAGTTTCTTTGTCATGGGCCTCATCATTCTCACCGCTCCTTTCGGCTTGCAGCTCATCCATTGCCCGAGTCCCAAGTCGACCCCGTGGCATCGGCTTCCACTATGAGCGTATGACGAAACACGGCGCCGGCGAAGTGACCCATGGCCCAAATAACGACCCACCAGCGTTCCTTATGGGCCAAAAGAACTCGCACATGCACGCCCCCGGCCCATAAAACGAGACGTCTGTCCCAATGTTCGATTCGATCCAACAATCCGCACGACACATTTTCGACAACGTATCCAACCGCAAACGCAGCAAGACGCATTCGGCCGCCTTCAAATTTACTCGGGCAGAACCGACTCGGTTTTGTCCGAGTAAACTCGAGCATAAACTGATCCATGCGATACAATTAACTCGGACAAAACCGAGTCGGAAGGAACCGAGTAAGTGGAATTTATTGGCAGGGAGCGTGAGCTCGCCCGTATTAAGAAAACGCTCAAAGCACCCGAGCAGCGCAATGTTCTCATTTACGGCAGGCGTCGCGTCGGAAAAAGTGAGCTCATCAAGCAGGCGCTAACCGATTTGTCGGACGTCGCAACGGTCTATTACGAGTGCCGCCAAACCTCCGAGGCAGACAACCTCGAGAGTCTGTCCGTCCTTGTTGCTGAAGCGCTGAGCTTTCCTCCGCTCGCCTTCACAGGCATCCGCGAGCTCATCGAATTTCTGTTTACCCAAGCTAAAGACAAGAACATTACCCTCGTTCTCGACGAATACCCCTACTTGAGAGATGCGGTTAAAGGCCTAGACAGCATTCTTCAGACCTCAATCGACGCCCACAGGGAAGACTCACGTTTAAACATTGTCCTGTGCGGCTCCTACGTTGAGATTATGAAATCCCTCATCGAGCATGAAAGCCCCCTCTACGGGCGAATTGATCTCGCGCTTGAGCTTAAGCCCATGGATTACTTTGACGCTGCGAAGTTCTATCCCGCGTTCTCGCCCGAGGACAAGGTGCGGCTCTATAGCGTTTTTGGCGGTATCCCCTTTTACAATCGCCTCATCGATCAATCCCAAAGCGTACGCGACAACATCATCGAGCTCGTCACGGAACCTGGCGCCCGCTTAGAAAGCGAGGTGCCGTCCTATCTCAACGCCGAGATCTCGAAGATGACCAACGCCAACGAAGTTTTCGGGGCTCTCGCACAAGGCTACTCCCGTTGGGGGGACGTGCTGGCACAGTCGCACGTCTCGAGCGGTCCGGCCATGGCAGACGTGCTCGACAAGCTCATGTCACTCGAAATCGTCCAAAAGCGTGCACCCATCAACGACCCTACGAACAAGCGCAAGTCTGGCTACTTTGTAGTGGACCCACTTTCGCTCTTTTACTATCGCTACGTTTTCCGCAATGCCTCTGCGCGTCAGCTGCTCGACCCGGAAGTCTTCTATGATCGTCACGTCTCCCAAGACTTCGAGGAAAACTACGTTCCACATATGTTCGAGGAGATCTGCCGTCAATACCTCGTGCGGCAAAACAGGACCGGCAAGATCGAACCGGCTTTCGACGCCATTGGCAAGTACTGGTACGACGATCCCGTAAACAAAGCGAGCGGCGAATTCGATGTGGTAACGCAAGACCCCGAGGGCTACGCATTCTACGAAGCAAAGTTCCGCAAATCCCCCATCACGCAAAAAATGGTCGACGAGGAAATCGCTCAAGTTGAGGCAACGGGGCTCAAGTGCCATCGCTACGGGTTCTTCTCCCGTTCGGGCTTCGAAGCTGACGGAAGCGATCGAACCGTCTTCATCGACCTACCGCAGATGTTTGAATAGGACAGGCTCCTCCCGCATCCCGAGCATTCATTATCTAACCGAACGATTGTTCGATGGATTTCGTGTTGGTTGGAATCGCCTATGGGCTGGGCTATGCTACCTTGACTATTTATATGACTTAAACGCAGCAAAGGAGCACCGAGAGAGCGAGTATGGCAAAAAACACCGCAAACTATGGTAACGACAGTATCCGCCAGCTCAAGGACGAGGAGCGCGTACGCCTGCGTCCCGCCGTCATCTTTGGCTCGGACGGACTCGATGGCTGCGCGCATGCCGCCTTCGAGATTCTGTCCAACGCCGTTGACGAGGCGCGCCAGGGCTACGGCAAGCTCATCACCCTTACCGCCTTTCGCGATGGCTCCATTCAGGTAGAGGACAACGGCCGCGGCTGCCCGCTCGACTGGAACCCCTCCGAGAAGCGCTTTAACTGGGAGCTCGTCTTTTGCGAGCTCTACGCAGGTGGCAAATACAACAACAACCAGGGCGGCGACTACGACTTCTCGCTCGGTACCAACGGCCTAGGCTCGTGCGCGACCCAGTACGCCTCCGAATACATGGACGTCACGGTTTGGCGCGACGGCAACAAGTACTCCCTGCACTTTAAGAAGGGCAAGGTCGTTGGCGCCAAAAAGAAAGCGCTCGAGATTGAGCCCAGCGACGAGGAGCGCACCGGCACCACCATCAAGTGGCGCCCCGATCTTGAGGTCTTTACCTCCATCAGTATCCCCCACGATTGGTATCGCGAGACCATGCGCCGCCAAGCCGTGGTCAACGCCAACGTGACCTTCCGCCTGCGCATCGAAGGTGACGATGGCGAGTTTTCCGAAGAGGACTTCTGCTATCCCAAGGGCATAGAGGACTACGTGCTCGAGAAGGTCGGTGCCGACTACCTCACCGAGCCTTTCTTTATCGAGGCCGACCGCCGCGGTCGCGACCGCGAGGATCTGCCCGACTACAACGTAAAGATCACCGCGTGCATGTGCTTCTCGCGCACCTTCACGATGCAGGAGTACTACCACAACTCCTCCTGGCTCGAGAACGGCGGTTCACCCGAGAAGGCGGCCCGCAGCGCTCTGACCAGCGCCATCGATGCCTACATCAAGCAACAGGGCAAGTACAACAAAAACGAGAGCGGCATTAAGTGGCAAGACGTCCAGGACTGCCTGGTGCTGGTGACCAACTGCTTCTCCACCCAGACGTCCTACGAAAACCAGACCAAGAAGGCCATCAACAACCGCTTTATCCAGCAGGCCATGACGGCATTCTTTAAGGAGCGCCTCTCGACTTACTTGATCGAGAACAAAGATGCTGCCAACAAGATCGTGGAGCAGGTGCTCATCAACAAGCGCTCGCGCGAGAATGCCGAGAAGACCCGCCTGAGCATCAAGACCAACCTGCAACAGAAGACCGACATGGCCAACCGCGTGCAGAAGTTCATCGACTGCCGCTCCAAGGACAAGAACCGTCGCGAGATCTACATCGTAGAGGGCGACTCGGCAGCAGGCGCCATCCGCACCTCGCGCGATGCCGAGTTCCAGGGCGTTATGCCCGTCCGCGGCAAGATCCTCAACTGCCTAAAGGAGGACTACCCGCGTATCTTTAAGTCCGACATCATCATGGACCTCATGCGCGTACTGGGCTGCGGCGTAGAGATCAAGGACAAGCGCATCAAGAACCTCGGCGCCTTTGACCTGGACAACCTCAACTGGAACAAGGTCATTATCTGTACGGACGCCGACGTCGACGGTTATCACATCCGCACGCTCGTGCTCACCATGCTCTACCGCCTGGTGCCCACACTTATCGACGAGGGTTACGTGTATATCGCCGAGTCGCCACTCTACGAGATCAACTGCAAAGAAAAGACCTACTTTGCCTACACCGAGCTCGAGAAGAACGGCATCCTCAAAGAGATCGGCGACCAAAAGTGCTCGATCAACCGCTCCAAGGGTCTTGGTGAGAACGATCCGGACATGATGTGGCTCACCACCATGAACCCCGAGACGCGTCGCCTGATCAAGGTGGAGCCCGAGGACGTCACCAAGATGGAGACCATGTTCAATCTGTTGCTGGGCAACGACGAGGCAGGCCGCAAGCGCCATATCTCCGAGCACGGCAAGGAATACCTGGACCAGCTGGACCTGCAGTAACAGCAAATCGATAACGACGGCCCATAAGAAGTTCAAGAGGAAATCGTGGCAAAGAAGAAGACGAAGAACCAGCCCAAGAAAAAGCAGGTCAACGCCGAGAACGTCATCGGCCTGCACTCCGAGGTCACCGATCAGCCGATCACACAGACGCTCGAGGTCAACTACATGCCCTACGCTATGAGCGTCAACGTCTCGCGCGCATTCCCCGAGATCGACGGCTTTAAGCCCTCGCACCGCAAGCTGCTCTACACCATGTACAAGATGGGTCTGCTCAAGGGCGAGCGCCAAAAGAGCGCCAACATCGTGGGTCAAACCATGAAGCTCAACCCGCATGGCGACGCCGCAATCTACGAAACGATGGTGCGCCTGGCAACCGGCAACGAGGCGCTGCTCGCGCCGTTCGTTGAGTCGAAGGGCAACTTTGGCAAGTACTATTCAGGCGACCTGAGCTACGCCGCCTCGCGTTATACCGAGGCCAAGCTCTCCCCCATCAGCGCCGAGATTTTCAAGGACATCGACAAGGACCCGGTCGACTTCGTCGACAGCTACGACGGCGCCATGAAGGAGCCGCGCCTGCTGCCCACCACGTTCCCCAATATCCTCGTCTCGGCCAATAAGGGCATCGGCGTCGCCATGGCTTCTGACATCTGTGGCTTCAACCTCAACGAGGTCTGCACCGCCACGATGCACTACCTCAAGGATCCCAACTGCGACCTGCTCGAGTACATGCCCATGCCCGACTTCTCGACCGGCGGCGAGATTATCTACCGCCGCGAGGAGATGGAAAAGATTAGCGAGACCGGCCTGGGCAGCTTCCAGATCCGCTCCCGCTGGCGCTGGATTCCCGAAGAGCGCATTATCGAGGTCTACGAGATCCCCTACACCACCAAGACCGATGTCATCATCGAGCGCATCGTCAAGCTTTCCAAAGAGGGCAAGGTCAAGGAGATCGCTGACATCCGTGACGAGACCGACCTTTCGGGCCTGCGCATCGCCATCGATCTTAAGCGCGGTGTTGACCCCGACAAGCTCATGGCCAAGCTCTATCGCTCGACCACGCTGCAGGATTCGTTCTCGTGCAACTTCAACGTGCTGGTCGACGGCTACCCCCGTGTTATGGGTGTGCGCCAGATCCTGCACGAGTGGGTCAAGTGGCGTATTGAGTCCACGCGCCGCCGCATTAACTTTGACCTGGGCAAAAAGTCCGAGCGTCTGCACCTGCTGCACGGCCTTGAGGCAATTCTGCTCGATATCGACAAGGCCATCGCCATCATCCGCGGCACCAAGCTCGAAGCCGAGGTCGTGCCCAACCTTATGAAGGGTTTCGACATCGACGAGACCCAGGCCGAGTTTGTTGCCGAGCTTAAGCTCCGCAACATCAACGAGGAGTACATCCTCAACCGCACCAAGGACATTGCCAAGCTTGAGGGCGAGATTGCCGAGCTTGAGGAGATCCTCTCCAGCGAGGAGAACATCAAGAAGGTCATCAGCGACGAGCTGGCCGCGGTCAACAAGAAGTACGTGATGCCGCGCCGCACGGGCAGGATCGAGCCCCACGAGGTCATCGAGGTAAGCTTGGAGCCCGAGGTCGAGGAGTACCCGGTCACCATCATGCTCTCGCGCGATGGCTACCTTAAGAAGATGACGGACCGCGTGCTCAAGAAGGCCACCACGCTCAAGTACAAAGACGGTGATAAGCCCTTTATCGAGCTCCCGTCCTCCAATACGCACGAGCTGCTGGTCTTTACCAACAAGAGTCAGGTATACAAGTGCAAGGTCGCGGCGTTTGAGGACACCAAGTCAGCCCAGCTCGGCTCGTACCTGCCCACCGATCTTGAGATGGAACCCGACGAGAGTGTCATCTGGGTCATCGACCCCGAGGACTATAAGGCCGACGTGCTGTTCGTCTTTGAGAACGGTCGTGTGGTGCGCGTCGCACTTGCCGGATACGTTACCAAGACCAACCGCAAGCGCCTCAAGAACGCCATCTACGGTGGCAGCAAGCTGCTGTATGCGCAGGTGCTCAAAGAGGACCGCGACATCGCGCTGGTCTCGAGCGACTACCGCCTGATGAACTTCAACACGTCGCTGCTCAAGACCAAGACGACCACCAACACGCAGGGCGTCCAAGCCTTTACGGCCAAGAAGGGTCGCTCGGTCACCACCGTCGGCACAACCGAGGAGATCCTTGGCGTCGGCGTCTCGGCCGAGAAGTTCACCGCGCAAAGCCTACCCTCCGCCGGTGCCCTCATGAAGGAAAACGACATGCCGAGCTTGTTTGACTAGGACAGCGGCAGAACCGCCATAAGCTCTCAAAACGGTGGGGCCCGGAGCGCAGCAACATCGCGCTCCGGGCCCCGCTCGCTGCAACGCAGTCAGAATAATAGGAATCCCCGTTTTTCACTCCCGCAACCCCACGGCACAAGGCATGTTAAGCCATTAGCAAAACTTACAAAATTTAGCAAAAGTTGCAAAAGTTAAAAAGTTGCAAAAGTTAGCAAAACCTGCAAAGGGGCCACCATGGATTGCAGCAAATGTCTCCGCCCTGCCAGGCATGCTCGAAGATATTATCGAGCGAACCAAAGAAGCCGCAGATAGCTACCTCTCACAGCCTCACGCGCGCATAAACGGTGTTCAAATTGACCCAGTGGGCATCGATTGGACATATGCTCAAGAGGCTCAGGGCAACTGGCGCACGCGCATGAATGGCATCTTTAAGCAACTCGAAAAACATGACATCGGACTTCTCATCACCATCGATGAAGTCACCGTCGATCTCGAAGAAATGCTTCAATTTGCCTCTGTTTACCAGCACTTTGTACGCGAAGGTAAAAAAGTTGCCCTACTCATGGCAGGACTGCCCTACAAGGTATCGGCGTTGCTGCGTAACGATTCCGTCTCGTTCCTCAGGCGTTCCCAATATCATCAGTTGGGACGAATTACTGACGTTGAAATTGCAAACGCATTCCGCAAAACCGTTGAGGCCGGAGGCCGCTCAATCACGCCAGAAGCGCTCGAGGATGCCGTGAAGGCCGTCGACGGATTTCCCTATATGATGCAGCTCGTCGGATATCGCACATGGGATGTTTCGGAGAACTCGCCCAAAATCAGTGCACCTGATGTACAGCAGGGTTCTCTGCTTGCCCGCATGGAGCTGCGCGATCGAATTCTCGAAACGACCTATCGGGAGCTTTCCGATAAAGACATTGAGTTTTTGCTCGCGATGCTACCCGATTCTGGCCCCAGCAGGGTCTCGGAGATAGCCAAACGCATGGGCGTCGCCAGCAACTACGCAAGCCAATACAAACGCCGCCTCCTGGAGGACGGCGTCATTGGAGAGCGCGGGCGTGGTCTCGTTGGCTTTGACATTCCCGCGTTCAGGGAATTCTTGAACGAGAAGGCGTTTTAGCACGCCGGAATTGTCCGCGGAAGCATCAACGCATGGCAATCAGCATTCCTCTTGGTAAGGATAGCAAGCATTTTCCACCAACACCGATTGCCATGCGTTCTTCTTGTCCTTAGGCGAGCTTGCGAGCGAGCTCTCGCACCTCTTCCAACTTGGGCGAGGAGGCCATGCTGTCGCGCTCGGTCATGCCGCTAATGGTGACAATACCCTGGTCCTCCCACTTGCAGTACGCGCAGGTTGACTTGTACATGGCGATCGCCGCATCATAGACGCCCTCGCTGTGGCTATCGAGCAAGAGGGCCGTCTTGGTGAACGGGAAGCCCGTGGCACCGAAGGCGTACAGGCGGTCGATGGCGGCCTTCTCCTGCGCGGTGATATCGAACCAGTAGATGGGCGAGGCGAAGACAACCATGTTGGCGTCTTTCAGTGACTCGATCACGTCGGCCATGTCGTCCTTCTGCACACAGGTGCCCTCATGGGCGAAGCAGTACTGGCATCCCAAGCAGCCGGCAATCTTCTTGCTGGCAACGCGGACGACCTCGACCGTATGGCCGCCCTCACGCGCGGTCTCGGCAAACGCCTCGACCATGGTGTCGGTATTGGCGCCTTTGCGCGGGCTACCGCTCAATACAACGATGTTCATAGAAATCTCCCTCCTTCATGCCGCAGGCGCGCGGCATATTAGTTTGTTTTAACCTAAACGTATGGAGTTATTCAATCGCCTCGTTTCAGCTACTCCCACTCTTTAGAAGAATCGTTGCTGGAGACTTGGCATTAAATCAAGGCACACCTTATTTCAGATATTCCTCAAAGAATGCCTTCAGCTTTCTAAACGGAATGATGTCCATCTGATCGTAAAGGTCGGTGTGGCTGGCACCAAGGATAATGAGCAATTCCTTGTTGTCCCCCGTCAGCTTGCCGTACGCGGTTTCGCTGAAATAGCGGGAGTGCGCCTTCTCGCCATGCACCAGCAGTACCGCAGAGCGAATTTCGCTGCTGTATTGCAAAATCGGCATATTCAAAAACGACAGCGAGGACGTCATATTCCAGCCGCCGTTGGAGTTCAGGCTGCGGGGATGGTAACCACGCGGAGTCTTGTAGTAGGCGTAATAGTCCCTCACGAACTGCGGCGCATCCTCCGGTAGTGGATCGACCACGCCGCCCGCCAGCGCATAGCTGCCGTTTTTATAGTCCTCGGTGCGCTGCGCGTTCAGCGCTTTCCGCTTTTCAAAGCGCGCCTGCTCGGAATCCTCGGCGTCAAAATAGCCGTTTGCGGTCACGCGGGTCATATCGTACATGGTCATAGCCGCGGTAGCTTTGATACGGGTGTCTATGGCCGCCGCATTGACTGCCATGCCGCCCCAACCGCAGATACCGATGATGCCGATACGCTCCGGGTCAACGCTTTCCTGCACAGAGAGGAAATCCACCGCTGCGCAGAAGTCCTCGGTGTTGATGTCCGGCGATGCTACATGGCGGGGTGTACCGCCGCTCTCGCCGGTATAGGACGGGTCAAAGGCAATTGCGAAAAAGCCCAGTTCCGTCATTTTCTGCGCATACAGACCGGAGGACTGCTCCTTCACAGCGCCAAACGGGCCGCTAACAGCGATGGCGGGCAGCTTGCCATCCGCGTTCTTAGGCACGTACACGTCGGCAGCCAGCGTGATGCCGTATCGGTTGTGGAAGGTCGCCTTGCTGTGCTCAACCTTGTCGTTTTTGGGGAACACCTTGTCCCATTCCTGCGTCAGTTTCAACTGCTCCATGCCTAAGCCTCCTTGTCAGTCGCTTTAAGGTACTGCTCGTCATTCACGGGCTCCAACCACTCGTTGGAGGCCTTCTCGCCCGGAACCTCCATCGCGAGATGGGAGAACCAGCTGTCGGGCGCCGCACCGTGCCAGTGCTTTACGCCCGCGGGAATATTTACTACATCGCCAGGGCACAGCTCCTGTGCCGGTTTGCCCCATTCCTGATAAAGCCCTCGACCAGCCACGCAGACGAGGATCTGCCCGCCGCCGCTTTTGGCGTGATGGGTGTGCCAGTTGTTGCGGCAGCCCGGCTCGAACGTAACGTTGTAAATGCCGACCTGCTCGGTGGAAAGGGGCGCGAGGTAGCTTTGCCCGATAAAGTACTTCGCAAATGCGTCGTTGGGGGCACCGATGGGAAAGGCCATCTCGTTTTGATGCTTAGCTCTTGCATCAGCGGCATTGTCATCCGCCCAGACCTCCTTCGCCATGCGAAAGGCCGCCCACGCCTTGGGCCATCCCGCATAAAACGCCGCATGCGTAAGGATTTCCGCTATCTCAGCCCTGGTCACGCCATTGTTCTTTGCGGACATCAGATGATATTGAAACGAAGAGTCCGTCAGGCCCTGCGCCATTAGGGCAACCACCGTCACTATGCTGCGATCTCGAAGGGAAAGCCCGTCTTCTCGACTCCATACCTCGCCGAACAGCACATCGTCATTGAGCTGCGCAAATTTGGGGGCAAAGTCCCCCAGGGCATCCCTGCCCGCTGTCTGCTTAATCGTCATGTTTGATTCCTCCTGTCGATGGTTTTGAGTACAAACTGCTTTCGCGCAGCTAAGCCGCGCCTAGATTTCCATGCCCATTCGATGCGCCTGCTCCAGAGCGGGATGCCCGGCGATTTCGCCCACGCCGTTCACGCCGCCGGCGAAAATCGTTCCGGCAAGCGCGCGCCTTTGGCGAAAATCCCTTGCACTCCTTATATATATTGACGAAAATAAAGGTAATACCTAAACCTAACTTTAGGTCAAGGAGTAAATTCGAGATTTGTCCGGAGGAACCATGTACACAATCGGACAGGTGGCGGATATGTTCGGTCTGCCCGTTTCCACGCTGCGCTATTACGACAAGCAGGGATTGTTCCCGGAATTGGAGCGAACATCCGGCATTCGCCGATTCGGCGATACGGAACTCGAGGCGCTTCGGGTCATCGAATGCTTAAAGAAGGCTGGGATGGAGATCAAGGACATCCGGCTGTTCATGGAATGGTGCGCGGAGGGCCCATCGACATATCCCAAGCGCAAGGCCATGTTCGAGGAGCGGAAGGCCCACATGGAATCGGAAATCGCGAACATGAACCGTGCGCTGGATATGTTGAAGTTCAAATGCTGGTACTACGAGCAGGCGATCCAAGATGGCAACGAGGATAGAGTGAAGGCGCTGATTCCCGACGATTTGCCGGAAGAGATCAAAGATACCTACGA
This sequence comes from Collinsella sp., assembly GCA_019414605.1. Lineage (GTDB taxonomy): Bacteria > Actinomycetota > Coriobacteriia > Coriobacteriales > Coriobacteriaceae > Collinsella. The sequence goes on from DXLS01000069.1 coordinate 32,226, forward strand.
TAGCGCCCACGCTCAATAATGCCGCCCGATGCTCAAGGGGCTTTGGCAAGGAGTCGTTTAGGCAGACATGCAAAAAGAAAGCCTCCGAACAGAAGGTTCGGAGGCTGTTATTCCCGTTATTTCGCTGATGGCTTTGCTCTATGGCGACGCCGAAACAACATCGGGCGGTACTCGACGGTATCAAAACGCAAGCTCAGAAGCCAGTTCCCGTTATTCCCATAGGCATAAGCGCATCTGTTCGCGATTGCCTATCGATGCTTTGCCTCGAGCACGGCAGACACCGCATCGAGGAACTCCCGCACATGGTCTGCGGGGTGCGGCGAATGAAGCAGCCCGTAAGACACGAGACAGTCCCAATCGGTAGGGACGGTTTTGAGCATGGGGTGGACGTTGGCCCACAACGGCAGCGTCGCAAGCGCGAGGTCCTCGTTCGCGCCGCGATTGAACACCTCCACCCGATATTGCGGGAAGTCTACGAGCGCGATTTGAGGATGATGCAAGAGTATCTCGTCGCGTACGCGGTCGATTTCGGTGTTCCAGCCCCGGCGTATAAGCATAAGACTGTGATTGTGGAGGTCGTCGAATGTGACGATGTCGCGTTTGGCGAGCTCGCTGTCGACGGGAACGGCGCACCAGAGCGGCTCGCGCGAAAGCTCGAGGCCCAGGCATCCGCGCTCTTTAAGAAAGGCATCGTCGAAAATCCCCACCACGATATCCATGTCTTGCCCGAGGTTCGCCAAACCGCGCGCCGCCGAGGGTGTGTTTTCAAACGTGACCACCTGAAGGCTCATGCCAGGGCAACGTTCCTTCACCTTCGGCCATAGCTTCGTGAGCGGCGTGCTGGGCGTCATGAGCGACACTCCCACGCGGATGATGCGCTTCTCTCCGCGCTCGGCGACGCGGGCGCGTGCGATTGATTCTTGAGAGTACTGCACGATATGGCGGGCGTCGGCGAGCAGCGACCTGCCTGCTCGCGTAAGCGAAAGCCCCTGATGCGATCGGTGGAACAGCGTAAGGCCTAGCCGCGACTCCAGCAGGTTCATCTGCTTGATGACGGCCGTGGGCGTGATGAAGGACTCTTGTGCCGCCTTGGAGAAGCTGCCCGCCTCCGCCACGCGGATGAAAGTGTCAAGCTGTGGGTTGTACATCGATCCTCCTGTCACGCATTATGTGCCGTATATACCCCATGGTTATATCCATCATTCCAACGTGAACTTCTCGCGCGTCAGTAAACGCCGTAGCCTCGTATTCGAAAAGTCACCATTAAGGAGGAGACCATGGAGTATCTGAAGCTCAACAACGACGTAGAGATGCCCATCGAGGGTTTGGGCACCTTCCTCATGACCCCGGCCGAGGCCGAGGCGGCCGCAACCGCCGCGCTCACGGCTGGCTACGAGCACATCGACACCGCCAACGCCTACATGAACGAGCGCGCCGTGGGCCGTGCCATCGCCAAGAGCGGCATCGCACGCGACAAGATCTTCGTCTCCACCAAGCTCTGGCCGAGTGTCTACGACGCGGGCATGCCGGCGGTGGACGCCACGCTCCAGCGCCTAGGGCTCGACTACGTCGACATGCTCATCCTGCACCAGCCGGTAGGCGACTACCTGGCCGCGTGGCGCACGATGGAGGAGGCCTACCGCGCGGGCAAGGTGCGCGCCCTCGGCCTCTCCAACTTCCCGCAAGACAAGATTGCCGAGGTCATCGAGGTCGCCGACATCAAGCCGCAGCTCGTGACCGTTGAGTGCCACCCCTACCACGCCCAGCGCGACCTGCGCGCCTACCTCGCGCCGTACGGCACGGTGATCGAGGCGTGGTACCCGCTCGGCCACGGCGACAAAGGTCTTCTGGAGGAGCCCGTCTTCGTCGCTCTCGCCGAGAAGTACGGCAAGACCCCGGCCCAGGTGATCCTGCGCTGGCACGTGCAGATGGGAACCTCCATCATCCCCGGCTCCAAGAACCCCGCCCACATCGCCGACAACGCGAACATCTTCGACTTCTCCCTCACCGAAGACGAGATGGCCGAGATTGCCAAGCTCGACGGGACCATGACCTACTACACCGCCACTGAGGAAGCACTCGCGGGCTACCTGGCCATACGCCCCGATTTCGACGCGCAGGAGTAGCGCTCAGACGATAACGGACCAACCAAGCCAACGGAGGAGATGCCCCATGACCGCAAACCCGACCGTGACTAGAAGAAACTTCCTACTCGGAGCCGCGCTGTGCGCAACGATGCTCTCCGGTTGCAACCAGGGTGACGACGGCCAAGCCGCCGCCGAGGACCAGCCCGCCGCCGCGCCCGCTGCAGGCGGCAACGTCCTCGTGGCCTACTACTCGGCACAGGGCCACACCGCTGCCGTAGCTCAGACCATCGCCGACGAGCTCGGCGCCGATCTCTTTAAGGTGACGCCTACGGAGCCCTACTCCGACGATGACCTCGACTGGACCGACGACAGTAGCCGCGTGACCCGCGAGCACGAGGACGAGAGCCTGCGCGACGTCGAGCTTACGCAGGTCACGCCGGACGGCTGGGAGAACTACGACACCGTGCTCGTGGGGTATCCCATCTGGTGGGGCATCGCGGCCTGGCCCATCGACAACTTCATCTCAGGCAACGACTGGGACGGCAAGACGGTGCTCCCGTTCTGCACCTCTTCCTCCTCGAGTCTTGGCCGGAGCGGCGAGCTACTCGCCGAGGCCGCGGGCAGCGGGGAGTGGCAGGAGGGCCAGCGCTTCTCGTCCAGTGTGGACGAGTCCGGGGTTCGTGATTGGGTCGCCGGTCTCGGCCTGGCATAAGCAATTAGAGATGACAGACCGCTGACAATCTGGGAGTTTCGAATGATCCTATACTTCACCGGGACGGGCAACTGCCTCTACGTGGCGCGCGAGCTGGCCGCGGAGGGCGAGAGGGTCCTGAGCATCCCGCAGGAGCTGCGCCGCGAGGGCGAGCTCGCCTACGCGGACGATACGATTGGCATCGTGTACCCCATCTACGGGCACATGATGCCCGACATGGTGAAGACGTTCCTCGAGCGCGCGACGCTCGACACGCCCTACCTCTACTTCGTTTGCACCTACGGCAACCGGCACGCCAATGCCGTCGAGCTGTGCCTGGAGGACGCGCGGGCGGCGGGGCTCAACCCTGCCTACGCAACCACACTCCTCATGGTGGACAACTGGCTGCCCAACTTCGACATGGACGAGCAGCGCGCCCGCATTCCCGAGAAGAAGATCGGCGAGAACCTTGCGCGCATCCGCGCGGACGTCGCGGCGCGCCGCCGCTGGATCGAGCCGGTGACCGACGAGGACCGCGCGGCGCACGAGCAGTTCATGAGCCGGGGCTTGTGCTTCGAGCCGGCGGCGCTGGGCGGATTCCTGACCGTTGATTCCGAGAAGTGCATGGGATGCGGGGCGTGCGCAAAGGTGTGCCCGGCTGGCTGCATCGCGCTCGAGGGCGGTAAGGCCGTCCGTAACGCGCAGGCGGGCTTTGGCTGCAACGCCTGCCTCGCCTGCATGCACGCCTGTCCCGCGCACGCCATCACCTGCGCGGCGGGCGACAAGAATCCCGCGGCACGCTTCCGCAACGAGCACGTGACCCTTGCCGAGCTGCAAGAGGCCAACAGCGGCCGCTGATGCGCTTCTCGCCAAGCCGAAAGCCTGCGGCTTCGGCTTGGTTCATTCAGAAAGAGGAACTATGCACGTGAGCCATCTTTCACGCAGGTCCTTTATCGAGGCTGCCGCGCTCGCTGCGGGCGGGCTGGTACTCGGGGAAGGCCTGGTCGGCTGCGCGGATGTCCGTGAGCTTGGCGGCTACGTCCTCACGGAGGGGTCGCAGACAGACCGCGGCTTCGTCGTTGACGACGCCCTGCAGACGCCATCGGGCAGGACGCTGCACTTCTCGCTCCATGTGCCGGACTCCTATGACGGGTCCGCGCCCTATGCGCTCTACGTGGCCTGCCCCGGCTGGGAGGGGCTCTACTTCCAGGGCGTGGGGGCGAATCTTCAGGAGGACTACCCCTTCTTGGCGAACGACTACATCGCCGACATGATCGTGGCCTCGCCCCAGCTCGACGCCTGGGACGAGCAATCGGCGTCAGACGTGGTGGGGCTCACCGAATGGCTGCTCGGCGCCTACAGCATCGATGCGGACCACGTGTACCTGAGCGGATGCTCGGTCGGCGGCGAGACCATCTCCATCGTCTTGGGAACGCGCCCCGAGCTCTACCGCCGTGCGCTTCACACCATCTCGCGCTGGGACGGCGACATCGAGACGCTCACCACAGCCGAGGTTCCCGTGTATATGGCTATCGGCGAGAACGACGACTATTACGGCTCCGGGTCCGCGCGCGAGGCGTACGAGGAGATTCGCGCCGCCTATCGAGCTCACAGGCTTTCCGTGGAGCGCGTCAGCGAGCTGGTCGTGCTCGATGTCAAGCCCACGAGCTACTTCACCGAGCGGGGCTTTGCTGCGGATGCGGGCCAGCACGGGGCGGGCGGCTACCTCTTTGCCCATGACGAGGACATCATGGGATGGCTGTTCTCATGACGCGGAGAATAAAGGGACTGACGAGAAGGGCGCTGCGCCGCACGGTCGACATAGTCCTTGCGACCCTGCTTGTGGTTCAGATGTTTTCGCGTTTCTGGGTGCCCTGCTCATGCAGGTAGTCGTCCGCAGCGCCCGTCCGATCATACACTTGGCGAACGAAAAGGGGCGGTGGGCCTCCGTCTTCACGGGCCCACCGCCGCCGAACTGGGTTACGCAAGTCGGGACTACGCGAGCTTCTTCGAGAGCGCCCTTGCCTCGTGCGTGTTGTCGACCATGCCGCCGTAGGTCATGCCGTAGAGCGCGGCGAAGCGCTTCATGGTGTACTCGCCCCAATCGAGCATCTCGCGCGTGGGCGCGCCACCTTGGAACACGAAATAGAGCGTCTTGCCACTCATACTGCCCTCGCGCACCGGACCGTAGAAGCGGTCGAGCAGGTTGCGCAGCATGCCGGAGAGGCTGTGCCAGTAGACGGGCGACCCCACGACCAGGGTGTCCGCCGCCTCGATGCGCGCGAGCACGTCCTCGAAGTCATCGTCGCCGTAGCTCTGGCCGTAGCCGTAGACCTTGTGCTCGGCAAGATTCAGCTGCTCGTACGGGCGATCGCCGATGAGCTCGCGCGCCAGGCGCGCCGTGTTGCCATCCTTGTTGGGGCTTCCGTTGATGAAGAGAATCATACGTCTCACTCCTTACGTATTGTCTGATACCGCCTTTACCATAGGCGCGAGAAGATCCGGCGAGAAGTTCCTACTCGTAGGCAGCTTATAACCGTGGGGTGTGTACGTCTTGTCATCCTCATCGCTGCGCCTTCCAAAACGCGAGGGCATCGTCGATCCAGCCCTCTGCCACGGCGTCGACACCCAGGCCAAAGCCGTGGCTCAGGCCTTCGTAAACATGAAACTCCGTGGGCACGCCCGTCTTGGCGAGCGCGTCGATACGTCCCTGCATTGTGCGCCAGCTGGCGATGCCGTCTCGATCACCTACGCAGGCGTAGGTCGCGGGGTCGGCACCCGTCAGTTCGCTCATGCCGGTGTACTGCATGATGGCCGCCACGGGCTGGGGCGTTCCTGCCGGCGCGCCAAAGGCGGCCGGGCCGTAGCCGCCGACCCATGCCGCCATGCGCGCACCGGCCGAGCCGCCCCACAGCGAATAGCCCGACGTGTCCACGCTGAGCTCGTCGGCGTGCTCGAAGATGAAGGAGACGGCGCGGGCCAAGTCCTCGCAGGCGAGCTGCGCGTCCGGCCGGTAGATGACCGCGAACCCGTTGACGCCGGAACGGGCCAGGTGCAGACAGTGCGGGAAGGAGTCGTGCATGGCAGCGACGTAGGCGAATCCGCCGCCCGCGCTTACCACGGCAAACGGTGCAGACGCGCCGCCCGCTCCCTCGGCAGCGAAGCGGAAGAGCCCCGTGTTGGCGAGCGAGGGGTCGGCGGCCTTCTCGGCATCCGTGTAGATGTCGTAGAAGAACGTCCGTTCCGCTGCGCACTCTGACAGCAGATAGCTGACGACGTCGACCGTGGTGCTCGTATGGATTTCCGAGTACCACGGCAGGCAAGCGGAAAGGTCATCGAGCGTCATATCCTCCGTCGGCGGATGGAGCGTTGTGGGGAAGAGCAGCCGTCCGTAGCCATCGAGCAAAGGGTTGTTGATGACGTCGTAGATGGGCGTGTCCGCCGTGACCGGGCCCGGAGCGGAGCCGCGCGCGAACCCGGCGGTCCCGTCCGACGAGCAGCCGGCAAGGCTGCCCGCAGCGGCCAACCACACGGCAGCCTCCAGAAACGAACGGCGCGGCATCATCGCCGCACTCGATAGACGAGGTGGAGGCCGTCGCCGGCAAGGCGCTCGACGCGCTCAAGCGAGAATACGTGCGAACCGCCGGCTGAGCGAGGCATCTCGTCGAAGACGGAAGCCGTTTCGGGCTCCCCCGAGACCGTCGGGGAGAGAACGAGGCTCAGCTCGTCAAGCACGCCCGCGGCAAGAAACGACATGTCCGTCTTTCCGCCGCCGCACACGAGCAGGCGCTCGATGCCAAAAAGCTCGCGCAGCTTGCGCAGGGCGAGCGGGAGGTCTAGCCCGCGCGAGCCGGCAAGCACGTATGAGACGCCGCGCTCTCGCAGATAGTCGCGATACGCCGGCGATGCCGCCTCGGTGAGGATCTCGATGACGTGCGCGTCCGCACGGCCGGCGCGACGATAGGTCGCAGACTCCCATGCAATCTCCCCGGCGGGGTCGACGGAGACGTAGAACGATCGTTCGTCATGAGGCGCCACGAAGTCCCCCTTGGGCGCGCTCCCGTGGGTATCGAGCGCAAGGGAGCGCGACCCGACGAAGCCCTTCGTGGTCACGGCCCCGTACGCCACGGCGTCCGCCCCGAACTCGACCTGCATGCGAGAGTACGCGGCGCGTGCGGGCGAGGCGGCGGGGTCGAGCATGTACGCGCCGTCGATACGCCCGTTGAGCCCGGCAAAGACATGACAGACGACATAGGGTCTAATGTTCATGGCTCCCTACCTTACCGTGTGCCCGCCGAAGACCATGAGGTCGAGTCCGTTGAGCAGCCCGTCGATCTTGGCAACCTCATCGTCGGTGAGCCCGACCTCGGCGGCACCGAGGTTCTCGAGCAGTCGTTCGGGCTTGCGACTGCCCGGGATGGGAATGATATAGGGCTTCTTCTCGAGCATCCAGGAAAGGGAGACCTGGGCGGGCGTCGCCGCGTGCAGCTCAGCCAGCTCGCGAACGAACCGCATGAGGGGCTCGGCGCGCCTTTCGCCTTCCTCTGTGTACTGCGGCATGCCATCGCGGTAGTCTTGGGCGCCCTCGAATCTGGTGTTGTGGCTGTACGCGCCCGTCAGAAAGCCGTTCGCCATGGGAGAAAAGGCCACGAAGGCAACGTTCAGCTCCTCGAGCACGGGGAACAGGGATTCGTTCCAGCGTGCCATCATGGAGTAGCGGTTCTGAACGGCGGAGACGGGGCACACCGCATCGGCGCGACGCAGGTACTCCTCCGTCGCCTCGGAGATTCCCCAGGCGCGGATCTTACCTTCCTTGATGAGGTCTGCCATGGTGTCTGCAACGACCTCGGGCTCGACCTTTGGGTCGATTCGGTGCTGGTAGTAGAGGTCGATGTGGTCGGTGCGCAGCCGGCGCAGGCTCTTCTCCACCGAGATACGGATAACCTCGGGGCGCGAGTCCACGAGGATGGTCTTGTCCGGGGCGTGCGTGACGCCGAACTTGGTGGCAATGACAACCTCGTCGCGCACGGGCGCGAGCGCCTTGCCCACCACGTCCTCGTTGTGCGCCTCGGTCCCATCGGCGCACGTGCCAACGTAGCACTCCGCCGTGTCAAAGAAGGTATAGCCCATCTCGTGGGCCTGACGGACGACGCTCGCGGCCTCGTCGTCGGGCATCGGGTCTCCGCTCGCGTGCGTGATTCCCATGCAGCCCATGCCGAGCGGGCTGACTTCGATGCCGCTCTTTCCCAAAACGCGCTTGTCCATTCCTGTTCTCCCTGTCTATGATATCCGTCATTTGTTTGCGACGCCCACGTCCGCCCGTTCATCGGACTCCGTTAGGCACATCCTCTGTCGATGGCCTTTGCTCTCTCATCGCCAAGCGTACGACCGCAAAGCGCTCGACGGAATCCCCCTTTGGTGCGGTGCCCTGAACCCGCGGGTTATAACCCCGTGCGCACCCCAGCGTTATAGAACCCTCACCAACGGAAACTTCCGCCGGCGCGGCGCCCCTCGTATGGTAGATACGTCAAGTTGCGAGAAAGGAAGGCACCATGGACTACATCACCTTGAACAACGGCGTCAGGATGCCGCAGCTCGGCTTCGGCGTGTACCAGATCCCGGACGCCGCGGAATGCCAGCGCGCCGTGGAGGACGCGCTCTCGGTCGGCTACCGGCTGCTCGACACGGCCGCGAGCTACGGCAACGAAGAGGCGGTCGGGGCTGCCATTCGTGCGAGCGGCCTGCCGCGCGACGAGGTGTTCGTGACGACCAAGCTGTGGATGTCGGATGCGAGCTACGAGGGGGCCAAGCGCGGCTTCGACGCGTCGCTCAAGCGGCTGGAGCTCGACTACGTCGACCTCTACCTCATCCACCAGCCGTTCGGCGACGTCTTCGGCGCGTGGCGCGCCATGGAGGAGCTCTACGAGCAGGGCGTTATCCGCGCCATAGGCACAGCTAACTTCTACCCCGATCATCTCGCAAACCTCATCTCGTTCAACCGCATCGCCCCCGCCGTGAACCAAGTCGAGTGCAACGTGTTCTTCCAGCAGCGCGAGGCGCAGGAGTACATGGTCGGCAAGGAGGTAGCCATGGAGGGCTGGGCGCCCTTTGCGGAGGGCAGAAACGACCTCTTCCGCAACGAGGTCCTCGCTCGCATCGGCGAGGCGCACGGCAAGACGGTCGCCCAGGTCGTGCTGCGCTGGCTGCTGCAGCGCGGTGTGGTCTGCATCCCTAAGAGCACGCACCGCGATCGCATGGAGCAAAACTTCGACGTCTTCGACTTCGCGCTGGGCGACGACGAGATGGTCGCCATCGCCGCGCTCGACACCGGGCGCAGCGCGTTCTTCGACCACCACGACCCCGCCACCATCGAATGGCTGTCCGGGCTCGTGCGCAACGTGTAGACGAGCGGTCAGACCGCACTGATAACTTACTAGGAGGAATTGCCATGAACTCATTCACGTACGACTACCCGGTCAGGAACTACTTCGGCGAGGGGGCCATGGACCAGGCACTCGACGCCGAGATGGGTGCCATGGGCAAGACAGTGATGCTCGCCTACGGCGGAGGCTCGGTCAAGCGAACCGGCGTCTACGGCCACGTGGTCGATAAGCTCACGAGCGCGGGCAAGCGCGTGGTGGACTTCGGCGGCATCATGCCCAATCCGACCTACGAAAAGTGCCAGGAAGGCGCCGCGCTCGCACGCGAGGAGCAGGTCGACTTCATTCTCGCCGTCGGCGGCGGGTCGGTCTTCGACTGCTGCAAGGTGATCTCCGCGCAGGCGATGCTTGACGAGGACATCGAGACGTTCGAGCACGCCGACGGCAAGATGCCGAGTTCGTTCATCCCCATGGGCTGCATCGTGACACTCTCCGGCACGGGTGCCGAGCAGAACAACGGCGCCGTCATCACCAACGAGGAGACGCACGTGAAGGGCGCCTATCTGGGGGCGATGCCCATATGGGCGGCGCTCGACCCGGCGCTCACGCTCACCGTACCGCACGCGCAGTTCATGAGCGGCGCGTTCGACACGCTCTCGCACTGCATGGAGAGCTATTTCGGAAGCCCGCGCGGACGCAACGTCACCGACGACATCAACCTCGCCATCCAGCGTAACGTCATCCGCAACATGCGGATCATCGCGGACGACGACCAGAACCTCGAGGCGCTCAGCGAGCTCGTATACGACTCCGCCATGGCCGAGAACGGTGTGCTCAAGATCGGCAAGTCAACGGACTTCCAGGCGCACATGATCCAGCACCAGTACGGCACGTACACCCACACCAACCACGGAATGGGCCTCGCGGTCATCCACCCTGCGCTCTACCGCCACCTGGCCCCCGAGGCGCCCGCGCAGTTCGCCCGCTGGGCGCGCGAGGTGTGGGGCGTCGACGGCGAGGGCAAAGACGACCTTACGGTGGCGCTCGAAGGCATCGACCGCCTGCAGACGTTCATCGGCGAGATGGGGCTTCCCACGAGCTTCGCCGAGATGGGCTCCGACGCGTCCGACGAGACGCTGCACAAGGTTGCGGACACCTGCGTGCTCACCGGCGGCTGCGCCAAGAAACTGGAGCGCAGCGAGGTGTTCCAGATTCTGACCGAGTGCCTCTAGATCGGCAGCGGGTCCCAATCCGCCCGCGCCGAAGAACTCAGAAGGCTCCTCGTGAAAAACGAGGAGCCTTCTGAGTTCTTGCCCGATTGTGAAACCATGCGGCTTGCAGGTGCGGCGGTTGCGAAACGTCCCCATCGGTCGCCATCGGAACCGTATGAAACCGTATGAAAAACAAGAGCAAATGTTCTATTACTACTCCCACTCGATGACTAATCCAGTCCGAGTGTTGTCGATGCGTGTCGCGTCGTACCGCCCGAGGGCTGATTCGTGCGCAATTTGGGCGAATCAGGCCCTTAATTCGCGGTTTCGGGAATGACTCAATTGATTCGCAAAACCGCAGGTCGCTCCTTTAATCACTCCCTGGTTTCCGCCGGGGTTCGTAGCGGGTGGCGTGAAAAGGGGCGATTCAAAGGGTCAGAGAGATGCGCCTTAGCCAAGAAATTAAAGTTAGCCTTTTCTTACTGCATGATTCATGTGTTATAGTTAGATGGCTCTAACTGTTTGGGGGCGATAGCCATGCACGGACGCAAGGGCTTCTGGGACAAGAATGCCGGTCGTTACGACCGTTTCATGCAAAACGACCGGGCGGCGTATGAGAAGATGTATGGGCTGATCCGGCCGGTGGTGAAAGCAAAAACCGTGCTGGAGGTTGCCACCGGCACGGGACTTATCGCAAAGAGCATCGTGAATGCAGCGGCGAACATCGAGGCTACGGACGCTTCTGCACAGATGATCCTTGAAGCAAAGAGGGACAATCAATCCGCAAAGCTGCACTTTTCCGTACAAGATATGTTCCGCCTGCCCTATGCACAGAAGTCCTTCGAAGTGGTGATCGTGTCCAACGCGCTTCACATAGTGCCGCATCCGGAAAAGGCCCTGCAAGAAATCAGGCGCGTGCTGAAGGACGACGGCGTGCTCATCGCTCCAACCTTCACCCACGCGGGGAACTCGGTTTCCGGCAAGGCAAAAGCCTTTTTCATGAGTATGGCGGGATTCCCCCTCCACAGCAGGTGGACAAGCGAGGAATACCTACGTTTCCTGCGTCAAAACGGCTGGGCGGTGCAGAAAAGCGCGGTGCTGAAGGCCTCGTTCCCGTTGACCTATGCGGAATGCACGAAATCGGAGAGGCCAGATGTCGTTCTTTGAAAACACCCGCAAGCCCGTGGGACTCGGCGGAAAACTTATGGTTGCCATGATGAATCTGGGGCACTGCCCTGTGGCCCAGTGGGGACTTCGATCTCTACGACTTGCGCCAAATGCTAAGGTGCTGGATTGCGGCTGCGGCGGCGGGGCGAACATAAAACGGCTGCTGAAAAAATGCCCGCATGGCGTCGTCAAGGGTATCGACTATTCGCCCGTCAGCGTGGAGAAGACTAGAAAGCTCAACCGAATTGCAATTCAGGAGGGGCGTTGCGCCGTTCTGCAAGGCAGTGTGGCGGATATGGTGTTTGAGGATAGCTACTTCGATGCCGCCACGGCCTTTGAGACCGTCTATTTTTGGCCCGATTTGCCCCGATGCTTCCGTGAGGTCTGGCGGACGCTGAAGCCAGGCGGGGCAATTCTTATCTGCAACGAGAGCAATGGCGATACGGACAAGGACGAGAGGTGGACGCAGATCATCGGCGGCATGACCATCTACAAGGACATTGAATTAAAGGCATGTCTGGAGCAGGCGGGTTTTCACGAGGTGCAGATACACAAAAAGAAAAAGTGGCTCTGCGTCACGGCGCGGAAGTAGGGGCATCAAGCACGGGTATTTTTGCATCCATCCTACACATGGCGATAGACATGACGGTCATAGCGGCTGTGCTGGCGGCAATTATGACAGTTTTTATTCACTGAGGAAGGAACCTATGAAATGTAAAATTGAGAAAAACACCGTGCAGGAGACGCTGATCCTCCCGCTGTATTCCCGAAAGCTGTGCACGGAGCTGTACCCGAACCTTTACAGGGATGAAACAGCGGTTCGTCTGCTCGACCAGATCGACTACGACTTTTCAGAGGCAGAGAAAAACTCCCGCAGCCTGATGCAGCGCTTTGGTGCGCTGGAGGTGGCCATGCGGCAGAGTGATCTTGCTTTCGAGGTGCAGGATTACCTGAAAGGCCACCCCAATGCGGCGGTGGTCAATCTGGGCTGCGGACTGGACAACACCGGCAGAACCTGCGACAACGGTAGATGCAAGATCTACAATCTGGACTTCCCGGATGAGATTGCCTTGCGGCAGCAGCTACTGCCCGCCGGGGATCGAGAACAAAATATCCCCTGCGACCTGAAAGACACCGCATGGTTTGGCAAAATCGATGCCTCCGGCGGGGCGGTGTTCTTTGCCTCCGGGGTGTTCTATTACTTTCTGACCCAGCAGGTCCGGGAACTGGTGCGGGGGATGGCGGACGCTTTCCCCGGCGGTGTGCTGGTCTTTGATGCTGCCAATCGGACGGCAGTAAAGATGATCGCAAAAACATGGCTTAAGACTGCAAAAATCAAAGATGTGGGGGCATATTTTGCGGTTTCGGATGCCGCCAAGGAAATCGGCACGTGGGACAGCCGTCTGCAGGTCACAAGTCGCGACTATATGCTGGGTTACAACGATTTGAGAGACCCTTCTGTCAGCGGCTTTTTCCGGTTTCTCGCAAGGGTCGGTGACAACGGGATGAAAATGCAAATCGTGAAAATAAGATTTTGAGAGGAAAAAATGAAGCGCATTCACTTTGACGTTGAAGAAGACGGCTTTTACGGCGCATATTGGGCGTGCAAGGACACACATACAGCAGCGGGCACGGATTCGATTGAAACCGTGCCCGCTATCTTATGCGATATTATTTTTTCGAACGTCTGTTCTATTCCCACTCGATGGTCGCGGGCGGCTTGGACGTGATGTCATAGCACACGCGGTTGGCGCCGGGAACCTCGGCAACGATACGGCCGGAGATGCGGGCCAGTACGTCGTAGGGCAGCTTGGCCCAGTCGGCGGTCATGGCATCGCTGGACTCGACGGCACGCAGGATGATCGGGCGCTGATAGGTACGCTCGTCGCCCATAACGCCGACGGACTTAATGTCGGGCAGAACCGCGAAATACTGCCAGCAGCTGTGCTCAGAGTTGCGCTCGCCGGTCTGCTCAAACAGACGCTGGTTGTAGGCGTCGAGCTCCTCGCGCACGATAGCGTCGGCGTTCTTGAGGATCTCGAGCTTCTCCTTGTCGACCGCGCCGATGATGCGGATGGCCAGACCCGGGCCCGGGAAAGGCTGGCGGAACACGATGTGACCCGGCAGGCCCAGTGCCAGACCAAGTGCGCGGACCTCGTCCTTAAAGAAGTGGTCGAGCGGCTCGATAAGATCGAAGTGTACGCCCTCGGGGAACGGAATCAGATTGTGGTGGCTCTTGATGGTGGCCGTCTTGCCGCCCGTCTTGCGAGCGCCGGACTCGATGATGTCGGGGTAGATGGTGCCCTGAGCCAGGTACTTGACCGGCTTGCCATCGGTCTCGAGCTGCTGAGCAACCGCGAAGAACTCTTTCCAGAACTGCGTACCGATGATACGGCGCTTCTCCTCGGGCTCGGTCACGCCGGCCAGAAGCTCGGCATAACGGTCCTCGGCGTGAACATGGATAAAGTCGACGTCAAACTGCTTGGTGAAGACCTCCTCCACCTGCTCGGGCTCGCCCTTGCGCAGCAGACCGTGGTTGATGAACACGCAGGTCATCTGCTTGCCCACGGCGCGGGCGCCCAGCGCAGCCACGACGGAGGAGTCGACACCACCGGACAGAGCCAGAATCACGCGGTCGTCGCCGACCTTCTCGCGGAACTCGGCCGTCATGGTCTCGACCAGGTTGTCCATGCTCCAGTTGGGCTCCAGGCCGCAGATCTCAAACAGGAAGTTGCTCAGCAGCTGCTGACCGTACTCGGAGTGCTTGACCTCGGGGTGGAACTGCGTGGTGAAAATCTTGCGCTCGACGCACTCCATGGCAGCGACCGGGCACACGTCGGTGCTGGCGGTAACGGTAAAGCCCTCGGGCACCTCGGAAACGGCATCGCGATGGCTCATCCACACGGTCTGCTCCATGGGCGTGGAGTTAAAGAGCTTGGCGCCTGCCGTGCGCGTGATGGTGGCGCGGCCGTACTCGCCTACCTCGGAATGGCCGACCTTGCCGCCGAGCGTCACGGCCGTGATCTGATGGCCGTAGCAAAAGCCCAGGACGGGAAGGCCCAGGTCAAAGATGGCGGGATCGATGGACGGAGCGTCCTCGGCGTACACGGAAGCCGGGCCGCCGGAAAGGATGAGCGCAGAGGCGTTCATCTCGCGAATCTCGTCGGCCGAGATGTCGCAGGGCACAATCTCGGAATACACGTTGAGGTCGCGGACGCGACGGGCAATGAGCTGACCGTACTGCGCACCAAAGTCGAGTACGAGGACCTTTGCGGAAGCCTTTTGATCCATGGTTTCCCCCTCTTGTTGGCGGGGAGCCGGTGCCCACCCGCGTGAATGAACAAAAATAACTTTCATAGTGTACACGTTATATGGGGTTTCTCGTCCCTCGCAGCCATCAGCGCACGGCAAACGCACGACCTGGGCCCCTATTTGACGGCAATTGAAGTGTTACCAAACGCTACAGATGATGTAATACGTTTGAACATTGGACGCCCTGTGCCACAATACTGCCGAACGACTCCGCCTCTGCGGCGGCAAATACGATAGGAATACCAGCATGAAGCGCATCCTTCTCATCGCCACGGGCGGCACCATCGCATCGACCGAGGACGGCAACGGCCTCTCCCCCGCCCTGACCGGTGAGGAGCTCGCCCAGAGCGTCCCCGAGATCTCGGGGCTCTGCGAGCTCGACGTCGTGCAGCCCATGAACATCGACAGCACCAACATGCGCCCGAGCGACTGGATGCGTATCCGCGACGTCATTGTCGAGGGTTATGCCGATCACGACGGCTTCGTGATTCTGCACGGCACTGACACCATGAGCTACACCGCAGCAGCGCTTTCCTACCTGATTCAGGACAGCCCCAAGCCCATCGTGCTCACCGGCTCGCAAAAGCCCATGGGCAATCCCTTTACCGACGCCAAGCTCAACCTGTACCAGAGCCTGCTCTATGCACTCGACGAGCATTCGCACGATGTGTCGATTGTGTTTGGCGGCGTCGCCATTGCCGGTACGCGCGCCCGCAAGCAGCGCACCATGAGCTTCAACGCATTCATTAGCGTCAACTATCCGCCCATTGCCTACATCCGCAATGACCGTATCGTGCGCAACGGGCTTCACGGCACGCATCAGGACGAAAACCCGGTGCATTTCTACGACAGCATCGACCCGCGCGTATTTGTACTCAAGCTTACGCCCGGCGTAAACCCGGGCATCCTCGACGCCCTAGCCGATAGCTACGATGCTGTAATCCTTGAGACCTTTGGCATTGGCGGTATCCCCGAGTTTGGTGAGTCGGGCGAGTCGTTCCAGGAGGCGATTTTCCGCTGGGTCGATTCGGGTCGCACCGTTGTCATGACCACACAGGTCCCCGAAGAGGGCCTCGATCTGGGCGTTTATGAGGTCGGCCGCGCTTACGCCGATCATCCGGGCATCCTGCGCGGCGATGACATGACCACCGAGACGCTCGTGGCCAAGACCATGTGGGCACTCGGCCAGTCACGTGATGCGTCAGAAATTCAGCGCCTGTTCTACAGCCAAGTCAACCACGACCGTATCCCGATGGTGTAATTCGGTTGTCGACGGGTATCCCCTATTCGATACCCTCGAGAAGTTCTGACACCGTCATGCCGAGTGCGGGCGCAATCTTAAATAGAACCCTGAGCGTGAAATTTGCCGTCCCACCTTCGATTCGGTCGAGGTAGGGTCGGCTGATTCCTGTCGCCACACAAAAATCAACCTTGGAGATACCAAGGTCTCTGCGTGTCTCTTCGACCCGCCTGCCAAGAATCTGTTTCGCACGTTCGTCCATGCAGCCGAGTTTGAAATGGAGTCGAACATAAACGTAAACTATAGTTTACGTTTTGCCGAATACACAGGAGTTTTCTATGTCGGGTTCTTCGGTCCGCATGTACCGAACCACGCTTCGCACAAACAGCGCACCGCCCAAGCTCGTCATCGTTGAAGCAGAAGCCCTTTCGCCCGATGAGCGCACAGCATTTGCATTGCTATCAAGTCGCGTCGCCGCCGTTCTGGTCCCTTGCCCGGCGCAAGGTGAACTTGCCATCCAATGCCAAGCGCACAGCTGCTCGCTCAATCAGGCTGCCGTGATCGCAACCAGCCAACGCGGTCTGCCCCTTCTCCTGGAAGCCGGTATCGCACTTGCCCTTCGCGGCGCCGGATACGAAAACGAGGCCGCCGCCGACATGGTCTTTAAACCACGATCGAGCGGCGGCCTCGCAGCAGCCATTGAATATGCGTGCAGGCTCGTTGCCTAAAAGGACAAGCTAGAAACCAAAGCCAAAGCCCGTTCCAGTAATCGCCGAGTACATAAAGTAAACGTTGATTACGTTGAGGAACACGCCCGTGATGCAGCCGTTGCGCAGGTAGCGCTCGCACACGATGCGCGCCATGGCGACGGAGTCATCATTGTTTTTAGCCTGGCGTCCCGCCGTAAAGTACGTCGCCACGCTCAGCAGCAGGTTGAGCACCGGAAGCGCCAGCAGCTCATAGCTCTTGCCCCAGCGCGTCACCTCGCCGGCGGCGTTAAACTTCGTTGCCACCTCGGGACCAATGTTGGGGATAACACACGCTGCGACCACCAGCGGAATCACCGCAAGCACGAGCAGCGCGATACCCATGTAGCCAGCTTTTTTGCCGTATTTAAACATATGCGTCGCCCTTACACGTTAAAGCGGAAGTGCACGACGTCGCCATCGGCCATGACATAGTCCTTGCCCTCAATACGCAGTTTGCCGGCGGCCTTGGCGCCCTGCTCACCGCCGAGCTCGATGTAGTCGTCATAGCCGATGACCTCGGCCTTAATAAAGCCGCGCTCAAAATCGGTGTGGATGACGCCGGCGGCCTGCGGGGCGGTCGCGCCCTGACGAACCGTCCAGGCCTTGACCTCCATCTCGCCGGCCGTAAAGAACGACTGCAGACCGAGCAGCTTATAGGCCGCCTGCGCGAGCACGTCCAGACCGGGCTGCTCCAGGCCCAAGCTCTCCAGGTAGTCGGCGGCGTCCTCGGGATCGAGCTCGGAAAGCTCGGCCTCAATCTTGGCGCAGATGGGCAACGGCTTGACGCCATCGATGGGCGCCAGGTCCTCGTTGAGCATATCCTCGTCCACGTTGGCCACATACAGGATGGGCTTCATGGTGAGCAGGAACAGCCCCTTGGCGGCGGCACGCTCCTCGTCGGTCATCTCCATGGATGCGGCGCGCTTGCCCTCGTTGAGCCAGGCAAGCAGGCGCTTGGCGACCTCGAACTTGGGCATGAGCTCCTTGTCGCGCTTGGCCTCCTTCTCGAGCTTAGGCAGCTGCTTCTCGAGCGTGCCCATGTCGGCCAGGATGAGCTCGGTCATGATGGTGTCGGCATCGCCGGCGGGATCGACGAACTCGCCCGTGCGGCCCACCTCACGCATGACGTTGGGGTCCTTAAAGTAGCGCACGACCTCGCAGATGGCATCGGTCTCGCGAATGTTGGCCAAGAACTGGTTGCCCAGGCCCTCGCCCTCGTTGGCGCCCTTCACCAGACCTGCGATGTCGACGAACTCGACCGTCGCCGGCACAATGCGGCCCGGGTTAACGATGTCGGCAAGCTTTTGCAAGCGGCTATCGGGCACGTCGACGATACCCACGTTGGGGTCGATCGTGGCAAACGGGTAGTTGGCGGCAAGGCCGGTCTTTTTGGTAAGCGCGGTGAACAGCGTCGACTTGCCCACGTTGGGCAGGCCCACGATACCGATGGAAAGGGACACGACAGCTCCTTTTGGTACAGGTACTTCTATCCGTATAAGTATAGCGCCGCCGCAGCATCCGGGCGAATCCGGACACCGCGGCGGCGCAAATGAAGCAGAGATAGAGCTCGCTGACTAGTCCGCGAGCTTCTCCACCTGATCGAGCATCTTACCGAGCTTAGCCTTTGCCTCGGCCTTGACCTTCTCCGCTTCTTCGTGGGCCTTGGCCTTCTGAGCGGCCTTTTCCTCGGCCTCGGGGTCAACAACGACTAGATTGGACGCATCGTGCTCGACCAGCTTGAGCGCATGCTCGGGGCACACCTTGACGCAGGCTCCACAACCTAGGCAATACGTGGACTCCAACGCAAAGCGGCCGCTTCCCACCAAATCGCAGGCAAACGTGGGGCACACGTTGACGCACTCGCCGCACGACGTGCACTTGTCAAAATCGCATTCCGGCGTGCTCACCTGCATGTTCTGGGCAAGCTCGGGGTGGTTTTGCAGCGTCGAGAGCACCAGCTGCCGCCCGTGCGTGAGCGAACGGCGACGCTTGGTCGTCGTGGTGCCGCACATGGTGTTGAGCGTGCGCTCCAGCTGGGTAATCTGATGGCGATGGGCCTTGAGCTTTTGCGTCACCGAGGCCAGCGCCGCCGTCGCCGGATTAAGCTTGGTCACCGTCAGGCCCGTGGTGCGGGCAATCTTTTCCATGTACTCCTTGCGTTCGTACTCGCGAAGCTTATGGCACTTGAGGCTCTTGGGGTCGACCTCCAAGCCCATACCCGTGCCGGACCACTCCTCGGCCTTCGCAATCGCCTCGCCCAGAATATCCTCGCCACCGGTGTTGCGGCACTTATCGCACACGCCCAACGGCAGGTAGACGCTCACGTTGGGATAATCGGCCAGTACCGAGAACCAGGTCTCGGCCGTAATATCGCCCACGCAGGCAACGACGACCTCGTTTTCGCGCGGCATGCGCTTGAGGGCGCGCGTGCAGGTGACGTAAGCGGTCTCATGGCTCGTAGCAGCAGAGACAATGTCGTCATACAGGTTTTTGGGCGCCAGGCGCGGCGAGATGATCGCCTCGGTCGGACAGGCAGCGGCGCACAGGCCGCACTTGCGACAGGAGTCGAGGATCTCGATGGAGTCTTCCTCGACCTCGATAGCGTTGACCGGGCACACGTCCATGCACGCGGTGCAGCCGCTCTTTTCGTTTTTGCAGGTCAGGCACGGAATGGTGTTGCCGCGCGGGCGCTCCTTGTAGTCGGCAGGGTTCCACTGCGGCGCCGACGGATCGAGTGCATCGGTCACGCCGCCAAGCGGGTTTTTAAGAAAGTCGAAACCCTTGCTGATCTCGATAATGTCATCAAACAGATCGTGTTCCTGCGCCATGCGCGGCCCCTCCCTGAGCAGTGCAAACAAGCAAGAGATAATGATACGCTATCGGCCCACGCCTCGGGCAAATTACACGCGGCGCACCTTTGAGGCAAATAGTCTATAGCCTATCGCCGCCTCGATTGCACAAGATCGATCAAACGCCAAGCTATGCCTCGCACATGAGCTGCACAAGCTTTTGTTTGGTCACCTTGGCCTGCTCGTTAGCCATATTGCGTTCGTTTCTAAAGGCCGCATCTGCAACGCTCATCAGGTCGGTAACGGAAATCTCGCCAAGTCCCAGCTCCGCGAGCGTCGTCGGTAGGCCGACGCGCTGGCAAAACTCGAGCACCTGATCAAGCTCGGGCGCACGCTCCAAACGAAGCTGGACCACTAGGCCAAATGCCACGGCCTCGCCGTGCATGGCCTTGCACTCGGGCAGGATCGTCAACCCGTTGGCGATGGCATGTGCCAACGCCAAGCCACCGCTCTCAAAGCCGACGCCCGAGAGCAGAATATTGCACTCGATCAGGCGCTCAACCGCCGGCGATATACGGCCCTTTTTGAGATCGCGCTTGGCAGCGACGCCGCACTCCATGAGTGTGTCATAGCAGGCACGAGCCGCAACCAAAGCCAAGTGCCCCGGCGCGCCACCGTGTTCGTTGACGCCGTGCGCCGCGGCGCACGAACGCGCCTCGAAGTACGTTGCCAGCGCATCGCCCATGCCAACGACCGTCATACGCAGCGGGGCCGCCGCGACCACGTTGGTATCGACCACGACCAGGTCTGGATTCTTCTCGAGCATCAGGTAGCGGTCGAACGACCCATCCTCGTGATACAACACCGAAATCGCGCTGCACGGACCGTCCATCGAAGCCGCCGTGGGGCATACGCACAACGGCAACTCGGCATAAAACGCAACGGCCTTGGCGATATCGAGCATCTTGCCGCCGCCAATACCCACCACCATGTCGCAATACTCAGCCCGGGCTTCCTTAGCCATTTCAACAACGGCCTCTTCCGTACACGGACCGTTATAGATCTTAAAGAATGGCTCGCTTAGATCTTCGTCCAGAAATCCATCGACGATCTGCCTGCACAGCCGATCCTCGGTGCCCTGGTCAAACAGGACATAGGCAGCGCAACCCAACCATGACAAATACCTGCCCTGACGCGAGAGCTCACCCGGCCCCTGAACATACCGACCGGGACCGCCATAAACCATGGGAAGCGCCATACGAGAATCCGCCCTTTCATCAACAACAATTGGTGCAAAGCAACCTGACCCCTTTGCACCATAGCAAAAAAGGGGCAAAGCCATCTGTTGGCTTTGCCCCTTCCTTAGCTTGATTTACTCATCCATGAGATAGTAGTGGCCCAGTGCGTCGGCACCCAGGATGGCGTTTGCGACCATCTCGGGCGTCACCTCAAACGGCATGTTGCACATGGTGTCCTCGGGCGCGCACGCGGCCTCGGCAACAATCATGGCCTTCTCGCGCGTAAGCTCGGCAACGCCAAGTTCCTTCATCGTGACCGGTAGGCCCAGCTCAATGCAGAAGCCCAAGACTTCCTCGAGTTTCTCAGTCGGAGCATCCTCGAGTACCAGCTGGACGATGGTGCCAAAGGCGACCTTCTCGCCGTGATACATGCCGTGGCACTCGGGCAGCATCGTCAGACCATTGTGGATGGCATGAGCAGCAGCAAGGCCCGAGCTCTCAAAGCCAATGCCCGAAAGCAGCGTATTGGCCTCAATGATGTGCTCGACGGCAGGCGTGAGCGCGCCCTTCTCCAGCGCGACCTTGGCCTTGACGCCATCGGCCATAAGCGTCTCGTAGCAGAGCTTGGCGAGCGCCAGACCGGCCATTCCGCCCTTGCCGCCGGCGCAGGTGCCGCCGTCGGCATCGTGCGTCGCCTGAGCCTCGAAATAGGTTGCGAGCGCATCGCCCATACCGGAAACCGTCAGGCGCACCGGGCTCGCCGCGATAACCGTCGTATCCATAAGGACGATATTGGGGTTTGCCTTAAGGAAGAGGTATTTGTCGAACTGGCCGTCATCGGTATAGAGCACCGAAAGCGCCGAACACGGGGCATCGGTCGAAGCAATGGTGGGGCAAATGATAACCGGGGACTCCAGGTAATAGGCGACGGCCTTCGCGGTGTCGAGGATCTTGCCGCCACCGACGCCGACGATGATGTCGCAACCGTTGTCGCGAGCGAGCGCAACCAGGCGATCGACCTCGCCCTTGGAGCACTCGCCGTTAAAGTCCTCAAACAGCAGCTCGGCCTTGGCCTCGGCAAAGCCGCCCTCGATCTTGGCGCCGACGCGCTTCTTGCCCGAAGGCGTCACGATGACGAGGGCCTTAGCGCCGAGCGGCTCGACATAGGAGCCGAGCTTGGCGAGCTCGTCCGGACCCTGGATGTACTTGCTGGGGCTATTGAAAATTGCAGCCATAACTATCCCATTCTCTAAAAGAAAAAAGAAAGGGGCTCCGTACAGATACGTGCGGAGCCCCTCATTACGATAACAAGAGTCGATTAGAAATCGATGTCGGTGTCGTAGTAGCAGGCCTTGAGGATCTTCTCGAAGTCGGCAGCCTTGGTCTCACGCGGGTTCTCGGGCGTGCAGGCGTCCTGCTCGGCGTTCGCGGCGATCTCGGGCAGCTTGGCGAGGAACTCCTCCTCGGAAACCATCTGCGGGTTCTCGGCGTCGACCTTCACGCCACCATTCGCGTAATCCTTGATGGACTGCGGAATGTTGAGCTGGTCGTTGAGGTCGCGAATCTTCTGGACGAGTGCAGCGATGAGCTCCTCGTTGGTCTCGCCGGGAAGGTGCAGGATTTCCTTGGCCACGTAAGCGTAACGCTCGGCAGCACGGGGATCCTTGGAGTTCCACTGGATAACCTTGCCCAGGTACATGGCGTTAGCAGCACCGTGGATGATGTGGCCGTTCTCGAAGGCAGCACCGGTCTTGTGAGCCATGGAGTGAACGATGCCGAGCAGGCCCGAGGAGAAGGCGATACCGGCGATGCACTGAGCCTCGTGCATGTGCTGACGGGCCTCATGGTCGCCAGCATAGGACTTGGGCAGCCACTCGACGATCTCGCGGATGCCGTGCAGAGCGTTGGCGTCGGTGAACATAGAGGCGCAGGTGGAAACGTAGGCCTCCATGCAGTGGGTCAGGGCATCCATGCCGGTGTGAGCGCACAGCTTGGCGGGCATGGTGTAGGTGAGCTCGGGGTCGACGATGGCGACATCAGGGGTGATGTTGAAGTCGGCCAGCGGGTACTTGATGCCCTTGGCGTAGTCGGTGATGACGGAGAAGGCAGTGACCTCGGTAGCGGTACCGGAGGTAGAGGAGATGGCGCAGAAGTGAGCCTTCTGACGCAGCTCGGGGAAGCTGAACGGCTGGATGATGTTATCGAAGGACTCCTCGGGATACTCGTAGAAGACCCACATGGCCTTAGCGGCATCGATGGGCGAGCCGCCGCCGATGGCGATAATCCAGTCGGGCTCGAACTCGCGCATGGCCTCGGCGCCCTTCATGACCGTCTCGATGGACGGGTCGGACTCGACGCCCTCGAACAGCTTGACCTCGAAGCCGCCTTCCTTAAGGTCGTTCTCGACGTCCTGCAGGAACCCGCCGCGGCGCATAGAGCTGCCGCCAGAAACGATGATGGCCTTCTTGCCCTTGAGGTTCTTCACCTCGTGGCGAGCGCCCTCACCAAAGTACAGATCGCGAGGATTGGTAAAACGTCCCATACTGTGCCTCCTAAACAAGCCCCTCTTAGACTTGCGTATATAACGGAGCACCCAATTGGCTCCGTTAGGACCGGTTTGCGCGTTGCCGGCGATGACAATGCGCGATGTCTAAACGTCTCAACGCTCAGACAAGCACTATTTTACCGTTCTGGTTGGTCAGTTATTCACCTAAAGCCAACAATGATGAAACGTTTTTTCTATCCCTGAAGACCCTTGTGCGGCATCCATACTCCCAAGCTGGGCAAACGTTTTATCAAGGTTGACCACATATCCCGGGCAGGACTGTGCCCCTCCAAAATGCGCCCCGTTCGCCGCCAAAAATCGACCGTTTGCGGCACCGTGATACCACTCAGTCGTCCAAGGTGCCGACATTTGTGCGACATCCGTCTTCGTGGTGCAAAGGTGCACGTCCAAGTGCGGCACCCCCGGTGTGCCACATGCGGGTAAACTAGAACCTTATATAGAGACATTTGAACCCTAACCGCAGCAAAGGAGGCCCCATGGCATTCGATCCCATTCAAGAGGATTGCCATCGCCTCGTTCTTGAGGCCTTGCGCCGCGACAATATCCCGCTCACCGACGCTGCCGCCGTAGAGCGTCTGATGGAACAATTCACCCGCAACCCCGCACCACTCATCGTGCACGACCGTGACCGCGCCGGGCACCTCATTGCCAAGGTGGTCGAAGCCGTCGACTACCGCATTCCCTTTATCCCTGACGATGCCCAGGCAGAGCAGGAAGAGGCAGCTGCCGAGAACATGCTCCGCGAGGCTGCCGCACTCGATCCGGCCAACTGGGATGCCCAGCGCATGCTGACGGCCCTCACCGCAGAATCCAACGAGGAATACGTACAGTACCTGGTGTCCAAGTGCGACGAGGTGGAGCACGATCTGGCGCTCAAGATCGCCTCGGCTCAGGACCCCTACGAGCGCGAGGCCGCAGGCGACCTTATGCGCCGCCCCTATCTGCGCTGGCTTGCCGCCTTGGCATCGCGCGCCCTCATTAGCGGCCGCTATCGCATGTCGCTCGAAGCCGCAAATCGCAGCTTGGACTTTGCGCCCAACGACCCCGCTGGTGTCCGCCACACCGCGATGCTCGCCATGGCAAAGCTCGAATACCCCGCCGAGGAGCTCAAGCGCTTTCGCTCCGCACACTCCGTGCCGTACCTCGCGAATACCCCGCTGCGCCGCCGTCCCAAGGATGCAGAGCGCGACTTGGACCCGTGGACGCTCATCGCACTGATGAGCGCAGCCTGGCGCGAGCTGGACTACGAGGGCGCCGAGCACTACCTGCGTATCCTTGCACGCTCGTGTCCGCACGCGGCCGAGGCGCTCTACTTCCAAACCGAGTTTCCCGATGGCGTCTATGCCCGCGTCAACGTGGGTGCGGGCTCCACCGACGAGCTTGTCCTTGCGCTATCCGAGGCGACGCCGGTACTGCAGGAGGGCCTGGGCGCCCCCGACAACGCCAGCTTTGCCGCCTGGGTCGCCACCAACGATATCGTGCGTTCCCAAATCGATGAGCGCATACTGCGGGCGGCCGAGCAGGGTTTGCCGTTTAAGGGAGGAGACCTCTAATGGATCCGAGCGTCTACATCCCCGCCTACCTGGAGCGCGCCTACGTTGCGTCGCACCCCGAGCTCACCGATGCAGCACGCGAGCTTGTCCATAACGACATTAGTGCGAATCCCCAAAAGTACGCGCAGTCCGAGCATGCCCAGGCGCTGCTGTCCTATGCCGGTGTTCATCGCCACCTGCTCGACGAGCTCCATCGCATCGAAGATATGGGCAGCGACGAGGAGTTTGAGCAGACGCGCAATCGCCTGTTCGACGACATGCGCGATGAGCTGCTCAAGATTGTCCGCGTCGACGCACTGACCGTCGACGCGCAGCTGCTCGCCATCATCCTGGCCGACACACCCGTTGACGCCTGCCTGGGCGACCTGATGAAGCTCGAGGCAACCACGGCCGATTACCTGCAGCAAAGCGTGCCCGGGTTCGATATGGAGGCCCCGCACTACTGGGCCAACAAAGTTTTGACGGACGGCGTGACGGCGGCAGAGCTCACCGTGAGCGAGCCGGCGCTTATCGGGTGGCTTCACACACTCGAGGCCATCTCGCAGCTGTGCATGGCGAGCGCCCGCTACCGTGCTGCCGTCAACTATTCTCGCCGTGTTCTTAAGGCGGAAGGCTATCCCACCCGAGCGGCAGGCACCGTGTTACTCGCCCTCGCTCGCTTGGAAGACGAGGACGGCTTTTTTGCCCTGGCCCACCAGCTCGAGGAGCAGATGGGGGCCGATGCCCTCGAGAACTCTCCTTGGTATCTGCTCGCCCGCACGATTCTGCTGTTCAAAACAAACAAGATGCGCCCGGCGACACGCGCGCTGCGTGAGTTCGCCAACCGCTGCGAGGGTGGCGCGTTCTTCTTACTGAACCCCATGTACCAGACACCGTACCTTCCCTGCCGGCCCGAGCCACACGATCCCTGGGATCTTTCGCACCAGGCCGTTTGGGAAGCGGACGGTATTATCTCGGACACTCCCGACTTTGCCCCCTGGGCCAACGCCTGCGAAGATGTATCGCAGCTTGCCCAGGAATTTGCGCGCCGCTACGGATTTTAGTGACGCACTCGACCCGACCATGTCGTTTACGTTAGGAACGGTTTCATGAACCTCCGCTCATCTCTTGCCTGCACCTCGAGCGATATCGCTCGCTGGGGGCTGCGCTCCGTCCTTAAGCGCCAGGGCGGCGTACTCCCCGGCCGCATCGCCATGAAGATCGACCCCGAGTTGCTGAGCGACCTCGCTGGCCTTGTCGACCGCAGCGTGGTGATTACGGGTACTAATGGCAAGACCACCACTTCCAACCTCATCGCCGACGCCGTTGCTGCCAGCGGTGCTGCCGTGGTGTGCAACCGTGCCGGCAACAATATGGAGCCTGGTGTGGTAGGTGCTCTGCTCGAGGCCCGCGGCGACCTTAAACACACCAGCAGCGGCAAGCGCGTGGGCGTTTTTGAGTGCGATGAGCTTTACACCGTACGCGTTCTGCCCAAGCTCAAGCCGACGTACTTTGTGCTGCTCAACCTGTTCCGCGACCAGCTAGATCGCTATGGCGAGATCGATCACACCCAGGAGGTCATCGCCCACGCGTTGGAGCTTTCGCCGGCAACGACGCTCATCTACAACGCCGACGACCCGCTGTGCGCCTCGATTGCCGCGCGCGTTCCCAATGCGAGTATTGCCTTTGGCATCGACGGCGCCACCGACACCGAGTCCGACCGCATTAGCGACTCGCGCTTTTGCTCGCAGTGCAACGCCCCGTTGGAGTACGACTACGTGCAATACGGCCAGCTTGGCGCATACCATTGCCCCTCGTGCGGTTGGGCACGCCCCGCACTGGTCCGCCGTGTGACGGGCGTGAAGCTCGGCTGCGACGGCTACGGCTTCGACCTGGTCTTTGGATCTGCGCCCGACGCGGCTGCCGTACACATCGCCACACGCTACAACGGTCTGTACATGGTCTATAACGTTGCCGCCGCCTTCTTTGCCGCACGCGAGTTGGGCGTGGACACGGCGTTTCTACAGCCTACGCTCGATGCCTACGTCCCCGCCGGCGGACGTATGGGCCGCTGGGAGATCGCCGGCCGTACCGTCGAGGCAAACCTGGCCAAAAATCCCGTGGGCTTCGATCGCCAGATCCAGTCCATTAAAACGGCAGGCGGCAGGCTCTGCGCCTTCTTCCTGAACGACAACGACGCCGACGGCCACGATGTCTCGTGGATCTACGACGTCGACTTCGAGCGCATCGCCGACACACCGGGTCTTGTCGCCTTTGCCGGAGGCACGCGTGCGCACGACATGCAGGTACGCCTCAAGTACGCCGGCATCGATGCCGCGATTATCTCGGACGTCGCGCAGGCAATTGGCGCCGTTGCGGATGAAGCCGCAGGCGACACTTTCTATGCCGTCGCCAACTACACGGCCTTCCCGCCGCTGGTCAAAAAACTCGATGGGCTGAAGGGTGCCGATGCAGCCACGGTTGCTGCCCGCGCTGCAACGTGTGCCGATGGCAGTGCCGCCCCCGTCGGCATCGCGCCAGTCGAGCTTTCGCGCCCGCTGCGCATCGTCTACCTGTACCCCGATGCCCTCAACCTCTACGGCGACGGCGGCAACGTTATCGCCCTCGAGCGTCGCTGCGCCTGGCGCGGCATCCCCGTTCGCGTGGACGAGGTCCGTATGGGCGAGTCACTCGATCTCACCGATGCCGATATCGTCATGATGGGTGGCGGCTCCGACCGCGACCAGCTAGCCGTGGCACACGAGCTGCTCGCCCAAAAAGACAAGGTCGCATCCTATGTTGAAGATGGCGGCTCGCTGCTCGCCATCTGTGGCAGCTATCAGCTGCTCGGCCGTTCGTACTATATGGGCGAGGATCGCATTGAGGGTCTGGGGGTCATTGCTGCCGAAACCGTACGCGGCTCCGACCGCCTGATCGGCAACGTCGCCGTCAAGACCGACCTGGCACCCGAGCCCTTTGTAGGATTCGAGAACCACGGCGGCCGCACTCTGCTCGACGCAGATGCCACGCCACTCGGAACGTCCGTCGTCACGGGCACCGGCAACAACGGCGAAGACGGCTTTGAGGGTCTGATCTACAAGGGCGTCATCGGCACGTACCTGCACGGACCGGCGCTACCCAAGAATCCCGAACTCGCCGACTGGCTCATTACCCACGCCCTCGAGCGCCGCGGCGATGCGCAGGCCACAGCCCTGCTGCCGCTCAAGTCCCTCGACGACACCTACGAACACGCCGCCCACGACGCCGCCATGAAGCTCCTCCCCTAGCACCTCACCACCACAAAGGTGCCTGTGAACTGCGCCCCGAAACTTGGACTGAATAAATAGCGACTACGCCGCAAGGGCCTGGTTCCGGAACTCCTCCGGCGTCAGGCCCTTCAATCTTACCTGCCTGCGCCGCGTGTTCCAATGGGCTATGTACTCCTCCAGGTCGCGCTTGAAGTCCCCGAAGCTGCCCCACTCCCTGCCGCGGTAGAACTCGTCCTTCACGTGGCCGAAGAGCTGCTCGGTGGCGGCGTTGTCGATGCAGTTCCCCTTGCGTGACATGCTTTGGGTGATGCCCGCCCCCTCCAGCCTGGAGGCGTAGGACTCGTGCTGGTACTGCCAGCCCATGTCCGAGTGCATGGTCGGCGCCGCCCCGTCTGGCAGGGCCTCGAGGAGCCGGTCGAGCATCCTGTGCTGCTGGGCGAGGTCCGGCGAGGTCGATATGTCGCTCGCCACGATCTCCTTCGTGCAGAAGTCGAGCACCGGGGCCCAGTAGGCCTTGGCGCCGGCGACCTTGAACTCGGTGACGTCGGTGCCGAGCTTCTGCCACGGCCCGTCGGCGCCGAAGTCCCTCGCGATGACGTTCTCGAACGTGCTCCCCACGAGCCCCCTGTAGGAGCTGTACCGGCGGCGGGAGCCCCGGCGGCGTATCCCGCACCGGATGCCCATCTCGCGCATCATCTTGAGCACGGTCTCGTCGGCCACGACCGCGCCCAGCTCGGCGCGCAGGCACATGGCTATCTGCCGGTGCCCGCAGCCGTTGGCGGTGCGCGAGAATATCTCGGCCGCGGCGTCGCGCAGCTCGGGCCTGGTCGGCCTCCGCGGGTGCGCCAGCGCGTAGTAGTAGGTCGACCTCCTGAGCCCCGAGCACTCCAGCAGGTGGCGCAGGGAGTGCCCCTCCGCCCTCAGCACCCTCACCGCCTCGGCCGCCGCCCTGGTCAGAGCCCGTCCCGCTCGACCAGGGCGCGCAATTTTTTTAGCTAGGCGACCTCAGCCTCGAGCCTGCGGCAGCGCTCCTCGAGCTCCTGCTCGCGGGTGCGGGCCCGGGGTTTCGACCTCGACCCCCTCGGCCTGCCCTTCGGGCCGGGCCGCAGCGCCTCGGCGCCGCCCTCGCGGTAGAGCCTGCACCAGCGCTCCAGCGGGGACTTCGACCTGATCCCGAACTCGGCCATGGCGTCGGTCTTCGCCATCCCGCCGTCGACCACGGCCGACGCCGCGGCGACCCTCTGCTCGAATGTGTACCTGGATTGTTTCCCGCCCATGGACAGCAGCGCCTCGCTTCCGAACGCCCGGTATACCCACTGCCATTCTCTCACGGTCTCGCGGGGGACGGACAGGGCCTCGGCCGCCGGCTTGCAGCCGACGCCGGCGTCGAAGAGCTCGACGGCCCGCCTCCTGGACTCCAGGTCGTGCTTCACCCTGAGGTCTATACTCATGGAAAACCTCCCATTTCCCGATGTCCAAGAAATGGGAGGCAGTTCACAGGCACCTTTGTGGGGTTGATTTTCAATCTCAACGCAACAGCCTGAACGGGCCCCGCGTTTCCGCAGCTAGCGCAACGCGGAAATAGCCCCCGGCACCTGGCCGCCGCCCCGTTTCCGCAGGTGGGGAGGCTGTGGAGGCCGGTGCCCCCATGC
>DXLS01000007.1:0-32186 GCA_019414605.1 Collinsella sp.
GCTGGACCGAGACCTACTTCCGCATCCCATCGGAAGCCGAAATCGAGCTTCCCCAATAGGAGCCACCGCGCCCGACCCCACCCCACCGTGCGGACGCGACCGCTTTTCCCGCGCGAGGCCACTCCAATCCCCTCGCGCGGGCTTCTTTTGAATTTCTGACATGTCGTCAACTCGCCACAGGAGGAAACATGCCCTGTATCAATCTTGCGGATCTTGCCGAGCAGTCCTTTGGAACTTCGCTCGAGCAACTCGATGACCGCCGCATTTACAAACTGCTGGTCAAGCTCGTGCAGGAGCGCTCTGCTGCCTGCCCACTCAACAATGGCAAGAAAAAGCTCTACTACATCTCTGCTGAGTTTTTGATTGGAAAACTGCTGATCAACAACATGATCGACCTTGGCATCTATGCCGAGGTTAAAGACCAGCTCACCGCTGCCGGCCACGACCTCAACAAGATTGAGGAGTTTGAGGTCGAACCGTCGCTGGGCAACGGCGGCCTGGGCCGTCTGGCCGCGTGCTTCCTGGATTCCATTGCCACGCTGGGCCTTACCGGCGACGGTGTGGGCCTCAATTACCATTACGGTCTGTTCCGTCAGCGTTTTACCGACAACCAGCAAAAGGCCGTCCCCGACGAGTGGCTTAGCGAGCAGGACATCCTGATCGATGACGACCGCTCCTACACCGTCGAGTTTGGCGATTTTGCCGTTACCTCCAAGCTCGTCAACATCGATGTGCCCGGTTACGACCAGCCCACCAAGAACCGCCTGCGTCTGTTTGACCTGGCAAGTGTCGACGACGGCCTGGTCCCCGGCAGCTCCATCGACTTCGACAAGACGAAGATCGCCAAGAACCTCACCTTGTTCCTCTATCCGGATGATTCCGATGAGCAGGGCCGCCTGCTTCGCATCTACCAGGAGTACTTCATGGTGAGCAACGCCGCCCAGCTCCTGATCGACGAGGCCGTCGAGCGCGGCAGCAACCTGCACGATCTGGCCGACTACGCCGTGGTCCAGATCAACGACACGCACCCCACCATGGTCATTCCCGAGCTCATCCGCCTGCTCACCACCGAGCACGACATCGAGTTTGACGAGGCCGTTGCCATCGTGCGCTCCATGGTCGCCTACACCAACCACACGATCCTTGCCGAGGCGCTCGAGAAGTGGCCGCTCGCCAGCCTGCAGAAGGTCTCGCCCACCATCGCCGACATCATCGTCAGGCTCGACGAGGTTGCCAAGGCCGAGCACGACGACCCGCGCGTCGCCATTATCGACGAGCACGACACCGTCCACATGGCCCACGTGGACATTCACTTTGGCTTCTCCATCAATGGCGTCGCCGCACTCCACACCAAGATTCTGGAGGACACCGAGCTTCACCCGTTCTACGAGATCTATCCCGAGAAGTTCTCCAACAAGACCAACGGCATCACCTTCCGCCGTTGGATCCAGGGAGCCAACCCTGCGCTTGCCAGCCTGCTCGACGATGTGATCGGCACCGATTGGCGCAGCACCGGCGACCTGAGCAAGCTCGCCGAATTCGCTAACGACAAGGATGTTCTTGAGCGCCTGGCCGCCACCAAGGCCGAGGCCAAGACCATCATGCGCCAGTTCATGGCGCTCGAGCAGGGCGTGACCATTCCCTCCAACGCCATCATCGACGTCCAGGTCAAGCGCATCCACGAGTACAAGCGCCAGCAGATGCTCGCGCTCTACATCATCTGGAAGTATCTCGACATCAAGAACGGCAACAGACCTAAGCATCCCGTCACCATCATCTTTGGCGGCAAGGCAGCGCCTGCCTACACCATCGCCCAGGACATCATCCATCTGATTCTGACGCTGTCGCAGTGGATCGCAAACGATCCCGATGTGGCCCCCCACCTGCAGGTTGTCATGATCGAGAACTACAACGTCACTGCTGCCGAGCGTGTGATCCCCGCCGCCGATATCTCCGAGCAGATCAGCTTGGCCTCCAAGGAGGCGAGCGGCACCTCTAACATGAAGTTCATGCTCAACGGCGCCCTGACCCTGTGCACGCTCGACGGTGCCAACGTGGAGATTGCCGAGCTCGTGGGCGACGAGAACATCTACACCTTTGGTGCCTCGTCCAAACAGGTCGAGAAGCTCTACGCTGACGGCACCTACAACGCCGGCGCGCTCTACCGCAAGCCCGGCATTAAACTGCTGGTGGACTTCATCACCAACCCTGCCTTTATGGCGACCGGCAACGCCGAGCGTCTGCAGCGCCTGCACGACGACATCAAGGGCAAGGACTGGTTTATGGCCCTGCTCGACATTGAGGAGTACATCCAGACCAAGGAGCGCGTGCTGGCCGACTACGAGGACCAGGATGCCTGGACGCGCAAGGCGCTGATCAACATCGCCAACGCCGGCACCTTCTCGTCCGACCGCACGATCTCCCAGTACAACGACGAGATCTGGCACCTGAGCTAATTCGCTTCCCTTACCCATCCCCTTGAAAACGGAGTCGCGGCAACGCGGCTCCGTTTTTTGTGCCCATACGCCGGCCCATGGCCTGCCTCGACCAAAAAATCTCGGTCTGTAACATCTAGCCGACAAAATTGAGTCTACCTGTTACAGATCGAGATGAAAGGACAGACAGCTCGACACTGTCTCAATCTGTAACATCTAGGCCCAATTTGGCCCTCCTCCTGTTACAGATCAAGATAAGCTAACAGATGGACAACCCTGACACAAAGAAAGGCTCCCCTCTCGCCCAGTGGACGGGAGGGGAGCCTTATATGTGACCGCGGCAAAAGGATGGCAATACCGCAGTCGCCCAAAGGGAGGGCCTGGATGCACCGGGCCTAGATAAGGTTCTTGCCAGACACCTTATCGAAGAGATGGGTCGCGTTCTTCTCGAACTTGAACCAGATGGGGTCGCCCGCCTTGAGCGCACCCTTGGCCTCAAGGTCGACAACGGGAATGATCAGGACAAACTGGCCATCGGGAGCGGTCACGTGGACATGCTCGGTCGAGCCCATGAGCTCGGTCACCTCGATGGTGCCCTGAAGCGCACCCTCCTCGCCCTTTTCGGCAAGCAGAATCTGCTCGGGACGTACGCCGGCCGTGATCTCCTTCACGTCGCCGCCGTCCCAATTAAGGGCGAGCTGAGCGCAGGTCTCGGGGGCCAGCGCGACATTCATGTCGTCGGTCTTGACGGTAAAGCCGTCGCCCGAGCGCACCAGCTGGGCATCGAAGAAGTTCATCTGCGGCACGCCGATGAAGCCGGCGACGAAGATGTTCGCGGGATGGTTGAAGACCTCCTGCGGCGTGGCGATCTGCTGGACAACGCCGTCCTTCATGACCACGATACGGTCGCCGAGAGTCATGGCCTCGGTCTGGTCGTGAGTAACATAGATGAACGTGCCCTTGATCTCGTGGCGCAGCTTGATGAGCTCGGCACGCATCTGGTTACGCAGCTTGGCGTCCAGGTTGGACAGCGGCTCGTCCATCAGGAAGACCTTAGGATCACGCACGATGGCGCGGCCGATAGCGACACGCTGGCGCTGGCCGCCCGAAAGCGCCTTGGGCTTGCGGTCGAGGTACTCGGTGATACCCAAGATCTCGGCAGCGGAGCGAACCTTGCGGTCGATCTCGTCTTTGGGGACCTTCTTGAGCTCAAGCGTAAACGCCATGTTCTCGTACACCGTCATGTTGGGGTACAGAGCATAGCTCTGGAACACCATGGCGATGTCGCGGTCCTTGGGCGCCACGTCGTTGACGCGCTTGCCGTCGATGAGCACGTCGCCCGAGGTAATGTCCTCCAGGCCGGCGACCATGCGCATCGTCGTGGACTTACCGCAGCCAGACGGGCCAACGAGGACGACGAACTCCTGGTCGTGAACGGTGAGGTTGAAGTCCTCTACAGCGAGCACACCGTCCTCGGTAACCTTAAGGTTATGCTTCTTCTCCTCGGTCTTCTTCTTTTTGCCAAAGAAGCCCTTCTTTTTGGACTCGGTGTTGGGATACACCTTCTGAACATGTTTGAGAACGATCTCGGCCATGTCTTTACCTTTCGATGTGCGGCGCCGCGCTGAGGGGCGCCGCAGAAACTTGCAAAACAGTTACGGCATCAGCCCTTGACGGCACCTGCCACCACGCCGTCGATGATGTACTTCTGGCAGAGGATGTACATGATGACGATGGGGACAACGACCATCATGATGCAAGCCATCATGGGGCCGAGCTCGACGTGGCCGTAGCCGCCGCGGAAGTACTGGATCAAGATAGGAATGGTCTTGTACTTGGTGGAGTCGAGCGTAAGGTAGGGCAGCAGGTAGTCGTTCCAGACCCACATGGTCTCGAGGATGCCGACCGAAAGATAGGTGGGCTTCATAATGGGAAGGACGATCTTAAAGAACACCTGAACCGGGTTGCAGCCGTCAATCATGGCCGCCTCCTCGATCTCGAGCGGGATGTTCTTTACAAAGCCGGCGAACATAAAGACCGCCAGGCCCGCGCCAAAGCCCAGATAGATAAAGCAGATGTTGAACGGCGTATTAAAGCCGATGCGGTCCGCCAAATTGGACAGCGTGAACATGAGCATCTGGAACGGTACGACCATCGAGAACACGAACAGGTAATAGAAGAAGTTCGAGATCTTGTTGTTGACACGAACCACGTACCAAGCGCACATGGAGCAGCACACCAGAATCAGCACGACCGACGTGACTGTGATGATGAGCGAGTACATAAACGCCGAGGCAAAGCCCTGCTCGTTAAGAGCGTGCACGTAGTTTGCGAGGCCGTTGAACGTCTCGGGCGTGAGCAGATCGAACGCCGTGGTGGTGCTGATTGCGGTCCCCTTCTTAAAGGAATTGAGCGCAATCATGAACACGGGGTAGATCCATGCGAGCGACAGGATCGTAAAGAAGATCGAGAGCGCGCGGTTAATAGCCTTATCGCGTTTCATTACTGCTGCACCTCCTTGGACCTCGTGGCCTTAAGCTGGATCATAGAAATAGCGACAACCAGGATGCAGAAGATAACTGCCTTGGCCTGACCGATGCCCTGCCATGCGATGCCAGCACGCGAATAGAACGTGTTGTAGATGTTCAGGGCGAGCATCTCGGTGGAGTGCGCGGGGGCGCCGCCGGTAAGGGCGAGGTTCTGGTCGAACAGCTTAAAGCCGTTGGTGATGGACAGGAACAGGCAAATGGTGATGGTCGGCATCAGGTTAGGGATCTTAACCTTCCAAAACGTCTGCCATGCCGTGGCACCGTCGACCTTGGCGGCCTCGATGTAGTCGGACGGAATGGACTGCAGACCAGCGATGTAGATGATCATCATGTAGCCGACCTGCTGCCACAGGGTCAGGATGATAAGGCCCCAGAAGCCGGCAGCGGAGTTAAGGGCAATGAGCTGGGCGCCCACGTTGGAGAGCAGGCAGTTGATCAGAATCTGCCAGATGTAGCCCAGCACGATGCCGCCGATCAGGTTAGGCATAAAGAAAATCGTACGGAAGATGTTGGTGCCTTTGAGCGCCTTGCGGGTGAGCGCCTGCGCAATTGCCAGGGCGATCACGTTGATGAGCACCGTCGACAGGAAGGCAAACGCCACAGTAAAGAAGAACGACGTGGCAAACTGCGGATCGGACAGCGCGCGCACGTAGTTCGCGATACCGACAAAGTGCGCGTTGTTAATAGTAATAAACTGGCAGAACGAGAGATAGAAGCCCTGGATAAAAGGGATCACGAACCCGATCATAAACGCCAGGCACGTGGGCAGCATAAAGAGCGGCCACCAGCGCTTGAGTGCTTTGCCCATAGAAGGGTCCTTTCAATATGCAGGGGGCGGGCAAACCTACGTCTGCCCGCCCCCTGTCGCTAATCAGATAGCTTGGGCAGCAACTGCTTACTCGGAAGCAGCCTTCTCGGTCTTCCAGCCATCGACGAAGGCGTTCTTGACGCCGTCCCACTTGGTGTTGTCGGCAGCATAAGCAATGAGAGCCTGCTTGAGGTTCTTCTTCCACTCCTCGGAGGGGATGTAGACGAAGTCCCAAGCGACGGTCTTCTTGCCGTCCTTGGCCATGGCAACGGCCTGCTGCGAGAAGACGTTGGTGGTCTCCTTGGCGCTCTTGAACGGAGCGGTCAGACCCATCTTGTCGGCGATGATGCTGGTCGGGGTGTCAGCGGTGACGCACCAGTACATGAAGTCCTCGGTGGCCTTCTGGGCATCCTCGGAAGCCTGGGAGCTCACGCACCAGTAGTTCTCGCCGCCGGAGCACAGGCCCTGGTTCTCCTCGCCGTCGACGCCGATGTAGATCGGCAGCATGCCGAGCTGGTCGTCGGTCATACCGGCCTTGGTGAGGTCAGCGTATGCCCAAGAGCCGTTCTGATAGAAGACGGCCTTGCCGGTTGCGAACTCGTTGGTGGCGTCGTCGCCGGTCTTGGAGGCAAGCTGCGAAGGATCGCAGGTGGAGTCGGTGATGTACAGGTCGAAAATCTGCTTGAAGTTGTCGAGATACTCGCCCTTGATCTCGTCGTCCTCCTGGTTGTGCTCCTTCTCGAACTCGTAGTAGAGCGGGAGGTTGGCGAGGTGGGTGGTGTAGCGCCAGCTGGAGGAGTCATCCATGCCGGCAGAAGTGAAGGCACCCTCAACGCCAAGCTCGTCCTTGCGGGCCTGGATGTCGTCAGCACAAGCCTTCAGCTTGTCGAAGGAGTTGATGTCCTCGGCCTTGTAGCCAGCCTTCTCGAGCAGCTGCTTGTTGTAGATGATGCCGTAGCTCTCCTGGACCCAGTCGATACCCAGATCCTTGCCATCGGACTGCAGAGCCAGGGAGTCGTCAATGAGCTCACCGCGGAGCTTGGCATCGGACAGGTCGGCGCAGTAATCCTTCCAGTTCTTAAGACCGGTGGGGCCGTTGACCTGGAACAGGGTCGGAGCGGAGCTCTTGGACATCTCGGACTTGAGCTTCTCCTCGTAGGTGTTGGAGGCGGCGGTCACGATCTTGACCTCGACGCCCTTCTCCTCCTTGTACGCCTTGGCGATCTCCTTCCACTCCTTGTCGACCTCGGGCTTGAATTGGAGGAAGTAGACCTCGGCAGCGTCACCAGAAGCAGAGGAGCCGGAGCCGGCGGAGCCACCGCAGCCCACGAGACCCAGACCAAGAACCGCAGCCGCGGAACCAGCAAAGCCCAGGAACTGCCTTCTGCTCATTTCGTTCTTCATTACAATCCACCCTTTCACACCGTGGCGGCACCCTTTGCCGCCGCCTTCGGAGATTGGCTCGGGGACTTTGCCCCTTTTGCTGATTTGTACGATACGCTATTTGGCTACTTGTTTGAACAAGTATTACTAGAGCGGTAGAAAAACTTCGGTGAACGGTAATTTCAACTTGATACTTGACAAGTTTTGTATAAACAATTATTTGTTATCAAATGCAGAGAAAACGCCCGGTCAAGCCGATGCATCGTCGGTTTGACCGGGCGCTTTCGCTTTGAGGGCATGAGTCTCGTCAGGCTGCAAGCTAGCCGGCTATCGCTTGGAGTTGACGCGGTAGTGGAAGATCTCGGGATGCGTGCGGGCATGCGTGACCTCGAACAAGATGCCGTCCGAGGTGTACGACTGGCTCTCCATGACGGCAACGCAGTTGTATTTGCCGAGGTCAAGATAGCTGCAGTCCTCATCGTTGGCAAGCTCGACGCTCACTGTACGGCGACTCGCCATCACCTTGACGCCGCGTTTGTGCTCCAGATAGTCGTAAATTGACTTTGCGGCGATCTCGGGCGTCAGGCCCTTGGCGATTGACTCCAAAAAGTAACCATGGTCCACTTGGCGCGCGTTGCCGTTGAGGCTTCGGACACGCACCACGCGAATCAACTCCTCGCCCACCTTAAAGCCCAGGCGACGAGAGAGTTGCTCGGTGCAAATCAAATGCTCAAAAGACTTAACGTCCGTCGATGCAACGGCATTGTTGCGCTTTGCAAATTCGCCAAACGACTCGACTTCCTCGAGTGCGCCCAGCATGTCGGTTTCACCCTTGAGCCAAATAACGCGCACGCCCTTGCCGTGTATAGGCTGCACAAACATCTGGTCGGCCAGCATGCTCAAGGCGCGTCGAACGGTATTGCGCGTGCAGCCAAATTCCGCGGTCAGCTCGGCTTCGGTTGGCAGCATCTCCTGAAACGCATAAGTCCCGTTAATGATGCGCGAACGGATCTCGCGGTAGATTCCTTCGTAAATCGCTTTTGGCATGACTTCACCTCTAATGAATATGTATGGCTAGGCACGATAGCATTTCTTGAAGTTGTTTAAACCGATTATCGGCAAAGCGACAGGATTTAACCGTTGACGGTTTCTGTCACGCTCAAACCGGTTTCGCTCAAAACTGCCGGTATGACAATCGTCTGGTCCTCTACAATGAATCCATTGTTTAAACGTTTCACCACGCGCAACGCGCCTCGATATTCGGGAGGCAGAACATGCTGCAAAAAATCCAACGCTTTGGCGGGGCAATGTTCGCGCCCGCCATGTTGTTTTCCATATCGGGCCTTATGGTCGGCGTCTCCGCCCTCGCAACGTCTGCGGATATCGTCGGCGACCTCGCCGTATACGGAACCCCTTGGTACGTTTTTTGGACTATCATTCAGCGCGGCTCGTGGACGGTCTTTAAACGACTTCCGCTCCTTTTTGCCGTAGCGCTGCCCATCGGCCTTGCCCAAAAGCAACCGGCACGTTGTTGCCTCGAGGCGCTCGTGGCCTATTTTGCCTATTGCTTCTTTTTGAGCGAGATCATCAAGCTGAGCGGAGACAACCTTGGACTTAAGTACCCGTCGTCTTTGACCTCCGCTAGCGGCATCACCATCATCGACGGCATCAAGACGCTCGACACCGGCATTATCGGCCCGCTGGCGGTGTCGGCAACCGTCGTCGCCATCCATGACCGCTTCTACGATGTCAAGGTTCCCGATTGGCTCGGCACCTTCTCGGGCTCCTCGCTGGTCTACCTCATCAGCTTTTTTGCCGTGTTTGCCCTTGCCGCTATCTCGGCCGCCATCGTGCCCTCCGTATACGCTGTGACCGAAACACTGCGCCACGCACTTGCGGGCGTCGGCCCCTTTGGCGTGGGCATCTTTGTGCTTTTGGAGCGAGCGCTCGAGCCCATGGGGCTGCACCACCTGCTCTACATGCCGATCTACTACGACAACCTGGTCATTAACGACGGCATCTACGCCACGTGGAGCAGCTTGCTCCCCATCCTCTCCCATAGCACGCGCCCCCTTAATGAACTTGCGCCGTGGGCCGGTTTTACCGCCACCGGCTGGGTCAAGCTCTTTGGCCTTCCCGCCATCGCAGCCGCGTTCTACTCCACCGCAAAACCAGAGCGCCGCGCCGGCCTCAGGGCCATCCTTGTTCCCGCCATCATCGCCTCGGTGGTTTGCGGCGTTACCGAGCCACTCGAGTTTCTCTTTATGTTCACCCACCCCGGGCTCTTTTTTCTCTACGCCGTCTTATCGTCTTGCCTTGCCACAACCATGAATCTCTTTGGCATCGTCGGCATCTTCTCGGGCGGCCTCATGGAGATGGCAGCCTTCAACTTTATTCCGCTCATGCGGACGCATGCCGGCTCCTACCTTTTGGCGCTCGGTATCGGCCTTGCCGTTAGCCTCATCTTTTTTGTTAGTTTTCGAGCACTCATCTTGATCTATGACCTTAAGACGCCGGGCCGCGAGGATCATGTCGCCAATCGCGCGGCAATCGATCATTTAACGGGAAGCGGCTTTGCCAAAGAGCAATCTCCCAATGACGAGGTCAATAGTCGATCCGATCAAGATCACGTCCTCGCTGAGCGGGTAATTCAGCTTTTAGGTGGCGTTGGCAATATTGTGGGCGCAACCAACTGCGCCACGCGTCTGCGCGTCGAAGTCGTGGATCCCTCCATCGTCGCGGACAATGCGACCTTTGTCGCAGCGGGTGCCAAAGGCCTCATCGTCACCGGCAAGACCGCTCAGGTAATCATCGGCATCTCGGTACCCCGCGTCAAAGAACCCTTTGATCAGATTATGGGACTCGAACCGGGTTTTGCATTCGCCGCCTCGCCTTTTCATGCCGGCGATGGCGCCAAAAAGTATGGCAATGTCTGCTTCTTCGACATCGACGGTACGCTCGCCTGGCAAGATCCCAAACTTGCCCAAGAGCTCCCCGAGGGCGAGCGAGATCTTTCCCCCTATCCCAACGAGACGGTTGCACAGGCAATTCGCACGTTTGTCGCCAACGGCAACAAAGCTTTTATCTGTACGGGGCGCACCCTCAGCTGCATCCATCCCAAGCTGCTCGAACTGCC
This sequence comes from Collinsella sp., assembly GCA_019414605.1. Lineage (GTDB taxonomy): Bacteria > Actinomycetota > Coriobacteriia > Coriobacteriales > Coriobacteriaceae > Collinsella. Next base: position 10,312 of record DXLS01000007.1, read on the forward strand.
GTGGGCAGGCGTCGTGTGCCTCGCGGGCGGTTACGCCGAACTCGAGGGGCGCGTCGTGCGAAACGCTGCCATAAGCCCCGGCATGTTACAGCGCCTCGCCCCCTATCTCGAGCAATCGGGCGAGGTCATTCGCTTTGAGGGCATCGATCGCGTCGTGCGCATGAGTGCAGATGCCTCCGAGACGTACGGATACGCACGCACCGTGGGCGACGCCGTCACGCAACTTGAGCACTACAACGCCTATAAAATTCTTATGTCCACACCACTTGCCAACCGCATCGCCCAAGATGAAGAGCTTGGACCTCTGCTCTGCCTCAACGAGCTCGAGCTCGAGGTCACAGAAATCTCGCCGCGCGAGTGCACCAAACGGGCCGGAATCAAGGCTGTGCTTGACGCCCTGGGACCAGACCACGGCACCGTATATGGCATTGGCGACGCGAGCAACGACATCGCCCTCATGGAGGCGGTCGATGTTGGCATCGCCATGGGCAACGCGCCGGACTTCCTCAAGGAAAAGGCCGACTACGTAACCGACAGCTTCGACCACGACGGCGTCGTCACCGCGCTCGAACATTTTGGGCTTATCTAGCCGAGCCCCTTGCCGCGTTTGCGGCCGCAAGACTCAATCGTCTTCAACCGCCGCGCTCGACGCCCCAATGTGGCAATATGTTGTCTGCATAATGCAACGGTGCAACCTAAGAAAGAATGCGAGAACCCGTGTCCAGTCCGTTTACCAGCTTTTTAGCCCAGCACTTTGACCAGATTAACGACTATCTGGCCACGTTCTTTGGCGGACAGGCGACTTCCGCCGATATCGAGCGTTACCTGTATGCCCCGCTCTCGGCATTTACGGCCAATGCCGGCAAACGCCACCGCCCGCTCATCTGCATGCTCGCCGCCACCGCGGTAGGTGGCAGCTTTGAGAGTGCCCGCAGCGCAGCGGCGGCTATCGAGCACTTTCAATCGGGAGCGCTTATCCATGACGACATCGCCGACAACGGCCAACTGCGTCGCGGCAAGCCCTGCATGCACCTTACCGAGGGCACGGGACTTGCCATCAACTGCGGCGATCTAGCGCTCACCATGGTCACCAAGACGGTTCTCGACGACCCCACGCTCGAGGCAGACGTGAAACTCCGTGTACTCCACGAGCTCACCGAGATGATCGTCCGCACCATCGAGGGCCAGGCGCTCGACTTGGGCTGGGTACGCGACGGGCGCTTTGACATCTCGGTCGACGATTACCTGGACATGGCAACGCACAAGACCGCGTATTACAGCGGAGCCACGCCGCTTGCCACCGGAGCCATCATTGGCGGGGGCAGCGAGGAGCAAATTGAGGCGCTGCGCGCCTTTGGCCTGCACACCGGCCTTGCCTTCCAGATCCAAGATGATCTGCTCAACTTAATCGGTACCAAGGAGGTCGCCAACAAGGACTTCCGCACCGACATCACCGAGGGTAAGCGCACGCTCGTTGCCGTGCACGCCCTGTCTGATGAGCGCTATCACGACGAGATTGAAGCGATCCTCTCCTCGGGCACCGAGGACCCCGCGCAGCTCGCACGCGCCGTGGAGATCTTCCAGGAGACCGGCTCTATCGATTACGCCCACGCCTACGCGCTGGACCTGACCGCCAAAGCCAAGGCCGCCATCGAGAACGTTGAGCTTGATCCGCACGCACGCGAGCTGTTCCTCTCCATGGCAGATTTCTTTGTGGAGCGACTCAACTAGCGGGGTTATAAAACCTGTCAGCAGCGTATTTGGGTACAACTTGCTACACTGTTGAGTGCATGTTTATGCATCCCTTTGCGTTGTCTATCCGACACACGCTCAAATAGTACGAATGGTACGCCGAAAGGGGTTCGTTCATGGAACCTATTACAACGGGCATGCAGGGAGCAGCCGTCGAGGACGTCCAGTCCCGCCTTCTGCAGCTCGGCTATACAATCGATGACACCGAGGTTGCCGACAAGCGCTTTGGCACCACCACCGAACAGGCTGTTGGCACCTTTAGGCTCGATAGCGGCCTTGCCGCTGGCTGTGCCGTCGATATCCCCTGCTGGAGCGCCCTGGTCGACGCCTCGTATAAGCTGGGCGACCGCACGCTCTATCTGCGCATGCCCAATTTCCATGGCGCCGACGTTCAGGCCCTACAGCGCGCGCTCAACGTTTTGGGCTTTGCCTGCGGTGAGGACGACGGCTATTTTGGCCCGCACACCGAGGCCGCTCTGCAGCAGTTCCAGGAAAATGTTGGCCTGTTTGCCGATGGCATGGCGTTCCAGGATACCTACGCCTATATCAACCGCCTGCATCACGTGTGGGAGGGTAAGCCCTCGGTTACCGAGGCCGAGTCGCGCATCGGTTTTGCCCGTGCCGCCAACGTGCTCGAGCGTTTCCAGATTGCCGTCATCGGTGAGGACCCCATCGCACGCAGCGTTGCATCGCGCATGTGGAACATCGCCACGGCGACGACCGACAGCAGCGGCATGATGCTTTGCGATTCCGAGGTTCCGACCGACGTGGATCTGGTGCTCGAGATCGCAAGCGATGAGCTGCCCGCAGATGCTGCGCCGCGCGCCACGATCGCCCTTGCCGAGTGTCACAACCTTGCACAGCGCATCCGCACCGCCAATGTCGCCGCGCAGCAAAAGCCCGCACGCATCCGCATTGAGCTCACGGGCATGACGCGCTACAACGGAACCTTCACCGCAAGTGATGCGCAGACACTCGCCGTACGCCTGCTCGATGGCGTTTGCGATGCCCTCGCAGATTAGGTAAACTAAACGGGTTGCTTTTGGGCAACACCACACATTGGGACGTAGTTCAACGGTAGAACTCCGGTTTTTGGTGCCGGCTGTTGGGGGTTCGAATCCCTCCGTCCCAGCCCCAAAGAACATAGCGCTCCAGGCTCTTATGAACCTGGAGCGCTTTTTCGTGGGCAAGCGGAGGGATTCGAACCCGCAAGGGTGCGGAGCTGAGGAAACGCGAAGCGTTTTCCAGCGCAGCACGCAAGGAGCGAAGCGACGCAGCGGGGCGCGGCCGCCGACCAGGCGGACGCGGAATCCCTCCGTCCCACACCAGCCAAGAGCCCCTCACGTCAAGCAAATCGAGCCAACGCCGCCAAGCGGAGGGATTCGAACCCGCAAGGGTGCGGAGCGATGCAGCGGGGCGCGGCCGCCGCAGGCAGACGCGGTGTCGGCACTTGGGGACGCTCCTAAGTGCCGGCATTATAGGAACGTCCCCAAGTGCCGGCTCGGGACTATTTTCGAGGCCCTCCGAAGGACTGTGGCCAAAAAACGGCAAATATGAGTACTGTTACCGTTGTAGCTACATTATTTTCGTTAATAAAAGAAGATCTTAATGAGATTTATTCGCATCAAGGTCTTCCTTTAATGAACACTTGAGGAGATACGGCAGCTTATCTGCTCGATCGACACGTCAAATCACCTTAAATGTGGTCAAAATTACTGCTACTAAAAGAGTATCAGTACTCATATTTGATGTTTTTTGGCCACGGCTCTTTATAGACACCCTGCACAGCGACGGTGGTAGATTTCGGAACGTGTCCGTCAGCCCCGTTCCGAAAAGCGAGCCGCATGCAACGGCCAAGCCACGACAGGCCCCGGGAGAGCGGGGACACCGGCTTAGGTTTATCGCGAGTTCCGCACGAACAGGAGGCCACTTAATGTGGCCTCCGTCGTGAGCAGGACTGTAGAGCAGGAAACCTAAGCCGGTGTCCCCGCTCTCCCGGGGCCGGCGGAATTTAGTTGTTAAGCATGCGGTCGAAGCTTCCCGAGTCGCCATCCCGATAGTCGGCGGTCATCAGAATCTCCTGCGGAATGCGCCCGCCCTCGCGCAGCACATTGCGGAACTGCACGCGCGTGACCATGGGCAGATCCTTGATCGTCGCCGCCAAGTTCTGCGGCACGCCCTGGTTGGCAGCCGCGGGCTCGCACTCGCCGCCGGCCTTCACGCGACGCTTATGCTCGGCGAGCATGGCGCGGTACATACCGGCATGCAGGCGAATCTCAACCACATTGGCATTGCGAGCCTGCTCGACGATGCGCGCGCCCTCGCGGTCGATATCGCCCACGTAGTAGACGTAGTTAAAGCGATAGCCGATCTCGGCCAGATAATCATCCAGTGCGTGTGAAACGCTCGCCTTGCAGCCGCCGCCAAAGATCACGCCACCCACCTTGGTGCCAAAAAGCTTGGCGTGCTTGCGGCCGCGCAGGAGCTTGACGATCTCGTCATAGGTGTCCAGGTTCTCGACCATAATGAACGGCTTGTCGGCGCCCAGCGTAAAGAAGCCCGTAAAGTGCACAGGACGGTTGGGAGCAACCTTGATTGCCTGCATGCTGATGCCCTTTTCGGTCATACGCCGAATCAGGCGCTCGCCGTGTTTGCCGTCAAAGGCCTTCTCATCGTTAAAAATCTGGTAGGCGCGCTGGCGACGCGAAGCGACCGGCGTGTCGGCGCCGCGATTCTGCTCTATCCAAGCCTGGATGATCGCAATCTCCTCGGCAATCTTGCGGTTGGACATCTCGTTGTGCTGAGTGCGCTGCGGAGCTTTTTTGTTATCCTTGCCCTCGACCTTAACGATTTGAGTCTGCTGCTCCTTAATCTTGGAGAGCGCCGTAGGCGTGGGAACGACCTTGAGCAGCTGCCTGCCCAGGACACGGGCCAGAGCAAACGCCGAAACCTCGCCATGAGCGGGCGGCTCAGGCTGCTGGGCGGCCGCATCGTTTGCAGTCGGTTTGGGCTGCGCCTGGGATTTGCGCTTGGAATCTGCCTGAGCTTTGCGCTCTTGCTTTGGCGCGGACGAGCTCTTTTGCGAACGTTCGGGCTTGTCCCCCTTCGCCGGCTGGCGCTTGGGTTGCTCCACCGGGGCCTCAACCTTCGCATCCTTGCTTTGCGTCGCCGCCTTCTCGGCCGCGGCCTCGGCATTCGAGCCACGACCGCCACGGTGACGACGACGGCGAGGCTTGCTCGAAGCGCTCTCCCCTGCCTGCTTATCAGCGGACTGCTGAGCTTTGACCTCGGCGTCGGCCGCAGGCTGCGACTCGGAAGGTTGCTGCTCGCAAGCCACCGGCTCAACGGTTTTCTCGGTTTGTTCGGCCTTATCGGCCTGAGCGGTCGAAGCCGGCTCGCCCTTCTCCTGACGCTTTACGGGATACGCGCGTCCCGCAAAACCGCGGCCGGGACGACACGAACCCGGAGCCCTCTTGGCAGACTCCTCAACATCGTCTGCAACCTCGGGAGGCTCTTCAACCTCATGCGCGACATCCTGCTGCGCAGCCTTAAAGTGAGCACCGCGACGACGCTTGGGCTCTTGGGCCTCCACGGGCTTTTGCTCCTGCGCGGGCTTCTGCGACTCGGCAGCAACCTTGGTCTCGACAGCCTCGGTATCGAGCTCATCCCTTTGAGCAACGGCGCGACGGAAGCGCTCCTGCTGGGCACGGCGCTGAGCATCGCGCTTGCCGCCCCCGCCAAAACCGCCGCGACCGGCCTTAGCCGTAAAGGCGCGAACGACGCTCTCATCGAGCAGCTCGTCGGTATCGATATGCTCGCGCGGGGCCGTTTCCACCGAAGCGGGCACCTCGACAACGTCCTCGACGGCCTCTTCGGCAGTCTCGGCAAGCTGCTCCTGGGCATCACTTATCTCGGCATGAATGGTATAGAACGCCGGACGTCCGTTAATGCCGCTGCCCTCGATCTTGGTAACGATTTTTGCCGCGATGAGTTCGTCGCGCATCGCCTTGGTGTCGCATTCCTTATCGACGGAGCGGAAAATCTGTGCCAGCGCGCTCGACTTGATTTTAAGCGCCTTGCGGCAGAGCAGGTCGTAGGCAACCAGCTTGGCGCGCTCGGCAGAAAGCGACGTCTGGCTGCTTAGACGCTCAGCCAGGGCATCGACATTATTTTGGTTATCGGAATATACCGTCTTGGCCACGGGGCCCCTTTCATATGTACACATATACGTCTATATGGTACATCGCGCGAGCCTATCCACGCAAAACATCTGCGAGGACGCCTTTGCATCACCCGTTCCCGCAAGAAAAAAGACCGAGCCCGCGTCGTTGCGGACCCGGTCTTTCCGAGTCATATGGATGGAACGGTTAGCTCATCAAGTTGACTAGGCCTTGGCAGCCTCGGCGTCGGCGGGAGCCTCGGCGGCAGCAGTGCGGCCATACTCGGCCTTGCCCATCTCGGACCACTCGGGCTCCTCGTCGGGCATGGAACCGGCCTCCTTGCCGAAGAACTCCTTGAGGCAGTTGACGGCAACGATGAGGCCCAGGACCATCAGCAGGACGGCGAAGACGAGCTGCAGACCCTTGGTGGCGGCGACGGAAACGGCAGCCGTGGTGGCGGTAGCCGGGATGGTGCCGAAGAAGCCGTAGGCCTGGACGGCGGTCATGCAGCCCATGGCGCTCTGGACCAGCGAGGTGAAGGTGCAACAGAGCAGGAAGACAACGGGCACGTAGAGCATCCAACCCTTGCGGCCGGTGCACTTGCAGAACACGGCGAGGGTGATCATGGTCATACCGCCGAGCAGCTGGTTAGAAGCACCAAAGAGCGGCCAGATGTTGGCATAGCCGCCAAAGGCGAGGGCGAGGCCAGGAAGCAGGGTAACGACCGTGGCGAACCAGGGGTTACCGAGGACCTTCATGTAGCCGGCCTTGGACTCGATGGCCAGGGCGTCGTTGGTCTGGGCAAAGAACTCGGAGAACGAGGTGCGAGCGATGCGGGCGACGGCATCGAGCGAGGTCAGGGCCAGAGCGGAAACGTTCATGGTCATGAAGACGGTTGCGAGCGTGCCGTCAACGCCGAAGGCCTGCATACCGCGGGAGATGCCAGCTGCGAAGATCTGGAACGGGGTGGAAGCGACGCCGGCGTTAAGGGCGCCGGTACCGGCGGTGTTCATGTCGGAGAACATGATGCCGGCGACGATGATGGCAAGGATGCCGACGAAGGACTCGACGATCATGGCGCCGTAACCGACCTTGACGGCGTCCTGCTCCTTCTCGACCTGCTTGGAGGAGGTACCAGAAGAAACGAGGCTGTGGAAACCGGAGAGAGCACCGCAGGCAACGGAGACAAACAGGACCGGGAACATCATGCCCGAGGCATTGCTAAAGCCGGTGAAGACCGGAGCGGTGATGGTGGCCTGGCCGTTAGCGCCCAGGACGACGATACCGAGGACAGCGCAGACGATCATGACGATCATCATGATGGAAGTGAGGTAGTCGCGAGGGGTCTTGAGCATCTGGATGGGCATGGCACCGGCAAAGACCAGGTAGACCATGACGACGGCGAACCACTGGAACTTGTCCAGGTAGACCGGGAACTGCATGCCGACGGCGAACATGAGGACCATGAGTACCACGCCGGTGACGAACTCGGCAGCGCCGGTGAGGTTGAACTTCTTCTGGGCCCAACCAAAGGCCATGGCGACGAAGGTGAACAGGATGGAGATGGTGCCAGCGCAGCCAGCGGCATAGGACTTGGTGAAGTCGATGGCACCGGTAGCAGCACCAGAAGCGTCAACGGCCGGGGTGAACATGAACGTCTTGCAGACCATGTCGGTGAAAGCGGCGATGACGATGATGCAGAACAGCCAGCAGAACAGCAGGAACAGGCGACGGCCGGTCTTGCCGATGTACTTCTCGATGAGCTGGGCCAGGGACTTGCCGTTGTTCTTCATCGAGGCGTACAGGGCGCCAAAGTCGTGGACGGCGCCAAAGAAGATGCCACCGACGAGGACCCAGAGCACGACGGGAAGCCAGCCAAAGGCCATGGCGACGATCGTACCCGTAACAGGGCCGGCACCGCAGATCGAGCTGAACTGGTGCGAGAACGCGGTGAAGGCGGAGACGGGCGAGAAGCTGTTGCCGTCTTTCATGCGCTTGGCCGGCGTGAGGGCCTCTTTGTCAACGCCCCACTTGTTGGCCAGCCATCGGCCATAGCCCAGATAGCCGCAGGCGAGCACCGCCGCGGCCACAACCATGAGCAAAACTCCGTTCATTACATTTCCTCCTCTAAAAAGAACTTCCCAGACATAAAAAATGAGGGCCGTCGGTTGCGCTCGACGGCCCTCATCTTCATCAGCCGCCCGTTATCGTACGGGCTAGCTGTATGTGCTAACCCGCATCAGATAATTACTACGCTGATAATGTTTAGCTGATGCGTGAACATGTCTAAGAAATCCTCTTCAATCATGATGTGAACGATCCGTGCGTGTTCACATCCCCCAGTGGTTGAAAAGGAGTATGAAACTTTAGTTACCTAAAGTCAACGCAAATATGTAATGAATTTTCCACTTTTTTGAATTTCTCGGTATAAAACGCCACTGACCTCGGACTTTACCCCACGACAGTTTTTGCATGAGAGATGCTCCTCGGGGGCGGGGCGGGCGCCTGCCGCCATATATGAACTTTCCTGCTCGGACAGTCCTGCTCACGACGGAGGCCACATTAAGTGGCCTCCTGTTCGTGCGGAACTCGCGATAAAGTTCATATATGGCGGCAGGCGCCCGCCCCGCCCCCGAGGAGCTCCCATCCCAAATGTGCGGAGCAAAGCTCCGCACACCAACTTATTCTTTCAGCCAAAGCACGCCGGAAATTCGATGCAGGCTGGCTAACCTTGCCGGACGCTGTCGACGCCGAACCAGCTCAGAAGCTATATCGATACAGAAAGGTCCCCGACCGGAGGGGCCGGATATAAGGTTTATCGCGAGTTCCGCACGCAAAGAAGGCCACTTAATGTGGCCTTCGTCTTGCGCAGGACTGTAGAGCAGGAAACCTTATATCCGGCCCCTCCGGTCGGGGACCGCACCCGTACGACTACAGCGTCATGTTTGGATCGGCGTCGACATCGAACGGCGAGATTTCACCTCGGTCGAATTTACGGCGAGCGACCTCCGCGATCATGGCGGCGTTATCGGTGCAGGCAGACAAGGGCGGCACCGTTACGCGGATTCCCTGACGCCCGAGTTTCTTGATCATCATCTCGCGCAGATGCGGGTTGGCCGAGACGCCGCCGCCGATGCAATACTCCTTGCACCCGGTAGCATGCAGGGCGTTTTTGGCCTTCTTGTACTGCACGTCAAAGACCGCCGCCTCAAACGAAGCCGCCAAATCGGGCAGATGAATCGTGCGCCCGGCCTTGGTCTCCTGCTCGATGTAGAGCGTCACCGCCGTCTTGAGGCCCGAAAGCGAGAAGCGGTAGTCGCCCCTGCTGTTCAGCGCGCGGGGGAAATCAATCGCCTTAGGGTTGCCCGTCTCGGCAAGCTTGGAGATGATGGGGCCTCCGGGATAGCCAAGGCCCAGTGCCTTTGCCACCTTGTCGAAGGCTTCGCCCACGGCGTCGTCAAGCGTCTCGCCAAGCACCTCGTAGTCGCCCCATGCCCTTACGTGCACGAGCATGGTGTGCCCGCCCGAAACGAGCGTAAAGATAAACGGCGGCTTGAGGTCGGGCTGCGCCAACAGGTTGGCAAACAGGTGGCCCTCCAGATGATTGACGCACACCAGCGGTTTGCCGGCAGCATACGCAAAGCCCTTGGCAAAGGCAACACCCACCACCAGGGCACCTACCAGGCCCGGACCCTGCGTCACGCCCACGGCGGCAAGCTCACTTGGCGCAATCGCCCCGCCCTCAAGGCCAAGCGACGCCGCGGCATCTTCAAGCGCCGCATCTACGACGCTCACGATGACCTCAACGTGCTTGCGCGAGGCAATCTCGGGTACCACGCCGCCAAAGCGGGCATGAAAATCAATCTGCGTCGACACCTGGTTGGCCAGCATCTTGCCGTCCGCATCGATAATTGCCACGGCTGTCTCGTCGCAGGAGCTCTCGATGGCAAGCACCAGGCGGCGGCGCTCGATTTCGGCACGCTCCTCAGCGTTGCGTTCGGGCGCGGGCAGCGGCCATACACGCTGTTCGGCAGCCGTCGGCTCGGGCGAGGCATTGTCGAGAGGAAGCACCAGGGGCAGCGGCGCCGTCATGACGATGGCATCCTTGCCGGCACCGTAATAGCCACGGCGACGACCCGCCTCGGTAAAGCCCAGAGCGGCATAGAGCGCAATTGCGGCCTCGTTGCCGTCCTCAACCTCAAGCGAAGCCGTGGTGCAGCCGAGCATCTGCGCGTCATAGCTCACGTGCGACAGAAGCTTGCGGGCGATGCCCTCGCGGCGATGCGCCGGATCGACGGCAACGTCCATAATCTGCACGTCCCCGTCGACGACCATACCGCCGGCAAGACCCAGCAGACGGCCGTCGTCGTGCGCCACCCACCAGCTACGCGGCGCGGCAACGTCCTCGCCCAGCTCGGACAGGAACATGCCCGGCGTCCACGCCTCGTGTCCGGCGCCTTCAAAGCAGGCGGTCTCCAGTGCGCTCGCGCCCTCGGCATCCGCCGCGCCCATGGGGCGGAATTGCAGATGACGTCCGGCAAGCTCGTCGGCAACACCTGTCACCTCACTCTGCGCGCTCTCGGCAAGGCCCAGACGCTTGCGCTCGTTTTCCTCGGCGTCCGAAAGGCGCGTATAGATCGGCAAGACGCGAGCCGGATCGCCATCGCCTGCGGCGTGCGCCATCAGCAGGCCCTCGCCCGAGGGCCACCACAGGTCTCGCTCCACGCAGCGCGCCGTCTCATCCTCGCCCAGCAGTTTGCCATAACGCACGAGACCGTCACCAGTTAACTGAACCTGATCCCAGTCCGCGGTCTGGCGCCACTCATCAAGCGCCACGGCGGCCTTGACCACGCGCTCGCGCTCAAACAGACGCTCGGGGCCCTCATCCCCCAGCACATAGAGCGCCGGGTACACCTCGCCGCGCATGGCATCGGCAAGAACACCAAGCTTGCCGCGTACGCCGGCCTTCCATGCTGTCCAGGCGCAAGCGTCAAGTGTCGACACGCCCAGCAACGGCACGTTGGCACCGCGTGCCAGACCCTTTGCGGTGGAGATGCCGATACGCACGCCCGTAAACGAACCCGGGCCGCGGCCGACCACATAACAGCCGACATCGCTGCGATCCAGGCCGGTCTGCTTCAGTAGGCCATCAACAGTATTCACGAGCTCAACGTTGGCATGACGGCGACACAGATGGTCCCCACTCACCAGCTTTGCCTCGCCTGTCTGCACATCAATCCAGCTTGCCGCGCAGGCAAGCATGTCGGTCGATGTGTCGAGCGCCACCACCAGCGCGCTGTCGTTATGCAAGCTCATCTTGTACAGCCCTATCTATCAAATGGGAAAGCTCATTCGCGCGCTCGCCGTGTGCCTCGAGCGTTATCGTTCGCACGTCGCTGTCGTCCTCATCGCGCTTAAGCGTCACCGAAAGATACTCATCTGTCAGTTCATCCTGAAACTGCTCGCCCCATTCCAGCAGGCAAACACCCTCATAGCCCAGCACGTCAAAAATGCCCGTATCCTCAAGCTCGTAGGCATGCTCCAGGCGGTACAGATCAAAATGGAACAGCGGAATACGCCCTTGGTCATGAACGGCCATGAGTGCGAACGTAGGGCTCGTGACCATATGCTCATCGCCCAGAGCGCGCGAAACGCCCTTGGTAAAGTGGGTTTTGCCCACCCCGAGGCCGCCGGTCAAGATCAGCACATCGCCATCTTCTAGACACGGTGCGACCAGCTCGCCAAAATGCTCCGTATCGGCAGTACGGGCCGTTCTATAGGTACCTACCCCCAGGCGCTCCAGGGACATATACGCTCCTTATTATTATTCCGAGGCGGTCTCCGGCGCGGGGTGCCGCTCCAGATAGTCGCCCAGCATCTTAAAGTCTTCCTCCAGCAACTCTTGCCACGCCGGATTGCGCAGCGCCGCCGCGGGATGAAACGTCGGCATCACCACAAAGTGGCCCATCTGATGGAACCTGCCGCGCAGCTTGGTAATGCCGATCTCGGTCTTGAGCACAAAGTGCGTTGCGGGGTTACCGAGCGTCACGATGATATCGGGCCAGATGCTTCGAATCTGCTCGCGCAAAAACGGTGAGCAAGCCAGCACTTCCTCGGGACGCGGATTGCGGTTTCCCGGCGGGCGACACTTAAGCACGTTGGCGATATAGACGTCCTCGCGCTTAAGACCTGCCAGGGACAAAATGCCGTTGAGGTCTTCACCCGCCGCCCCCACAAAGGGTTCGCCCTGCAAATCCTCGTTGCGACCCGGTGCTTCACCAATAAACATGACGCGAGCGTGGGGGTTTCCCACGCCAAACACGATGTTATGGCGCGACTGATAGAGCTGGCAGAGATGGCAGTCGCCTAAAACAGCCTCAATCTCCTCGAGTGCGACCTCACGTGGCGCCTGATGGGTATGGCCGGGGATGTGCATGACGCCCATAGCGGCTCCTACACGTAGACCTTGTCGAGACGCATGCCAAAGCCGCAGGCGACCTCGTAGTTAATCGTTCCGCGCAGTCGGGCCATCTCGTCCATAGTGATCTCGGCATCGCCATCGCGGCCGACAATAATCATCTCGTCACCATACTCGGCCTCGGGAATCTCGTGTGCCGGGTTGGACTGAATGGCGACCATAAACTGATCCATGCAGATATTGCCAACCTGACGCACGCGCTCGCCGCGATACAGCACATCCATACGATTGGAAAGCGTACGCGATAGGCCGTCGGCATAACCGATCGGCAGCGTGCAGATCTGAACGCGCGTACGCGGTACGCGGTAGGTAAAACCGTAGCCCACGCCCTCGCCCATCGCAGGGTGCGCCACGCGCGTCACGCGCGCATGAACGCTCATAACGGGATCGAGCTGCATCACACGGCTACTCAGCTCGCACGGCTGCATGCCATACAAGCCAACGCCGGCGCGAATCATATCAAAATGCATCGAGGGGTCGAGCATCGAGGACGGCGTGTTGGCGCAATGCACGATACCGCACTCAAAACCCGCATCCTTAATGGCCTGAACGGCCTCGGTAAAGCGCTGGCACTGCAGCTTGTAGTCCCAGCCCGAAGGTTCATCGGCCGTGGCAAAGTGCGTAAATACGCCGTCGCACTGAATACCGCGATGGAAATCAATACCGCGGACAAAGTCGAGCACCTGCGTGTAATGTACGCCGATGCGGTTCATGCCCGTCTCGATGGCGAGATGATACTTGCCCACCTTGCCCGCCGCGACGGCACATTCGCCATACGCAAGAGCAAAGTCGGACGTATAGACCGAGGGCATGATATCGAACTCGAGCAACGTCGGAATGGCCTCGATAGGCGGCTCGCTTAGGATGAGGACGGGTTTCGTAATCCCGCCCTGTCGGAGCTCAACGCCCTCGTTAACCGTCGCCACGGCAAACATGTCGGCGCCGGCCGAATACATAATCTTGGCGCACTCAACAGCTCCATGACCATAAGCGTCGGCTTTAACCACGCAGCACAGGCGCTGACGCGGATTCAGCAAATTCTTATAGGCCCTCGTGTTGCGGCGAAGCGCCCCGCGGTCGATCTCGACCCAGGACCAACGCGTCAAATCGGCTTTATTCATAATTAGTCATCCGACCCTTCGTCCGTGATTCCCAGATCATCGAGCGCATCCTTTGCCGCCAACTCCATGGCGGGACCGATCAAGTCGATAAGATCGGTCGCGATAACGCTCTTCTCGCCAAACTCCGTCGCCGCGGCAAAACCGGCATAGCTATGAAGCGCGACGGCATACGAGTACAGCAGCTCCCAGCGGTCCATCTCGTCGCGCATGGTGGCTAGCGTGCCGGCCAGAATACCCGCAAGGACGTCACCCGAGCCAGCGGTCGCCAACGACGCCGGGCCAGAGAGCGGCAGCAGCACGCGCTCAACACCGCAAATGGCCGTCGTCGGGCCCTTAGCGATAACAACGAGGTTATCGGAACCGGCGGCCCAGACAACCTTTTGCGCGGCGGCAATCGCGGTTCCAAGGTCATTGACCTCATCACCGGCGACGAGACGCGAAAGCTCACGATAATGCGGCGTCATAACGAGCGGCTGCTCACGACGATACATCTCGGGATTACTGTCGATGCCATCGATTGCAATCTTGGCAAGGCAGTTGAGAGCATCGGCATCCAAGATAAGCGGTACGTCGAGCTCAAGCAGACCCGAAACCACCTGCATGGCACCGGCAGATGTCGTCATGCCGGGACCACACAGCACGCAGCTATATTTCTTGGCAATCTCACATACCGTCATGCGCGCAGCGGCACCAAAAGAACCGCGGGAATCAGATGGAATAGCAAAGACCGGAATCGAGGGGAGCGCCATGCGGATAAGGTTGGCACACGCATCCGGAGTCGCGACTGCCACATAGCCGGCGCCTGCGCGGGCAGCGGACTTGGCAGCCATAATGGCCGCACCAGGATACTGCGCCGATCCGGCAACAATGAGCACCGAGCCGCGCGAGTACTTATCGATATTCGTAGGCAGCGGAGCAAAATAGTCCACAAGGTCACCGGGTTCCACGATCTCGGCAGCATGGTCGACATCGTCAATAACCTCATCAAGGCGGTCATACAGACCGCCGCAGACCAGATCGCCTGCATATTCGGGACCGTCAGCGCTGTATAAGCCGATCTTGGGAGCAATCATCGTCACCGTACGCTCGGCACGAATGCAGTCGTCATCCACCACACCCGTCTCGGCATTCAGGCCCGAAGGAACATCGATGGAGACAACGCGATCGGCATTTTCATTGACCGTGGGGATCCAGATTGAAAACGGCGCACGAAGATCACCATGAAAACCGGTACCAAAAATGGCATCGACTACAACATCAGCCTTATCAATCAGCACCTCCAGCTCATCACGAGAGGGGCCGACACACACATGCACGTCGCGACCAGCAGTACGACGGGCGACATGACGAGCGAGAGCGGCAGGGATCTCATCCGGCTCAACCGGAGAGACGATATCTACATCAACGCCCTTATGCGTCAGAATGTCAGCGGCAACCCAGCCATCTCCGCCATTGTTGCCAAAACCGACCAATACAAGAACGCGATCGGGGTTGAGCTTTAAAATCTCGTTGGCAGCAAATTCGCCCGCCAACTCCATGAGTTCGGCCTTCGAGGTACCCTCACGCTCGATAATATCTTCGAGGCGAACGACTTCCTCGGTACTCAAAACCGGTTTCATCTATGCTCCTAGCGCATCTTGCGGATCATCATCCAGATGTTCCGACAAAGCAGATTGTTGCAGCTGTTCGAGCTCGTCTAAGACAGAACGAGCCTCTTTAAATGTCTGAGCAACGCGCTCCTTCGTGCTCACTTTTTCTTCCTTGGGTTTAGGTCGAGCATCCTCGGTGATCGCAATGGCATTAGCGACAGCCAAGTCACCCGTCAGAGTAATAGAAAGAGCAACCTCGACAACGCCCAATTCCTGGGCGATTTCAAGAGCGCGACCCGAAAGCAGCGCTTTTGGCTTGCCGAGCTTATCGCGCGTTACGGAAACGTCTTTACGGCCAACGCCCTGGCTAAAACCCGTACCAAGCGCCTTAAGTACCGCCTCGCGAGAAGCAAAACGACTGGCATAATGCGCGGCAGGACGAGACGAGGCATCGCAATACGAACGCTCTTCATCGGTAAACACGCGCCGAACAAACGCGGGCGTATTCTCAAGGATTGATTTCATTCGCGAAATCTCGACGATATCAACGCCGATTCCGGCTTCGGCCATAATCACCTCCATGCTGCACAGACTATGACATTGTAGCCCGTTCGCAGAAGATGCGACAAACGAGGGTCAAAAACACAGCGAGAGTGGAGTGATGGCCCTATAAACGCAAAAAGGGGGAGGCCGCGAGGCCTCCCCCTTCTACATTCCCAATGGCGGCTCGGTGCCGTCCACCGGTCAGCGGCGCCCTGGCCTCCCACGGGCTGACCCCGCAGTACTCTCGGCGCGATGGGGCTTAGCTTCCGGGTTCGGAACGGGACCGGGCGTGCCCCCCATGCTCTGGCCGCTGACCGGTGGGCGGCGCCCACCGTTCTCGGTGTCCGGGTGTCTCCCTCACGTGCCCTGGGGGCCGCATGGCGTATAGGGGGGAGTGACTCGGGGGCATCCTCGTGCCCGGACCGCGCATGGGCGCTTGTCCCGCGGGCCGCGAGGTGCGGTTCCGGAAGAGCTCGGGCGATTAGTGCGGCTCGGCTGAGGACGTCGCCGTCCTTGCACCTGCCGTCTATCGACCAGGTAGTCTACCTGGGCCCTTACCGGAAGGAGAACTAATCCCTGGAACGGCTTCCCGCTTAGATGCCTTCAGCGGTTATCCGCGCCGCACGCGGCTACCCGGCCGTGCCGTTGGTCGACAACCGGTTCACCGGAGGTGCGTCCACCCCGGTCCTCTCGTACTGGGGGCAGCCTCCATCGATTCTCCTGCGCCCACGGAGGATAGGGACCGAACTGTCTCACGACGTTCTGAACCCAGCTCGCGTACCGCTTTAAACGGCGAACAGCCGTACCCTTGGGACCTGCTCCAGCCCCAGGATGCGATGAGCCGACATCGAGGTGCCAAACCTTGCCGTCGATGTGGACTCTTGGGCAAGATCAGCCTGTTATCCCCGGAGTACCTTTTATCCGTTGAGCGACGGCCCACCCACTCGGGGCCGCCGGATCACTAGAGCCTGCTTTCGCACCTGCTCGGCTTGTGGGCCTCGCAGTCAAGCCCGCTTGTACTCTTGCATTCAAAAGGACGGTTGCCGACCGTCCCGAGCGGACCTTCGCGCGCCTCCGTTACCCTTTAGGAGGCGACCGCCCCAGTCAAACTGCCCGCCTGGCACGGTCCCCGAGCCGGTTGACGGCCTCGGGTTAGGACGCCGGTCGCGCGAGGGCAGTATTCCAAGGGCGGCTCCCCGGGGGCTGGCGCCTCCGGATCGATGCCTCCTGCCTATCCTCTACACGCGGGACCAGCGGCCAATGCCAAGCTGCAGTGAAGGTTCACGGGGTCTTTCCGTCCTTCCGCGGGTAAGTCGCATCTTCACGACCAGTGCAATTTCACCGGGTCCATGGTCGAGACAGCGCCCAAGTCGTTGCGCCTTTCGTGCAGGTCGGAACTTACCCGACAAGGAATTTCGCTACCTTAGGACCGTTATAGTTACGGCCGCCGTTTACCGGGGCTTGGCTTCGGGGCCTCGCCTTAACGGCTAACCCCTCCGCGTGACCTTCCGGCACCGGGCAGGCGTCAGACCCTATACGTCGCCTTGCGGCTTCTGCAGAGTCCTGTGTTTTTGGTAAACAGTCGCTTGGGCCTCTCCACTGCGGCCCGCCTCCGCTCCCGGAGCAAGTCCGTTCACGTACGCGCGGGCACCCCTTCTCCCGAAGTTACGGGGCCATTGTGCCGAGTTCCTTGACCATGGTTGACCCGATCGCCTCGGTATGTTCTACCCACCCACCTGTGTCGGTTTGCGGTACGGGCGCGCACGCGCCTGCCTAGGGGTTTTTCTAGGGACCTCGGGCTCACTCGCTTCGCTCAGTCGCTTCGTCCGGAGCCTCGCCCTCGTGCGGACCGGATTTCCCTGGTCCGCGGGCCGCGCTCCATCACGGGGACGTCCAGAACCCCGCCGAGCCACCCCCATCCGTCGCCCCGTCGGTCGTAGCGCCGCGTGCGCGGTGCAGGAATGTCTGCCTGCTGCGCGTCGGCTACGCCTCCCGGCCTCGCCTTAGCCCCCGACTGACCCTGGGAGGATTAGCCTTGCCCAGGAAACCTCGGGTTCACGGCGGACGAGTTACTCTCTCGTCTCTCGCTACTCATGCCAGCATTCTCACTCCCATGCGCTCCACCGTCGGTCGCCCTCCGGCTTCTCCGCCCATGGGAAGCTCCCCTACCGATTCTAATGAATAAAATCCCGCCGCTTCGGTGTCCAGCTTAGCCCCGTGTATTGTCGGCGCATGTCCACTCGACCAGTGAGCTGTTACGCACTCTTTGAATGTATGGCTGCTTCTAAGCCAACATCCTGGTTGTCTGGGCGGACGCACATCCTTTGCCACTCGGCTGGAACTTGGGGACCTTAGCGGGCGGTCCGGGCTGTTTCCCTCTCGAGCACACAGCTTAGCCCACATGCTCTGACTGCCGCGCTCTGGGCCGCCGGCATTCGGAGTTCGGTTGGATTCGGTAGGCGGCGAAGCCCCCTCGTCCATCCGGTGCTCTACCTCCGGCGGTGAACGCGCGACGCTAGCCCTAAAGCTATTTCGGGGAGAACGAGATATCTCCGGGTTTGATTGGCCTTTCACCCCTATCCGCAGGTCATCGCCGCCGTTTTCAACCGACGTGCGTTCGGCCCTCCACGGGGTCTTACCCCCGCTTCAGCCTGCCCACGGATAGCTCACCCGGCTTCGCGTCCGCGGCGCGGGACTCAAGTCGCCCTGTTAAGGCTCGCTTTCGCTCCGGCTCCCTTTCGGTTAACCTCGCCCCGCGCCAGCGACTCGCTGGCTCATTCTACAAAAGGCACGCCGTCACACCATAAAGGTGCTCCGACTGCTCGTGGGCGCACGGTTTCAGGTACTGTTTCACTCCCCTCCCGGGGTGCTTTTCACCTTTCCCTCACGGTACTGGTGCGCTATCGGTCACAGGGTAGTACTCAGGCTTGGATGGTGGTCCACCCAGGTTCGGACCGGGTTTCACGTGCCCGGCCCTACTCAGGGACCGCGTCGCGCCGTCCGGTCTGGGTTCGCGTACGGGGCTGTCACCCGCTGCGGCCGGCCCTCCCATGCCGTTCCGCTCCCCAGCCGGACCTGCGCCCGGGGGCGGCAGCCCCCGGATGCGCGGCCCTGCAACCCCGTCGGCGGAACCCCTGCCGGGTATGCCCGCTCGACGGTTTGGCCATCGGTCCCCTTTCGCTCGCCGCTACTCGGGGAGTCTCGAGATTGATTTCCTCTCCTCCGGGTACTTAGATGTTTCAGTTCCCCGGGTTGTCCTCCCCACCCTTATGAGTTCGGGGTGGGGATATCCACACTGCTGTGGATGGGTTCGCCCATTCGGAGACCCCCGGGTCGAAGGATGTGTGCTCCTCGCCGGGGATTATCGCAGCTTGCCGCGTCCTTCATCGGCTCCCTGTGCCAAGGCATCCGCCGTGCGCCCGTGGTATCTTGCGGGACCGCATCGGGCCCGCGGGATATCCACGTGTCGCTAAAATTAATTAATCGATATCATGAATAGCGCTCGTATGTCGCAATTCGGGTATCTCATACCGCGGCACAGTGTATGTACTGTGCTCGCGATCAGATGCTCCTCACTCATATATAAGTGAATTCTTCTTGTTTGGATCGGATGAATGATTGCTATCATTCTCTGTTTAAATCGCAGAAAAGAATCGAGTCTGGAAGAATTGGATCTTCCATCTCTCTCCTATCGCTATGCGGCTCTCAAGGTACGCGGGTGCGACCCCGGGGACCGGGTGCTGCGGGGACGTACCGGGAAGACATCTGCCGGACGGGCTCCTGCCCTCTATTCGAGTTAAGTTGATCTCTCTAGAAGATTTATCTCCCTAGAAAGGAGGTGATCCAGCCGCACCTTCCGGTACGGCTACCTTGTTACGACTTCACCCCCCTCACCCTCCACACCTTCGGCGCCTCCCCCCTCTCGGTTGGGCCGGCGACTTCGGGTGCAGACGACTCGGGTGGTGTGACGGGCGGTGTGTACAAGGCCCGGGAACGCATTCACCGCGGCATGCTGATCCGCGATTACTAGCAACTCCGACTTCATGGGGGCGGGTTGCAGCCCCCAATCCGAACTGGGGCCGGCTTTCCGGGATCCGCTCCCCCTCGCGGGGTGGCATCCCTCTGTACCGGCCATTGTAGCACGTGTGCAGCCCAGGGCATAAGGGGCATGATGACTTGACGTCGTCCCCGCCCTCCTCCGCCTTGACGGCGGCGGTCCCGCGTGGGTTCCCGGCATCACCCGATGGCAACACGCGGCGGGGGTTGCGCTCGTTGCGGGACTTAACCCAACATCTCACGACACGAGCTGACGACAGCCATGCACCACCTGTATGGGCTCCTCTCGGCCACGGGGTCTCCCCCGCTTCACCCATATGTCAAGCCCTGGTAAGGTTCTTCGCGTTGCTTCGAATTAAGCCACATGCTCCGCTGCTTGTGCGGGCCCCCGTCAATTCCTTTGAGTTTTAGCCTTGCGGCCGTACTCCCCAGGCGGGACGCTTAATGCGTTGGCTGCGGCACGGGGGGATCGTCCCCCCACACCTAGCGTCCATCGTTTACGGCTGGGACTACCAGGGTATCTAATCCTGTTCGCTCCCCCAGCTTTCGCGCCTCAGCGTCGGTCTCGGCCCAGAGGGCCGCCTTCGCCACCGGTGTTCCACCCGATATCTGCGCATTCCACCGCTACACCGGGTGTTCCACCCTCCCCTACCGGACCCAAGCCGCGGAGGTTCCGGGGGCTTCGGGGGGTTGAGCCCCCCGCTTCGACCCCCGGCCTGCCGGGCCGCCTACGCGCGCTTTACGCCCAATGAATCCGGATAACGCTCGCCCCCTACGTATTACCGCGGCTGCTGGCACGTAGTTAGCCGGGGCTTCTTCTGCAGGTACAGTCTTGACTCTTCCCTGCTGAAAGCGGTTTACGACCCGAAGGCCTCCGTCCCGCACGCGGCGTCGCTGCGTCAGGGTTCCCCCCATTGCGCAAGATTCCCCACTGCTGCCTCCCGTAGGAGTCTGGGCCGTGTCTCAGTCCCAATCTGGCCGGTCGGTCTCTCAACCCGGCTACCCGTTGTCGGCACGGTGGGCCGTCACCCCGCCGTCTACCTGATGGGCCGCGGAGCCATCCCCTCCCGTCGGGGCTTTAGCCGGGGTGCCATGCGGCACCCCGGGGTATCCGGTATTACCCGTCCTTTCGGGCGGCTATCCCGGGGGAGGGGGCAGGTTCTCCACGTGTTACTCAGCCGTTCGCCACTCGCTTCCCTCCGGAGAGGGGTGCCGTTCGACTTGCATGTGTTAGGCGCGCCGCCAGCGTTCATCCTGAGCCAGGATCGAACTCTCCGTCCAAATATGTTGGGCTTCGAGCCCGTCCGGTCCTCTCAGTTCATCGCTGATCGGTTCCGTTCGATTCATATGGTTTTAGTATAGGAAAAGGAATTTCTCGGGGCCGCCTCTCGGCGGCCTTGCGAAAAACAAATCCAAGTTAGACCATTTCAAATGGTTCGATGTCTGCCCGGATGCGACACATCTGGTGTGTCCATCCTCGCAGTATCCGGTTCTCAAGGTGCACGCCCCGCGGCTGATCCGGTCTCACCGGGCCGCGCGGCAAGGAGATATATTGCCAGACCGGAGGGGCCCCGGGGGCGGGAATCTGGCACTCCATATTTTGTTCACAAATGAATCTTGGGACCCTGGGACCCGTCAGGGTCTAATCAACGATCATATATCTCAGACAGACCGTATGACCTCGGTGTTCTTGCTGTCTGATGTAGACGCATCGCTTATATACCCAAACCAGAACTGAATAGCGCCTAGGAGATGGATTGCTTAGGTTCCCCTTATAGGGCCTTTACGCGGCAAAGGACCCCGCCAGACAGCGCTGGAGCCCCATTGGTGTGCAACCCCAAGCTGCAAAACGCGAAACGCGAGAAAAGATTGATTTGTGATCTAAATTGGCAGATCCATCTAGGAAATACACAACCAGCCAAAGAAGCGTTCCTAAGTGCGGACTATAAAGAACGAGTCCCAAGACAGGCCTCGAAGAGAATCAGCCCACTCCATATGCTATTGCGACTTTAGAATAAAGAAATCAGCTATCTAGAGCCACGGCTCGATATAAGCGCAAAAAAGGGGGAGGCCGCGAGGCCTCCCCCTTCTACATTCCCAATGGCGGCTCGGTGCCGTCCACCGGTCAGCGGCGCCCTGGCCTCCCACGGGCTGACCCCGCAGTACTCTCGGCGCG
>DXLS01000070.1:0-4784 GCA_019414605.1 Collinsella sp.
CCGAGCGCGTCCTCGAAGAAGTCCCTCACCTCCTCGGCACTCGCGTCCTCGAAGAACTCCGGGCTTGCCGTCACGATGCCCTCGACGAGTCTCACGGCATCCTTGCGCACCCTGCGGGTGCCCTTGTAGCCCGCGTCAATCCTCGCCTGAATCTCGCCCTCGTAGTCGGCGTGCGGGCACATCTCGCGGTTCAGCCGGGTTCGGGACTGGTCTATGTCCGGGTTCGTGTGCTTCCCCGGCTCGCGGTCGTTGTGGTACTGCATGGCGCCTATCTCGGCACCCTTGCACTTCTGGACTCGAAGGATTGCGTACTGCTTACCCATCGGCGGCGGCACCTCCCGGCTTTTGGAACAAAAGGGTAACGCACTCCCCTTTTGCCTACGGAAAAGGGGTGCGCCGACAGTGTACCACCGTCGGTTCTCCGCGACTTAGGGTCGCTCCGCGCACCATACCGGTATGGTGCTTGGCACGGCACGCGGCGGCGCGTGCATGAGGGGGCAAGCCCCCTCAAACTCCCCCAAGGGTTCGGGTTCGGGGTTCGGCACCCCCCTGCGCGGGGGTCGCAGAAAGCCCCGCGCAGACAATCCCCGAATCAACCTTCGCCCAGACATGGGCAAGGAAAGGGTCGATGGAGCAGAGCGTCCATCGACCCTTATCCCAGTCTGTCTTTTGGTTCGCCCGCCGCGTCAATTCCGCAATCCGTGAACGAGGTCGCTTAGATCTGCTTCGCAGACCACGCGCCCCCGTGGTCACGGATTGCTCCATTGACCCGCCTACCACTCGTCTATAGGGAGCCTTTTCTCTTGGCTCTAGGTGTACAATAAAATCATTGATAAGATAACGTGCCTATGAGGGCTTCCGGGATGGGTCTCCGCGAGGGGGCTTTTCTCTTGCCCTAGGTGTTACAATAAATCTATTGATAATATAACGTGCCTATGAGGGCTTCCGGGATGGGTTGGTGAGCGGGTTGTCTCTTGAGTCTGTTCTTCTCGAATACGGGGCTTCCGAGGTGTCGGCCATGGAAGTCTACTCGGACATCTTCCAGCTCGGCGATGGCTTCATCCAGACGGAGGGCGAGCCGGGCGGGCTGCACAAGGCCAACCCGATAATCCTCGGCTCGTTCGGCGGGCATTACGACAGCGACGGGAAGCTCGTCGGAGACAGGAGACGCCGCCGAATCCTGTTCGAGGACACGTTCGAGGAGACCCTTGCCGAGTTCCGCGATGCGAACTGGGCGATAACGAACGGTCTCACCTACTGGGGCAGGGCGAACACCGCCGACGCGCAGAGCAAGATGTGCGCCATGATTTTCGACCTCGACGGGCAGGATGACGGCACGCTCACGGCCTTCCTGTACAACTGCCGAAGCGACTACCCCGTCTATCCCGAGCCGAACTACATCATCCTGAGCGGCCACAACGTTCATCTGTACTACGTCCTCGAGGAACCCGCCGACCTATACCCGAACACCAAGAGCCTGCTGAAGGACATGAAGTACCACCTGACCGACAGGATGTGGAACAAGCATACGTCGAGGGAATGGGAGCACCCGCAGCATCAGGGCATCAACCAAGGGTTCCGCGTCATCGGCGGCAAGACGAAGGACGGCGGCACGGTCAGGGCGTTCGCGGTCAACACGCACCCCTTCTCGCTCGAAGAGCTGAACGACTTCCTTCCCCCGGAACAGCAGGTAGACCTGTCGAAGAAGTGGAGGGAGACGAGGTACACGCTCGAACAGGCCAAGGAGAGATTCCCCGAGTGGTACGAGAAGGTCATCGTCGGCGGCGGACGCGCCGACGGCTCGTGGGATGCCAAGGAAGACCTCTACAACTGGTGGCTGCGCAAGATACGCGCGGGTGCGACGTTCAGCCATAGGTACTTCTGCCTGATGGCTCTGGCGATATACGCCGTGAAGTGCGGCATCACCGACCGTAAGCGCGTCAAGGCGGACATGGATTCGCTGGTGCCGTTCCTAGATTCGGTAGACACCGAGCACCCGTTCGGCAACGACCATGAGGTCGAGAACGCTCTCGAATGCCTCGACCTGCGGTACAAGAAGTTCCCCATCAAGGACTTGGAGAGGATATCGGGAATAGCAATCCCGAAAAACAAGCGGAACTACAGGAAGCAGGCGCTGCACCTCAGAATGGCGCGTTCGAACCTTGAGATTCTGAGCGAGGATGCCGGTCATGCGTTGCAGGGTCGGCCAAAGGGAAGCGGTGAAAAGCGCGATCTGATTCGTTCCTATGTTCGTGAACATCCTGATGCGAGCCAGCGGGATGTAGCCAAGGCGCTCGGCATTTCACCTACCACAGTGAACAAGTGGCTGAAGGGCTGGAGGTGCGACACCGACGGTCTGCCGGACGGCGCGTGGTACGAGGACGGTCATATCCACGTCGATATGACGGAGCCGGAAATCAAGGCGGGTGAGTGATATGGCAACGAAGCCTTGGCGCTTCACCATCGAGTTCGATGAGGAGAAGGCAAAAAGGAACGGCTACAACGTAGATGACCTCTACGACTGCGTGGGAGCATACGCGGAGCAAATGGGCAACGTCCGCATCGGCCTTGGCACTTGGCAGGCAAAGAGCCGCGAGGTGCAGTTCGGAGCGCAGTGCCTTGTTTGCGCCACCCTTTCTAAACAGCCTTGGGTCATGCAGAACATTAAGTCTTGGCGCACCTATGAGGACATGAATGAACCGGAGGGCGAAGACTACCTACAGGTAATCCGGGATATCAGCCCGAAACGCATTTACGATTAGGGACTGGGAAGGGAAACACCGATGTGGTTGAATACGTGCCAGACGTTTTGCCAGACACTTTGCCAGACGGGAGCCGACGGTGGCCAAGGTTAAGAAGACATTCCGAATCGAGGAAGACATATACGATGAACTGGTGGAACTCTCCATCGAATGGAGTGTGTCGCAGGGTGCTGCCGTCGAGCGTGCCATACGATTTGCCAGACAGATTGCCAGCGCTGCCGACGGCGGTGAATCGACGGAATCGACGGCGGTGTCCGCGCTGGTTGCCCAACTCGCCGTCAAGGATTCCCAGCTCGCCAAGAAGGACGAGCAGATAGCCAAGCTCATGGAGACGGTGGCCGACGGCACCAAGGCCGTGCAGGGCGCTCAGGCGCTCCACCACGAGACGGCGCAGGCGCTCGCGCTGGAATCGACCGAGCAGAAGCTGAGCCGATGGCAAAGGCTCAGGAGGGCTTGGAGGGGGTAGCGTCCCCGCGCCCCGCCGCCAAGGCCGCGAGCGCCGCCGCGGGAAAGCTCCCTGCTGCCGCCAAACTCGCTGGGGCTTTCTTTTTGCCTATTTACGCTATGGCCATGAGACCATCGGCGAGGATTCCGCGGGCATACGCACCCGTCGACTTGCCCTCGGCCTTCGCTTCCTTCTCAAGAGCCCGCTTCATCGCAACTGGAACCTTGAGGGACAGCGTCACCGTCTCGGGTGCGGCCTTCGGGAGCTTGCCCTCGACAACCTCGCCAACGTTGACCCATCCGCTAGGCCACTCATCGCGCTCAAGGGCGCTTTCCCAATCGGCAATCATCTCATCGGTAACGACCTTGCCGTTCTCGGCAACGATTCCGTTCATGTCTACCTCCATCCCAGCTCACGCTTGAACTTCTTCGTCGGCGGCACCATCGCGTGGAACACGCACCAAACGCCGTCGATATCCATGAATCCAATCAGCTCGGCAAACCTCCCGTCGGGAAGCGAGCCGACCGAAATCCAGAGCGGCGGGTCATCCGTGCCGTTTCGCTGACGGCACCTAATCGGGTTCTCCCACGCATACGCAACTTCCTCGCTGGTAAGCCCGTGCTTGAGGGCGTTCCCATGCACTCTGACCACTGCCGTTCTCCTTTCTTTCCCAATAAGTATACCAGATTAGTATACCTGATTAAAGCACCTGATTATCGAGCGGTCGCGCTGGGGCTTCGTGGCCGTCAAGCTCCCTGCGGGCACCCCTCATATCCCCGGCTTCATCGAGCAGAGACCACTCGCCCATCTCCCTCGACAGCCCTTCCATCTCCACGACCTTCTCCCTGGCACCGTTGACGAGCACCTTCTCCGCTCGTCTGCCGTCACGTGCCGTCATGAGGTCGCGACCTGCCGCGAGCGCGGCCTTGCAGATAGGGTTCTCGGCGAACTCGGCGAGCTTGGCCTTGAAGCTCCCGAGGAAGCCGCGCACCGACAGGCACTCGGCTATCTGCGCCAGCTCGGCCTTGATGCGCTCGAACCTCGCGGCGAAGCCCTTGACCTGCGACTTGCACTCGGCGAGCTGCGCCCGGGTGGATGCAAGCTCCTCCCGTGCCGCTTCGAGCTGCTCGGCCTTCTCGTCCAGCTCGGCCTGAACTCGGCGGCTCTCGGCCTTGTATTCGGCCACGGACTTGTGCCGCCTTGCCGGTTGACCCTCCAAGCGCTTCTCACCCCTAGAAAGGCCGTACAGCGCCCCTACGCGCCCGTAGAACCTGTCCTGCATCGCACCGAGCGCCGCCTTGTCCGGGAAGAACCCCTTCCACGAGAGCTTCCCGTCCCTCAGCGGCACGAACCCGAAGTGCGCGTGCGGGGTCTCCTCGTCCATGTGCACCGTGAAGTGCACCAGATTCGACTCCCCGAACTCCTCGCGGCAGAACCCGAGCGCGTCCTCGAAGAAGTCCCTCACCTCCTCGGCACTCGCGTCCTCGAAGAACTCCGGGCTTGCCGTCACGATGCCCTCGACGAGTCTCACGGCATCCTTGCGCACCCTGCGGGTGCCCTTGTAGCCCGCGTCAATC
>DXLS01000071.1:0-32415 GCA_019414605.1 Collinsella sp.
CGGAGATGTGTATAAGAGACAGCCCGCGGACCCCGGGATGCTGAATACTCCGGAATTTGCACGCCCCCCCCTGGGGTACCTGTGGGCAAAAAGCAACCGCCCCGTCAAAGTATGCATTTGGCGGGGCGGTTTATGCAAAAATGCTGCTGCGGGCGCGTCGGCAGCTCGCTAGAACTTGAATCCCAGGACAGGCTACTCGGCGCTTTTGAGGGCGCCGACCATGTCGATCTTGTTGAGGGTGCGATTGGTAGCGAGGTTGACGATAAACGTAAAGCCAAAGGCTAGCAGCACGGATAGCACGTAGCTCAGCGGCTCGACCTCAACATCAAAATACAGCGACGGCATCTGCAAAATGTAGGTAAAGCTCTCGGCCAGTAAGCCGCCTAGCGGCACGCCCAGCGCGGCGCCAATCGCCGTGAGGATCAACGTCTCCTTGTTCACGTAATGGTGCACCTCGCCACGGCGGAAGCCCAGCACCTTGATGGTCGCCAGCTCGCGTTCGCGCTCGGAGATATTCGTGTTGGACAGCGTAAACACCACCACAAACGACAGGCACGCCGCCATGAAGGTCACGAGCACCACAACCGAATTGATGATCGTAAAGTTCGCCTCATAGTTTTCCCAATGCTCGGCCGTACTCGAAATCGTAAGCCAACCGTCACTCTTAAGATTCTTGCTAAACGCAATCTGGTCGGCCGACGAACCCTTAAGCAGCACATAGACGCCGTTAAGGCGTACGCTTCGACCGAACGCACGCTCATAGGTGCCCTGCGTCATGTAAAGCGTGTTGCCCAGATAGTTAAGCGAAATGTCGCTGACTTTGACCTTGGCAACATTGAGCGACGAATCCTGGACGTGAGCCGTATCGCCCGGCTGAATCCCCAGCACCAGCTGTGAACTTTTGCTCAGATACACGTCTCCGTCACGCAAAGGCAGCGGTTCTTTGGACTCATCCTCCAGACGCACGTAATCGCCCAAGTCACTCGTGCGGTCATCGGGCACCACGATCAGCTGCACGGTCTCGCTCTTGCCGCCAAACGTAAAGGTGACGTTGTCAGTCATAATCGGCAGGGTCGAGGTCACGGTCACGTTGAAATCATTGGCCGCGCTGCGCTCATCCAATGCCGCGCACGTCTGCGAAAAATCGTCGGGATTGGCGACCGCCAGCAGGTCGTAGCGCGTGATATGCCCGTACTGTTTGGGCGAAAGCGCCACCGACGTGTCGCGAATGCCCATACCGCAGATCACGAGCGCTGTGCAGCCGGCGATACCGAAGATGGTCATAAAAGCGCGCTTTTTGTAGCGGAACAGGTTACGTGCTGCCACCTTGTTCAAAAAGCCCATGCGGCGCCAGATAAAGCCGATGCGCTCGAGCAAGATGCGCGAGCCAGCGCGCGGGGCCTTGGGACGCATAAGCGAGGCCGGGGTCTCGGCCATCTCGTGGCGGCAGGCGATAATCGTGGCGCCCACCACGCCCACGGCAAACAGCGCCACCGACACGAGCGACGACACGATGTCGTACGAAAGCAGCATCTGGGGCAGTGAGTACATGTCGTCGAACACCGTAAACAGGAACAGCGGCAGGCCCACAAATCCGATGATGTTGCCGAGCACGCCGCCGATCAGACAAGCCCACAGCGCATAGTCCACGTATTTGGACAGAATACGCCCGCGCGAATAGCCGAGCGCTTTGTACAGGCCAATAAGCGTGCGCTCCTCCTCGACCATACGCGTGGCGGTGGTGAGGCTGATGAGCACGGCGACGATAAAGAAGATGAACGGAAACACCGTGGCGATGGCCTCAATTGACGAGCTATCGCTCTCCACGCTCGAGTAGCTTGCGATATTGCCGCGGTCCTGGATGTACCAGGTGCATTCGCCCAGGTCAGAGAGCTCGGCGCGGGCATCGGCAAACTGCTGGTCGGCGGCGGCACGGCGCTGGTCCAGGTCGGCTTGCGCCTGCGCACGCTCGTCGCTGCCCTCTGCCATGCGGTTGATGTTGCCCTGTTCAATCCCAAAGAGCATATTCGTCTGGCGCTCAGCCGCATCTAAGCTTGCCGGCGTGTCGACTGTCAGCTCCTGAGCGCGCGCCTTCTCACGCTCCTCGCGGATCTTCTCGATATTGCCCTTGGCCTTGTTGATCTTTGCCGCGTAGGCATCCGAATAGGAGTTGAGGCTCTTGGCTCCCTCGACGATCACGTGGACCGCAGAGTAGGAAGAAGATGTCGCGGCGTCCTCGCTCACATAGAACTTGTAGTCCGCGGCCGAAGCAGCGCGAAAGGCGTTGACTGTCGAGTCGGAGCTCACATCAGTGGGATCGAGAACCTCGGCCGTGATGGTGTAATCGCCATCGGCAAACTGATCCTTGGCGCTTTGGTTCGACGAGCTCGCATCGTTGGCAGCAAAGCTCACCGTATCGCCGAGCTTTTTACCCGAAGCCTTCAGGAACTTCGAAGTCACCGCGACCTCATCGGCGCTCTCGGGCAAATCGCCGTTCACGAGCACTGGCTGATCGATGTTCTCCTTGGAGAGGCTCTGTACGACGACACGCTCGCGCGTTGTACCCACGGCGGTGTAGGCGCTCTCGGTGTAGATGCCCTCGGCCGTCTCGACACCATCGACCTCTTGGATGGCGGCGAGATCATCGTCGGTCAGGCCATAGGTCGACTGCACGTTAATGTCATAGACATTTTGCTGGTCGAAGTAGGCGTCAACCGAATCGCACAGGTCCTCGCAACCCGCCTTAAGGCCGCACATCACGCTCACGCCAAGCGCGGTGATGACCACGATTGACAAGAAGCGCTTAAGACTGCCTCGGATTGTGCGGTAGATGCCACGGCGAAAAACCGTCGGCACCATATCGTTTGAGCTTTGGGCAGTGCGGTAGGTCGTAAAATCCTGCTCGCGCTCCGTGTTCTGTGCGTCGCGGCGTAGGCTGTTTTGGCGGTCCTGGTCCATGGGCGCTACCACTCGATCGTCTCGATAGGCACGGGATTTTGCTGGACCGTCTCGCTCTCCACGCGACCGTTCTTAAAGCGGATCAGGCGATCGGCCATGGGCGCCAGCGCGGAGTTGTGGGTGATGATGATGACCGTAATGCCCTGCTTGCGGCAAGTGTCCTGCAGCAGCTGCAAGATCTGCTTGCCGGTTTTGTAGTCGAGTGCACCCGTGGGCTCGTCGCACAGGAGCAGCTTGGGGTTCTTTGCCAGTGCACGGGCGATGGACACGCGCTGCTGCTCGCCGCCCGAAAGCTGCGCGGGGAAGTTGGCGAGGCGCTCACCCAGGCCAACCTGGCAAAGCGTTTGCTCGGCATCGAGCGAATCGGGGCAGATTTGCGCCGCAAGCTCGACGTTTTCGAGCGCCGTCAGGTTGGGGACCAGATTGTAGAACTGGAAGACAAAGCCGACGTCGGCGCGGCGGTATTCCACGAGCTGCGCCTCGTTAGCGGAGCTCACATCGCGCCCGTCCACCGTCACGGTGCCGGAGGTTACCGTGTCCATACCGCCCAGAATGTTGAGCGCCGTGGTCTTGCCGGCACCCGAAGCACCCAAAATGATGGCGAGCTCGCCACGCTCGACCGTAAAGCTCGCGCCGTCGAGTGCGTGAATGCGGGCGTCGCCCTCGCCGTATGCCTTGATGACGTCTTTGAATTCGATATAAGCCATCGATCGGTTCCCATCTGGTCGGATAACTCTTTAGTATTACCCATTTCGCACCGACTAAAAAGGGACGGGTTTATTTTGGCAGGTTCTATATGGGGAAACGGCAGCTATAGATGAGGCGCCGGGGAGGCAGAGAAATCATCGATTGGGTCAGGCCGACCGCCAAACACAACGCACGCATCTCAATCTGTCAGCCAAATCATTCGAACAGCTGTTCGTTTCTATGATATGATTCAGCTATCTAAGCAGGCCAATACGCAGAAAGGCGGCCAACATGGCGTTCGACTTTAAGAAGGAATGCAAGGAGCTCTACAGACCTGCGAGCAAGCCGAGTATCGTAACTGTCCCGCCTATGAGCTACGTTGCCGTTCGCGGAAAGGGCGACCCAAATACCGAAGGTGGCGAGTATCAAAACGCCCTGCCGCTGCTTTACGGCATCGCCTATACCGTCAAGATGTCGAAGAAAGGCTCAAGGAGTATCGAGGGCTATTTCGACTTTGTGGTACCTCCGCTCGAGGGTTTCTGGTGGCAAGACTCCCCGAGCGGCGACATCGATTATGTACGCAAGGACGATTTCAACTATATCTCGTGCATCCGCCTACCCGATTTCGTCACCCGAGATGACTTTGACTGGGCGGTCGCGGAAGCCACGACCAAAAAGAAACTGGACTTTTCCGCCGTCGAACTGCTTAAAGTTGACGAGGGTCTCTGCGTTCAATGCATGCACACCGGGCCCTACGACAACGAACCGGCGACCGTAGACGCTATGCATGAATACGCGACCGAGCTGGGCTATGTCCCCGACCTCTCAGACACCCGTTTACATCACGAAATCTATCTCTCCGATCCACGCAAATGTGCACCGGAGAAACTTAAGACTGTGGTTCGTCATCCTATCAAGCGCGCTGAATAGCGTGGAGCGTCATTTCACGCGCTAGGTTTTAAGCCAGCCAACCAGCCGCCTCCTAGGCCGTCCGGTAATTATCTTGACGCGGCCCGTCGCATCTTATAAGTTTGTTTTGCTAAAGCTGGAAAGCCTCTCAACGATGCGCAACTCCAGCTCTTTTTCTATCAAGAGACTTAATGAAATACCAGAAGTCGCGGATATCCATCAACGAACAAATAGCACTATTGACAGAAAACAAGGGTCTTAAGTGCTCTGATCAAAGCGAACTCGAGCGAGCTTTGGTCGAAGCCAACCACTACAGACTGTCGGCCTACTGGTTTCCCTACAAAACCAAATGCAAGTCCGGGATTACCATCTTTCGCGAAGGCACAACATTCGAAACCATCATCTACACGTATGAATTTGACCGAGCCCTCCGGCAGTTAATGTTTGATGCGGTCGGCAGTGCGGTCGGCAGAATTGAGATCTACCTCAGAAGCAGAATTGCCTATCTTGCCTCTGAGGAACGCGGGCCTTTCTGTTACCCAGATGTCGCCATAACGAGGCTCAACTCGGCATGCCCGTCGAGCTCTGCGCCGCACTGGGCTACGCAGCCGTCTTTGGCAGCGCCACCAATACGCTGCTCGCACCCATCCTTATTGGCTGCGAAGTCTTCGGCTTTGGTAACTTGCCGATGTTCATTATTGTCTGCGTTGTGGCTTACCTGTTCAACATGGATAAGTCCATCTACGCCCTGCAGGAGCGGGCGTAGATCGATGTCCAGGCAGGTGGTCTCAGCCGGAAACGGTGTCCCACTCTGAGGCTGTATTCCGGGACACGGTTTCCGCTTGGAACGCCATTCGGAAAGCGCATCCCGCTTTAAAACGGAATTCCGGGACGCAGTTTCCGTCTGAGCCTCCATTCGGAAAGCATGTCCCGTTCTTTCACGGCATCTTGGCTATGCAAAGCGCTCGAGTGTTACTCCTCGTACGCGCCCTCAAGCCGAAGCAGCCACTCCTTGCGATCAAGCCCGCCGGCATATCCGTTAAGCGAGCCGTCGGCCGCCACCACGCGATGGCATGGCACAATAATCGAAACAGGGTTGCGAGCGACCGCGGCCCCCACGGCACGGGGAGACACAACGGGATCCTCGTTCCCCGGCACCCGATGGCGGGCGGCAACACGCTGGGCGATCTCACCATACGTGGCGACCTCGCCACGCGGAATAGAAAGCAGTTCGTACCAGACTTCACGCTGAAACGCCGTACCAATCATATGCAACGGCGGCGTAAACCGAGGTTCCTGCCCTGCAAAATAAGCATTCAGCCAAGCCCAAGAACGCTCAAGCACCGAAGAGGCCGCGCCATTTGTCGGACTCACCGACGACATGCCACCAATACCTGAAACCGCATCGGCACCTTCGATATGCTCGACATCTTCTTTGAGAAGCGTGGAGCCAAAATGCTCCTGCCCCTCAAACCAAAGCCCTGTCAAACCGCGGCCATCAGCGGCAAGCAAGATTTCGCCCAAAGGCGAAGGAAACGTCGTCGTGACCACCAGCGGCTCCTTTCAAAACTCCGCAACATAATACCGCGAATTGTGCAGACAACCCCAATCGACCCCAGAGTCACCCAAGGCAGCAGGCGCGCAGCGCCGCAGCTGCCGCACGACCCCAAAGTCCCCGCAGGCAGCAGGCGCAACGCGCCGCAGCTGCCGGCCGCGCCCCACAGTCCCCCAAGGCGGCAGGCGCAAAGCGCCGAGGCCGCCGCCGGGACCAGAGCTCGCAACAGCCACGCGCCCCCACATCAGCCCAGCGGCCCCAACCAACAACGGCCCCATCGCTGGCCGCTCGCAGCCGAGTCACCGCAGGCGGGGGCCGGGCTTAGTTTTCAGAACACTCCGCAGACCAGTGTGGCGCCTTGTCCGCGGCTCCGAAGGAGCAGGACAAGGCGCCACACATGGTCGAGGACGTTCTGAAAACTAAGCCCGGCCCCCGCCGGACAGGTCGCACTACTCGCAGAGCAGCTTAGCGATTTGGACGGCGTTGGTTGCCGCGCCCTTACGGATTTGGTCGCCGCAGCACCAGAAGGTAATACCGCGCGTGGCCTCGGGGTTCGAGATGTCGCGACGCACGCGACCGACCCAGATCAGGTCCTGGTCGGACGTATCCATCGGCATGGGGAAGCGATCGTGCGCATCCTCGGCGCTCATGTCGTCAACCAGCTTCACGCCCGGAGCGGCAGCCAGCGCAACACGGGCCTCGTCAACCGTAATGTCACGCTCGAACTCGAGCGTAATGCTCTCGGAGTGCGAGCGCAGCACAGGCACGCGCACGCAGGTGCAGTTCACGCGCAGCTCGGGCAGGTGCATGATCTTACGGCCCTCGTTTTGTAGCTTCATCTCCTCAGAGGTAAAGCCCTCCTCCTTGACGCCGCCAATCTGCGGAATCAGGTTGCTCGCCAGCTGGGCGGCAAATGCGCGCGGCTCGGGAATCTCCTCGCCACGGCCCAGGGCAGCAAGCTGCGCTTCGAGCTCGGCCATACCGGGAGCGCCAGCGCCCGAAGCCGCCTGGTACGTCGAGACGATCATGCGCTTCACGCCGGCGAGCTGATGCAGCGGCCACGTGGGAACCAGGCCGATGATGGTCGCGCAGTTGGGGTTGGCGATAAGGCCGTGATGCCACTTGATGTCGTCGGCATTGATCTCGGGCACGACCAGCGGCACCTCGGGATCCATGCGGAAGGCATGGCTGTTGTCGACCACGACGGCGCCGCGCTTTACGGCCTCGGGCAGCAATTCCTTGGCGATATCGTCGCCGGCAGCGCCAAGCACAATGTCACAGCCCTCAAAGGCCTCGGGGCAAGCCTCTTCGATCACGATTTGCTCGCCGCGGAACTCGACGGTCTTGCCCGCGGAGCGTGCGCTTGCCAACAGCTTGAGCTTGCCGACCGGGAACTCCTGCTCGTTGAGGCACTCGAGCATCTGGGTGCCCACGGCTCCCGTCGCGCCCAAAATAGCAACCGTGTACTGTTTCATGCTTCCCCCTTTAAAGGTTGTGGCTTTTGCCCGCACGCCGAGCAGGCCGATTATTGTTGCCAGTTTATACAAGAACAGGGCGGGCATGAAACCCGCCCCGTCGAAACGAAACCGAAACGAAACGCCCCGCCGTAGATTTTTGAGACATGACCCAAAAATCTACCGAGCAGTCGCTACTTTTTGAGCGCGGCCAGGGTGGGATCGGCCGGCGCGGGAGCCTCCAGATCGGAGACCTTCACAATGCCGTTCTCATCGGAGAAGGCACGGTAAATGGTCCGAATCGCAAGGTCGAAGTCCTTCTCCTCGACACCGATAATGATATTGATCTCGTCGCAGCTCTGCGAAATCATGCGCACGCTCACGCCGGCCTGGCCAAGCATGCCAAACAGGTGGCCCGAGATGCCTGCACGACCGCGCAGGTTACGGCCGACGGTCGCGATGAGCGCCAGACCCTCGACAACCTCGATCTCGAGCGGCTCGACCTCCTGCTGAATGTCACCAACGAGCGAGTACAGCGAATCGTGCACGTCCTGCTCCTGCACCACGGCGCCAAAACGGTCGACACCGGTGGGCATGTGCTCGACGGAAACGTCATAGCGTTCGAACACCGAAAGCGCACGGCGCATAAAGCCAACGCGGGGCTTGGTGCGGTCGCGGGCAACGTTGATGGCGACAAAGCCGCGCTTGCCGGTCACGCCGGTAATGATGGGCTCCGCCTCGCCCTCATCAGCCGTCTCGCTAATGATGGTACCGGGGTCCTGCGGCGCATTGGTGTTCTTGATGACCAGCGGAATACCCGCCTCGCGCACGGGGAACACGGCCTCCTCGTGCAGGACGCTTGCGCCCATGTACGAAAGCTCGCGCAGCTCCTCGTAGGTAACGCGCGCAATGGGCTGAGCCTCGGGAACAATACGCGGATCGGCAGAATAGAAGCCCGAGACGTCGGTCCAGTTCTCGTACAGGTCGGCGCCCAGGCACTTGGCCAAGATCGAGCCCGAGATATCGCCACCGCCTCGATCGAGCAGCTTGATCTGGCCCTCGCGCGTCGCGCCGTAGAAGCCAGGCATAACGAAGCCGCCCTGCTGGCCATACTCCTGCACCAGCTCGGAGGTGCGATTCATGCTGAGCGTACCGTCGTGATGGAACGCCACAACCGTCGCGGCGTCCAGGAACGGTAGGCCCAGGTACTCAGCCATCAGGCGAGCGGTAAAGTACTCGCCACGGCTCACAAGCTCCTCGGTGGAGTAGCCGCCCGAGCGGGCGCGCTCGGCAAAGGCCGCGAACTCCTCACGGATGGGATAGGTGAGCTCCAACTCATCAGCGATATCAAAATAGCGCTGGCCGATGTCCTCGAGCAGCTCCTCACACGACACGTGGTACTTAACGTGCGCATTGACCAGATAGAGCAGGTCGGTCACCTTGGTGTCGCCCTTAAAGCGGCGGCCGCAGGCGGAAACCACCACAAAACGGCGGGCAGGGTCGGCGTCGACGATGGCCTTGATCTTTTTGAAGTGTTCGGCGTCGGCGACCGACGAGCCGCCAAACTTGGCAATCTTAATCATGGGCTGGAGGTTACCTTTCTAAAAAGCCTCTGCGAACCTATTTTGCGCGCTCTGATACCATGGTTTCACCGATTGGGACCAAGGCATCCGAGGAGCAGTGTTATATGGGAACTTATCATAGTACACGAGGACGCACTTTATCGTGCTCAAGTAAGGTGGCAATCCGTACCGGCATCGCTCCCGACGGGGGTTTGTTTGTCTCGGACGAGCTCGGCACCCAGCAGGTCGATATCAGCTCGCTTGCAGATAAATCGTACTTTGAAATCGCTCAAGATGTGTTGGGAATGTTACTGAATGATTACACGGCCGAAGAAATTTCGGCGTGTGTCGACGAGGCATACCGCGGCACGTTCGCGAGTGAAGAGGTTACGCCGCTCGTCAAACTCGACGCTGCGCCGGGCGCTGACGCCCCTCAGACCTATGTGATGGAGCTCTTTGGCGGTCCCACGAGCGCCTTCAAGGACGTCGCCCTGCAGATGCTCCCCCGCTTGATGGCCCGCACTTCCGCCAAGGACGGCGGCGCCGAGCGCATCATGATCGTCACCGCCACGTCGGGCGACACAGGCAAGGCAGCACTCTCCGGCTTTGCCGACGCCCCGGGCACGGGCATCACCGTCTTTTATCCCGAGGGCAAGGTCAGCCGCGTGCAGAATCTGCAGATGTCCACGCAGGAGGGCGGCAACGTCGCCGTCTGCGGCATCCGCGGCAACTTCGACGACGCCCAGAGTGCCGTCAAGCGCATCTTTGCCGATAAGGAGCTGGCCGAGCGCCTGGAGGCCGCCGGCACCGTGCTTTCGAGCGCCAACTCCATCAACGTCGGCCGCCTGGTGCCGCAGGTCGTCTACTACTTTGCCGCCTATGCGCAGCTGCTGCGCGCCGGCGCCATCGAGGCCGGCGATGCCGTGGAGTTCTGCGTACCGACCGGCAACTTTGGCGATATCCTGGCCGGCTACTACGCCAAGCGCATGGGTCTGCCCGTCGCCAAACTCGTCGTGGCCAGCGACAAGAACAACGTGCTCGCTGACTTCCTGACCACCGGCGTCTACGACCGCAACCGTCCGTTCTTCACGACCATTTCGCCGTCGATGGACATCCTTATTAGCTCTAATCTGGAGCGCATGCTCTACTTCCTGTCCGACGGCGACTGCGAGCTCGTTGCCGGCCTTATGGAGCAGCTTGCCCAGACCGGTCGCTACGAGGTGCCTGCCGAGCTGCTGGCCAAGATCCAGAGCGTATTTGGCTGCGGTTGGGCCAGCGAGGACGAGGTTCGCGCCGCCATCAAGAGCTGCTGGGATGCCAACGGCTACGTGATCGACCCGCACACCGCTTGCGGCTATCACGTCTTTGAGCAGGTCGCCCCCACCGAGGGCGCCAAGGCCCGCGTGCTGCTTTCGACCGCCAGCCCCTACAAGTTCCCGCGCGCCTGCTGCGACGCCCTGGGACTCGACGTTCCCGAGGATGATTTTGAGGCCATGCGCATGCTCGAGCAGGCCACCAACACGGTTGCCCCGACCCAGCTCGCCGAACTCGAATCCAAGCCCGTCCGCTTCGAAGACGTCTGCGACGTAGCCGACATGGCCAACTACGTAGAGTCTGCAGCAAAAAAGATGGCTACCAACTAAAACCCCCTATAAGGCGCCGGCGAAAGCCGGCGCACTTTCTTTTAATTTGGCTCCCCAGCGCGGTGAGGAGACGGCGTAGGTCGGTTTCACGCTTGCTCCGTCGCGAGTTCCGCACGAGCCGAAGGCCACTAAATGTGGCCTTCGTGCGAGCAGGACTGTCCGAGCAGCGGAGCAAGCGTGAAACCGACCCCCAGGAGGACCAACAACAATGATCAAGATCACCGTCCCAGCCACGAGCGCAAACCTAGGCATCGGCTACGACACCCTCGGCATGGCCGTCAGCCTCTACTCGCACTTCACCTTCGAGCGCGCCGACAAGCTCACCATCACGGGCTGCCCCGAGGAGTTCCAAAACGAGAATAACCTGGTCTATGTGAGCTTTGTCGATGCTCTGGCCGCCTGGGGCGAGCCGGCCTTCCCCGTCGCTATCGACATTCAGACCGACGTGCCCGTCGCCCGTGGCCTGGGTTCCAGCTCCACCTGCGTCGTCGCCGGCATCATGGCTGCCGCCGCGCTGACGGGCCACACCGTCGACCGCGCTGAGCTCGTCCGCATTGCCACCGAGGTCGAGGGCCATCCCGATAACGTCGCCCCTGCTATCCTGGGCGGCGCCGTCTGCTCCTTTACGCCGACCGATTCGCTCCCCCAGTGCCTGCGCTACGAGGTGAGCGATCGCCTGCGTTTTATTACCGTGATTCCGCCCTACGAGGTACACACGAGCGAGGCGCGCAAGGTCGTGCCGCAGGAGATTCCGCTCTCCACCGCCGTGTGGCAGATGGGCCGTATCGCCGGCATGACGCGCGGCCTGGAGACCGGCGACCTTGACCTGATTGCCGCCGCCAACGACGACCGCATCCAGGAGCCCTATCGTCGCCGTCTGATTCCCGACTACAACGCCGTGCGCGACACCTGCCTTAACGGCGGCGCTAAGACCATCTGGATTAGCGGC
Organism: Collinsella sp.; assembly: GCA_019414605.1. Lineage (GTDB taxonomy): Bacteria > Actinomycetota > Coriobacteriia > Coriobacteriales > Coriobacteriaceae > Collinsella. The sequence continues at coordinate 11,718 of DXLS01000071.1, forward strand.
TCGGGCTCGACCCTCATGGCTGTGACCGACGACACCATCGTGGCAAAGTTCCTGCAGGTCAAGCTGCGCGAGCAGTTCCCCAAGTGCGATACGCATATTCTGACGTGCGACACGGAAGGCGCCCAGATCGAATACCTGTAGTCGCCGTCCCGTATACTCGCCGGGGAGGCCAGGGGCTTTGCCCCCAAATCGTCCTCGGACATGGCAGGACCCCCGCTGCGCACTTCGTGCGGCGGGGGTCCTGCCGTCCTGCGGAAAGATTTGGGGGCAAAGCCCCTGGCCTCCCCTACGTTAGCTTCGCTGACGGCGGCTACAGGGACCTACGCTTTGTAAAAGCGCCGGGCTGATAGTTGCTTTTTATTGGTAGGGGCTCTTGCTAGGTAGGGGCACTTACTAGTGACAGGCTTCGCCTGTGCGCTTGGTTTACGCTGCGCTTGTTTCTTTGTATTCGAAGACTGGTTCTAGGAGGTCTTCGATGTTGCAGTGTAGGACTTTTGCAATATCCCTCACTGTCGTTACCGAGGCTTCGTTGATGTTTCGCTGGCGCTGTTCGTACATTTGGATTGAACGGAGCGATACACCCGATTCGTATGCCAGGTCTTGTTGGGTTTTTTTAATCCTCTTTCTTGCTAGCGCCAGTTTAGTCTGACGCGGCGCCTTCTTCGCCATATCACAGACAAGGCGCGCCACGCGCTCCTCCGAGGCCTCATGCCAGGGGTAGTACAGGTTTCGCAGCGCATCAAATGGAACAACATGAAGCAGATCTTCGAACGATCCCCCTAGGCGCCACTGCAAATATGCCAGTATCCAGCCCGTCCAATATTCTGGTGTCTTCTCAAATCGGTAGGTCCGATCTGGCATCGACCCTGTTTGGTAACCAGATCTTTCGGAGATGAGCGCAAATAGTTCAACGCCCGACTTTCCCGACACTACCCATGCGTTGCCGCGTTCGAACTCGCGAGCTACGCCGCTCAGGCAAAAGAGTTCAGCAACTTCCGATCCTTCTGCTCCGTAATCGTTAACGGCATAGTCGAAGCAATCCCCGAGGTTGTTCATTGCGTCCTCAAGGTAATAGACGGGATATGTCCTACTCGGCCCACGATCCGTTAACTCTTGGATCATTTAAATCAACCCTCCCTGCCATCAAATCCCTAATGTCGACACCATCAGAGTCAAATCCGTTTACCGTATCCAGGTACTTTCGTCGAGCGTTCTGTTCTCGCTCAAATCGTTTGGGATAAAACTCAGCTCCCGAAGCCTGCTTCCAATCGCGGAACTTAATCGCCGAGAACGCACGCTCACTCATAAGCGCATATTGAATGCCCAAATCCCCCAAAAACATAATGCGCTGCAATTGCCTGAGCGAGATCATGCCGTTGACAAACTGTCTTGCAAACGAGAAATAGGAATCGTCTGCACGATAGCCTCGAATAACGTCATAGGGAGAAATATCAATCAGGCAGTTATCCAGCAGATAACGAAGCCCCTCGCGTGCTACTGGCGTTGAAACATTGAACTCTCTGTTATTCGCCAGAATTGCAAGCCAGTTGAGAATCGAGAACTCACCTGATTCCAAATCCAAAATCGCAAGGCCATCTAAATCAAGCTCATATCGATTGGCAATGCCATCAGACTCGGTCCGACATGCCCACTCCATTGCCATTTCCTCATGCGGTGTGCAATAAAACCCGCGCCCATAGTCATTGAATTGCCTGCATTTATCCAACGATGGATGCTCGACAACAACCTCCGACCCGTGCCAAAGCTCCATATCGACCTCCTAAAAAATATCACCCCAGTGATAGTTTACCAATAACTATCACTGGGGTGATATGAACGGGGGCTTTTGACGGTTTAACCCTGACTAGAGGCAGGCCTCGGCGATGCGCTTTTTTAGTTCGTCGATACCCACGCCGGTCTGGGAGCTCGTGATGATTACATTCTCGGCCGGGACGTTGAGCTGCTTTTTGATGGCTGCTGCTTGGCGGGCCTGCTGGGTGCGGCTGAGTTTGTCGGCCTTGGTGAGGCAGACGATAAAGTTGAACTCGTTGCCCTGCAGGTAGTCGATCATGTCATGGTCGAGTTTACTGGGGTCGTGGCGAATGTCCACCAGCGACACAACCAGGTTAAAGCTGCGCTCGGAGTCGAAGAAGTCGCCAATGAGCTCGGCCCAACGGTCGCGCTCGGCCTTGGAACGGCGGGCGAAACCGTAGCCTGGCAGGTCCACAAAGTGCACGTCGTCGGCCTCGAAGAAGTTGATGTTGCTCGTCTTGCCCGGCGTACTCGAAACCTTCACCAGGTTCTTGCGGCCAAAGAGCTTGTTCATGATGGACGACTTGCCCACGTTGGAGCGGCCGACAAAGCTCACCTCGGGGCAGGTGGACTCGGGGATCTGCGAAACCTTGCCGTAGCTGGCGACGAACTTGGCAAGCTGATAGTTAATGGAATCGGCCATGGACACTCCTTGGTCGTAGGTTCTTACAAATAGACGCGCTATTGCGCAGCGGCAATGCGGCGGACGATATCGAGCGTGATGTCACTTGCGACACGCGCGTACTCGAACAGATCGAACTCGCGCTCGCAAATTGCATCGTACGCCTCGTCACAATTATCGCTGATAGCGCGCAACACCAGGCAATCGACACCATTTTTGGTTGCGACATGGGCAATTGCCGCGCCCTCCATGCCGACACAATCGGCATGCGTCGCCTCGATAGCGTCGTTGCGCATGGTAGCGCCCGTCACAAAGCGGTTACCCGTGGCAATCGTGCCGACCAGGAACTGCTTGGTGCCCTCGTTCGAAGCGACTGCATTTTTCGAAGCGTCAACAAACCCACGCTCAGCAAGCACGTCGGCGGCAATATCGACCAGCGCGGGCGTCGAGCCAAACTCCTCGAGCCCCGGTGCGGACTCGGCGATAAGCGCGGTATCGGTATCCAGATAGCGTAGGCGTTTGCCAATGACCACGTCGTCGATATGGAGCTTGGGGTTCAAACCGCCCGCAATGCCCGAAAACACAACAGCCTGCGGAGCATACTTGCTAATGAGGTGCTGTGTTGCAGCGGCGGCGTTCACCGTGCCCATGCCCGCCGTTGTGGCGACAACTGTCAGGCCGTCGAGCTCACCGCTCACAACGGTCAAGCCTGCCTCCCGTGCCTCGCAAACGTCGCTCAGCTCTTCCTTAATCTGCATGATCTCTTTTTCGAGCGCACCGATAATCGCAATGGTAGCCATGCCATTCCCCAAACCTATTCGAAATTCTCAACCACGGTATGGTACCAGCATTTTGTTTGACCTCGTCAAACGAACACGCTAAGCCAGTGCAGCTCGCGTATCAAACAGAGCCTTTGCAATCGCGGCCGTAACCTCGCTCGAGCGGTCGCTCCACGGCATCGATGTCATGATACCCATGACATAGGTACAGCCATCGATGTCGATAAGGCCCGCATCGCATGTCGAGTAGTAACCATCCTCGCTAATCCAGCCTGCCTTGTTGCGCACCAAAACCTGCTCGTCCGCAATGCCATCGCGAATAAACGAGCGCGATGTTGATGCCAGAAGGCCCGACAACCACTGTGAAGTCTCGGTATCCATGCTCAGATACTCGCTCATCTCACGCCATAACCTCGCAGAAGTGCGCGGGCAGTAGGTCGGAAAATCACTCATCGGATTCAGTGCCGTTTCGTCATCAACACCCAGATTGGCAATCCAATCCTCATAGCCATCATGGTCAAACGCCGCGCGTAACGCGATAAACGAATCGTTGTCTGAGTTGACGACGGCATTCTCGATAAGGTTGCGCACCGTCTGCCAGCCCATGCTGTAACCACCATACGTGGCTAAAGGCCCATCGAGCGACACCTGCCCCGATTCGACCAACGTCTCGCAAATATAGAGCGCATACAGCGCTTTGTAGCTGCTCGCTCCATACACCTCGACATCAGCGTTATACGTCACGCCCCTACCGCTCGATAGGTCGTAGAACACTACACCCACATCGCCCAGCTCCTGCGCCCGACACAGGGCATCCTGGAGCAAGGCAAGGCTCTCATCCTCCAAGGCAGGAGTCTTGTTATCCACCAACGAGAAGGTCCGAACGGTATCACCCGAAGGGATATCGTTGAAGTCCGCCTTCGAAAGTCTCGTCTTGAGATCTGCCGTCGACAGAGCTTGATCTGCCGACGCTTTGGACTTTGAAACCTTCTCGTTTTGCAGCTGTACCGTTGACGCATCTGGGCGCTCCGTTCGCTCCGAGGCGTAGGTTTTAACGGTAATTCCGAGGATAATAACCGCCGACGTTAGCATCCCAATGGCGGCAATCTTCCTCACGCGGATGCGAGCGCCGGCAAGGCCACGCGAAGACGTGCCCTTCGTCTTATATCTGCTGCCATGCTGCGGCACATACTCGTCCCGCGATGCGATGTTTCGCACGTGGTCTCCTGACTGCCACCGTTTATATACGAGCAGCATGATACCGAGCAGGCATTTCTTTCCAAAGATATTCAGCAGCGTTTAAGGTGTCTTTAAAGAAACCACAAGCGTATTTATCCAAATGGCACGATTCTGTTGCGCATCTCACCGCAACCCAGAGAGCAGTCTTTTTAGGACGGGGCTCTTTAGCAATCAACTAGGTGCCCAGGGGCACTCATTTAAGTCTGTCCCCAATGAGTGCCCTTGGGGAACGAAAATGGCATGCTATCCGATGGCGTTTTTTAGCTCCGCACGGCGCTCTTTCATGCCGGCCATAACGGCATTGCGCAGCTCGGGCATACGCGCGGTATCCATCTGGGGCACGCCCTCGAGCTTATAGGGAATGCCCAGTTGCTCGTACTTGACGACACCCATCGTGTGATACGGCAGCATTTCCAGGCCCACCACGTTGTGCCATGGAGCGATGAGGCGACCGAGCTTCTCGCACTCCTCCACCGTGTCGGTAATGCCCGGCACCACCACGTGGCGGATAACGACCTTGATCTTGCGACGTGCAAGCTCATCGCCAAACGCCAGGATGCGTGCGGGATCACAACCGGTCAGCTTTTTATGCTCAGCCGGATCGGCATGCTTGATGTCGAGCAGCACCATGTCGGTCTCGTTGAGAACGGCATCGAACTTCTCGGGGTGGTTGGGATCGAACGCATAGCCGCAGCTGTCCAAGCAGGTATGCACGCGGCCATCGGAGTTGTTGTGCATTGCACGGAACAGGTCGGCCAAAAACTCAGGCTGTAGGAGCGGCTCGCCACCCGAAACCGTAATGCCGCCGCTGCGATAGAACTCATGGTTGCTCTGGAACTCGTCCATCAGGTGCTCGACGGTCACCATGGTGCCGCCGTTAACAGACCAGGTATCGGGATTGTGGCAATACGCGCAGCGCATGGGACAGCCTTGGACAAACACTACGAAGCGGATGCCGGGTCCGTCGACCGTTCCCATCGTCTCGATTGAATGCACGCGGCCTAGGGCAAATGCGGAATCCTCAGGACGAGCGTCCACACCCTCAAGCGTCATCTCAGCCATTCCCGCTACCTTGCCTCTCCTTGGATGCAACCAATTAAAATGCCAGAGCCATTCTAGCCCATGCGCTTGCGTTTAAACGTCTCGGGCTAGAATGGCACGTTTTAATCTATCCCCCATCACCATGGCTGGGGTCTACGTCGAGATGTCAGGCTGAAGAACGCTCGCCTGCGGCCTTTACGCCTTAAGCGTGAGCACCGCACCGAAGGCGGTCGGGCCACAGTGGCTCGAGATGACGCCGCCGACCTGAGTCCAGGTAATGTCCTTAAAGCCCAGGTCGTGCGCATAGACTTCCATGTCGTCGCGCAGCTCCTGGGAAAGGCCTACCGAATACGCCAGGCCAATGTGCGAGTAGTCAATCTCGCCCTTCGCAACCATGTGGTCAATAAAGGCGCGGGCGCACTTGAGCATAGAGCCGCGGAACTTCTTGGTTGCCACGAACTTGCCGCCCGTCACCTCAATGCAGGGCTTAATCTTGAGCAGGTGGGCGCCAAGGAATGCCACGTTGGACAGACGACCGCCCGCCTTAAGGAAGGCTAGGTCGGTAGGAACAAAGCCCAGCAGCACACGGTCCATGACGGAATTCGTATATGCAAAGATCTCGTCGACGGTGGCATCGGGGTGAGCCTCGATGTATTTAGCGGTCTCGACGACAACGAGCGACTGGCCCACCGAGACAAAACGCGTGTCCATGGAGAACACGTAGTCGCGCCCCTGGGCCGCAATCTTGGAGGATTGATGCGAGCAGGTCGTGGCCTCGGAGTACGCAAGATGCAGAATGGTCGCATCGGGCTGCTCGGCATGGATACGGTCATACACGTGAGCAAAATCCGCAGGCGCGCAGCCACTGGTCTTGGGCATTACGCCAAACTCGTTGCAGCGCGAGTAAATCTCGAGCGGATCGATGGAGCCGTCCTCGACGGTCTCGTCACCAATCGTGACATGCATAGGCACGCGCACGATGCCGTAGCGTTCGCAGAGCTCTGGCGTCACATCCGAACCAGATTCAACCACGATTACGTACTTGCCCATTATTATCACGACCCATCTCGACATTGGCTTTTCAATACATGGCACGCGCCGCCGCACTGTTGCACAACGGCGGCAGAGCGCCAAAGAGACGCCGCCCCTTGCACACAACAAAGGACAGCGTCTCCCTGGAAAACTCCGTGCTTATCTGAGATTCTACACGGTTTATTAATAGGTGTTACTTACTCCGCAAACGGTAGCTATACGCGATAAACGGTAGTTCGCTGCGGCAACTGCAACACATTCCGCCCAGCAAGTCCAATCGTGCTCCACGCACGGTTAATGCGCGAGGCGGTAGAACTCCATCGACGCCGCACCTTCGGCATGCAACCCCATCGCCGGAACCGCCGGCGAATAGGTACGGCTCGTAAGTGCCGCCTCGCCGCCATTTGCAAAAATCTCGACCATCGTAGTGTCCGAAAGCACGCGCAGGTCGCGAAGCTCGCTGAGCTCGATCGACCTTTGGTCGCGCCCATAGCCTTCGTCACCCATGTCGAGGGTAAGCATCCCGTCCGCATAACGTACAAAGACACCCTTGCGGATTTCGAGCTCGACCATCTTGGCGCCCTCGCAGGAAACCACAAGATCAAACAGGCGGCCCGGCTCCTCAACGGTTTCACCGCCTGTCGCGCGAACGCAGCCGCCGCGCATCCTCTCAATCTCGTACGCCGGCTGCTGGCAGAGCTTACCATCGCGTATGCTCAGCTCTCGCGGCACCGTCAACGCGCACTGCCACCCGCGCGCCACCGTCGGGTTTTCTGCCGTCGCGTCGGGGCAACCCGACCATCCGATCATCAAACGCCGGCCTGCAGCATCCTCAAAGGACTGCGGAGCATAGAAATCAAAACCGGCATCGACCATCGGAGGCATGCCCTGCCTGACGATTTTAAAGCTCGGCGCCTCCCAATCGGCCTCGATGGAGAACCACACGCACTGATGTGGATTGCGGTAACGCCAACCATCGGCAGGCACACCCTGCGGACAGCAAACGAGAATAAGCTCACCATCGAGCTCAAACAGATCGGGGCACTCCCACATAAAGCCAAGCTTCTCGCCCAGCTCAATGCGCGTCGCATAGCTCCAGACCTCTAGATCGCGCGAGGTATAGACAAGCACGCAGCCGCGATCGTCTTTCGTACGAGCGCCCAGAACCATGTAGTAGATACCGTCGTGTTCAAGGATCTTGGGGTCGCGCACATGCGTACCGATATCGTCGGGGTAATCGACTGGTCCAACAGCCATGCGCTTCTCGCCCAATTCGTCGGGGTTCTCGGCAACCATATGAATCTGGTTTTGCTCACGGCCCGTCAACACGTAGTCGTAATCATCGCGGTCAAAATGCTTGACGTTGCCGGTATAGAAGTAGTGAATCTTGCCATCACGTACAAAGGCAGAACCAGAATACGCTCCGCTCGAATCCAAATCGGAATCGGGGAACAGCACGGGGCCGTGATTCTCGTACGTCACAAAATCCTTTGTCGTCAGATGGTTCCAAAGCACTGGACCGCCATGCGCAGCATCGAACGGATCGTATTGATGATAGATGTGATACGTATCACCAATCTGAACCAAACCGTTGGGGTCGTTGAGCCAGCCAAGCTCAGGCTCCACATGGAACAGGAGCCTATCGGGGTCAGACGCGATGCGACCCGCCGTCTCATCCTGTCCGGCACGCCACTGCTCATAGTCCGCGCGTGTCACCTTATTGTTTTGATTAAACATCGCCATTGACCTTCTCGTCTATAGGGAAGGACGCCCGACTCACACGAGCCGAACGCCCTTCCTCAAATGGACTTATCCGCACATTACACTGAATGGCTCAACTAGAAGCTGACATCGAAGCCTGCGCCAGCGCCCTCTTCATCGGTGGTTGGAACGCCCTTTGCCTTGTTGTAGGCAAAGATCAAGACGATCGGCACGATAAAGGCGATGAGATTGCCAGCCACATACCACACGAGAGTCTCGGGCGTAACGATGAGCAGGCCAAGCACACCGGTCAGACCCTGACCGATAGCGCGCACCTCAAAGAACTTCACGAAGGCACCGCCGCAGCCTGCACCGATGCATGCGCAGATGAACGGAATGATCGAATAGCGCATGTTTGCAGCAAAGATAGCGGGCTCGGAGATTCCGACCAGCGTCGGGATAAAGGACGACATGCAGATGTTGCGCTCTTTGGAGTGCTTCTTGTGAATGAGGTACATACCGATGGCGCCGCCGCCCTGGGCGATGATGGAAACCGACCAGATGGCCTGGATGTAGTTGAAGCCGGTCGTGGCAACGAGGTTGGCCTCGATACCCTGGATGAACTGATGCGTACCGGTAACGACGAGCGGCTGCAGGAACGCGGCGAAGACAAAGGCACCAAAGACGCCCATCCTGTTGTACAGGATATCGATTACGCCGGCGAGGACGTCACCGATCAGGTTGCCGAGCGGGCCGAACACGGTGAACAGGGCGACGTTAGCAAGAATCAGGGTAACGGTCGGGACGAAAACGAACGAAACGACCTCGGGGATGTACTTCTGGGCAATCTTCTCGACCTTGGCCATAAACCAGGCAGTCAGGATTGCGGGGAACACACCGCCCTGGAAAGCAACCATGGGAATGGATAGCGGACCAAAGTTCCAGTACTCAGCACCCGTCGGGTCCATAACGAACGTGTTGCGGTTCATAAGGCTCGGGTGAACCATGACGATACCGACGAGGATGCCCAGGATCGGGTTACCGCCAAAACGCTTGACCGCGCTGTACATAACCAGGACAGGCAGGTAGTCGAACGTGGTGGCGATAATGGCAAAGAAGCTTGCGAGGTTCTTGAGGAACTCGCTGTGATCGGCGAGGCTGCCTTCCATGCCAAAGAGACCGTTGGCAACGATCAGCGACTTAAGGCCGATGATGATTGCAGCGCCGACGAAGGCAGGAATGATGGGGATAAAGATATCCGAGAATACCTTGAGGACCGAGAAGAACTTGCCCTTCTTGTCCGCCTCGGCGCCCTTGACCTCGGAAGCACTGATCTCCTTAACGCCCGTCAGAGCCATAAACTCATCGTAAACCTTGTTGACGGTACCGGTACCGAAGATGATCATGAGCTGGCCGCTGTTGTACAGCACGCCCTTGACGCCATCGATGTTCTCGAGCTCGGCCTTGTTGTATTTGCTCGTATCCTTGAGCACCAGACGCAGACGGGTCACGCAATGCGTGGCGCCCTCGATGTTCTCCAGTCCGCCGACGTTGTCGACGACTTGCTGGGACACTGCCTTGTAGTCCATGTTCCTCTCCATTCCTTTTCTAAATCATAAAACGGTTCGTTGCCGCTACAGAGACGCGATCGTTGCGTTTGCGCACTTGAGCGCACCGTCGGTGACGGTAAGCGCCACACCCTGGCCCTGCTTGTTGCAGAAGCGAGCGTTGAGCGCAACATCATCGACAAAGATGGTCGCGATGTCGTCGTCGACGACCAGACGCACATGGTGAGTGCCCTCGCCCTTAAAGAACAACGGACGCTCGAGGCCCATGCTGTTGACCTGGAACCACGGATACTGGGGGGCCGCCGTAAACTCGAGTTTGCCCTCACGCAGGTTGGCGCGGAACTCATAGGCAAGACCGGACTCGGCGTCCTCGGCAAGCTTCACCGAGAAGCCGGCAGCGTCACCGGCGAGCTCGATGTCGGCGTCGAGCATATAGGTAGAACCGGCATCCGCGGCGAGCACCTGCTCGACCTTGCCCGACTCGCACGAAAGCTCAAAGGCCTCGACTGCCTTAGCCTCGCCAAAGGCGCCAAGCATGCTGTCGGGAAGCTTGGTGCCGAGCGTTCCGTCGGCACGCTGAACGATCTCGAGAGGCATAAAAGTGCCACCCCACAGGTAAGAGCTGGGGTCGCCGCCCTCGTCGCGCGTAGGAACCCAACCAAAGAGAACGCGGCGCTCGCCGTCAAATGCGGTACGTGCAGCATAGTACGCGCGGCCATCGAAGGAATCGTCAGCGGGGGTGATCCAAGGACCGTTGATAGAGCGAGACATGCGGTAACGGGTCTTGTTGCCATCACTGTACTCAGAGAACACCAGATACCACCAGTCGCCCATCTTAAAGAGATCAGGCATCTCGAACATGGTGTACAGGCCCGGATTCCACCAGTCGCCCTGGAACTCCCAGGTATCCAGGTCCTTGGAGGTGAACTTGACCAGACGACCGGTCATCAGACGCTTGTCCTCGCCCACACGCGTGCCGAGGATGAGCATGTACTCTTCGTTCTCCTCATCCCAAAGAACAAAGGGATCGCGCCAGTTGCGGTCATCGTAACCCTCCTGGGGCGGAAGCAGCGTCTCGGCGATGTTCTTCTCCCACTTGACGGCGTCGTCACTCGTTGCGTGAAGAAGAACCTGCTTCATCAAGCGTGCGCGGACCTTATCGCGATTGCAACCAGTGTAGAGCGCATGGTACTTGTCGCCCACCTTAAACACCGTGCCGGCATAAACGTACTGGTCGACTTCCTCGTCGCCGCCACGCTCAAGGCTCTCACCAAAGTCCTTGTAGTTGACGAAATCCTTGGTCGTCGCGAGTGCCCAGCCAAACGGCTCTCCGAAAGGTCCGGGGTTACGCGTGTCACGCTGATGATAGAGATAGAACGTGCCGTCCTCGCCGTACGGCATGATGTCGCCTACCCAAATTCCCTCAGGCTGGTAATAAACCTTGTGCATCCGAGACTTCCTTTCCCACGAGATACTAACTCGGTACAACTGCAAGATATGTCAATCGTTTTCATATGTCAAACGTTTTCACATCAATACGTCTTTTCGCAGTTCCAGTCGTCGGCAAACGGTTGACATATGCCGATGAACGGTCATCAGAGGCGTTCGAGGGATTCTTTTGGCTCGGAATGAACTAGGCGGTTTTGCCCTCGATAAGTTCGACGGGAAGCTTGATATTCGATTCGGGCTTTTCACCGTTAACAAGAGCGATGATGGATTGCGCCGCGAGCTCTCCGATGCGATCGATATCTTGACATACGGTTGTTAAGTCAGGCATAAACGTCATAGTGCGGCGGGCGCCATCCGCGCCCACGACCTTAATATCATCCGGAGCGCTCAAGCCGCGCTGCTTCATAACGTTGAGGCAGATGGCCGCCATCGTGTCGTCTCCCGCAAAGATGCCGTCAATATCGGGGTTCTCATCGAGGATCTTCGCAACGACCGCACTCTTTTCGTCGTCGGACTTAACGAACTCGACCTCACGGACAAGCGCGGGCAAACCGGCCTGCTCCACAACATCGTAGTAGGCATCGGTACGCTTATTGGCAGGCATACGCATGCGGCTATTGTTGCGCAGGCACAAGATACGCGAACACCCGTCATCGATCAGGCGACGCGTGGCAAGTTCGCCGATGCTATAGCTGTCGCTCGCAATCTGAACAGAGGCCTCGCCAAGGTCGCAGTCGATACCAACCAGGCTCAAGCCCATCTCGGCATACGCCTCGGCACCGATATTGAGGGAGTTGACGATGACGCCGTCGACCATATTGCGGCGGAGCATGTCAATATAGGAACGCTCAAGATCAGGTCGATTGGCGCTGTTGCACAGCAACATCTTAAAGCCGTTTTCCGCCAACGTGCGCTCGACCGCCTGCACAACCTGAGCATGGAACGGGCTGCTCACAAAGGGAACGATCATGCCGATAAGGTTCAGGCGACCGTTGAGCATGGCACGGGCGATATCGTTGGGCGTATAGTTGATGCGCTCCATCGCGGCATGGACCTTATCGCGGGTTTCTTGGCTAATATAGCCGCGATTATTAAGCACGCGAGATACCGTAGTGGGCGAAACCCCCGCCACCGCTGCAACTTCCTTGATGCCAGGCTTAGCAGAATCCTTAGAACGAGCGCCCTCGCGAGCCATAGCACCCTCCCCCATCAACATGTCATACGTTTACATACGAACAAAGCATACCCCAACAACAGCGGGAAGACGGTAACAGTACAAGTAAGTAAACGACTCATCCAAATAATTAGGAGAGTTTCGCCTAAAGGGTGACTACACAGGACCCCCGCCGGGGCTGTTTGGGCTACCTCCCAAAACATTCCGCAGGACGCAAAGAGGCTCGCCGCACGAAGTGCGCAGCGAGCCTCTTTGCATGTCCGAGGACGTTTTGGGAGGTAGCCCAAACAGCCCCGGCGATCCTGCGGGAGTTGAGCCCCTTTAGAACTTGTCGTGGAAGGTACGCGCAATGACCTCGTCCTGCTGCTCCTTGGTGAGCGTGTGGAAGTTCACGGCATAGCCGGAAACGCGGATGGTCAGCTGCGGGTACTTCTCGGGGTGAGCCTGAGCGTCGAGCAGCGTCTCACGGTTGAAGACGTTGATGTTCAGGTGGTGGCCACCCTTCTCGGCGTAAGCGTCGAGCATGTGGACCAGGTTATCGGCCTGGGTCTCGGAAACTTCAGAAACCTTCATAATGTGTCTCCTTCGATTAATAGGCGCCGGCCGAAACCGGCGCACTAATCAGTAATCGTTATTGTTAGTATAGCACTAACAATAGTTACTCGCCCAGCTGATCAAGGTCGATATCGCCAAAGAACACCTGGTCCTCCTTGCCGAGCGCACTCGGGATGATGGAGAAGGTGTTGGAGATGCCGTCCTGAGCATCGCGGAACGGGAGCTTGGAAACCGAAGACAGCGAAGCGATGGCGCCGTGGCTATCGCGCTTGTGCATGGGGTTAGCACCCGGGGCGAACGGCTGGCCAGCCTTGCGGCCGTCGGGCGTGGAGCCGGTCTTCTTACCGTACACGACGTTGGAGGTGATGGTCAGAACCGAGGTCGTGGGCACGGAGTTGCGGTAGGTGTCGTTCATGCGGATGTACTCCATGAACTGGTGCACAACGTCGTGAGCGATCTGGTCGACACGGTCGTCGTCGTTACCGTACTTGGGGAACTCGCCCTCGGTCTCGAAGTCGACAATGATGCCGTTCTCATCGCGGACGGGGTGGACCTTGGCGTACTTGATGGCGGACAGGGAGTCAGCCACGACGGAAAGGCCAGCGATGCCCGTAGCGAACCAGCGGTGCACGTGCTTGTCGTGCAGAGCCATCTGGATGCGCTCGTAGCAATACTTGTCGTGCATGTAGTGAATGATGTTCAGCGAGTTGACGTACACGCCAGCAAGCCACTTCATCATGTCGTTGTACTTGGCCACAACGTCGTCGTAATCGAGCGTATCGCCCTCGACGGCGCGATACTTGGGGCCGACCTGCTTCTTGGAGACCTCGTCAACACCACCGTTGAGTGCGTAGAGCAGGCACTTGGCCAGGTTGGCGCGGGCGCCGAAGAACTGCATCTCCTTGCCAATGCGCATGGAGGACACGCAGCAGGCGATGCCGTAGTCGTCGCCATGGTAAACGCGCATGAGGTCGTCGTTCTCGTACTGGATCGAGGAGCTGGCGACAGAAGTCTTGGCGCAGAACTTCTTGAAGTTCTCGGGCAGACGGGTCGACCACAGAACGGTCATGTTGGGCTCGGGGCTAGTGCCCATGTTCTCGAGCGTGTGCAGGTAGCGGTAGCTCATCTTGGTAACGAGCGTACGGCCGTCAACACCCATGCCGCCGATGGACTCGGTGACCCACTGCGGGTCGCCGGTGAACAGGGCCTGGTACTCGGGGGTACGGGCAAACTTGACCATGCGGAGCTTCATGATGAAGTGATCCACGAACTCCTGGATCTGCTCCTCGGTGAAGGTACCGTTGGCGAGGTCGCGCTCAGCATAGATGTCGATGAACGTGGAGGTACGGCCGATGGACATAGCGGCGCCGTTCTGCTCCTTGACGGCAGCAAGGTAGGCGAAGTACATCCACTGGATGGCCTCCTGCGTGTTGGTAGCAGGGTTGGAAATATCGAAACCATAGGTCTCGGCCATCATCTTGAGCTCGCCGAGGGCGCGGATCTGCTCCTGCAGCTCCTCACGGTCGCGGATGTTGTCGGCGGTCATGACCGTCGGGGTGGAAGCCTTCTGGGCCTCCTTGTCCTTGATCAGGTAGTCGACACCGTACAGGGCGACACGACGGTAGTCGCCGATGATGCGGCCGCGGCCATAGCCATCGGGCAGACCGGTGATGATGTGGGCCGAGCGGCAAGCACGCATCTCGGGGGTGTAAACATCGAAGACGCCGGCGTTGTGAGTCTTGCGCTCGAAGGTGTAGCGCTCGACAACGCTCTCGTCGACCTTGTAGCCGTGCTGGCTGGCAGCCTGGCAAGCGATGCGGATACCGCCGTTGACGTGCAGAGCGCGCTTGAGCGGCTTGTCGGTCTGAAGGCCGACGATGGTCTCCTTCTCGCGGTGGGCGTTATCGATGTAGCCAGCGGGGTGGCTCACGATACCCGTGACGGTCTTGGTGTCCATATCGAGGACGCCGCCCTGCTCGCGCTCCTTGAGCAGCAGGTCGAGAACCTCGCCCCACAGCTCCTTGGTACGCTCGGTCGGACCGGCGAGGAACGACTCGTCGCCCTCGTAGGGGGTGTAGTTCTTCTGGATGAAGTCTCGGACGTCAACCTCTCCCGTCCAGATGCCTTCCTTGAAGCCTTCCCATGCCTCCTGCATTGTGTAACCACGCTCCTAGTTACGTGTAATGCGGCGCTCTCTCACACCGCTGCTTATTGAATTCTTGAATTTTCGGCTTGCACTACCGGCTTCTTCCGTTCTTCACTACACGTTGGTGTAGGGAAAACGTTTGTCCACCTTGGAACTGCAACCCAAAACCCAAGATTTCACCCGTTTGAGAAGGATAGCATAGCCACCCCCTTCATCAGGGCTGTTATATGTTTCTTTTTTTATACCATTAGGGCGTTTTTAACAAATCCGCAGGAAATGCGAGCGCGAACAACTACCGTTCACCGATTTGTTTGGTATTTTTCCTTGCCTTTGTACGACGTTCACTCTAGCTGTTATGCCAGCTTTAGCAGGGTAAAGTGCCTCTGAGTAGGCTTTGGGACATGCCTAACGATCTGCCCCAAACTTTACTGGCACCGACGGTGTACGGAGGTCGCCTAAAGGTAGTTTTCTAGGCATGTCCCAAAATCTACCGTATAGGGCGCGCGTGCAGGGGTATCATCTTTCACCGAAAATAGTTTCTAGTGTTAGGGGTTTTCGGTGGAAGATACCGATTTCCATGAGCTTGGGAGTCAGCTCCTTACCGAGTTTGGCGGCATTCACCAGCGCGTTTCGCGCTTTGTGGACAAAGCTCTCAGCGGCGAGATGGCTGTCATGCGCGCCCTTATGCTCGCTGGCGGTTCGCTCACGCCGAGCGAACTCGCTGATCGCGCCTGGGTCTCGAACGCCCGCATTGCCAATATCCTACGCGCTCTCGAAGCCAAGGGCTGGGTTGAGCGTGAGCACTCAAAGACCGACCGTCGTCGCGTACACGTCATAGTGACCGACAAGGGATTCCAGGATCTCGAAATCAAACGCCGGGAATTCGAGGACCGCACCGCGGCTTTCCTCGAACAGCTCGGCGAAACAGATACCCAAGAGATGGTGCGCCTTCTTAGACGTGCCAACGAAATTATCGACCGCAATCAAGAAAGGAGAGATGCCGAGTGAGGATTCTCAAGCTCTTTAAAAAGCATATCCTGGCACTGTTCACAGCTATCGTACTTATCGTAATCAGCTGCAACGCCGATCTGGCGCTGCCTACCTATATGAGCGACATCGTCGACGTGGGCGTGCAGCAAGGCGGTATCGCCTCGCCCGTGCCCGACACCATTCGCGCCGAATCGCTCGACGACCTCGAACTCTTCATGAGCGCCAAGGACGCCAAGGCTGTGGAGGCCGTGTTTAGCAAGGCTGACAAAAACGGCATTCGAACGTACAAGGGCACCGAGGAAGAGCGTGCCGATGGAGGCAAAATTACCGACATTATGAGCCTGCCCGAGACCGTCGTCCTTTCGCTCAACCAGGGCATCGACGCCGACTCCATGGGAGACATGACCGGCACGTCCAGCGAGAAAGACAGCGACGCCGCTCAGGCCATGCCCACGCCCGAGCAAATGGCAGCGATGACGCCCGAGCAGCTCGCCGAGATGCAGCAGAAGGCCGCAGCGGCGCAGAATATGCAAAAGCAGATCGACGCCGACGGCGGCAAGATCACCATGAAGAGCCTGCGCCTGGGTGTCGAGGGCGGTCTGGTAGACCAAAGCAAGCTCGTCGAGGGCGCCAACGAAATGGCGGACAAAATGGGCTCCATGTCGGGCTCCATCGTCACCCAGCGCGCCGTGAGCTATGTACAGGACGAGTACAAGGCGCAGGGCATCGACCCCGCCGACGTGCAGAACGCCTACCTGGGCCGCATGGCGACCACGATGTTTGGTCTGTGTCTGGTGTCGCTGGTCGCCACCATCCTGACCGGTGCCGTGGCTTCGCGCACCGCCTGCTCCATCGCACGCGACCTGCGCCGCGAGACCTTCAACAAGGTTATGCACTTCTCGCCGGCCGAGGTGGGCAAGTTTAGCCAGGCCTCGCTCATCACCCGCTGCACCAACGACATTCAGCAGATTCAGATGGCCGCAACCCTGTTTATCCGCATGTGTCTGATGGCGCCCGTCATGGGCATCGTCGCCGTCATGCGCGTCCTGGCCAACCACACCGGCCTGGAGTGGACCATCGCCGTGGCCATCATCGCGGTCTCGGCCGTCGTCGGCGTGCTTATGGGCCTCACTATGCCCAAATTCAAAAAGATGCAGAGCTTTGTGGACCGCGTGAACCTTACCGCCCGCGAGCTGCTCGACGGCCTTATGCCTATCCGCTCGTTCAACCGCGAGGAGCATGAGCTCGAGCGTTTTGACAAGGCTTCGCTCGACCTGATGACCACGCAGCTCTACACCAACCGCGCCATGAGCTTTATGATGCCGCTCATGATGCTGGTCATGAATTGCATCACCGTGCTTATCGTCTGGTTTGGCGCGCAGGGCGTGTCCGACGGCGTGATGCAGGTCGGCAACATGATGGCGTTTATCTCCTACACCATGCAGATCGTCATGGCGTTTATGATCCTCACCATGGTTTCGGTCATCCTGCCCCGCGCCGAGGTCGCAGCCGAGCGCGTGGAAGAGGTCATCACCTGCCCCACGAGCATCAACGACCCCTCCTCGCCCAAACTGCCCGCGACCAGCGCGTCACGCGGCGAGCTCACCTTCCGCGACGTGAGCTTCCAGTATCCCGATGCCCGCGCCGATGTCATCAGCGGCGTGAACTTCACCACGCATGCCGGTCAGATGCTCGGCATCATTGGCTCCACGGGCTCGGGCAAGTCCACGCTCGTGCAGCTGATTCCGCGCCTGTACGACGTCACAGGCGGCAGCATTTCGCTCGACGGCATCGACGTGCGTGACATGACCCTTTCCGAGCTACGCCGCCGTATTGGTTATATCCCGCAGCAGGGTCGCCTGTTCTCGGGCACCGTCGAGAGCAACCTCAAGTTTGCCGGCGATATGGTGAGTGACGAGGATATGCGCCAGGCGGCACGCGTCGCCCAGGCGGAGGACTTTATCGCCGAGCGCGAGGGCGGCTACGACTCCCCCATCAGCCAGGGCGGATCCAATGTCTCGGGCGGCCAGCGCCAGCGCCTGGCCATCGCCCGCGCGTTGGCCAAAAAGCCCGAGGTCGTGGTGTTCGATGACTCGTTTAGTGCCCTCGACTACAAGACCGACGCGCGCCTGCGCGAGGAGCTGGCCAAAAACGTTACCGACGCCGCGCTCGTGGTCGTGGCACAACGCATCGCGACCATCATGCACGCCGACCAGATCATCGTACTCGACGACGGTCACGTAGTGGGCACCGGCACGCACGAGGAGCTACTGCGCAGTTGCCCGGCGTACCTGGAAATCGCACAGTCGCAGCTTTCCGCCGAGGAGCTGGGGCTTACCCAAGAAGAAATTGCAGCCGTTATGGAAGGAGGCGAGCGCTAATGGCAGACGAGACCAAGACTCAAATTCCCAAGCCCACCCGTCAGCGTGGACCCATGGGCCGCATGGGTGGCATGCGCCGTGGCGAAAAGGCCAAGGACTTTAAGGGCACCATGAGGCAGCTGCTCGGCTATATCGGCCAGCACAAGATTGCCGTGTTTGCCGCCGTCGCCTTTGCCGTGTGCTCGGTCATCTTTAACATTGTGGGGCCCAAGGTGCTCGGCCAGGTTACCACCAAACTGTTCGAGGGCCTGGTTGCCAAGGTCAACGGTACCGGCGATGTCGACTTTAACTGGATCGCCAAGACGCTCGGCTTTTTGCTCTGCCTGTATCTGGCGAGCTCTGTTTGCAGCCTCATCCAGGGCTGGCTCATGACCGGCGTCACGCAAAAGATTTGCTACCGCATGCGCAAGGAGATCGCCGCCAAGATCGCCGTCGTGCCGATGAGCTACTTCAACGGCCACAGCAAGGGCGACGTGCTCAGCCGCATCACCAACGACGTCGATACGCTGGGGCAATCGCTCAACCAGAGCGTGACGCAGCTTATTACGTCCGTCACACAGATTATCGGCGTGCTCATCATGATGCTTTCGATCAGCCTGCCGCTCACCGGCGTCACCGTGCTCACGCTGCCGGCCGCCGCGATTATCTTGATGGTGATGATTCACTTCTCGCAGCCGTACTTCCGCGAGCAGCAGCAGGTCCTGGGTACCGTCAACGGCATTATCGAGGAGGACTTTGCCGGCCAGAACGTCATTCAGGTGTTCGACCGCGCCGAGGCCTCGATCGAGGAGTTCGACCGTCAAAACGACCGCCTGTTTATTAGTGGCTGGCGCTCGCAGTTCCTGTCGGGCCTGATGATGCCGCTTATGAGCCTGGTGGGCAACATGGGTTACGTGGGCGTTGTCGTAGTGGGCGCGCAGCTCGCGCTGACCGGCAATGCCACGCCCGGCGACATCCAGAGCTTTATCCAGTACGTGCGCAACTTTACGCAACCCGTGCAGCAGCTGGGCAACGTGAGCAACACGATGCAGTCGATGGCCGCTGCCACCGAGCGCGTCTTTGAGTTCTTGGCCGCGCCCGAGGAGGAGCAGAAGGCCGACGCGCAGATTCCCGAGAGGCGTCCCGGCCACGTGGAGTTCGACCATGTCAAGTTTGGCTACACACCCGACAAGACCATCATCCACGACTTTAGCTGCGAGGCGCAGCCCGGCCAGACCATCGCCATCGTCGGCCCCACCGGCGCCGGCAAGACCACGCTCATTAAGCTGCTGCAGCGCTTTTACGACGTGGACGGCGGTTCGCTGCGCGTCGAGGGCGTCGACGTGCGCGATTGGGACCGCGCGGCACTTCGCGGCGAGTTTGCCATGGTGCTGCAGGATACTTGGCTGTTTAACGGCACGATCCGCGAGAACATCCGCTACGGACGTCCCGATGCAAGCGATGCCGAAGTCGAGGCCGCCGCACGCGCCGCACGCTGCGACCACTTTATCCATACGCTCGCCGGCGGTTACGACTTTATGATCAACGAGGAGGGCACCAACCTGTCGCAGGGTCAGCGCCAGCTCGTGACCATCGCCCGCGCCATTTTGGCCGACCGTCCGGCGCTAATTCTCGACGAGGCGACCTCCAACGTTGACACTCGTACCGAGGAGCTTATTCAGCGTGCCATGGATGCGCTGATGCAAGGCCGCACCAGCTTTGTTATCGCACATCGCCTGTCCACGATTCGCAACGCCGACGTGATCTTGGTGATCCGCGACGGCGACATCGTCGAGAAGGGCACACACGACGAGTTGCTCGCCCAGGGTGGCTTCTACGCCGACCTGTACAACTCGCAGTTCGACGAGGCGGCGTAAAACCGGCGGCAAACAACCGCAATGCCCAAAAACGGGGGCGCAGAATGAACTGCGCCCCCGTTTTGTGTCCTTTGGGTCTCGAAACGCCTCCCCTGGGGCCTGATTGACGCTCTCCCTCAAGGCCCCGTGGGCAAAAAATGGCAAATATGAGTACTGTCATCTTTTTAGTAACAGCCAAAACTGCCCAAACGACGTCTTTGCGGCCTAGACATGGGTGGCGCGCGCAGACGTGGTGTAAGAGCGTCCCGAGGTCCGTCGCTGCAAGTCCCGATGTTACTCCTTCTTGAGACCGCGCCTCTCGACTATCTCGTCCACTATCTCCCTGGCGCGCCGCCCGAGCGCGCGGCGCCTCC
>DXLS01000072.1:0-8587 GCA_019414605.1 Collinsella sp.
CCCCCAATGTGTTGTAAAACACCCCCGAGCATATGTTCGAAAACACAATATGTTGTGTTTGCAGCAAAGGCGGGATGCCACCTGTAGAACCACACCCGCGAACCTCAACCTTCAAGTTGACCTTGAGGCGATTTTTACGTCCCTTTACACGCCGTTCACATCGCCCCCAAACTCCCCCACCCACGGTACACACGGCCCACCGCCGCATCGGTGTCTAGCGAAAAATGGGACGGGCCCCAGATTGCCCATGCGCGCAAAAGTGCGTCTCGGCAATCTGGGCCCGTCCCCTTTAGTATTTATAAATATGCAGGTCAGCGATGTGCTAGCGGATGCGCCGCCAGATAGACCTCGGTCAGTTGCGTTCGGTCGACATGCGTGTAGACCTGCGTGGTCGAAATATCGGCATGGCCCAAAATCTCCTGCAGTACACGCAGGTCGGCACCGCCCGCGAGCATGTGGGTGGCAAAGGAGTGGCGCAAGGTATGGGGATGGAGCCCCACCAGCCCCACCTGGCGCCCATACCGCTCGCATATCGCATGCACGGCCTGGCGCGACAGGCGACGTCCGTTCTTATTTAAAAAGACCGCCGAGGTCTCGGTTCCGCGGGCATGGGCCGCCAAGCGAGAACGTCCCTCAGTTACATAGAGCGTCAGAGCTCGCGCCGCGCTTCCCACCAGTGGGGACAGGCGTTCCTTTGAGCCCTTACCGCGAACGAGTACAAAGCCATCGTCAATATGGATATCGCCCACATCGAGCCCAACCAGCTCACTCACACGCAAACCGCATCCGTAGAGCACTTCCAAAATGGCATGGTCGCGCAGTCCCATCTCGCCCTCGGGAAAGCCTTGATCGAGCAGCGCCGAGACATCCTCCACCGATAGATACTCCGGCAAACGCTCAGCCTTTTTAGGCAGGCGCAACGCCGCCGTCGGGTTTTGGGCCACGGCCCCATCGCGCACCAAAAAGGCATGCAGGCCCTTCACGGCAGCAAGCGCGCGCTCCACCGAGGCGTCGGAATAGCCTCCGCCGCAGCGATCGGCGACAAAGCCCTCCACGACCTGACGGGTCACCTCTTCAAAAGACACAATACCCGCCCGCTCCAGATAGGCGCAGTACGTCGTTAGGTCACGACGATAGGCCACAATCGTGTTGCGCGCCAAGCCCCGCTCGACCGCGAGGTAATCGAGATACTCCCCCGCCGCCACGGCGAGCGACGAGGGAGTAGCTTCGGAATGTTCCTTATTCGCCGGCACCCTTAGTCCGTAGCGAGGTTCATGGACGTCACCTGCAGACGGTCGACACCCTCGTGCTGGCCGATCGAAGCGCGCACGAACTCTCGGAACAGCGGCTGCGGATTAGTCGGACGGCTCTTGAACTCGGGGTGAGCCTGGGTTGCCACATACCACGGATGCACGTCGCGCGGCAGCTCGACCATCTCGACCAGGCGCTCGTCGGGCGAGAGGCCAGAGATAACCAAGCCGGCATCCTCGAGCCGGTCGCGGAAGGCGTTGTTGAACTCAAAGCGGTGACGGTGACGCTCGTAGACGAGTTCCTCGCCATATGCCTCGCGAGCAAGGGTATCGGCGGCGAGCTTGCACGGATAGGCGCCCAGGCGCATGGTGCCGCCCTTCTCGGTCACGTCCTCCTGCGAGCTCATCAGATCGATGACGCTAAACGGACCGTCCGGGTCGAACTCGGAGGAGCTGGCGCCGGCAAGGCCGACGACGTTGCGGGCGAACTCGCACACGGCCACCTGCATACCCAGGCAAATGCCCAGATACGGAATCTTGTGCTCGCGGGCAAACTCGGCCGCGAGGATCTTGCCCTCCAGGGCGCGCTTGCCAAAGCCGCCGGGGACCAGGATGCCCGAAGCGTCGCCCAGAACTTCGGAGACATTCTGCTCGTCGAGGCTCTCGCCGTCGACCAGCTGGACGTCCACATGGCGATCGTAGAAGACGCCCGCATGGTGCAGGGCCTCGATAACCGACAGGTACGCATCGGGCAGCTGCGTGTACTTGCCAACGACGGCAATCTTCACCTTGTCGGCGTGATGGTTGGCGTGATTCTGTTTGCGCAGGAACTCGTTCCACTCGCTCATGTCGCGCTCACGCGGGTCCAGACCCAGGCGCTCGCAAATGCGCAGGTCAAAGTCCTGCTCGGCAAGCAGCTGCGGAACATCGTAAATGCTCGCGCAGTCCTCGTTGGTAAAGACGCAATCGGTGTCGACGTCGCAGAAGCTTGCGATCTTCCCGCGGATAGCGTCATCGATATGGTGGTCGGAGCGCAACACGATAATATCGGGCTGGATGCCAAAGCTGCGGAGCTCCTTGACGGAATGCTGCGTGGGCTTGGTCTTGACCTCGTGGGCGGCGGCGATATAGGGAACGAGCGACACGTGGATGTAGCAGACGTTCTCGGGGCCGGCCTCCTTGCGGTACTGACGAATGGCCTCGACAAACGGTTGGGACTCGATGTCGCCGATCGTGCCGCCCAGCTCGGTGATGACTACATCGGAGCCGGTCTGCTCCTCGATGCGGCGGAACTTATCCTTAATGGCATTGGTGACGTGAGGAATCACCTGCACGGTACCGCCTAAAAAGTCACCGCGACGCTCGCGGGCGATCAGGCTCTTATAGATGGCACCAGTCGTAAAGTTGGAATCGCGGGTCAGGTTCTCGTCGATAAAGCGCTCGTAGTGGCCCAGGTCCAGATCGGACTCGTAGCCGTCCTCGGTCACAAAGACCTCGCCATGCTGGAACGGACTCATGGTGCCGGGGTCGACGTTCAGATACGGGTCGGCCTTTTGCATCGTTACCTTGTACCCGCGCGACTTGAGCAGACGGCCCAGCGAGGCCGCGGTAATACCCTTGCCCAGAGACGAAACCACGCCGCCGGTCACGAACACATGCTTGGTCATATTGAGTTACCTGCGCTTCCCGTAGAAGTTGTCCATACACATCTTACGGGTCTTCATTGTAATACTCGCGACGCACGCCGCATGCAATTTTTCTTACGCGCAATAGCATTTCTCCATCTTGAAACAAAACGCCGCCCGGTTTCCCAGGCGGCGTCGCTATGGCAAGGGTTACATGCTGCTATCGATCAGCAACCTCGTCCTCAAGCATTTCTTGAACGAGCATGCCGGTACGGACGCCCTCAAGATACCACTCACCACGTTCGGTGAGGCAAATACCATTTGCAAGCTGGCCGCCGTCCTCGCTATATCGCGAAACGACCTCGATCAAGCCGTCAGAATCCAAGCGCTCAATTGCGGCGCGGGCTCGATACGGAGACACCCCAACGTGCTCCGCAAGCGTTTTGCGCGAGAAGCCATATGTCCCGCCACTTTCAGATTGCTGGGCAATCTCCATCAACACCAGCACTTCGACACGCTTCATATCGTTGACACTCGCACGACCCTTGCCCGCCATGGCAGCCTCCTCTAACCGAGCACGAGCATCCAGCGCGCCGTGCACGACCGACACACCTCACGATGGCAGGTAAATATCCATCATGCGGCATCCCGCTAAGGATGAAACAGTTTTAGGGTCATTGTATACCGCCTAAATCGTTTCCAGGCAGGTAAACGGCTATTTTTCGCCGAAATAGACGCTTTATTGATTAAAAAGCCGCACCGGGCGCTAACCCGATACGGCCAAAATGCGATGCAATTAACGCAGTGCTTCAAACTTAGCGATGGAAGAAACCACGACGCTCAAACTTGGGCTCGCAGCACACGTTGATGCCCAGTTTACGCAACACCGTCTCGTCCGTCGGCGAGATAATCACGCTAAAGAAGGCATCGCAACCGCGCAGCTGCTCCAGGCCCGAAAGGACACGAGCGGCCGTCTCGCTCGTAGCCGAGGTGATCGACAGCGCCATAAGCGTCTCGTCGGTGTGAAGGCGCGGGTTTTTGCTGCCCAGGAAATGCGTCTTGAGCTTGCTGATGGGCTCGATCGCCTCGTCGCTGATGACCTCGAGCTCAAGGTCGACGCCCGAGACATGCTTGAGGGCGTTCATGATCAGCGAGCTCGCAGCGCCCAAACGCGTTGAAGTCTTACCGGTCACAACGGAACCGTCCGGCATGACCATGGCGCCCACGGGACCACCCGTCAGCTGCTCCCTGGTTAGGGCCGCCGAGCGCGCCGGCGAATAGTTCTTATCGATGCCGGCCTTCTTCATAATAATCTTGAGACGGTCGACTTGCTCATCCCCCACGCCGGTACGGCGCACATTTTCGACCGCGGTAAAGTAGCGGCGGACGATCTCCATCTTGGAAGCGTCGCGGCAGGCATCGTCATCGGTGATGGCAAAGCCGACCATATTGACGCCCATGTCCGTGGGGCTCTGGTAGGGGCTCTTGCCCAGGATCTTTTCCATCAGGGCGCGGACCACCGGGAAGGCCTCGACGTCGCGGTTGTAGTTGACCGTGGTCTTGTTGTAGGCCTCAAGGTGGAAGGAATCGATGATGTTGGCATCGTCGAGGTCCGCCGTGGCGGCCTCGTAGGCAATATTGACCGGATGCGTCAGGGGAAGATTCCAGACCGGGAAGGTCTCAAACTTGGCATAACCGGCGGCGGTGCCGTGCTTATGCTCGTGATACAGCTGTGAGAGGCAGGTGGCGAGCTTGCCCGAGCCAGGGCCGGGCGCCGTCACGACAACGAGCGGACGCGTGGTCTCGACGAACTCGTTCTTGCCGTAGCCTTCGTCAGAAACGATCAGATCGACGTCGTGCGGATAGCCCTCAATGGGATAGTGCAGCTTGGCGGGAATGCCGAGTGCATTCAGACGATTGCGGAAGACGTCGGCAGCGGGCTGACCGGCATACTGCGTGATAACCACGGCCGCGACAGCAAAACCGTTGCCGCGGAACAGGTCGACCAGGCGCAAGACGTCCTCGTCATAGGTAATGCCCAGGTCGCCACGGGCCTTGTTCTTCTCGATATGGTTTGCATTGATTGCGATGATGACCTCGACGTCGTCGGCAATGCTCTTGAGCATGCGGAACTTGCTGTCCGGCTCAAAACCCGGCAGCACGCGACTCGCATGATAGTCGTCAAACAGCTTGCCGCCAAACTCCAAATAGAGCTTGCCACCAAACTGCGAGATGCG
Source organism: Collinsella sp. (assembly GCA_019414605.1). Classification (GTDB taxonomy): domain Bacteria; phylum Actinomycetota; class Coriobacteriia; order Coriobacteriales; family Coriobacteriaceae; genus Collinsella. Next base: position 5,113 of record DXLS01000072.1, read on the forward strand.
CTCCTTAATGTGAGCAGCCTGCAGCTCGATGTACTTCGCATTGTCGAAACCCTGGCGCATGTGTGGCTCCCGTCCCGTTTCCATTTAATGTCCTAGGCGATTATAACGGAGCCCGCCCCGCGCAATGCCCTAACCGCCAACAGGCACCAACCAAACACGCCACCGCAACCACCGGGGACCCGGGGCAGCTCGTTTGGAACGGGGAACAAGTCACTCAGCACCAACAATGAAAACGTCGCAGGCAGAGCTGAAGCCAGCGAACGGGCACCAGAGCGAGCAAGCTTCCCCCTGCACCAACAAGGGGAACGTCGCAGGTGGAGCATAAGTCAGCGAAAGCCCGTCAGAGCGAGCAAGGTGACGTGAAAGAGGAGGGCATAGGCCTTTTGGCCATGCCCGACGATTGAACGTCAGATTGCCGCTCTGGCGGGTTTGCAGCGTCGACCGGTTCCGCGGTTTGGTAAAACCGCGGAACAAAAAAGCGCCCCCTCCCGCGCACGGAACGGGAGGGGGCTAAAGGTAGGAGTCTACCGGTGGGTTGACCCCACCGGACAGACGATGACCAGGTGATCCTTTACAGGATCGTCAAGGTTTCCGTGGGGTACCCGTTGGGTACTTAGAGCATCACGCAAGCGACGGTCAGGATGATGGCGCAGACGACGGAGAGAGCGACGATGAGCTTAAGGGCAAACTTGAGCCAGGTCGTCCACTCGATCTTGGCCAGGGCGAGACCGCCCATGATGGCGCCGGAGGTCGGGGTGAACAGGTTCACAACGCCGATGGCAGAGGAGAAGATCATGACCATGACCTCGGGCGAGAAGCCGAGCTTAACAGCCAGCGGTCCCATGATAGGCATGGAGACGGTAGCCATACCAGAGGTCGAGGGGATCAGGAAGGACAGGCCGAAGTAGACCAGGAAGCTCATGGGAGCGAAGATCACGCCGGACAGGCCAGCCAGAGCATTGGCGGCAGCGTCGAGGACGTAGACGTCGAGGCCGGTGTTAGCCATGAGGACGGAGATACCACGGGCGAGGGCGATGACGAGAACAACGGACATCATGTCGGCAGCGCCGGTGATGAAGGTGTTAACGATCTGCTTCTCGGACAGGCCACCGATGATACCGATCAGGACGGCCATGAGGAAGAACCAGGTGGAAGCCTCGTCGAAGTACCACTGACCAATGGGCAGGCCGGTGATCAGGGCAGACCAGCCCTGGACGACGGCGTTACCGTCGGCGTCGTAGACAGCGCCAGCGTCGAAGAAGTTGGCGACGCCCTCGTTGAGGTCGGCCAGCGGAATGAAGCCGACGATCATGACGACGAAGGTGAAGGCAAAGGCGATCAGAACACCCTTCTGACGACCGGTGAGCTTGACCTCATTGTGAACCTCGGAAGCAGCCTTGCCGTGAGCCTCTTCGGCGTCCTTGAGCTCCTGCATCGACAGGATGGTGGAACCCTTGTCAGCCTTGACCTTCTTGGCATAGCTCATGACGAAGAAGATGGACATGGCAGTGGTAACAATCCACAGGACGGCACCGAGGCCGATGATGATGGACTGGTTGACCTCAATGCCAACGCCGGTCAGAGCGTCGACGGCAGCGCCGACGGCGAACGGGTTAACCGTGGAGCCCAGGCAGCCGCAGCCAGCGCCGAGCAGGACGGTGGCGGCACCGACCATCGGGTCGAAGCCAGCGGCCATCATGGTAGCGGCAAGCAGGGCGTAGAAGGGAACGGTCTCCTCGCACATACCATAGGTGGTACCACCGAGGGAGAAGATGAGCATCAGCACGGGAATGAGCATGATCTCGTTGCCCTTAAGCTTCTGCACCAGAACGGCAATGCCGTTGTCCAGGGCGCCGGTCTCGGTCATCATGCCGAGGAAGCCGCCGAGGATCATAACGAAGAGGCAGACGGGCAGAGCGTCAGCGAAGCCCTTAATCGGGGCGGTGCAGAAATCGCTCAGACGGGCGGCAGTAACCGCGCCGCCGGACGTGCCGGAGACGATAACGGTAACTACTGCAACAATTGCCAGCAGAGCAAGAAGAATGGTGAACGATGAAGGCATACCGCGCTTTTTCTTAGCGGTCTCAGTCATAGTTCTCATCCCCCCTTCATAAATCATTTACTGATCTCGCCCGAAGCGGCTCTTCCGTGCCGTGCCTGCCGCTCGATGCGAGATTTTTACCAGATAAAGCCGCTCGGGGTGTTCAACAATACACCCCGAGCGAGATGCTAGAAGCTCTTACTTGAGCGTAGCGTACATGACAGCCTTGATGGTGTGCATGCGGTTCTCGGCCTCGTCGAAGACCTTGGAAGCGGGGCTCTCGAAGACCTCGTCGGTGACCTCCTGCTCGGTGATGCCGAACTGCTCGCACTTCTCGGCGCCAATCGTGGTGTTGGTGTCGTGGAAGCTGGGCAGGCAGTGCAGGAAGATGGCACCCGGGTTGGCCATAGCCATGACCTCGGAGGTGACACGATACGGGGTGAGCTGAGCGATGCGCTCGGCCCAGACCTCGTCGGGCTCGCCCATGGAGACCCAAACGTCGGTGTAGATAACGTCGGCACCGGTGACGCCGTCCTTGACGTCGGTGGTCAGCTTGATGGTGCAGCCGTTGGCCTCGGCGATGGGCTTGCAGGCCTCGATAACGTCGTCAGCGGGCATGCACTCCTCGGGGCCGCAGGCCACGAAGTTCATGCCGAGCTTGGAGCAGACGACCATGAGGGAGCGAGCGACGTTGTTCTTGCAGTCGCCCATGAAGACGAGGGTCTTGCCCTTGATGTCGTAATTGAAGTTCTCCTGGACGGTCAGGATGTCGGCGAGCATCTGGGTGGGATGCCACTCAGTAGTCAGGCCGTTCCACACGGGCACGCCGGACTTAGCAGCGAGCTCCTCGACGTCGTCCTGGGCAAAGCCGCGGAACTCGATGCCGTCATACATGCGGCCGAGAACGCGAGCGGTGTCCTCGATGGACTCCTTCTTGCCCATCTGCGACGAACCCGGATCGAGGTAGGTGACGCCCATGCCCAGATCCATGCCGCCGACCTCGAAGGCGCAGCGGGTACGAGTGGAGGTCTTCTGGAAGAGCAGAACGATGTTCTTGCCCTCGAGATAACGGTGCGGAACGCCAGCGCGCTTCATGTCCTTGAAGTTCTTGGAGAGCTTGAGCAGGTACTCGATCTCCTCGGTGGTGAGGTCGAGGAGCTTGAGGAAGCTACGGCCGGAGAGGTTAACACCCATGGTTCGTTTCCTTTCGAAGAAATGAATTACGTAAGTAATTAGTGTTGCCCGTTTGACGGGCGAAACCGGTGCGGTTGTAGGGGGACCGCACCGGAAACGGAAAACCTTAGAGGTCCTCGCGCCAGAAGGGCATGCTCATGCAGCGGGGGCCGCCGCGGCCGCGGGAGAGCTCGGCGGAGGGCACGACGAGAAGGTCCAGGCCCTCCTTGTACAGCACGTCGTTGGTGACGGTGTTGCGGG
>DXLS01000073.1:0-22244 GCA_019414605.1 Collinsella sp.
CCAGGTGCCGCCGCAGCCGATGAAGAAGATGTTGGAATAGCCCTGCTCGCAGACCTTGTCCACGGCAGCCTCAATCTGAGGACGGAGAGCGAGGGCATCGCTCACAACCTTCTCGTAACGAGGCTCATCGAAATTGAACATCCCTTACTCCTTACTCACTTAGATGAACCCTTCATTCATCCCATAACGTTATAATACTTTATATAACTAACTATGCAAGTACTATTTTGGTCCTGTTCTTTCATCAAGCCCCTTAAAACAACAATCGGCGTTGTTGGACACAGCGTGCAAGTTCATTGAACGATTCAATATGCATCGTCTCTAGTTAAATGACGTCTTATGCAAATACCTTTAATCCGCTTGGGGCCGACGAATCTTTTGACTGTCCGCAGAAGCTTTCCCGGAATTCCCTATGGATAGACGCGCCGGTAACCGCTTCGTTATCTGGCTTATTGCGCATTGCCGGGGCGTCTGGGAGAAAGCACAATCTACCGCGTGGTCAACTAGCGTTTCATCGGAATCGACCGCATCCGCGCCAAATACTAAATCGCAATCGTTGAAACTCGTCCGATCATATGGCGGCAATTTCTCGCCTTAAAAATGAGCACGAAATAAGGGGGCAGCTGTTTGCAACTTGCTTTATTCGTAAGTGTTTTTACTGAAAAAACAATCACCAACCAAACAGCACTATTAATTGTTTGGCTCTTTGCTGTACAGCCATCTTTCGTATACGTCTCTCGTCTATCTCTCATCTCACGGTTGGAGACGAAAGGTGTGCGGGAGTGGATAATTGGACGGCATTTGGACCTGCGACGGATTATTTCATCCGAAAATCCACGCTCATTCGGCGGGCACGCGGGGCCTATGCCCAATCCGCTGACATCGTCTTCAGTTCGCCGCAGAGCCGCGGCCCCATATGGGTATACTCTCGAGGATTCGACTCAATTCGCCCCCGCTGGGGCGTCAAAGGAGACTGCATATGCCCACCACCTCAACCGACCCGCGCGCCGCTGCTGCCGCGCTGCTGGTACCCGGTACCATCTGCCACGGTTTTGCCGTCGAGCGCTGCGAGACCGTGCCCGAGCTCGATTCAGACGCCTACGTGCTGCGCCACACTGCCTCGGGCGCTCACCTGCTGTACCTGGCGTGCGACGACGAAAACAAGGCCTTTGCCATTGGCTTTAAGACGCCGCCGGCCGATTCCACCGGCGTGTTCCATATTCTTGAGCACTCAGTGCTGTGCGGGTCGGCCAAGTTTCCCGTCAAGGAGCCGTTTGTCGACCTGATTAAGAGCTCCATGCAGACGTTCCTCAACGCCATGACCTACCCCGACAAAACCATCTACCCCGTTGCTACCACCAACGAGCAGGATCTGTACAACCTGATGGACGTGTACCTGGACGCGGTGTTCAACCCGGCCATCTATACCAAGCCCACCATTTTTGAGCAGGAGGGCTGGCACTACGAGCTGGACCTGCCGGAGGGCGCCGAGGGCGAGGGCGACGGCAGCTCCGAGAGCCTGCGCGAGGGCACGCTGCGCTACAACGGCGTGGTGTTCAACGAGATGAAGGGCGCGCTGTCCGACCCCATGAGCGTGCTGGACGACGCCGTCAACGCCGCGCTCTATCCCGACACCGCCTATGCGCACGAAAGCGGCGGCGACCCACGCGCGATTCCCGCGCTCACCTACGAGCAGTTCCTGGATACGCACGCGCGCCACTACAATCCTTCCAACTCTTATATAACGCTCTACGGCGACCTAGATGTGGACCGCGCGCTGGCATTTTTGGACGAGCGCTATCTGTCGCAGCCGAGTGCCGCGAGCCGCCGCATGGACGCAGCCGTTGCCGCCGGCGAGGACCCGTCCACGCTGGCGCCCAATCCGCTGGGCGTGCAGGCGCCCGTGACCTGCGAGTATCAGCGCGTCGAGATGGCCACCACGCCCGAGAACGCCCTGGTGGGCCTGGGTCTTGTACTGGGCAGCGCGCTCGACCGCAAGCGCACAATCGCGGCGGATATCCTGTTCGAGGCGCTGCTGGGTTCCAACGAAGCGCCGGTTAAGAAGGCCATTCTTGCCGCCGGCCTGGGCGGCAACGTGGTGAGCTACACCGCGGCCGAGAGCCTGCAGCCCTACGAGCTCATCATGCTGCAAAACGCGCAGCCCGGCGTGGCGCGTGAGCTGCGTCGCGTGTTCCAGGACGCCTGCCGCGACCTGTGCGAGCACGGCGTTCCGCGCGAGCGCCTGGAAGCCATCATCAGCAGCAACGAATACGACCTGCGCCAGCGCGACTACGGTATCGCCGACGGCGTGGCCATTGCGTGCGACGCGCTGAGCACCTGGCTCTACGATGACGACGCCGCGACGCTGGCGCTCAAGTATGGCCCGGTGTACGAGGAGCTTCGTGGCGAGCTGGACGGCAGCCATTTTGAGGACCTGCTGCGCGAGCTCGTGCTGGAGAATGACCATATGGCGCTGGTCGAGCTGGTTCCGGTAGACGCTGTCGAGGGTGCAGAGGGTGCCGAGGCCGCCGAGCTGGCTGCCAAGCGCGACTCCATGTCCGATGCCGAGCTGGCGGACGTGGTCGAGCGCACGGCCGTACTACGTGCCGCGCAGGAGGCCGAGGACACGCCCGAGGACAAGGCAACGCTGCCGCGCCTGCGTGTATCCGACATTGGCGAGGCGCGCCCCGAGCCGCCGCTCGTCGTGGACACGACCGCGCCCATCCCCTGCCTGCGCCACGGCATCCCCACCAACCGCCTGGCCTACGCCATGCAATACTTCGACCTGAGCTGCGTCGCATTTGAGGACCTGCCCTACGTGACGCTGCTCTGCCGCCTGCTCAAGCAGCTGCCCACACGCGAGCATTCGGCCGAGGAACTTGACAACTTACTCGCCGGCAAGCTGGGCTTTTTGAGCTTTACGACCGAGGTCATGACCCAGCCCGACGTGGACGGCGTGCGCCCCTACCTGCTGGTGAGCGCCGGCGCCTTGTCCGAGAAGATCGATGCGCTGGCAAGCCTGCCGCGCGAGGTGTGGTCGAGCACGCTATTGCTCGACGCCGATGCCGACCGCGTGCGCGACGTGCTCACGCAGATTCGCATTGGGCTCGAGCAGGGCTTTATCAACAACGGTCACTCGGCGGCGCTCGGTCGCGCGATGAGCTACAGCTCGCCTTCGGCCGTGGTGCGCGAGCAGCTTTCGGGCGTGGATTTCTATCTGTTCCTGCGCGATCTGCTCGACCACTTTGACGAGCGTCTGGACGGCCTGCGCACCAAGCTTGCCGAGCTGGCAGGCCGCATCTTTGTGGCCGATGGCTGTCTGGCGAGCTTTACTGGCAGCGATGAAGACTTTGGCGCATATTGGGCCGCCGCGGGCGACCTGGGGCTGGGCGCTGGCGACGGCGCCGATGCCGGCCGTGACGCGCTCGTGGTGCCGACGCCGTGCGACCGCCACGAGGCTTTTGTCATCCCCAGTGACATCTGCTTTGCGGCAAGCGCGTGCGACCCGCGTCGCTTGGGGCTTGACGTGACGGGCGCCTGGGCGGTTGCTGCCAACGCACTCTCCTACGACTATCTGTGGAACGAGATCCGCGTGAAGGGCGGCGCGTACGGCTGCGGATTCCGCGCGGCCGGCGAGCGTCAGGCGGCGTTCTACACCTACCGCGACCCGGCAATCGACCCCTCGATTGAGCGTGTGGCGCGCGCAGGCGAATGGCTCGGCAGCTTTGAGCCCGACGAGGCCGCCTTTGAGGGCTTTATCGTGAGCTGCGTGAGCGGCATGGACGCGCCGGTGAAGCCGTACGCGCTCACCAAGCGCCGCAACACGACCTACCTGGCCGGGCTCGATCCGCACGCACGCGAGGAGCGCCGCGCCCAGATGCTCGCCGCCACGCCCGGTGAGCTTCGCTCGCTCGGCGCCGACGTGACGCGCATCGCAGCCGAGTCGCCAACCTGTGTCTTTGGCGGTCGAGACGTCATCGCCAAGAGCAACGCCGGCTTTAACGTCGTCGACCTGCTCAGCTAACCACAAAGGTAGATTTTTGGGACATGCCTGAAAATCTACCTTTTTCTTTTGCCGCTGCTTGGGTGGGGCAGCTCACCCCGTCCCACCAGTTTGTCTAAATCTGTAACATCTAGGCGGCAATATTGGCCCCAGATGTTACAGATCGAGACGTTTCCGAATGGCGCCGCCCCTTTGTCTCAATCTGTAACAGCTAGGCCCATTTTTGCCGAGTTAATGTTACAGATCGAGACAAACCGCCGCGAACACCTGCTCTTCGTCAAAACCACCACGAAGGTGTCCATGAACTGCCCCCTTTGCAATGGTTTGTGTGGTGGTTTGGGTGTTTGCCCAGATAAAACCTGCCAAAATAAACCTGTCCCTTTTTGGCAGGTTTGCTAGAGGAGGCTGGGATGGATAAGGTTGAGCTGCGACGGGCGGCGATTGCTCGGCGCGATGCGATTGATTTGGATGTGCGGGCGGCGAAGTCCGCCGTTATCTGTGCGCGGCTTGTTGAGCTGTTGGATCGCTTGGATGCCGCGACGCCGCACACCGTTGCCGTCTATGCCGCGATGGGTTCCGAAGTCGATCCTGCCGCGTTTGCCGCAGCGGCCGCCAAACGCGGCTGGCGCGTGGCCTATCCGTGCATACTCTCGGCAACAGACGCCGCAGCTTGTGGCCAGCGCATGTGCATGCGGGCAGTTGCCGGCGGCGATGCGTCCGCGGCTCCGTTTATCGCCCACCCCACGCGGGCCTTCGCGGCCATGGACATCGACAGCGACCGCTTCCCCATCGTGTCTGCCGAGGCCCTCGACATGGTCGTCGTGCCACTCGTAGCCTTCGACCGCGCCGGCGCGCGCCTGGGCTACGGCGGCGGCTGCTATGACCGCTACCTGCCCATGCTCTCGCCCGCATGCCAAATCATCGGCATCGCCTTTGACGAGCAGCGTGTCGACCACGTTCCCACCGACGCCCACGACCTGCCGCTACCCCACATCATCAGCGCCTAACGGCTGACGCACATCCCGACGGCCTAGTGCTCCTCGCCGGCGCGGGCCAGGTCGTAGGGCGTGGTCTGGTAGACGTAGTAGTTGAGCCAGTTGGTGTAGAACAGCTGAGCCTGACTGCGCCAGACGTTGCGCGGCTCGGCGGTGGGGTCGTCGTTCGGGAAGTAATGCGCCGGCACCTGAGGGTTAAGCCCGCGCTTCACGTCGCGCTCGTACTCCAAACGCAGCGTGTCGGTATCGTACTCGGGATGGCCAAAGACAAAGAAGCGGCGGCTGTCGGTCGACTTGACGATGTACAGGCCCACCTCGTCGGACACGGCCACGACCTCAAGCTGCGGCTCGGCCTCCACGTCCTCGCGGCGCACATCGGTGTTGCGCGAATGCACGGCATAGAAACGGTCGTCAAAGCCGCGGACCAGCGGGCTTTGCGGCTTCACCAGATAATGCTCGAACACGCCACTCGCCTTTGCCGGCAGATCGTACTTCTGGATACCGTAATGATGGTAGAGCCCCGCCTGCGCGCCCCAACAAATATGCAGCGTAGAGTGCACATGCGTGGTGGACCAATCCATGATCTGGCAGAGCTCGGGCCAGTAGTCGACCTCCTCGAACGGCATCTGCTCCACCGGCGCGCCCGTGATGATCAGGCCGTCGTAGTGGATGTCGCGGATGTCGTCGAACGTGCGGTAGAACGTCTCCAGGTGGCCGGCACTCACGTGCGTGGCCTCGTGCGTTTTGGTGCGCAGCAGGTCCACCTCCACCTGCAGCGGCGTGTTGGAGAGCTTGCGCATGATCTGCGTCTCGGTGGCGATCTTGGTGGGCATGAGGTTGAGGATGAGCACGCGCAGCGGCCGGATGTCCTGGTGCAGCGCGCGGTACTCGGTCATGACAAAGATGTTCTCGCTCTCGAGCTGCGCGGCGGCAGGGAGGGCGTCGGGAATACGAATGGGCATGGATGCTCCTTACGAGTCAGTTGCAGCTATGGTACAACGACCGGCCCCATCCGCGCGAGCGCATCGCCCAGCGATGCCGTCAGCGGCCCAAATCACTCCAAAAGTAGAGATTAAGGCATGCCCAAAAAATCTATGGCGCTTTAGCCTAGCAAAGTGACAGCTGGACGCTACAATGGTCCGACGCAAAAAACTCGGTCGAAAGGATACATATATGTTCCAGACGCGTAAGATCGGCGTGGTCGGCCAGGGCCACGTAGGAGCACATGTCACCAACAGCCTACTTATGCAGGGCATTGCCGATGAGCTGTACCTGTGCGATATCAACGAGGCCAAAGTGACGTCCGAGGTCCAGGACCTGCGTGACTCCCTTTCGTTTGTCCCGTACAACACCAAGATCGTCAATTGCTACGACCACTACGAGGAGCTGGCCTGCTGCGACGTCATCGTCAACGCCGCCGGCAAGGTCGCGCTGGCCGCCGGCAACCGCGACGGCGAGCTGTTCTTTACCACCGATGCCGCCCGCACCTTTGCCAAGCGCATCGTCGACGCCGGCTTTGACGGCATCTTCGTGAGCATCTCCAACCCCTGCGACGTCGTGTGCACCGAGTTGTGGCACCTGACCGGCTACGATCCCAAGAAGATCATCGGCTCGGGCTGCGGCCTGGACTCCGCCCGCCTGCGCACCGAGATCTCCAAGAAGGTCGGCGTGAGCCCCAAGTCCATCGACGCCTATATGATCGGCGAGCACGGCTTTAGCCAGCTTGCAGCCTTTAAGGCCGCGGCCATCGCCGGCAAGAGCCTTAATGAACTTCAGGCCGAGAACCCCGACAAGTACGCCTTCGACCACATGGAGGTCGAGGAGCTTGCACGCAAGGGCGGCTATGTGACCTACCAGGGCAAGCAGTGCACCGAGTACGCCGTCGCCAACTCCGCCGCGCGCGTCTGCGCCGCCGTGCTTCACAACGAGCACGCCGTGCTTTCCGCCTCCACGCTTATGACCGGCCAGTATGGCGAGGAGGGCATCTTCACCTCCCTGCCGTGCGTGATCGGCGCCGAGGGCGTCGAGGAGGTCTACACGCTGGACCTGTCCGAGTACGAGCTCGAGGGCTTCCACAAGAGCTGCCAGCACATTCGCGACAACATCGCCCAGCTCGACTGGTGGGACGCCGAGGCCTACGACGCAAAGTAGGCCGCTGGCTGCCGCAACCTTACGAATCTAAGCGCGATACTAAGCGGGCTGCGCCGGAAATCCCCGGCGCAGCCCGCTTTTCGACTCATGCAACACGCTCGCACATTTAGGTCTAATACTTTCCCCGAGAAGTGAACGAGCAAAATCGAGCCCCCGGAGCATCGACACTTTATGGGAGCCATTTCCTCAGTTTCATTGAGATTTTCCTGCGGTTTTGGCGCCAAAAAGTGTCGATGCTTCGAGGGTCCAAAATAGGTCGTTCACTTCTCGGGAAAAGTATTTGACTTCGTTTTTCGACAAACAAAACCGGTCATCGCAACGCAAACGGGGCCTGCGCTTAGCGTAGGCCCCGACGTGAGAAGTTGTTATCCCGGTAACTTAATACCGCTCGATTAGTACTGCTCGATACCCATGTAGCGACGGACCTCGGGGCTGTGGTCGAACACCTTGCCGCGTGCGGCGCGCAACTCGCAGCTCATCGCATAGAAGAAGATCGGCTCCAGGAACGAACGCACGCTGGCGGGCACCTCGCCCACGCCGTACTCGAGCGCATCGAGCACCATGACCGTATCGGTGTGCGTGTTGAGGAATGCAAGCGCGCGCTCCTCCATGGGGCGGCACTCGCCCGATCCGAGCTGCACGAAATAGAACACGCCGGGCTCGGTGGCCTCGAACGGGCCGTGGAAATACTCGCCGGAGTGGATGTAACAGCAGTGCTGCCACTGCATCTCCATGAGCGAGCAGATGGCCATGGCGTAGGTCTGGCTAAAGTTGGGGCCGGAACCCAGGATATAGAAGAACTTGTGCTGCTGGCAGAGCTCGGCAAAACGGGCGCCTAGCTCGGCGTTGACCTTCTCGCGGGCAGCGGGCAGCAACGCATCCATCTGCTTAAGGCCGGCGTACATGTCGGCAAGCGCCTCGTAACCCTCTTGCTGGTCGAGCAGCTCGGCAGCCATCAGGGCGCCGATGCCCTGCGGCACCTCGGCCTGCGGCACGCCTTCGCCCCACGGATAGACCCAGGTGGTCCACTTGCCGTTATCGATCTTGGAGCCCTCGCAGTCGGTGAGGGCGACAACCTCGGCGCCGGCGGCCAGCGCCATCTCGCAGCCGTCGACGACCTCCTGCGTGTTGCCGCTGTGGCTGCAGGCGATGACGAGTGACTTCTCGCCAAGACTCTTGGGAGCCATCAGGCAAAACTCGCGTGCCGTGTAGACCGTCGAGGTAAACGTGGTGGCCTCGCGCTTGAGTAGCTCGTTGGCCGGCATCAGGTCGATCATCGAACCGCCGCAGGCGATCCAAAAGACGTTCTCAATCTTGCCCTTGCGCTCGATAATTTCCTGAACCAGATCGTGTGCGTTCACGGTGATGTTCCTCCTTGTGTGGCGGCTTTGGACGACGGCAGCTCGTACCTGCTGTCGTTCTATGTTGTCCTATTTATAGCACGCACGACGATGCACGTGAAGTCATTTCACCAAACTTGTTCTATGTTGTTCTATCTGTGGACGTTAGATGTCGAACACGTAGCGCGAGCCCACGATCTTTTGGCGTCCGAGCAGCAAGGGCCGCTCGTCCGCATCGGTAAAGTACGCCTCCATATAGAAGAGCGGCTCGCCGACCGGCACCTCCAGCAGCGAGGCCGCCTGAGCATCGGCAAGCGCAATCTCCACCGTACAGGGGTCGGACTTGAGCGGCGCGCGGCCCGAATGCTCGGCAACGAGCGCAAAGATGGAATTGTCCGTGAGGTCCTTGTCGGCAAGCGTCTGCAGATAGGGATGGTCGGCCAGCACAAAGGCGTTGTTCTCGAGCATGACGGGCACGCCGTCTGCCGTGCGCACGCGCTCGACAACGATGAGCTCGCAGCCGGGTTCCACACCAAAAAACGCCGCGTCCTCGCGCGTCGCCGCAACCACCGTGCGCGACACCAGGCGTGCTCCGGCCACCATGTCGTTGGCGGCGCAACCCTCGGAAAAGCTCTGAACGTCACCCTTCTGGACAATCTTGCGTTTGAGCTTGGGCGCACACACAAACGTGCCCCTCCCCTGCTGGCGGTTGAGATACCCCGCGCGCGACAGCTCCTCGACGGCGCGGCGCACGGTGATGCGTCCCACGCCGTAGTACTTCGCGAGCTCCATCTCGGAAGGAATGCGCGAGCCGGATGCGTACACGCCGCGCGCGATCTCGCCCTTTAGGTCGTCCATAACCTGCTGGTACAGCGGCACGGCGGACACCTCAGTGCGCTCGGTTTTATCGTCGGATGCCATCATTACGCTCCATCCCGTGCATGCTCGGACTCAAACTCTTCAATCGCCGCCATAAACTGCTCGCCAAAGGCATCGGCCTTTTTCTCGCCAATACCGTTGACCTGGATAAGCTCGTCGCGTGTCTGAGGTCGTAGGCGGCACAGGCCGCGCAGGGCCTTGTCAGAGAAGACCATGTACGGCGCCATCTCCAGCTCGGTCGAAATCTCCTTGCGCAGGGCACGCAGGCGCTCGAACAGCTCGGCATCGTCACCCACGCGCGGGCGCTGATCTAGCTCGGCCTCCTCACGCAGCAGATCCACCGCGCGGCGGGCACGGGCCGAGGCCTTGTGCTTGGACGCACGACGCTTAACGGTAAAGGCAAACGCCTCATCCTCGACCTCGGCGGCACGCGGGCCCAGCCCCACGACCGGGTACTGCCCCTGCGAGGCGGCCAAGTAACCGCGGCCGCACAGCTGGCCGATGATGTCCTTGATGCGCCCGACCGATTCGCTCGACAGCTCACCATAGCCGCGGTCCTCGTCCAGATGCATCTGGCGAATGCGCTCGGTGTTGCCGCCGTGGAGCACGTCGGCGATGAGCGACTTGCCAAAGCGCATGGGTCGCGTGGCCACATAGCGCACAGCGGCGCGGGCCATATCGGTGACGTCCTCGACCTCGAACTGCGTGAGGCAGTTGCTGCAGTTGCCGCAGCCCTCGGCCTCGTCCGTGGCGGTGGCGCCCGCACCAGCCGCGGCAGCATGCTCGGCCGCGGCCTCGTCGCCAAAGTAGCGCAACATATATTCGCGCAGGCAGCCGGTGGTATTGCAGTAGCCCTCCATCTGGCTGAGCAGACGGTAGCGGTTCTGGAGCGCCCACGCGCGCTGCTCGTCGTCGAGTGCCTCATCGGCGGCATCGCCGCGGTCGATTAAAAAGCGGCGCATGCGAAAATCGTTACCGTTCCACAGCAAGTGGCAGCTTGCCGGGTCGCCATCACGGCCGGCGCGGCCCGCCTCTTGGTAGTATGCCTCGATGCTCTCGGGCACGTTGTTGTGGATCACGTAGCGCACGTTGGGCTTGTCGATGCCCATGCCAAAGGCGTTGGTGGCAACCATCACCTGAATGTCGTCGTCGATAAAGGCACGCTGGCTCTGGCGGCGGGCGTCGTTGCCCATGCCGGCATGGTAGCGACCCACGCGAATGCCGCTGGGGCCCAGCGCCTCGGCAAGCTCGCCTGCCAGCGCATCGACCGTCTTGCGGGTCGAGCAATACACGATGCCGCTCTCGCCCGAATGCGCAATCACATAGTCGCGCACCCAGGCGGTCTTGGCCTTGTCGCCCATCTCCTCGCAACCAAAGTAGAGGTTCTTGCGATCGAAGCCCGTCACCACCGTCGCGGGGTTTTGCAGGCCGAGCATCTGCTGAATGTCCGCGCGCACACGCTCGGTCGCCGTAGCGGTAAAGGCTGCCACGATAGGGCGCTGCGGCAGGGAATCGATGAACTCGCGAATCTGCAGGTAGGCGGGGCGGAAATCCTGGCCCCATTGGCTCACGCAGTGGGCCTCGTCAATGGCCACGAGCGGCACGCCGATGCCGCCTTCGGCCGCAGCTTCCTGCGCAAAGGCCAAAAAACGCGGCTCAAGCAAGCGCTCGGGCGCCACGTACATAAGCTGATAGCGGCCCTCGCGCGCCCGCTTGAGCACGGTGTTTTGCTGGGCCGGGGTAAGGCTGGAGTTGAGATAGCTGGGTCGCGCACCCGCCGCGAGCAACGCACGGGTCTGGTCCTCCATAAGCGACAGCAGCGGACTCACCACAAAGGTGATGCCGGGCAGCATGAGCGCGGGCACCTGGTAGCAAATGGACTTGCCGGCGCCCGTGGGCATAACACCCAACGCATCGCGACCGGCAAGGATTGCATCGACCATGCGGTCCTGTCCCGGGCGAAACGAGGTGTAGCCAAAATAGGCGCCGAGCGTGTCGAGCGCCATCTGCTGCATGCTATCGGTCATGGTTTCCTAACGTCCAAGTCATCTGCCGCCGATTATACGCCGCCACGCGGACCAGCGTCGCCCGGCTGTCAGCCACGCTCATTCTGCGGGTAGTCATTGGGGACGTTCTTGAATGACTAGTCGTTTAAGAACGTCCCCAACGACTAGTCTCTTGACAAGCGCGGAAATCCCGCAGGTTGAGCAAAAGTCAGCGAAAACGCCCCTAAGCGAGCAAGGTGACGTGAAAGAGGAGGGAAGCGTACTTTGGTACGCGACCGACGATTGAACGTCAGATTGCCGCTTAGGGGCGTTTGCAGCGTCGAGCCGTTACGCGGTTTGGCAAAACCGCGTAACCTACATCACCATGACGTAGCGCGATCCCACGTAGTACTGCTTACCCATCAGGACCGGCTCGCCATTGGGACCGGTAAAGCCGGCACGCAGATTGAGCAGTGGATCGTGCGGGGCAATGCCCAGCTCGGCCGCCTGCTCGGCATTGGCACGAACGGCCTCGACCGTGCGGTAGCCAACCGATGCAATCGGCGTTCCGCCAACACGCTCGACCTCGGCAAAAATCGACTTGTCCTCAAGATCGGCCGTCAACAGCTCACGGTAGGCGTCAAACGGCACAAAGATGTTCTCCTCAAAGATGGGCTCGCCGTCGGCCGTACGCACGCGCTTGATATGCAGCAGCAGCGCATCTTTCTGCAGGCCAAAGAACTCCATCTCGTTTTGGCGCGCCGGCACAATCTGGCGATCGACCACATGCGCGCCGGCCTTCATGCCGTTGTCGGCACACAGCGCGGTAAACGTCTGCAGCGTCGAGGCGTGGAACTGGCGGTTGATGTGCGGCGTGGAGACAAAGGTGCCACGGCCCTGCTGCTTAACCAGGTAGCCATCGGAGCACAGCTCCTCGACGGCGCGGCGCACCGTAATGCGGCTCACGTCGTACTGCTCGGCTAGCTCAAGCTCGGACGGAATACGCTCCTTGGGTGCATAAACACCTTTCTCGATCGCGTCCTTGATTTCGTCGTAAATCTGCTGGTAAAGCGGTGCATTTTTGGGCGCAGGCATATCTAATCACTCTTATCGAAATATTGAAATAACTAATACGTATATAACGTCTAGTTTCATGTTACCTCATATTGATAAAACGATACACCCTCCCTACCAAAAAGCGACAGCTTCATTTTGGTAGGTTTTATCTGGGCAAACGAGAGCCTCCCGAAAGCAGCGAGGCTTTCGGGAGGCTCAAGCGGACAGGATTGGCCAGGCCGGCAAAATGCCAAAACCCTACTTGCCGTCGTCCTGCTGCAGGCTGTCCTGCTCGCTGAGGCGCGCCTGCCTGCTGGCCATGCGCGCGGGCTTGTCGGGATCGGGTACGGCCGTAGGCATGGGCTCGTCGACATGACCGCCCCACCAGCCGCCCACAAAGTTAAGCGTGTGGAACACATTGATCACTGCGCCGGGATCAATGTCGCACACCAACTTGATAATGTCCTGACTCTCGTAGGTCGAGACAACGGTGTGCAGCAGGTACATCTTTTCGCGGCTGTATCCGCCAACGACCTCGGCGCAGCTGATGCCGTGCTGAAAATGGTCGATATAGGCGTTCATGACCTCGTCCGCCTTGCGCGTCGTGATCTGCAGCGTTACGCGGTCATAGCGGCGGTAGAAGCTGTCGATGGTCTTGGTCGAAATAAACTGGAACACGATGGAGTACGCCGCGTTGTCCCAGCCAAACATAAAGCCAAAGATCGCCAGGATAAAGCAGTTAAAACCAAAGATGACGCCCCAGATGGTCTTGCCCGTGTGGTTGGAGACCCACAACGCGATAAAGTCGGTACCGCCGGTGGATGCGCCGGACTTAAGCGCGATGGCAGCGCCCAGGCCCGAGACCACGCCGCCAAAAATGATGAGCATGATCTTGTCGCCCAAAAACGGGGCGAAGTGAAAGATATTGAGAAACAGCGACGAAAGCACGACCTGCATCATCGAGAAGATGACGAAGCGCCTGCTGATGCCGCTCCAACACAGAAGCGCCACGGGGATGTTGAGCGCGAGCATGCCGAGCGAGATGTCGATATGAACGCCGCCGAGCGAGGTAACGCGATCGAGCAGGACCGCGACGCCGGTGAGACCGCTCGGAAGCAGGTCGGCGGGGCGAATGAACGCCTGGATCAGGAATGTCTGGAGAACGGCGGAAATTGTGACCGCCACAGCAGTGATGGCGCGGCGGACAATGGTAAGGCGGCCGAGCACGAGCACGCGGTCCGTGAGCTGATCGATGGCGTTCGCCACGTAGGCTCCTTTCGAAGGCAGATGTAGTTGTGGGGCATGTCGGCGATTGTAGCATGGAGCGCGAAAGGGCGCTTCAATTCACCCGCTCTCGACAACCAAAACGAGCCAGCATCTCCCCAACCAAAGAGCCCAAAATCTAAGTGAGTAGACTATTCGCGACCTGTCGAGCACACCCAAAACAGCCACCTCTGTGACCTGCAGTTTTACTAAGGCAGATTCGCTTTGTGCTCTGCCTGAGCCGAAAAGTCTACTCACTTAGTCTGAGTCGGAGCCAAACGGATCAAATCGAAGCCAAAATGAGCCCATCTGCCGCAAAAGACGCGTGAATCGGTACTTCTCGTAGCGAATTGACGCTATAAAGCGGTCAGAATGTCAGCGAGGCTATCGATGATGGCATCAGCGGCGGACTGATCCAAGTTGACGCCCTCGTGCGGACGCAGTGCCAGGACGCGGGCGCCGGAGCGCTTGCCGGCCTCGATACCCAAAGGCGAGTCCTCGATAACCAGGCACTCGGCAGGCTCCATACCCAGCGCCTCCATGGCACGCAGGTAGATCTCGGGGTCGGGCTTAAACGCACTGCACTCGTGACCGCTGATGGTGTAGTCCAGTACGTCGGCGATACCCGCAATCTCCACCAGCTCGTCAATCAACTCACGATAGGACGAGCTTGCGATGGCGCACTTCACGCCGCGCTCGTGCAGCTCGCGCATCACCGGCTCCGTCTGCTCGTTGAGCAGCTCGGCATACGGAACGGGGTGAACCGGGCTGTAGACCTGCTTGTACTCCACGCGCAGGCGCTCGCGCAGCTCAATATCGTCGGGCACCAGCGACTTCCAAATGGCAGGCTCGTTAGACCCCGAAAGATCGGGGATCTCGTCAAAATGGAACCCCTTCTCTTCCATAAACGCCACGCGACGGCGGTTGTAGAACCACTCGGTATCGACCAGCACGCCGTCCATGTCAAACAGCACTGCCTTGATCATACGCATCTCCTCCCACCTGCCAAAAAGGGACAGGTTTATTTTGGTAGGTTTTATCTGGTGTTTTGCGACGCGACAGACACGCCCTCCCCAAAGCAAAAAAGGGGACGGGGCAAAACCCCATCCCCTCTCAATCAACCCGTAAGGTCTACTTACTTGTGATTAGTAGGAAAGCTTCCACATGTAGCGACGCATGGTCAGCGGGTGCTGACGGGCCTCGGCGATCTGGTTGCCGTACTCGCGCATAACGGCGAGGTGCAGCAGCGGGTTGAAGTAGGTGACGACGCTTGCCGGCACGGCGTCGGCCAGACCGTAGTCCTTGGAGTCGATCAGAGCGACCTTGGCGCCCATGCGCTTAAGGAAGGTGAGGGCGCGGGCGTCCATCGGACGGGTGGCACCATCGGACATGAAGAAGACGTAGGGCTTACCCTCGGTGGAAACCTCGAACGGGCCGTGGAAGTACTCACCGGTGTTGTAGGCGGCGGCGTCGATCCACTGCATCTCGGTGAACAGGAAGGCGGCGTGAGAATAAGCCATCTTCTCGGAGGCACCGGAAGCCATGAAGTAGATCATCTTGTCGTCCTTGAAGTCCTCGGCGAACTTCTTGGCGAGCTTCTTGCAGGACTGAGCAGCGTTCTCGCAGAGCTCAAAGACGTTGGTGAGGCCGGTGATCATGTCCTCGTAGTGGTCATAGCCCTCGGTCTGCTGAAGGATCTCGACAGCAAGAGCGATGGCGTAGCCGGGCTTCTCGCACTTGGCAGCGAAGTTGGCGTGGAAGCCGTGAACGATGACGTAGTCAGCGTCGACGGTCAGAGCGGAGCCAGCCTTGTTGGTGAGGGAGACGACCGGGCAGTTGTGCTTCTTGGCGGTCTTGTTGGCCTCGACGGTCTCGGGCGTGGAGCCACCGAGGGAGCAGGTGATCACGAAGGTGTGCTCGTTGACCCAGGAAGGCGTGTCGTAGTTGAACTCGTTAGCGGTGAAGATCTGAACGTTCAGCTTGTCCGTGTTGTTGGCCAGGAAGTACTTGGCGGGGTAAAGGTCGGACATGGAGGCACCGCAGCCGACGAAGGCGACGCTGTGGATCTCGTGGTTGGACAGGACGTCAGCGACGATCTGCTTAGGGAGGTTAAGGTCGATCTCGTACATCTGACACATTCCTTTCAATTTTTGCGGCGCCACATTGCCGGGCGCTCGCAGGGTTACCGTGATTTGGACCGAGTCGCCGGTCCGTTGAGGATGTGTCAAAGGGACTGCCCTTTGACACATTTAGGGATGGAAGCCTGCCTGGGGTATGGGATGCCAGGCAGGCCCCCGGGGGAAAGCGGTTAGGCGCTTAGTCGCGACTAGGCCAGGATGCCGACCGCGGAGAGGGCGATGCCGCCCACAATGGCGATCACGAGAAGCCAACCGGTGTTGACGTTCTTCTTGATAAGCCAGTACATAAGGCCGGTGAGGCCAAGGGAGATCATCTGGGGCATCATGCTGTCCAGGATGTCCTGGATAACGACGGTGCCGTCAGCGAACTGCAGCGGGGTGGTGGCGCCGATCAGCGTGGCGATCATGCCGCCCACGGACATAAGACCCACGATGCCGCAGACATACATGAGCTTCTCCATGAGGTCGCCGCCCTGAAGCTTGCTCAGGTACTCGTGGCCGCCCTGATAGCCCATCTTGGCTGCGAACCAAGTAATCAGCACGGAGGGGACGATGGAGATGAGAAGGGCCAGGATCGGGCCCATGATGGAGCCCTGCTGAGCCAGCTGAACGCCCAAGCCAAAGGCGATAACGCGGATGGTGCCCTGGAAGAAGGAGTCACCGATGCCGGAAAGCGGGCCCATAAGGGAGGTCTTGACCGCGTTAATCGTATCGGGGTTGAAGTTCTCGGGATCCTTGGCGTACTCCTCCTCCATGGAGGCGGCGAGGCCCAGGATGAAAGCGCTCGTCTGCGGGGTGCAGTTGTAGAACGCCATGTGACGGTGGTAAGCCTCTTTCTTAGCAGCAAGCTGCTTGGGGTCGGACTCGTCCGGATAGAGGCGATCGAGCGTGGGAACCATGCCGTAGAGGAAGCCCATGTTCATCTGACGCTCGTAGTTCCAAGAGGCCTGGATGGCCCAGGAGCGCCAGAAGAACTGGCTGACCTTCTTGTTCAGGGACACGTCCTTGGTTGCGGTTGCCATAGTGTGTTCCTCCTTAGTCTTCGTCGTCTTCGAGCGGATCGTAGTCGGAATCGACACCGGCGGCTGCATGGGAACCGTTGAACTTGAAGCCCATGAAGACGACAGCCAGGCACACACCGATCAGAGCGACCGCGATGACGGACAGGTTGAGGTAAGCGGCGAGCAGGAAACCGATGAACAGGAACGGAGTCATACCCTTCTTGATCATCATGGTGAGCAGCAGGGCCAAGCCGTAGGCGGTCATGATCTTGGTCGAAACGTTAAGACCAGTGGACAGCCACTCGGGAACCATGTTGACGATGGCCTGAACCAGGTCGGTGCCAACAAAGACGGCCAGGAAGATCGGCAGGAAGTACATGATGGCGTACAGACCGGAGCCGGCGCAGATGTGCATACGGTAGGCGGTCTTGAAGTTACCGTTATCGATCGCGCTATCGGCCACATGGGTGAGGGCGGCGATGATGGAACGGAACACGATGCCGAGGAGCTGACCCAGGACGGCGACCGGGATGGCGATCGTCATGGCGGTCTCAGCAGAAGCATCGGTCAGGCACGCGAAGGCAGCTGCCACGATGCCGCCCAGGACCATATCGGGCGGAACGGCGGCGCCGACCTGCACCAGGCCCATGGACACGAGCTCGACGGCGGCACCGACGGCAAGGCCGGTGGGCACATCGCCCAGCAGCAGACCGACGAGCGTAGCGCCAACGAGGGGCTGCTCGAAGTTAAGACGACCGAGCAGGCGGGAGTCCCACATGCAGAACACGCCGACGAGGCCGACGAGCACCGCACTGATGAACGTATTCATACCCTTCTCCTTTCAGTCAGGCAAAAGCCTGGTTGATTACAGCTTGGCGTCGATGTCGACGCTCTGATACGTAGGGGTCTGCTGGACGTAGAGCTTGATGCCCATGTCGAGCAGCTGGTTGACGTCGGCCTTCTGGGTGGCGTCGAGGAAGACGGAGCTGTCCTTGCCGCCGATCTGATCGGCACCGTCGTGGTTGGCGGTGGCGCCCAGGTTGATGGCGTCGAGCTTGTAGCCCTGGCAGAACTGCAGCATCTCGGCCGTGTTGCCAAAGACGAACATGACGCGCTCGCCGAGGGTGTTGAGCTTGTCCATCTTGGCGAGGGCACGCTCGACGGTGAAGACGTTCAGGCGCACGCCCTGGGGCTTGGCCAGCTTAAGAGCGCCCTTCTTGATCTCATCGTTGGCGGCAGCGTTGTCGACGACGATGATGCGCTCGGCCTGAACCTTGGTGGTCCAGGTAAAGACGACCTGGCCGTGCAGCAGACGGTAGTCAAGACGTGCGAGGACGATCTTGGCGGGACCGGAGCTGTGACGGGACGCCTTGGCCTTCTTGGCGGGAGCCGCGACGGCCTCGACCGGTGCGTTGGGGTTGGTCAGACCGGTGCGGGCCTCGTTGATGAGGGCCGCGAGCTCGGCACCCTTGATGGGGGCGGGGCTCATAGCGAGCGTCAGCGCCAGCGGAATATTGAAACCGCTGACAACCGTGAACTTCGTGCCGTTCTTGGAAAGCTCGACCATGCTGTTGTTGACCGAGCTGCCGAGCATATCGGTCAGCACATAGACGGTGTCGTCCGCGTTGAACGTGGCGATCATGGCGTCCACCTTGTTGGTGATGGGCTCCTTGTCGTCACGAGCAAGCGACACGACGTGGACGTTCGACACGTCGCCGAGAACCATCTCGAGCGTGTCTTTGGCGCCTGCGGCCAGGCCGCCATGAGATGCGAGAATGATCTGATTCATCTTGCCTCCTCCTTTTCGTTATGGTCATTATAACGTCTTATACGTTGCTTATATTGCTAATTAGTATAAAGACCGTTCGCGGGTGAAAATCGACCGTTGACGGGTTTAACGTACTTGAAACGTTGGGGCTGGATAGGCCGGCGCTGGCTGGATAACCCCAGGCCAGACGCCGTGCACAATCCTCTATCGCACGAAGTACCAGGGGCTTTCCTGCACGGTGGGCTCCAGCGCGATGCCAGTGCGTTCCTTAAACAGATCCATGTCCTGAGATTTTTCGGTCCACCACGCGTTGGGCTTAAAGGTCATGCTCTCGACAATACGTTTGACAATGACGCTGTTGCGCAGCCTGGAGAAGTCGGTGTTCATGATCAGGATGGACGCGAGCACCAGCACGATGCCCAGGACCTTGATCGCGCCGGCGGGCTCGGCGTAGACACCAATGCCCAGCAGTACGGTGACGACCGTCTCGAATGACATTACGACGGGAACTTTCGACGTCTCGAGCCCCATGGACAGACCCTGCATATATAAGACATAGGCCACAGCTGTGGGGATGAGTCCAAAGCCAAGGAACAGCAGCAGCAGCTGTGGCGACATTGCCGCGGCGACATCTGGCCACGGAGCCGCGATAGCCGCCATAACCGCACCGCCAAAAACAAGGCCCCAAAACGTGACAGCCAGCGGGTGGACCGTCTTGGTTGCTATCCGGCTAAACACCGCGAGCGACGCGCCACAAAAGCCCGCAATCACGCCCGACGTGACGCCCCAAACCGAAAAATGAAAACCGGAAAGGTCGCCATCGGTCACTGCAAGTACACAGCCACCGATGTTAAAAGCGATGGCAACGAGCTTGTTGGGAGTCACATCCTCGCGATAAAGCACGCGGCCGAGCATGACGCCAAACACCGGCGAGGTGTAGAGCAGCACCGAGGCCGTGGACATGCCCACCTCGCCCATGCACTCGTAATAAAGCGTGTTAGCGGTGGCGAGGCCGATAATGCCAAGAAGCGCACAGGGAACAAGCTCTTTAGGACTTGCCTTGAACAGTGCCAGGGGACCCGATGCCTTTCCCTCACGAGCACCTCCCTGGCAACCCATGAATGCCAAGACCGGAGCCATTAAGACAGCACCCGACAACAGGCGAAAGGCCGCCATGCTCTGAGACGAAACACCCAGGGCCGATATTCCGTTAACAAAGATTCCGATGGTGCCCCACATAAGCGCGGCGATCAGCACCAGCACATAGCCCAGATTGCTTTTCTTCAACGCAGCCTCCTCGGTATTGTTTCCAATAAGTTTCATACTACGTTATAGTCGTTATATACATTTTTCAAGGCACAAATCGGCGAGCGGAAAAGTGATCCGTTTTCCTCCGTCCCCAGCGGATTACTGGGCGGTTGCGGTGAAATAGTTCCTAAATAGAGGCTTCAAACCCCCAAACAGGAACTATTCCACCACAACTTATGAGGACATCGAGCTGTTAGGCCGCTCTATCCCCTAGTAGTCCAGCTTCCACATGTAGCGACGCGTCATGTAGTCCTTGTGGGTGACTGCAGAGAGTGCACGCATGTACACATTGTTGAGGATCGGGGCAAAGATCAGGTGGTTGAAGTACTCGCTCACGCTGTCCTTGATGTCGTTGAGGCCGAGCTCCTTGGCGTCGAGCTGATAGACGCGCTCGCCACCGTACTGGTTGACGAAGCGGATGCCGCGCTCGTCGTTGCAGCGGCTGCGGCCGACGCTGATGAGCTGGAACAGCGAGGTGCGCTTGTCCAGGATCTCGAAGGGGCCGTGGAAGAAGTCGCAGGTGTTGATGGTGCAGGAGTCGATCTGCAGCATCTCCTGCACGTTGCAGATGCTAAAGACGTAAGCGGCACCAAAAAGCGGACCCTGAGCCATGACATTAATGCAGGGCTTGTCGGCGTTCTGCTCGGCCCACTTGGCAGCGAGCGGACGGGTGTACTCGACGGCCTTGCGATAGATGGGATCGATCAGGTCGAAGGCGGCCATGGCGGTCTCGTACTCGGCATAGCCCTCGGTCTGCTGCGTGAGCTCCATGGCGATCATGGTCACGACGGCGGAGTTGGTACGGCCCATGCAGGACTCGTCGACGGCCAGGCTGTCGTACTGGATCTTGTAGTCGCAGACCTCGGTGAGGCCGGACTCGTCGACATAGATGGCGATGGTGCTGGCGCCGTGGTCCTTGGCGACCTGGGCGGCGACGATGGTCTCCTTGGTGCCGCGCATGGACACGACGACGGCCAAGGTGTTCTCGTTGACGTAGGCAGGGGTTGCGTGCACGAACTCGTTGCTGGTGTAGCTGGAGCTCACGACCTGCGTGGCCTCGTGCTCCATAAAGTACTGGGCAGGATAGTTGCCGCCGTTGGATCCGCCGGCGCCAATCCACACGACGCGCTTGATACCGCCCTTGTCCGCCTTGTCAGCCAAAACCTGGGAGACGACGTCCTTAACCTGTTCCTGAGTGGTCATCGTGCATCAGCCTTTCTTCTCGTTTGATGCTCTCGATGGCATACAAGTTACATACATGTTTTGGTTATGTCGACTAGTTGTATGCTATATTTGTCTTAGAAATTTTGCTGATGCGGTTTTCGATAACTGGATACCAGCGGTTTTGTTGTTGTATTGAATACATGCTTGATTAGATACGTATACAAGTTAGATACAGGTTGATCGCATGAACGCTTCATCTAAAAAGAGACTGACCCAATACGAGCGCTTGGCGGGCATACTGCGCGACCGCATCGCCTCCGGCACCTACGCACGTGGAGACAAGCTGCCGTCCGAGATGGAACTCATGGACGAATCGGGTCTGTCGCGCAGCACCGTGCGCCATGCCCTTAAGGTACTAGCTGATGAGGGCCTGGTTCGCACCGAGCGCGGGCGCGGCGCCTTTGTGGCCGACACGCCGGCGCTCCACGAGAACAACCTGGTGTTTTCGAGCTATACGGCACAGGTCCAGGGTCAGGGCATGAAGCCCACCACGCGCACGGTGGACTCGGGCTTTGCCAAGGCCGCGGGCAATGCTGCCAAGTTCTTCGATGTCACCGTGGGCAGCAAGCTCGTCAAACTTGTCCGTCTGCGTTATCTGGACGATGCGCCGCTGTGCCTGGAGACTACCTATCTACCACCGAGCTTTGAAGCACTCATCGATCGCGATATCAATGGTTCGCTCTACGCGACGCTGCGCCAAGAATTCCATCGCGCGCCGGCACAGGGGCATAAGACCTTTGAGGTGTGCTACGCCTCGCAAAACGAGGCGTTTTTGCTCAACGTCAAGCGCGGGCAGGCGCTGATCCTGATCACCGACTACGTCTACGACACCGACGGCCGCCCGCTCCATGTCTCCAAGCGCATCCAGCGCACCGACCGCGCCAAATACACCGAGCCCATCGGCTAACCAATCGAAAACCACCACAATGGGGACAGGCACCTTTGTGGTGGTTTTTAGGGTTAACGCGCCAAAAACGACCGATTTTTAAGAGAAACCACCACAAATGAACTGCATCCCATTTCTTGGACTTTGAAATTAAGGTTCGAGAAAAGGGAGGCATCGGAAATGCCCCGCAGGAAGAAGGCAAGATACGGTCGCGAGATGAGGGCACGCGCCGCCGACCTGTTCGAGG
>DXLS01000074.1:0-76830 GCA_019414605.1 Collinsella sp.
CAGCCCGCCCCGCACCGCCATCTGCAGCACCGACTTCCGCAGGCGGCCGGGCAGCGCGGCGTCGAGCGCCTCGCGGGCGTCCTCGAGCCCGCCGTACTCCTCGACCAGGGGCATGAGCTCGTTCACCCGCTCGACGATGCGGCGCTGCTCGGCGAGAGGCGGAATCGGAAGAAATAGCTCTTTTAGCACCGCTGCTTTGATTCCTTTTGCGGTCGTCCCCGTGGCATGATCCTTAACTTGAATTTGGAACAGTGGAGATAGAATTATTTGGCAGAACAGGGCATTGTCTGGACCAACTGTGCCGTAATTCTGAAGGGTAATGACACGCTGTCCACAGCTGCAACGTTTCATTTCGCATATCGCGCAATACCCCATCGGGGCTTCAGTTGTAAACAGCAAATCGCCACGGTGGGTCTCCCCGCGAGACAAGCGTGTTGCATATTCGTCTTCTGAAATATACTCCTCGCGCGTGTAATCAATATAGCCTTGGCGAATGTTGCTCGCAGTCATTAGTCGAACACCTGAAGGTGATTTGTGAGGTGTTTTACCCCTGTAATCAATGAAGTTATATACCGTTTCCAGCCTTGCCCAAGCCCACCCCTCGGGCAGCTCCTCAAACGGCACTTCGCTCGCGATGCACTTATCGCTAGTCACGCGTCCCCTGGCGTCCACCCTCTTCTCATAGGGGGAGCCATCGGAACCGATATAGATAATGCTCTCCCCGCCTTTGGGGAACTTGGCCTTACCCTCAGCGATAAGCTTATGCTTCTCTCCGCGGATGCGTTCGAGAAGGACGCTGGCAGGCTCGTCGTTCGGATCCTGTGGCACAAGCTTGCCCTCGACCGCCATTTGCAGAATTGAGTTCTTCAGGTCTTTTGCCTTCATCTACGCCTCAATCCCAAGAATCTCGCAAATTCGAGCCAACTTCTGGTCAATCTCGGCGTCGAGCTTAGCACGCTCTTCTTTGTAGCTCCTAATCAGCTCGTCGGGCGGCAAAATCTCTTCTTCCTCGTGCGGATAGCCGCACAAATCAAGATTGAAGCCGCCGTCTCGCAACTCGTCGACTGTATAGAACTTTGACTTGGGATTACCGTCTTCCTCGATATCTCGACGGTTCTCCCACCATTCCTTTACAGGTGCAAAATGTTCGAGCCTAATGGGCTTAGTCTTAGAAAAGTGCTTATATCCCTCGGGCATATCCATGCGATAGAACCAGACGCCCTCAGAAGCCCCGGAATTATCGAAGAACAGAACGTTGGTAGTGATGCTCGTGTAGGGAGCGAAAACGCTCTGCGGAAGGCGCAAAACAGTATGCAGGTTCATGTCCTCAAGCAGGCGACGCTTGATCTCCGTCTTCGCGCTATCCCGGCCAAAGAGAAAGCCATCCGGAATGATGACAGCAGCTCGGCCGCCTCGCTTAAGACGATAAAGGATGAGTCCAAGGAATAGATCCGCAGTTTCGGAGCTACGGAGCGCAACAGGGAAGTTGTTTTGCACTGACGCGCTTTCAGATCCTCCATAGGGGGGATTCATGAGTACGACATCGAACTGGCCATCAGGCTTGTGCTTCCATTCGCGAACATCTTTTTCAAGCGAGTTATCGTGAAAGACCTTGGGGTTGTCGATGTCGTGTAGCAGCATGTTGGTTATGCACAACAGATAGGGCAGTTGTTTCTTCTCGATGCCATAAACCGAGCTCGTGTAGGCCACGCGATCAGCCGGAGTCTCTATCTGGTCGCGGAGGATGTTGAGGGCGCTCGTCAAAAAGCCGCCTGTGCCGCAAGCAAAGTCAGCCACGGTCTCACCGAGCTTGGGCGCAAGTGCTCGGGCCATAAAGTCGGTCACCGCTCGGGGCGTGTAAAACTCACCGGCATTGCCCGCGGACTGCAAGTCTTTAAGGATGGTCTCGTAAATTTCGCCGAAAGCGTGGCGCTCTTTGTACTCGGTAAAGTCAACCGCCTCGTCAATCTCATTGACGACCTGACGAAGCAGGATGCCATCTTTCATGTAGTTGTTAGCGTCAGTAAAGGCTGCCTTAACGACGACGTGACACAGGGGTGCCTCAGGTGCAAGCTCTAAGCTCTCGAGAGTCTTGAAGAGATCGTTGTTTACAAAATCGAGGAGCTCATCGCCGGTAAGCGCCTTGCCGTCCTTCGCATCATGCGCCCAGCTGTGCCAGCGCAGACGCTCGGGGATGATGGATTGATAGGAGTCATCGTGAAACTCCCACTCCTGCTCCTTAGCATCGTAGATCTTGAGGAAGAAAAGCCAGGTCATTTGCTCGATGCGCTGTGCATCGCCATTGATGCCGGCGTCTTTACGCATGATGTTCTGCAGGGTCTTTACAAGAGATCCCAGTGCCATTTACTATCGTTACCTTTCTCTATGCGATATAGAGCTCGTCCTCGAGCATCTGTGCTGCCTGAATGTACTGTTGTTTGCCGCCGAATGCGGCGACGATCTTCATAGGGCTGCCAAACCGACGGAATTCCTCGAGGTCGAGGACATGGGTATCGTCCAAGTCTACGAGGTTCGACGTCGCATATTTGTCGAGAAGCGCTTCAAGGACCTCACGCGCGACGCCGGCATACTCATAGAGCACGCCCTTTTTCTTGACACTATTGGCCCTCTCGCTGCGCGTAAGAGGCCTCTGGTCGTAAGCAATATGGCAGATGAGGTCAAAGTCGCTCATTTGCTCCTGGCCAGTCTCGCGCCGCAGCTCATCTAGAAATACGCCATGGGCGCGCAGCTCATCGATAATCGCCTGCTTCTTGTGTTCAGAGTTCCACGCCGCTAGGAAGTGGTCAAGAGTGTCGTATTCGCCAAGGATGTTTTTCCGCGTATAGTCCTTAAGGCTCTCAGTTACAAGAAGGCCATCGGAGGAGTAATACTGCACCATCTCCGACACTACATAGACGTCGGCCCCATGAACGTGATATTTCACATGGGAGGACGAATCGTCCGGCGGTAATACGGGTGGGTCTACGATCGGAGGCGGAGGCGGGACGGGTCTGCCGCCATTGCCGCCGGGACCCGGATCCGCAATGGGGTCACCCGGATTAGGCTCAAACACAACAACAGGCTCACCATCGAACTCGGGATCTGCGAACAAACGCGATGCGTCACGAAAATCGAGGATAGTGAAATAGAGTTTATCGTAGTCCTCACAGATACGGGTTCCGCGGCCGATAATCTGCTTGAACTCCGTCATTCCGTGCTCACCGAACTTGTTGTCGAGCACGACTACCTTACACGTCTTGCAATTAACGCCAGTGGTGAGAAGCTTCGAAGTCGTAACGATGGTCGGGTATTTCTCGTCGGGGTCGATGAAGTTATCTAACTGAGCCTTACCTTCCCTGTCGTCACCCGTAATCTTCATGATGTAGGTGGGGTGATCTCTTACGATATCGGCGTTCTCGTTTACAAGGGCACGTCGCATGTTTTCGGCATGCTCGATGTCAACGCAAAAGACTATGGTCTTGGAGTAACGATCCGTCTCCTTTAGAAATTGAGTTATCCGCTTGGCAACTTCCTCGTAGCGCTCTTTGATGACGATCTCGCTGTCGAAGTCCTGCTTCTCGAAAACACGTTTGGGCAGAGCTTCACCGCGATCATCTACGGTGCCTTCCTCAGTACGGTATCCGTAAATGTCGACGTTCAGCTTAGGGCGAATAACTTTATACGGGGCAAGAAAGCCATCCTCGATACCCTGTTTAAGGGAGTAGGTATAGACAGGTTCGCCGAAGTAGGTAATGTTTGAAACCTCTTCAGTCTCTTTTGGCGTGGCCGTCATTCCGATTTGAATTGCGCAATTGAAATACTCGAGTACCTTACGCCATGCAGAGTCCGCCGCGGCGCTTCCGCGATGGCACTCGTCGACGATAATCAAGTCGAAGAATTCCGCGTCGAACTCGCGGAATATTTCCTCACCGTTTTCACCAACAAGCTGTTGGTAGAGCGAGAAATAGACCTCGTAAGCAGAATCGAGCTTTCGACCTACGACCTTGGTTGTAACCCTCTTGAGAGGCTTGAAATCGCCGTCTATGGTCTGATCGACAAGAATAGTGCGGTCCGCCAGATAGAGAACCTTACGAACCTCGGTAGTCTGTCGCAAGCGATGAACGATTTGAAAAGCCGTAAAAGTCTTTCCCGTTCCCGTTGCCATAACGAGCAAGATGCGATTCTTACCTCGCGCAATAGCTTCAAGCGTACGATTGATGGCGATGCACTGATAGTAGCGAGGATGATTGCCGCCGTGCTCCTGGTAATACGGAGCGGTTACAATCTCCTGGCTATACGGATGCTCAAGCCCCTTAGCTTTTGAGTATCGTGTCCAGAGTTCCGCCGGAGTGGGGAACTCGTCCATGGCGAGAGCGCGCTCTTTCCCGGTAAGAAAATCGTGCTCGACAAACCCTTTCCGTTTGAACTGTACGCAAACGGAATATCGAGCAGTTGAGCATATCCCATCCCCTGTTGGAGACCGGCGTCAACGGTGTGCTCCGTATCCTTGGCTTCGACAATTGCGATAGGGATACCGGGAGCGTACATAAGAAGGTAGTCCGCCTTCTTCTTGTCTTTACGGGTGACCATGCTTCCGCGCACGACGATCTCGCCACTGGTAAAGAAATACTCAGTGAAGACTTGGGTATTACGATCCCACGACTTCATAATCGCAGGATCGATGAGCTTAAGCCGTGTATCAGACTCGTTCATACGTCTCGGAACCCCTCATCGCGCAAAGCGACAGCTGCTGATGTTGAATTGATTAATTTTATCATCATCATGCAATCTAGCAGCTGCTTTATACGAAATGAGACGAAGTAAAGTCAGCCCCGTGAGAAAGCTCCAGAGAAAGCAAAATGAGCCCCGTTGACTTGAGTCAGAGGTCATTCCCGGAGTCCCCCCTACCTCCCCGCCGCCTTCAGCTTCAGCAGCAGGTCGCCCAGCTCGGGGCACTTGCTGGAAAGGCGCGTCTGAGCTCGCTCGCCCATCCCCCACCGTTGGCGGATCTCCCGAGCGCGCGGACTCGCGTGATAGTCCCCCTCCATCGCCTGCTTGAGCAGCTTGGCGGTCACGCGCGCATCGGCAAGGGCGCTGTGGGCGTGGCCCGTCGACTCGTCGAACTCGATGCCAAACCACGTTGCCGCGTCACTCAAAGAGACGCGCCCGTGGCTGCCCACGTCCATGATCGAGGTGTAAAACGCCTGCAGGTCGGCCCAGTCCGCAGGAAATGCGGAAAGATCGATGTGCTTTGCCTGGCACTCGGTCAAAAGCTGTCGACGGTCCGCCCCGCTCCAACAGACCACCTGGGCGGAGTAGCGACCGATCCAATCACTGAGCCTTTTAATCACCACATAGAGCGGATCGGCCATCGCGGTGTCCACGGCCGATACCCCCGTAAGCTCGCGGACGGGGAACGCAACGCCTTCGGTAAATTCTGTCTGCACAAACTGCGAGAACTCGCCCATAACGTTGCCGTGGTAATCGAGCTTGACGGCGCCAACCTCGATAATCTCATTGCGCAGCCCACGGCGCTGACGCTGCTTTGGCACCGGCGCAAACTCAAAGTCCAGCACGATCTGGCGCGCAAAGTTCGTCGTATCGATAGCCGAGATACACGGCGTCTTTTCAGCTGACACGGTTAGGGCCTTTCTCCGTTGCCTGCCGCTTGCTACATAGGCGGCTACATTGCCGTAAGGATAGGCGCCCGTGCGGACATGAAAGCGGGACGCAATGCCATGCGCGCCAGGCACACGCCATGCAGACGGCCCCAAGAGAGCCGCCCGCTCTATTCAAATGGATGAAAAAGATTGAGGCCCGGTGACTTGAATCAGAGGTCATCCCGGGCCCATCAGAGCTCGTAGAGCTCTTGGTTGCTTTGGTCTCGCTCTTCACGGCGCTTATCGAACTTTCCGAGGCACTCAAGCAGCATTCGAAGCATAACAAGTCGCTGCCATTAAGGCACTGACCTCTTGACCAAGCAACGGCGCTGCCCAGCTCTTCACCACTTGGGCTGCCGTCGACTTTATTCTATCCGCGAGCATCTGGTTTACCAAATGGATTTTCGGTAAAGGAAGCACGGCACGCCCCGCAAAACCACTACGCCCCAAGTGCCGCCACGGGGATCACCGCCACGCCGTCGTCGCGTGTGTAGGCAATGCTCCCCTTTCCAACCACGACCGCCAAAAACGCCGGCGCGGCATTCTGGGCGGCAGGATTGGAGAGCACTTTCCTCTCCAGCGCCTTGAGATTTCTCGCTCCATCGTCTGCTTTCGCATCACTCAGCTTGACCTCGATGGCTCCCCAGCGCCCGTCGTGCCCAACGATCAGATCAACCTCAAGGCCCTTCTCATCTCGGAAATAATGGACGCTGTTGTCAACACCGCCGTAGGTGGAAAGGAACACGCGTACGTCGCGCAGAACGAGGTTCTCAAAGAGCATCCCCAGCGTTTGCATATCGCCAAGCAGCCGCTCGGGGGTAGCCCCCAGCAACGCCGCCGCAAGTGACGGGTCACAGAAGTAGCGCTTGGGGCGCACGCGAACGCGGGCCTTCGAGCGCATGGGCGGCTCCCATCCGCACAGGTCCTCGGTCAGCTTGAGCCTGTTGAAGAGGTCCAAGTACGCAGCGATGGTCCTCTCGTCGGGGCCCGCCTCACCGTACGAGGCGTCCTTTATGAGCGTCTTGTACGTGACGGCCTGGCTCTCGTTCATGGCAAGAGCTCGCAAAAGGCCGTGTGCAAGCTCGGGCGACATGCCCTCATCCAGCACGTTGACGTCGAGCACCGAGTGCACGTACTGGCTTGCCGTCTCTCGCGCAAGCTCTTCCGAAAGCCCAAGGTTTGCAGGCCAACCGCCCCTGCAGCACCAGCGGGCGACGTCATCCACCGTGCTCTCGCGACGCTGAGGGGCAAAACCCTCGCCCTTAAAGAGGCTTGCCAGTGACACGAGCGGCTCGCCGTCGCCCGACTCACACAGGGCCATGGGGCGCATTGACAGACGGGCGATCCTACCCGTGCCGGAATGACGAACATGGCTGCGCTCCTCGCTTTTGAGCGCGGTCGAGCCCGTGAGCAAAAGTGTCCCGCGTTCGTTGCCGCTCGCGTCCACGAAGCGCCGGGCGGCATCCCAAACCTCGGGCACCTCCTGCCATTCATCGACCAGGTGTGGCGCATCGCCGATGAGCGCCAGGCTTGGGTCAACCTCTGCCGCCGCGCGCTGCGCAGGCTCATCGAGCCTGGAGACGCTTGCCGAGCGAGAGAGCGCCGTCCAGGTCTTGCCGCACCATTTGGGGCCGTTGATCTCCACACAGCCAAACGCCCGCATAAGGGTGTCGAGGCGCTCCTCTATGAGCCGGGGCCTATATCCCTTTTGGGTCAATCTCTTTGGCGCATCCATAGACGGCCGTCCCTCTCTATCACGCGATATGCGAAATTACGCCATTCTGAATGCTGATTTTACGCTACTTTCAATGTAGTTTTTACGCCGTTACAGATGTAGTTTTTACGCTGTTTTCATTGAAGGTTTTACGCTTGACATCCTTAGCGCGACGCTCGCTCAACCCCTGACCACCGGATTGCCCGAATTCCGGGATGCTGCCTCCGCTCCAAACAAAAGGCCCCGGCTCGCGATGAGCTGCCTCCCATTTCTTGAACATATGAGCTTCCGCTTGAAGGGCGATCCGAAAAGCGCGTCCCATTCCGAGCATCACATCAGAGCGCGCTTGGTTATCTCCGCCCTCACATCTCGGCAAACGAGATCAGCTTGACGTCTCCCCTACTCTCTGCGGCATCCCGACATCCCTGCGTAAAGCCGCTTTTTGAGAAAAGTGCATAGCTTTTTCGTTGCCGTCTAAAGAGCTCGCTTCGATGCACGAGCTTTTGCAGCACGTCTTCACCCGTCGGTTCATTGCGCCATTTGCACTCCGCAAACAGCGCAGCGCCCTCGCCATCGTCAACAATCAAGTCGATTTCTTCCTGCGTATGCGTTCGATTATCCGTTCCCCACCAGCGCCCGACGCTCGCCGGAACCACATCGAGCTGGCCCGCCCGTGCGAGTTCGTACACGTATTGCCTGCATATAAGCTCAAAGACCGTGCCCATGTAATCCGACACGTGCGGCTCAATACGCCTATACGCCATCTCGGCCATATCGTTTTGAATCAACCCGATGTTCTGCGGCACAAACTTGTACCAGAACCTAAACATCTGGTCGCTCAGTAGATACACGGCCCGCTTATTGCTCGTCTCGTTTAGGGGCAGCTCGCGCTCGACAATCCCAAGCGACGCCAGCTTATCCACATAGCTCTTTACGTTGCTCGCAGGGATTCCCGTAGAGCTCGCAATCTCCGAGATCTTCGAGCGCCCCTGAGCAATTGCTTGCACGATCGCATCATATTGCTCGGGATTGCGGCACTCTTGCATTAGCAGGTTACTCGGCTCCTCAAAGAGATAGCCCGTAGGAGTAAGAAAAAGACGTTTGATGTTGTCCTTGAGCGGTGCAGCAGGATCGATTTTCTCGATATAAGCAGGAATGCCGCCCGTCATACCATAGCAAACTGCAGCGTCTTCGCGACTCATGCTCTGCCACAGGCCGAGGGTCGTCGTAAAATCGAGCGGCATGATCTTAAACTGGGCCGTACGCCTACCGTATAGTGGGCTCTCGTAGCCCAACACCTGTTCCTCCATAAACGAAAGAGACGAGCCGCATAGAATCAGCATGAGCTTGGTCTCTTTGTACAAGTGATCGATCTTATCTTGCAACAACGAGCTGATCTCGGGATTCGATTGGGCGAGATAGGGATACTCGTCAATCACGACAATCAAACGTTCCGTGCGGGCCATGGTGGCCAATGCATCGAACGCCTCGTCAAAACTACGAAACG
The DNA here is from genome assembly GCA_019414605.1 of Collinsella sp. Lineage (GTDB taxonomy): Bacteria > Actinomycetota > Coriobacteriia > Coriobacteriales > Coriobacteriaceae > Collinsella. Next base: position 8,882 of record DXLS01000074.1, read on the forward strand.
ACACGCCTGCAGCACCAACCGAGCCTGCAAGTATCGCCTGGCTAAAGCCGTGCAGGTTTGCCTCTGCATTGGTACGACGTGCTTGAAAGTAAATAGCCTTCTTGCCTTGGATGAACTCCGTGATAAGGCGCGTTTTACCTACGCGACGGCGGCCGTAAATCACAGGCATCTCAAAGGAGCCCGTGCCATACAGTCGATTGAGCTCGGACATTTCCGCTGTTCTTCCGATAAACATAGGCTATCCTTCCTTTACGTTATAGCTAGCTATATTATACCTTCCTATAATATAGCTAGCTATAACGTAATTCGACAAGCGGGCCACGCAAAAGGGACGGTAACCCACCGTACGTGGGCCGTTCCGGAAAATGTATCCCGTTCTGGAGCCTGGTTCCGGGATACAGCTTCCGGTTGAGGACCAATCCGGAAAGCACGACCCGTTCTGAGGCTTGAATCCGGGACGCAGTTTCCACTCCAAACAAAAGGCCCCGGCTCGCGATGGAGCTGGGGCCAAAGACGCAGCTTATGCAGTTGGCGTTGAGCGCAGACGGCAGTCAACAATGGCCGTCCGCACCCCACCCTACCCGCGGCGACGGGCGCGGCTGTAGGGCGTATCCACCATGGGCAGATTTGGACGCAGTTTGCCGTCAAATGCGCGGTAGGCGTTCTGTACGGCGGGCGCTGTGGGGATCGTGGCGATCTCGCCGATGCCCTTGCCGCCGTATGCCACGGGCAGTAGCTCGTCCTTCTCCACATAGATGGCGTGGATATCCGGAATCTCGGGCGCGCGGAACAGTCCGAGCGTACCGTACCTGGCCTGGGGCATGCAGTCCTTGAGCGGCCAGTCCTCGGTAAGCGCATAGCCCATACCCATGAGCACGCCGCCCTCAATCTGACCCTGGATGGAGATGGGGTTGACCACCTTGCCGGAATCGTGCGCAGCGTAGACCTCGCTCACGCGGCCGTCGTCGTCCAAAATGACCACATGCGTGGCAAAGCCGTAGCAGATGTGGCTCTTGGGGTTGGGGACGTCGGCGCCCAGCTTGTCGGTCGGCTCCAGATACACGTAACCAAACTCGCATCCCTCGAGCGCCTTGATGGCGGCCGCGGGATCCTGAGGATGCATACCCTGGCCAGCAACGAGTTCCTGCGTGCGCAGCTGATAGGCGCGACCGTCGTCGTACTCGATCTTGACGCCGTCGCCATGCGCGCTCACAGGAGCATCGGGCGCAGGCTTGCCAGCCTCGATGCCAACCATGGCATCGCGCAGCAGGAAGGCGGCGCCGCGCACGGCCTCGCCGGTCACGACCGTCTGACGCGAGCCAGACGTGGTGCCGGAGTCGGGAGCGTTCTCGGTAGAGCACTCGCCGTTGGCGATGCAGCTCAGCGGCAGACCGCAGGCCTCGGCAACATCCTGCAAAAAGACCGTGTTGCAGCCCTGGCCGATGTCGGACGTGGCGGCATAGACCACAGCCACGCCGTCCTCGACGCGAATCTTGCAGCGACCGGCGTCGGGCAGGCCCACGCCCACGCCGGCGTTCTTCATGGCGCAGGCGATACCGGCGTGTCCGGGATGCGCGTAATAGGCATCCTTGACCTCGAGCAGCGTCTCCTTAAGCGCCGTGGAGCAATCGGCGATCTGGCCGTTGGGCAAAACCTCGCCCGGCTCGATGGCGTTACGGTAGCGGATCTCCCACGGATCCAGGCCGACCTTCTCGGCCAGTAGGTCGATCAGGCTCTCGAGTGCAAACTCGGACTGGCAAACGCCAAAGCCGCGGTACGCGCCGGCAGGCGGGTTGTTAGTGTAGTAGCCGAAGCCGCGGATGTCGGTGTTCTGGTACTTGTAGGGGCCGACGGCATGCGTGCAGGCGCGCTCGAGCACCGGGCCGCACAGCGACGCGTAGGCGCCGGTGTCAAAGTTGATCTCGCAGTCCAGGCCGGTAAAGATGCCCTCGGCGTCGCAGCCCAGCGTAAAGGTGCCGTCCATCGCATGACGCTTGGGATGGAAAGCGAGCGACTCGGCACGCGTGAGCTTGCACTTCACAGGACGCTGGAACTTATATGCGGCGAGCGCGGCCAGGTGCTGGATGGATACGTCCTCCTTACCGCCAAAGCCGCCACCCACGAGCATGGTCTCGACGACCACACGCTCGGGCTCGTTGTCCCAGCCAAACATGTGGGCACACTCTTTGCGCGTGTCGTAGGCGCCCTGGTCGGTCGACTGCACCTTGACGCCGTTCTTGTACGGGAAGGCGACGGCGCACTCAGGCTCCAAGAAGGCATGCTCGGTAAAGGGCGTGGTAAAGCGCTGCGTCACGGTGAACGCGCTCTCTGCCAGCGCCTTGGCGGCGTCGCCGCGCGTCACATGGCGGCTCTGGCACACGTTGTCCTTGAGCTCCACCGTGTTGCCAAAGGCAAAGAAGCTGTCATGCAGGCGTGGGGCGTCGGCGGCCTTGGCCTCGACAATGTTGCGCACGGGCTCCAGCGGCTCGTAATCGATCTTTACGAGCTTCTTGGCCTTCTCGAGCGTCGCCTCGTCCTCGGCAACCACCAGCACGATGGCATCGCCCACGCAGCGGGTGATATCGCCCGCCGCAATCATGACGTCCCAGTCCTGGATAAGATGGCCGACCTGGTTGACCGGCACGTCCTCGGCGCGCAGGATGCCCACCACGCCGGGCAGGGCCTCGGCCTTGGAGGTATCGATGGAGAGCACGCGGGCGCGCGGATACTTGGAGCGCACGGCGCTGGCGTAGGTCAGACCCGGCTGGTCGAGCTCGTCGATGTCGTCGGGATACTTGCCCTCGCCGAGCACCTTCTTGCGCACGTCGATACGGAAGGCGCGCTTGCCTACGCCGTAGTCGTCACCGCGCTCCAGGTCCTCGTCGATCTGCTTTTCGCCACGGAGCACCGCAGCGGCCAGCGCAATGCCCTCGATAATCTTCTTGTAGCCGGTGCAGCGGCAGACGTTGCCGCGGATGGCGTACTTGATCTGCTCCTCGGTGGGCTCGGGGTCCTCGGCGATGAGCGCAGCACCCGCCATGACCATGCCGGGGATGCAAAAACCGCACTGCACGGCGCCCACGGCGCCAAAGGCGTACACAAAGGCCTCGCGCACGTCCTCGGGCAGGCCCTCGACGGTCACGATGTTGCGGCCGGCGGCAAGAGCGGTGGTCAGCACGCACGCCTTGACGGCCGCACCGTCCACATGGATGGTGCAGGTACCGCAAGCACCTTCGGAGCAGCCGTCCTTGGCGGAATGGATATGCAGGTCGTCGCGCAGGTAGCGCAGCAGCGGTTTGTTTTGGGTCGTCGTGCGCTCGACGCCGTTAACGGTAAAAGTGAATTCCTGTGCCATGGTGATTCCCTTCTACACGCCGGCGGCGATGCCGGTGCGGTCGTGGATGGCGCCATGAGGGCAGACGACGGCGCACATGCCGCACGACAGGCAGTCCACGCCGTCGATATGGGCGCAGTTGTCCTCGATGCGGATAGCGCCGGCAGGGCACTTTTTGGCGCACATGCCGCAACCGATGCAGCTCGTGTCGCAGATCTTGCGCGCAATGGCGCCCTTGTCGGTGTTGTTGCAGCGCACCAGGATGTTCTGGTAGCCGGGAACGAAGGCAATCACGCGCTGTGGACACGCCATGCCGCACAGGCCACAGCCCGTGCACTTTGAGCGATCCACGCGGGCGATGCCATCGACCAGCGCAATGGCACCGTGGGGGCAGGCCGTGACGCAGGCGCCACAGCCAATGCAGCCTTCGCTGCAGCGGGCGTCGCCGCCTGCGGAGGCGCAACCGCTTCCGCAGGCAACGTAGGCCACGTTATGTTGAATGGATTTGGCCATAAGAGACTCGCCTATTTCTTAAGGAGGTACGGATAGTTGTCGCGCACAGCCCTGATGGTCAGGCGGACGGCCTCGGGAAGGCCGGTGTTGACGGCATCGACTGAGACGGTGCGAACCGTGCCGGCGACGCGGACCTTAAAGTGGTCCTCGTCCACGGCCAGGAAGCCCTCGTTCTCGGAGTTCTCCATGTCCTGCTCGCTCCAGAACAGGGTGAGCTTGTCCTTGTAGGGACGGCCCTCCTGGTAGGGGCAGAACACAGCGCAGTTGCCGCACTCGTTGCACATGCCGTCGACGTGGACGACCTGATGCTTGGCGAGACCCGGCACCTTAATTGCCACGTTGGCGCGGTTGGGGCACACATCGCAGCAGACCTCGCACACCGAGCCGCAGCCCAGGCAGCGAGTCTTGGTGCAGTTGCGCTTGTCACGGCACAGCGACCCCTTGCGCTCGTAGCAGGTGTCCTCGCGGCCGGCCTGCTCGTTGCAGTCGACGTACTTGTTAAAGTCCACGCCGGCGATGGCGCGGGCGACCTCGGCGGCATCGGCGATAGCCTCGACCACGGTGGCCGGACCGCGACGGCAGTCACCTGCAGCCCAGACGCCCTCGACGCCGGTGGAGGTGGCGGCAAGGCGGCCGCGACGGTCGTGCTCGACGCCCGCGGCGTCGTACAGGCTGGCATCGATGCCCTCGCCCACGGCGCAGATCACCGTGGTGGCGGGAAGCTCGACGGTCTCGCCCGTGGCGACGGGGCTGCGACGACCGCTTGCATCCGGCTCGCCAAGCTCCATAACATCGCAGGTCAGCACGGCGCCGTTGAGCGCCTTGGGCGCCAGCAGCTCGCAGAACTCAACGCCGTCGGCAAGAGCAAGATCGAGCTCTTCCTCGTCGGCGGGCATCTGCTTCTTGGTACGGCGATACACCAGGCGCACGTTCTTCACGCCAGCCAGGCGCTTGGCCACGCGGGCCGCGTCCATGGCGGTGTTGCCGGCGCCAATGACCACGACGTCCTCGCCCAGCTCGAGCTTCTCGCCCTTCTTGGCGGCCTCGAGGAACTCCAGCACGTCGAGCTCGGCGCCCTCGCCCAGGCCCGCAGAGCCGGGCATCCAGGCACCGGTTGCCACGACCACATCGGTAAAGCCCTGGGCCTTGAGCTCGTCAATGGACTCCACGCGGGCGTTGAGCTGAACCTTGGCGCCAAAGGCCAGGCAGAGCTCGGCATCGTGGGAGATATCGTCGCTGGCGATACGGAACTCGGGGATGACGTGACGGACCACGCCGCCGAGCGAGTCGCGAGCCTCGAAGATGGTGACGGGCACGCCGGCACGCGTCAGGAAGAACGCCGTCGCCAGGCCGGCCGGGCCGCCGCCGATAACGGCAACGTTGCGCTCGCCGTCGTTGGCGATGGCCTGGGCGCGCAGCTTGGGCAGCACGGCGGTCATGGCCTCGCGGGCGGCTTTGAGCTTGCTGGCGCGGATCTGGGCGCCCTCGGGCTCGTAGAATGCACGCTCGCAGGCACGGCCGCAGGGATGCGGGCAGATGGTGCCGGTAATGAACGGCAGGGCGTTACGTTCGATGATAATGTTGAGTGCATCCTCGTAGCGGCCCTCGTCAACAGCCGCCAGGTAGGCGGGAATATCCTGCTGGATGGGGCAGCTCGTGCGGCACGGCGTGGTAAAGCAGTCGGAAAGCGGGCTCTTGCCGGCGACCTTGCGGTCGGGCAGCGGACGCAACGGCTTCTTGTAGAGCGGATTGGTGAGCGAGTCGGTCTGGATCGCAGTCACGGCCTCGAGCGAGACGCCCGCAAACGGCTTGCCATCCAGGTCGGCAAACTCGCCGGCCATCTGGCTAAAGCGCTCGTAGCCACCGGGCTTGAGCACGTCGGTCGCCAGGGTAACGGGCCAAATGCCGGCATCGTACAGGGCGCGGATGTTGTAGACCGTGGCACCGCCGGAGTAGCTGATGCGCAGCTTGCCATCGAACTGCTCGGTAATGCGACGGGCGGCCTCGATGGTCAGCGAGAACAGCGAACGGCCCGACATGTACATCTCGGTGGAGGGCAGCTCGTTCCTCGTCACGTCGACGGGGAACGTGTTGGTCAGCTTGACGCCAAACTCCAGGCCGCGCTCGGCGCACAGGGCAATCAGGCGCTCGAACATGGGCACGGCATCGGCCCACTGCAGATCCTCGCGGAAGTGCGTGTCATCGAAGACGATGTAGTCAAAGCCCAGCTCGTTGAGGCGCTGACGGGCAAACTCATAGCCCAGCAGCGTGGGGTTGCACTTGATGTAGGTATTGAGGCCCTTCTCGGTGATGAGGTAGGTCGCGATGCGCTCGATCTCCGCCGGCGGGCAGCCGTGCAGGGTAGACTCGGTGATGGAGTTGGAGACGCGCGCCGGGATGGACTCGACAAACGCAGCGTCGACATGCTCAAACTTGTCCAGGTTAGCGAGCGCCCACGTGCGGCACTCGTCCCAAACCTCGGAGCCGCTGGCGTCCTTCATGCCCTCGATGTAGGCGTCGACCTTGGGGCTCTTGATGCCCTCGAGGTCATAGCCCACCGACATGTTGAAGACAAAGCCGTCCGGGCTGCCCAGGCCGTATTCGCGGGCAATCAGGTGGCAGGCAAACCATGCCTTCACGTACTCGGCAAAGGCCTGCGGAACCTCGAGCTCGGTCGACCACTCGCAGTTGTAGCACTCGTCCTGCGCCACGATGCAGGGCTTGTTGACGCACTTGGAGAGCTCCTCGCCGTCCATAACCTGGACGGTCTTGAGCTCAAAGAAGCGGGAACCAGCCACATAGGATGCCACGATGTTCTGGGCAAGCTGCGTATTGGGACCGGCGGCCGGGCCAAACGGAGTCTCGATGCGCTCGTCAAAAATGGGAAGCGCACCCTCCTGGTTGGTCGTGACCATCTTGCGCACGCCAAAGATGGCGTCCTGGGTCTTGTGCTCCTCGATGATCCAGTTCATCAGCTGCGAAAACGGGATCGGCCTCATGATGTCGCTCATAGTGAGCTCCTCTCTGTAACGCCCGGCGAGACCGCGCGGCGGGCGCAAATACGGTGTAGCGCTAGCACAGCGCCGGCGACCCCGCGGAGGTCGCCTATACGCGCGTCGGATGCGGCGAAACATCCGACGCGCGCGAATCTACTTGTAATTAGTAGGTGCGATCGTTGAGCGTGCTCCAGAGCTTCTTGGACTCGGCCATGGTCCACGCGTTGATCTTGTCCTCATCAATGCCAACGAACTCGCGATCCTTGTACAGGACGCGGCCGTTGATGATGGTAGTGCGGCAGTTTTTGCCCATCATGCCAAAGAGCATGTGGCCGTCGATATTCTCCTCGCTCAGCGGCGTAAAGGGCTTGTAGTCCATGACGATGACGTCGGCGGCAGCGCCGGCCTCGAGCACGCCGAGCTTGCGATCGAAGTACTTGCTCGCCATCTTGGCGTTGTTCTCGAACAGCATGGTCATGGCCTCGCACCAGCCCACGTTGGGCATGGCGGCGTTGTGGCGCTGAATGATCAGGAAGACCTTGAGGCTCTCGAGCATATCGTGGGTGTAGGCGTCGGTGCCCATGCACACGGGGATGCCGCGGCGGAAGAACTCGAGCACGGGAGCGCAGCCCACGGCGTTGCCCATATTGGATTCGGGGTTGTTGACCAGCCAGGTGCCGGACTCCTTGACGATATCCATCTCGGCGGGCGTCACGTGGATGCAGTGGCCGAGCATGGTGTCGGGACCCAGCAGGTTGTGCTGCAGCAGGCGCTCGACGGGGCTGATGCCACCGCGGTTGAGGCGGGAGTCCCACACGTCGTTCATGCCCTCGCACACATGGATGTGGAAGCCGGTCAGGCCGTTGTTGGCCTCGGCCATCTTATCCATGGTCTCGTCCGACAGCGTAAAGGTGGCGTGACCGCCAAACATGGCGGCGATCATGTGGTTGTCGTTATCGCGACGCTCCTTGGCGGCCCACTGGGCAAACTCGGCGTTCTCGGCAATGGCCTGGTCGCATTTTTCCTGGCCACGGCGGTCGGAGACCTCGTAGCACAGGCACGACCGCATGCCCAGCTCCTGAGCGGCGTCCTTAATGGTAAAGAGGCTTCCCGGGATCTCGCAGAAGCTCGCGTGGTGATCGAAGATCGTGGTGACGCCATCGCGGATGGAGTCAAGAATCGTGGCATAGGCGCTGGCCTTGGTGCCGTCGAGCGTCAGGTTGTCGTCGATCTTCCACCACTGCTGCTCAAGATTCTCCAGGAAGTTGGTGGGGTTGCAGCCCTTAATGGCAAGGCCGCGGGCCAGACCCGAGTAGATGTGGGTGTGGCAGTTGATGAGTCCGGGCATGATGAGGTTGCCCTGGGCGTCGACGTACTCGGCATCCGGGTACTTGGCCTTGAGCTCGCACTCGGGGCCTACTTCGACGATCGTATCTCCGTCAATGGCGACCGCGCCGTTGGGAATGAACGGGGTCTGAGCGTTGCGGGTAAAAACGGAACCGTTAGCGACCAGAAGCATGAATGCTCCCTTCAACATCAGGGGCGGGGTTTGACACCTCTGACATGGCGGAGTGCGAAGCGCCGGCCTACACCGGAAACGGGCCCTCTCCCGTCAACGCTTCACCAAAGGGACAAACCCTTTGAAGTGCGGCTTGGCGCCGCATGACGTCGGCGGACGAGGCGATGCGCCCGCCGACGAATAGCACCGAATTGGTTACTTCTTGCTCTCGGGCAAGACCAGATCCACGGCAGCGTCCTTGGCAGCATCGATGTGCTGAGCCACGACCGGCGTCTGCGGAAGGATCAGGTTAAGGACAATGGCCATAATGGCGGTGGGGGTTACGGCATTGGAGCCGATGACGGTGGATACCCAGGCGGGCATACCCTCGCCGGCAAGGCAACCGCTGGCCATCCAGATACCCAGGCCAAAGACGACGGAGGTACCGACGATGGTGGTAGTGCGCTGCGTGAGGCCCTCGCGGGTGAACATGCGCACGCCGTTCATGGTGATGGTGCCAAAGACGCCGACGGTCGCGCCGCCGATGACGGGCTGCGGGATAGCGGAAAGGACGGCAGAGAGCTGCGGGAACAGACCGGCGATGGCAAAGACGGCCGCGATGATCACAAAGACCCACTTGTTGACGACCTTGTTGGAGCAGATGATGCCCACGTTCTGGCCAAGGGCGCTGGTGGGAAGACCGCCCAGCAGGCCGCCGACCATAGAGGTGAGGCCCTGGGACACGATAGCGCCGGAGAGCTCGCGCTCGGTGGGCATACGGTCGATGGAGCCCAGGCAGGCGGCGGAGACGTCGCCGATAACCTGAATGGCAACCATGGGGAACACGACGGCGAGGGTAATGCAGACCTCGGGATCAAACTCGAGCGCATAGGGCATGAGCTTGGGAAGGGCGAAGACCTGAGCGGTGGCGACGCTTGAGAAGTCGATCATGCCAAAGGGGATGGAGACGATCATGCCAACGATCATGCCAAAGAACACGGATCCCAGCTTGAGCGTGCCCTTGCCAAAGTTGGCGAGCGCAAAGACCACAGCGAAGGTGATAAGAGCGACGCACCAGGCCTGCGGGGTGCCCCACAGCGGCGTGCCCATGCCGCCGGCCATGTACTTGACGGCCGTGGGATAGAGAGAGACGCCAATGGAGAAGATGACCGTACCGGTCACGACGGGCGGGAACAGCCACTTAATCTTGCTGTAGGCCAGACCAAAGAGGACCGCGACGGCACCGCCGACAATCTCGCCGCCCAGCAGTGCACCAAAGCTAAAGCCCGAGGCACCCATAGCCTGCAGGGCCGGCAGGAACGCGAACGAAACGCCCATGACGATGGGCAGGCCGCCGCCGATGCGACGGAAGGGAGCGAAGGCCTGAAGGGCCGTATCGATCGCCGAAAGAATGAGCGCGACCTGGATGATGTCGGTGCTCTGCTGGCTATTAAAGCCGTAGACGCCGGCCATGATGACCGCCGGGGTAATGATGCCGGCAAACGATGCCAGTACGTGCTGAAGGGCACACGGGATCATTTCCTTAACGGGAGGCATGCCTTCGCGAGTGAACAGGGCTTCAGTGCCGTTCGTAACCGTCTCCTGGGTCATTTGACCACCAATCCTCGAAGTAGTTGTTTTCGCATCTAACGCTCTATTGTGACGCAGTGCGGGGTTGAGGTTGTGCCTTCGTTGCATATCGTATTATAGATGATTCTCATTCTCAATAATAATTTTTTGTTATCAGACTATTCTTAAGCTGGGACAATGCATTCCCGCAGGTCAGGAAAGTGTCCGGTCAAAATAACATCTAACTTTTCTTTTGGTCAACCGTTTACCGCCAAAATCCTACCGCTCGTCTGTATTACGCAATGTACCTGCGAATATGCGAGTCAATAGACACCGTGTTACCATGAGAAAAAATTGTTATGAACATTTCCGATTTCACCCAAAGGAGTTGCCCGTGAACGAGACCGTACGCCGCTTTTTGCCGATGGTCGATTTCCTGGAGCAGATACTCGGTAAGAACAGCGAGATCGTGCTGCACGATTTCTCGGATCCCGACCACGCCATCGTCGATATTCGCAACGGCATTGTGAGCGGCCGTAAGGTCGGCGGTCCCGCCACCGATCTGGCGCTCAAGATCATGCACGACCCCAAGTATCGCGACCTGCCGTTTATTACGGGCTACGAGGGCCGCGGCGCCGGAGGCAAGACGCTGGAGTCCGCGACGTTCTTTATCCGCGAGGATGACGAGATCGTCGGTATGCTCTGCGTCAACACCGACCTCTCGACCGTACGCTCCATAAACGCCATGGCGCAGCAGCTCATGGCGTGCTTCGACGCAGCGCCGACGCGCACGGAGCCCGCCCCTATCGAGGTCGAAAGCCTTTCGGAGTCCACCCAGGAGCTCATCGACCGCAGCATTGCCGAGTTGCTGAGCGCGCGCGGGCTGGATGTAGCGTCGCTTGGTCAGAGCGACCGCGTGGACGTCATTCGCCACCTCAACGGCAACGGGGTGTTCATGCTCAAGGGCGCCGTGGCCTGCGCTGCCACCGCGTTGGGCATCTCGGAGCCCAGCGTGTACCGCTACCTGCAAAAAGTCCGCAAGGAGGGCTAAACGTGATCCCTTGGGGACGAAGGGAAACGGATCATTTTTGTCGCATCGCTTGACAAAAGACCCTGCAGTTCACACACGCGCTGCAGGGTCTTTTTGCATGTCATGTTTAGTTGTTACCAACACCTTAGAGAGCGGCGACAACCTCGATCTCGACCAGACCGCCAGCCGGAAGGGCGGCAACCTGGAAAGCGCTGCGCGCGGGGAACGGAGCCTCGAACTTGGAGGCGTAAATCTCGTTCACGGCGGCAAAGTCGGCGATGTCGGCCAGGTAGACCGTGGTCTTGACGACATCGGCAAACGTGGCGCCGGCAGCGGTCAGCAGGGCCTCGACGTTAGCAAGGGACTGCTTGGCCTGGGCCTCGACGCCCTCGGGCATCTTACCGGTTGCGGGGTCGATGCCCAGCTGGCCGGACAGGAACACCATGTTGCCAGTCTGGATACCGGGGGAATACGGGCCGATGGCTGCGGGTGCGTTATCGGAAGACACGACGGTCTTGCTCATGTTTTTCTCCTTACAAGTAAAAGGGAACGGGAGCGCGGCGTTCACACCGGGAGGCACAGTTCGGTCTGAACACCGCGCTTGATTGGGATAGTACTCAAGGTTTCCGCGCGATGCAAGATTATTATCACGTTGCGAGAATATTTTATCGTCCAACGGTTTCCCCGGACCGCTGAACGGTTCTCATGTGAAGCAGCCAGTCCAAGCTGCTGAAGACTTTATCCCGCTTAGAGCACGGGCATCGCCTGCCGCGACGGCACCACTATACTTTTGAGTATCTGAGCATTTTGAAAGGCAGGATATGACCGCAACCGCCAGTCGAACCACCAACCGCAGACCCGAGCTTTTGGCGCCCGCCGGAGGCCCGGAGCCCTTTGCCGCCGCGCTCGCCGCCGGGGCAGACGCCATCTACTGCGGCATGGGCAGCTTCAACGCCCGCCGCAAGGCCACCAACTTTACCGACGAGGCCTTTGAGCAGGCCTGCCGCGCCGCGCATCTGGCCGGCTCGCGCGTCTACGTCACGGTCAACATCGTCATCAAGGAATCCGAGATGAGCGATGCGCTGCAGCTCATCCATCGCTGCTCCACGCTGGGCGCCGACGCCTTCATCATCCAGGACTGGGGCCTGTTCTTTGAGGTCAAGCGCACGATGCCCAGCATCGAGACGCATATCTCGACCCAGGCAAACATCCACGACGACCGCGGAACCCTTTGGTGCCGCGAGCAGGGCGCCGACCGCGTGACCCTCTCGCGCGAGCTTTCCATCGACGAGATTGCCGCCATTCACGATGCCGCGCCCGATGTGGACCTTGAGGTCTTTAGCCATGGCGCCATCTGCTTTTGCTACTCTGGCCTGTGTCTGCTTTCGAGCTTTGCCATGGCGGGCCGCTCGGCCAACCGCGGCATGTGCGCTCAACCCTGTCGCCTGCCTTACGAGCTGATCGACGAGAACGGCCGCTCGCTCTCCCCTGCCGGTCGCGAGCGCGCGCTGTGCCCGCGCGACACCAACACTTCGCAGCTTGTTCGCCGTCTGTATGACGCCGGCGCCGCATCGCTCAAGCTCGAGGGCCGCATGAAGGCTCCCGATTACGTGTATTCCATCGTCGACGTGTATCGTCATCAGATTGACGATATGCTGGCCGATGTTTCGACCTCTAAGGACGAGGAAGCCGCCCGTCAGCGCCAGCTCAAGCGCTGCTTTAACCGTGACTTTACGCACGCCTACCAAGACGGCACCTCGGGTGACGAGATGATGAGTTACGAGCGCTCCAACAACCGCGGCCAGATCGTGGGCACGGTGCTCGGCAGCCGCCTGGCCAACCGCGATGTGCGCGGACTCAAGCCCGACGACCGCCGTCGCCGCGCCGCCATCGCCCGCATTGAGTTGTTTGAGCCCGTGGGCAAGGGCGACCTGCTGGAGCTTCGCCACGACGATGAGTTCGACCAGTTCCTGACCACCATCGCCGCCGATGATGCCGCTGCCGGCGATGTTATCGAGTGTCGCGTGCCCCGTAGCATGCCCGAGGGCTGCCGCGTGCGCGTGATTCGAAGCCAGCGCGCTATTGACGCTGCCAGCGCCGCGCTCAAGCGCGATGTGCTGCGCCGCCGAGCTGTTGATGTATCCGTCGTGGCGCGCCTGGGCGAGCCGTTTGCCGTCACACTCACCTGCTGCGACGACCCTTCGCTTACGGCCACGGCCACGGGCTTTACTGTCGAAGCCGCCAAGACCCGTGCGGTCGAGGCGTCCGATCTGGTTGAGCACGTCGGCCGCATGGGTTCCTCTCCCTTTGAGGCTGCGAGCTTTGAGGTGGCGCTCGATGAGGGCTGTGGCATGGGTTTCTCCGCCGTACATAAGGTGCGCGCCGCCGCTTGCAAGGCACTGGAAGAGGCCATTCTGGCGCCGTACGCGGAGCGCGCGAAAACGCTCGAGCTGCCGGCGATTGTCACCAGTGATTCCCGCCCCGCGCCCGAGCACTACCGCGACGAGCCGCAGATCTGCGCCACCGTCACCTCGCTCGAGGCCGCCGAGGCAGCGCGGGCGGAGGGTGCAACGCGCATCTACATGACCACCGACGCGCTCGATGCGGCCAAGCTCTCCCCCGCCGATACGTTTGAGCAGGGCATCGTACCCGTGCTCGATGAGGTCTGCCGCGCCGTTGGCCACGTCCGCGTTGACCCATGGGTTGTTGCTGGCGCCACGGTCGCTATTGGCAACATCTCTGAGCTTGCCCTGGCCGCCCAGGTTGGCGCCACGGCCGAGATTCGCTCTTGCCTGCCGGTGCACAACACGCCCTGCATGGAGGCACTCGCCGAACGCGGAGCCGGCGCGTTTTGGCTCTCGCCCGAGATCACGCTCGACGAGATTGTCTCGCTCGGCGCCGCCGCGCCCGCGGCTCTGGGCATCACCGTCTTTGGCCGCCCGCGCGTCATGACAAGCGAGCATTGCATTCTGCAGGTTGCCAACGGTTGCATCCACGATTGTGCCAGCTGCCGCCTGCGTGCCCGTAAGCTCTCGCTCAAGAATATCGACGGAAAGGTCATGCCCGTCCGCACCGACATCCACGGCCGCTCTCGCCTGTACGACGCCTACCCCATCGACCTCACACCGCAGGTTCCACAGCTGCTCGACGCCGGCGTGCGCCGTCTCATGGTGGACGGAACGCTGCTCGAGACGGATGAGGTGGGCCGTGCCGTCGCCCGCGTCCGTCGCGCCGTTGAGGCCGCGCAGGCCGGTCGCAAGCCCGCCGCCCGCCTACGCGGGGCGACCTCGGGCTGCATGTTTGTGGGAATTAGCTAACCGAAAGGCTTACACGTGAACGAAGAACCTCAAGTCCTCTACTGCGACGCCTGGCTCATGGCCATCGACAAGCCTGCCGGCATAATCGTCCACGGCGATGGCACCGGCGAGCGCACGCTCACCGACTACGCCAGCGACCTGCTGCTGGCGATGGGCGACGGCTTTGCCGCGACCGACATGCAGCCGCTCAACCGCTTGGACCGTGACACCACCGGCGTGGTGCTGTTCTCACTCGACAAGCAGACGCAGCCCGCCTTTGATCAGATGATCATCGACCACGCGTTCGAAAAGCACTACCTGGCGCTGGCCGAGGGCAAGATCGACTGGAACGAAAAGCTCATCGACAAGCCCATCGCCCGCGACCGTCACGACAGTCGAAAGATGCGCGTCGGCGCCAGCGGCAAGCCGTCTCAAACACGCGTAAAGGTGCTCAAGCGTCTTAAGAGCCGTCGAGGCCTGCCCACGCGCTCGTATATTGATGTCGAGCTGCTCACCGGCCGCAAGCATCAGATTCGCGTGCACCTGGCAAGCGAGCATCATCCCCTGGTTGGCGACGACCTGTACGGAACGCCGCGCCCCTGCGGCCTCATGCTCCATGCCCACAGCGTGTCCTTTACGCATCCCGTAACCGGCGAGCACATCCACATCGAAGCCCCCTGCCCCTGGGAGCCCTAAACCACCACAAAGGGGACAAGCACCTTTATGGTGGTTTTGCCGCAATGGCTCAGCCGCGGTCCCAAAACGTCTCGATCTGTAACAGTTAGAACCCATTTTCCGGTCTATCTGTTACAGATCGAGACATTCGAATCCCCTCAAGGGAATAATCTCAATCTGTAACAGTAACTCGGCAAAATCAGTCCCAGATGTTACAGATTGAGACAAAGGGGCGGCGCGGTTCGTAAGTATCTCGATCTGTAACACCTAGCCCACTTTTAACGGTCCAGTTGTTACAGACTTAGACAAACCGGCAGACAACGAAAGCGGCAACGCCCGTAATGGACGTTGCCGCTTTTCTATTGAGAAAACTAAATGGTTTTGACCTTGCCCCGCCGCTAGACCGTGACGACGTTGTCCATTGCCCGGTACTTGGCGGGCACCTCGCCCGCGGTGATGATCGTTGCATCGCGGAAGTCCGCGAACTTGACGGGCGCCACCATGCCAAATTTACTGGCGTCCGAGATTACGAAGCGCTTGGCCGTATGGCGCATCGAGATACGCTTTACTTGCGCCTCCTCGATATCGGGCGCCGTGAAGCCCTGCTCGGCGGCAATGCCGTTAGAGCCCCAAAAGCCACAGTTGAAGTTGTAGCGGTCTAAGGTTGCCAAGGCATCGGGGCCAACGAGCGCCTCGGTCTCGGGTTTGAGCTCGCCACCCAGCACCACGGTACGCATGCCGCGCAAAGCAAGGCGTTGAGCATGGAGCACGGAATCGGTCACATAGGTGACATCTTCAAGGTGTGGAAGATGCTCGATGAGCCTGAGCGTCGTCGAACCCGAGTCGATGTATACAAAGCTCTCGGGCTCCACAAGTGCCGCCGCACGGGCGCAGATACGCTCCTTGTCGTCGTTATGGAGGTCGCTGCGCTCATTAAGCGTTAGGTCGCGCGTCACGTGCGCGCGCTCCAGACTTGTCGCGCCTCCGTGCACCTTGGCGATACGGTGTGCTCGGTCGAGCGTCTGCAGGTCGCGCCGAATGGTAGACGCCGTCACGCCCAGGGCTTCGGCAAGCTCCGGCACGGTAACCGAGCCGGTCTGCTGAACCATCGACACGATCGCGTTGAGCCTATCTTCCGCTAGCATCGCTTACTCCTCCTCGGGGTACACGACTCCCCAGTCGGCGCGTAGCTTGGTCATCAGCTCCATAACATCAGAAGCATAGCCCAGAAGCTCACGCTTAGAGTCGTCGCCGGCAACGGCCTTCTCAAGATCGGCCATCTCATAGCAAAGGGCGTAAGCCTCGGTGCCGGCGTGGACCTCCTCGCGGTGGCCGTCCGCAGTCCACACGATAGTCGCGTGATCGGCGCGCGGATACTCGTTGACCTCGATATAGCACTTATCGAAGCTAATAATCGAGCGCTTGGGTTGCTTGGAGTGGAGCGTGAGGCCCACAACACCCAGCTGCTGCTCGGCATTACGGCAGACGATGCCGCCCGCAACGTCAACACCGGTCTCACAGGTGTTGCCCAACGAAACGACCTCAATGGGCTGGCTTGCCATAAAGAGACGCATGACGGACAGGGCATACACGCCAATGTCGAGCATGGCACCGCCAGCAAGGTTGCGGTTGTAGAAGCGATTGGTCAGATCGCCGTACTCCTTGTAGCTACCAAAGTTGAGCTGGGCGAGGTTCATGCGACCAAACTCGCCGGCATCCATGCGACGGCGCAGCTCTTGATACAAGGGCATATGAAGCACCGTGGTAGCGTCCATAAGGACCACGTTGTGCTCGTCGGCGATGGCACGCGCCTCGTCGAGCTCAGCGGAATTGAGGGTAATGGCTTTCTCGCAGAGCACGTGCTTGCCGGCGGCCAGCGCGTCACGCAGATAGGTGATATGCGTGTTGTGCGGCGTGGTGATATAGACGGCGTCGATGCCCGGATCGGCGTAGAGGTCCTCAACCGATTCATAGACCTTCTCGATGCCATACTGCTCTGCAAAAGCCTGAGCCTTGGACAGCGTACGGTTGGCGACGCCCGCAAGCTTGCGGCCGGCAAGAGCGAGAGACTGGGCCATCTGGTTAGCGATAACGCCGCACCCGATCACAGCCCAACGAAGCTCGGGAGCCGTAAAGATATCATCGGGGAATGGCTTGTCCTGGACCGAAGCGAACGCTGCTTTTGCGGCTGCCGCGGAGTCGAGTGGAGCCTGCTTGGAATCTACCATATGTGCCTCCTGTGTCATAGAACGTCTTGCATTTCGGATAGCTCTATATTCGCACAAACACGCGCGTCTGTGCGTGTTTGTGCGTATCTCACCGCTAAACGGTCATTTTTGTCCCGTAAACGGCGCATCTATACGCATATTCACGCAATCCCACGCACGCAAATACGCACAAATGCGAACCGGTCATTGCTCAGAGACAGGGGCTTATGCTTAGAACTCAAAAGACAGGATGATCCGCTTCGCCTTCGCTCATGGCGCGCTGCAGCTCTAAGGACCGTCCCAAGCTGCCGACAGAAAAGGAACGTTCCAAACTGCAGACAGAAAAAGAACGTCCCCAGGCGCCGGCATTTCAAGAGCACTCATTTAAGTCTGTCCCCAATGAGTGGGAGTAATCAGAGACCCTTTGCGAGGGAGGCCGGACGTGGCCTTCCTCGTTTTTATTCATGGACTTTAGTCCGTGCCGCGCGGCACGCGCGGCATAGAAAGCCACCCGCTCAGCGGGTGGAGGCCAATTTCCGCTACGCGACAAAAACCTTCCCCCTAGCATGAGGATTGTTCAGGTCATCATACTAGGGGGAAGGTGATTGCTGTGGCCCAGAAAGCCAACAGCCTCGCGCACACGAAATGGCTGTGCAAGTACCGCATCGCACCGAGGTCAAGCTCATCGCCGCCATCGTCGAGAAGCACCCCAAGGTGCGCTTTGCCGCGAGCCGCACCTCGGCCCACGCCGACCTCTACGACCGCATGGAGCAGGCCCTGTGCGAGCGCGTGGCCAACGCGGTGGAGGTCGTCCGCTCCGACATCAGCCCCGCGCTTCTTGTCCACACCGGTCCAAACCTCGTGGGTGTGGCGGTCCAGGGACTCTAGCGGAGGCGGGGCGTCCTGCCCCAAAAACAAATGCAAAAGACGAGCACTTCTTGCCGCTCAATTGGCAAGAAGCGCTCGTCTTTTCTTAACGCGTTGTATGGCGGAGAGAGCGCAAGTTACGCGAGCGCCCTTCTTGCCAGCTCGGCCGCGCCGAGGATTCCTTGGTCGCCGCCGCAGCCCGGGGCGCAGATGTAGCTCTCCATGTCCTTAAGCTCGGCGGTCTGGATGTAGCCACCCAGATATTCGAGGGTCTTCTTGCGGACGATGCCGTAGAGCTGCTCCTGGTGCATCACGCCGCCGCCGAGGACGATGCGGCGAGGCGAGTACATGAGCACGAGGTTCGCGCACATCTGCCCCAGATAATCCCCCTCGAGCGCCCACACCTCATCGTTGTCCGCGAGCTCGGCCGCGGGCTTTCCCCAGCGCGCGGCGATGGCGGGGCCGGAGGCGAGCCCCTCGAGACAGCTCGCGTGGCTCGGGCAGACGCAGCGTCCCTCCTCGGTGGGACGGGTCCTTACCAGCATGTGACCGGCCTCGGGGTGCAGCATGCCGTGAAGGAGTCTGCCCGCGCACATGACGCCCGCGCCCACGCCGGTGCCGATGGTCACGTAGACGGCGTCCTCGAGCCCCTTGCAGCAGCCGAAGACCACTTCGCCGAGGCAGGCAACGTTCACGTCCGTGTCGTAGGCCACCGGAATCCCGAGGGCGTCGGCGAACGCGGCGCGAAGACCATGGCCTCGCCACGCGAGCTTGGGCGTCTGGAGGATGGAGCCGTAGCGCTCGTCGTTGGGGTCGACGCAGGTCGGGCCGAAGGCGCCGATGCCCAACGCGTCCACATCGCGGGCGGTGAACCACTCGATCATCTGCGGGACGGTCTTGGCGGGCGTAAGCGTCGGGGTCTCCATACGGTCGAGGACCTCGCCGTCGCCGGACACCACGGCACAGACCATCTTGGTCCCGCCGGCTTCGAGGGCGCCGAGCCTCATTTGCTTTTCGCTCATGTGATCCTCCTTACAAAGGGACGCCCGCAGTCATGGTCAACCGCGGGCGCCCATAACGTTGGCTTGTTTCGAGGCGACCCTACCTGGGCACGCGGTCCTGCCTTGCGGCAAACGGGGCGAGCACGGCATGCGGCTCGCTTTGGTACCAGTAGGCGACGGTGGAGATGTCGTCCTCGCGCTCGTAGAGCTTGATGTCGTCGTTGCCGAGGTCCTGGAACGTCACGCGCAGGTCCTCCTTGAACGAGATCGGGTCGGGAAGGTGCCACCTGTAGAGGCCGTGCCTGGGCAGCGCGTCGTCGTTAGTCGCGAGCATCGGATTCGGGTTCGGCTTGCCCGCGCTGAAGCGGTCGCGCGTGGCGTCGCGCGTCGAGCGGTACGGGTAGCCGGCGAACAGCGTGTTGAAGCACTGCGCCTCGGGCAGCGCGTGGGGCGGCCTGTCGAGGAAGGCCCAGGCACCGCCGAAGTAGTCCTCGGCTCCCGTCGAGGTGACCGTGGGGAACTCCTCGTCGCCGTCGAGGAAGAACTTCATCTCGCCCTCGCCCCACCAATAGCGCTCCAGGGCGCACAGGGCCATGTAGGTGCCGACGTAGTAGCCCTTGCCGCGCACGCCGTCGAGCACGGTGTAGTCGACGCCCCTGCGGGTGCTGCGCTCGCGGTTAAAGCGGGCGTGGAAGTACATGGCGTCGTCCGGCACGTCGGTGAGCGCGTAGTTGAACGTGTAGAAGATGTACTTAATGAACCCGGGGTGCTCGCTCGTAAGCGTGACCTTGGCGTGCTTCCTGAAGGGCATCTCGAAGTAGCAGTTCATGCCGCCCGTCGGGTTCACGCAGATGGGCATCGAGTTGACGATGGCGCGCTCACCGAAGCCGTTGCAGAAGAAGTCGCCGACAGGGCACTCGACCGAGGGGGTCTCCTCGTCGTCCCAGTAGAAGCGCAGCACGAGGTCACGCATGACGAAGCTGCCGGCGGCGGTCTTGTCGGGGACGGTCATCCAGATGTGGCGGATGATGCCGGGGCCCTCGATGTCCGCGAGCGTGATGGTCTCGCCGGACTCAAGGGGCACGCAGCACGAGCCCTTGCGGCCGACGCCGAGGTGGCTGGCCGACATGGCGGCGCGGCCCTTCTCGCCCGTGATGTTCTCGGGGGTGATGGCGCGGCTTTCCTCACCGCCGTGCATCCACACGTCCTTAAGGAACTCTCTCATCGTCGACCTCCTCTATTCGTCGTCGTCGCACTCGGCGGAACTGGCACCGTTCACGTAGATGATCTGCTGGCGCGCCTCGTTGACGAGGGCGTCGAAGTCGAGTTTCTCGTCGGGGCGCGCGAGCGCGACCGTCATGGCGAGCGGGAGGTTGACACCCGCGATCACGTGGATCCGGTCGGAGGCGAAGCGGGAAAAGCGCTGGTTCACGCTGCCGCCGTACGCGTCGGTGAGGACGACGACCTCGTCAGTGCCCGAAAGAGCCGCCTCGACCGCCGCGTCGAGCCCCTCGCCGTTGTCGTTCACGTAGGCGCACACGGCGTTGACGGCGTCGCCCTTACCCGTAAGGAACTCGAGGGTGTCCTTGAAGCCCTGGGCGAGAAGGGAATGGCTCGCCACAACTATCTTTCTCATTGATTCACCAATCTCTTGGGTCGAAGCTAGGCGAGGATGCCGGCGGCGGAGGCGACCATCGCGAGGACGATCACCACGAGGATGAGGGCCGTCATGCTCGCGTTCTTCTTGGTAAGAAGGTAATACGCGCTTCCCGTGATGGCGGCGGGGATCATGGCAGGCAGGATCTTGTCGAGCAGCGGCTGAATCTCCATCGCGACGTCGCCGAAGCTGAAGCTAATCGGGCAGGTGACGCCGATGACCGAGGCGATGAGGCAGCCGACCACGGTGAGGCCGAGCACGGAGGCGGCGGCAGTGAGGTTGGGAAGCTTCTCGCTGAAGTCGGTGACGAGCTTCACGCCCTGCTTGTAGCCGAACTCGAGGGCGTGCATGCGGACCCAGAAGATGGCCAGGATGAGCGCGAACCAGATGCCGGCTCCCACGGGGTTGCCCTCGATGGCCATGTAGGCGGCGATGGAGCCCATGATGGTCGGGATCATGGTCATGAGCAGGGAGTCGCCGACGCCGGCGAGCGGTCCCATGGTGCCGATCTTCAGGTCTTGGACGGCGTCCGCCGCCGCTAGGCCGTCGCGCTCCTCCATGGCCACGCAGGCGCCAAGGATGATGGCGGCGAGCCAAGGCTGGGTGTTGTAGTAGCGGAAGTGGTTGTTGAGCGCTTGCTTATAGTCCTCGTCGTTCGTGTAGATCTTCCTCAGGACCGGCGAGAGGGCGTAGGCGACTGAGGCGCCCTGCTGGGTCTGGTAGTTGAAGGTGCACACGCTCATGAGCCAGCGCCAGTTCGCGTTGCGCAGGTCCTTCTTGGTGACCTTGTAGCCGGAGGGCTTGCCCTCGGCGACGGCGGTGATGTTCTCGTTTTCCATGGTTACTCATCCTCTCCGATGAAGGCGTCTGCGGAAGCGTGGGCGGCGAGCTCGGTGTCCCTCTCGGCACGCTGGTAGAACGCAATCGCGAGGGCAACGCCGACGATGGCGGCGCCGATGATGGGCACGTTCAGGAAGGCCGAGAGGAAGAAGCCGGCGAGCAGGTACTGGAAGTACTTGGCGGTTGGCATGTAGCGGAGCAGCATGGCGATACCGACGGCCGGGAGCATCTTGCCGGCGAGGGTGAGGCCGGAGAGGAACCACTGGGGCATGACCTCGAGGAGCCAGTTGACGGCGGGCTGGCCGAGCGTCACGGAGACAAAGACGGGCAGGGCGGCGCACAGGCCGAAGAGCGCGGGGCAGACCCACAGGATGGCGTTCATCTGATTGAACTTACCCTCGTTGCAGAACTTCTGGGACTTCTCGACGACAAAGCCGTTGAGGATCTTGGCGACGACGTCGAGCTGGATGCCGAGCATGCCGACCGGCAGGCCGATGGCGAGGCCCGTGTCGGAGCCCAGGGTCACGCCGTAGGCGGTGGCGATGATGGCCATCGTGCCGTAGTCGGGAATGGAGGAGCCGCCGAAGCCCGCGACGCCGAGCTGCATGAGCTGAATGGTGCCGCCGATGACAAGGCCGGTCTTCCAGTCGCCCATGACGACTCCGGTGATGAGGCCCCAGAAAACGGCGTAATTGACGAAGATCATCGGGATGCCGTAGTAGTCCACGTGCTTGATGAAGGCCAGCAGGGTCAAAAGGACGACCTGCAGGATAGTGAAGTTGACCATATTTCCCCCTTAGATGAGGTCTGCGACGGAGACGGGCTTGTCGGCGGGCACGAACTGGGCCGTCACCTTGACGCCACGGGCGATGAGCGCCTTGTAGCTCTGGACGTTCTCGGCGGAGGCGTAGGCGCGCTGGGTGAGCTGGATGCCGTCCTCCTTGACGAGCGAGCCGCCGACGACCAGCGACGGGAGCTCGACGCCCGACTCGACCAGGCGAAGCATCGTCTCGGGCTCCTTGGCGATGACGAAGACCTTCTCGCGGTCGTACTTGCCCGCGGCGAAGTTCTTGAGCGCGGTCTGCTCGGAGATGATCGAAACGGCCATGCCCGCGGGGCGCGCCATCCTCATGGTGGACTTCAGGACCTCGTCGCCGGCGACCTTGTCGTCGATGACCATGACTCGGGTCGCGCCCGACACCGGGGCCCACTGCGTCACGATGATGCCGTGAAGCAGGCGATTGTCGATTCGTGCCATAACAACACTCATGTTTGCTCCTATCAAATGAAGTTTTACGTTCGGTACTGCCTCGGCGCTATCCGGATTCGCGCCGGGCAAGGGGTTATCGGATTATTGAGGACGCGCGGTCAGCTTGCGGCGGCGCGGGGAAGGTCACTCGTCGAGCAGGAGGTCCGAGGAGCCGAGGCGCTCTTCTCGCGCCGGGGCGGCGCTCACGCTTATGTAGTCGAAGACATATGCGATCTCGCTTACGGGAACCTCTACGCGATAGCGCGTCGAGATGCTCGAGAAGCTCTGCCTGAAGGACTCGATGAAATCGGCGCGTTCCTCCTCGAAGCGGTCCTGGCCAACGTAGGTCTCAATGGGGTTTCTGGTAACAAGGCGCTCGACGAGACAGCAGAGGTGAACGTAGAGCCCAATGATGGCGTTGCTGCCGATCTTCTCGCCTGTCCTGCGCTGAAGCTCGTGCACGGCGCTCTCGATCTCATGGAATAGCCGCTCCGGGTCGAGGATGGTGATGGAGCGGATGACGTTCTGCAGCGTCATGTTCGAGAGCAGCTTCTCGTGGAAAGAAGAGAGCTCGGAAGCGTCAAGCCACCTGCCGAACACGGCATCAACCTTAGAGGCGGACGCCGTCGACATGATGTCCTCGAGGGCGACGAAGGGGACGGAGGCGACCCCGGGGTCTCCCGTGCCGATGACGGCGCAGACGCGGTGCTCGGAGAAAACGGCGTCGTTCGACCCGTTCGCGACGAGCTGCTTGAAGGGCCTCGTGAGCAGGCGCGCGCCTATGGTGCGCGGGAGGCTCTGCGAGACGAGCTGGCGTATCCTCTCCGCGGCGTCGACCCCGGACTCGGAGCAGAAGACGATGGCGTCCTCACGGTTGACGCGCTCGATCACCTTGCAGTGCGTCACGCACGCGGCGGTCGCATCGCCAAGAACCTCGGCGATGGACTTGCCGCCGAGCAGCCCGACCCCGATCTCGAGCGCAAGACCGGTAGAGACGTTGTTCACCACGCCGATAGTGGAGTCGGTAACGTTCTCGAGGGCCTTATAGGCCTCCTCCAAGGAGCCCATGTCGACGAGGAACACGACCCCGGTGCAGTAGGAATGGCGGTCGACGAGGCGCTGGAGCGGACCGACGATGTCCTTCAGCTGCTGGTCGTAGGGCATGTCGACAGCCTCGTACACATGCATGCCGAGCATACGGTTCGCCGCGTCGGCGATGCTCGTCGCCGTTGAGTAGCCGTGGGACAAGATGACGCAGAGCGTCCGAAGGGCCTTCGCATCGCGAGACTCCGATGCGACGCACAGCGTCAGAAGCGTCTTCGTGAAGTGATCGAGCGAGATTCCCAGCGCCCCTTCCACGTCTGCGGCGACCTGATCGGAGACACTCGAGGCAAACGGTAATTCGGAGGTCACGGCACCGAGGAGATGGGAGATTTGCTCCGCACAGGCAGACTTTCGCTTAGCCAGGCCGATACCCGGCCACAACTGCAGGCAAATCTCCTGGGCCAGTAGAAAAGCGACCTTCCTCGAAAGCTCGATGCCATAAGAAGAGCCTGCGTCGGCAAGGACCGCGCCCACGACGCGCTCGAAGGCGCGCGACCTCGAGGAGGCGACGCCGTGGTCGAAGATCAAGTGATCCTCAACGCCGCGCACAGCGGAGACAGCTTGCGAGACAAGCTCGGAGACAGAGAGCTCCCCGGCGCAGAATCGCTCATCGAGGGAGCACAGGGCATCGAGCGCCTGCTCGACCGGCCCTGTGCTCTCGGCGGCATCCAGAGACGCGTCGATCAGAACGCCATCGTCGGGCTGTTGATCGATCTGCGCGGAGGAGAGGAGCCCGCTGGGAAGAAGATACGGGCGAACGACGACGTAGTCGCCCTCGCGATTGAGGAACGCTTTGGCGCAGCAGTTCGTCACGCAGGCGCGCAAGCCGGCGATGTTATCGGAAAAGTCCGCGTTCACGAGGCAACGGTATGCGCCGCGGCTGATCTTCA
Organism: Collinsella sp.; assembly: GCA_019414605.1. Classification (GTDB taxonomy): domain Bacteria; phylum Actinomycetota; class Coriobacteriia; order Coriobacteriales; family Coriobacteriaceae; genus Collinsella. The sequence goes on from DXLS01000074.1 coordinate 33,608, forward strand.
CATCAGAACCGATTCGGCACCCCTCGCTGCGCAGGAAGCTCAAGATGAGATCCTCGCGCTCCTCGGGGGTCCGCTCCTTGAGTGAGGGGACGCGGGCACAGATGGGCATTTTGCTGTAGGCCGAGGAAACCTTCAGGTCATCGGCGGAAAGCGTCGTCGAAAGAACGAGGCGAGCGCGCGGCGCATCCTGGGAGGCATCGAGCCCGAGGGCCGTCGCAAGGCAGTGCTCCATCGCAGAGGGAGAGAGTGCCTCGATGCCGTTGACAAAGACCACACCCCCGCGCGCTTTCGCGATCGACTCGTCAAGAAGCCCGTTGAACGAGGCGGCGTCCGGGACCCCGGCGCAGTCGATGCGCACATAGGAGGAGTCGCGGGACAGCAAGCCCTGGTTCTTGCCGTACTCGTACACAAGGCGAGAAAGGAAAGACTTACCGACACCCACGCCGCCGCTCAAGAGGATGGGCAGGCCAAACGGAGGGTACTGAACCGCAGCCTTGCACTGCTCGACAACGGAGCTGAGGCTCATGTCGAAGCCCACGGCACGCGCGAAGTCGCGGTGATCGGCGATTCCCGTCGCCTGGATGAGGTCGGCGAGCGAGGCGTACTCGCTTGCAGAGAGCTTTACCTGAAAACGCTTCTGGAACGCGCGGCGATGAAAATAACGGACAGGCCTGCCCGCCACCTTAACCACAAGACCGGCGCGAACAAGGTCGTTGAGGTACTGGCTCGCCAGGCTCCTGGAGATGATGAGTGTCTCGGCGATGTCGGAGGTGGACAGACGGGCAAGGTCGTCGAGCGAGACGGCAGAGGTGAGGGCCTCGAGATGCTCGAGAATCCTGTCCCTCATGTCGACGGGTTTCTTTGCCAAGCTGTCCTGTGTGGTCTTGTCCATGACTTCTTACCTCCTCGTACAAGGAGTATAAGGGGAGAACAGAGAACGGAAGGGGGCGCGTGGGGGAATCAACAGCTCCGAGGAAAAGTACACCACTTGAGGGGCAGAAAACAACGGCCATTGAACATTCAGGGCCGACGCTCAACACTTCGGCTCGACACTTCGCTTTGGAAAGGGCCCCGGCGCGCCGGGGTCCCAACATAAAGAAGGGCCCCGGCGCGCCGGGCCTAAAGCTTAACCATGCGCGCGGCGATGCGGGCGCAGTCGCAGGCGGCCTTCTTCTCGAAAGAGTTGTAGTCACGACCCGGCCCTCGGCGCAGGGCTTGTCGCTGATGGCGCGCACGACGACGAGGGGCACGCCGTTGAGATAAGCGGCCTGCGCGATGGTGCAGCCCTCCATCTCGCAGCACAGGTCGCCGAAGGTCGCGAGGATTCGCTCCTTCTGTTCCGCGGGCGAGACGAACTGGTCGCCGGAGACGACGCGGCCCTTGAGGACCTTAATGTCGGGGGGCGACGGCGGCCGCGGCGGCGCACGCCGCCAGCAAGGGCCGGAACGGATCGCGCAAGATCAAGGCGTCGCCCGGGAGGTCGGGCGTTACCGTCAGCCGGCGCCGCGTCTGCCGCATCATGAGGGAGAACGGCCTGGCCGGCGCATACGGCAGGAAGAGGTTCAAGGTGCACCCCGGGGCGGTCAACGAGGCCGACGTGTCGAACGTCGTCGCGCGCGGCTTCGGCGGCAGGGCGCCGTGCACCCATATATGCAGCGACTTGGCCTGCGTGCGCGTCGGGGCGTCGTGGAACTACGTCTGCCTGCTCGTCGACCTCTGCAACGGGGAGATCGTCGGCCACTCCGAAGGACCGAGGAGGGACGCGCGAGCTCCGAGCCAAGCTCTTGGATTACGTGCACTGGTACAACAACTTCAGGATCCACTCGACGCTGGGCTACATGTCGCCGGTCGAGTTCAGGGAGGCGGGGCCGTCCCTCCCGGAATCGTCCAAATAAGTGTTGCCAATCCATAGCCAATCCAGCCATCATCTTCGCGAAGGCGGACGTCAGGAAAAGCTCGGCTTGAGCTCGGTCGGACGCGGTCTGTGGGGCATCATTCAGGCTCAGGGGGTCTCCTTGTCTTCTTCGGTCGCAACCTGAATGATAGGGACGGCCCCTTCTCTCTTTCCCCTTCGTTTTCGACGCGTCACCCTCTCGGCGGGCTTAAGGCCCGCGCTCGCGGGTGCAGGGGCTACGCCCAAACCCCAAAAACGTAACGCCGTGCTCGAAGCGTTTCCGGACGTCAGCGTAATCTCAAATCCCGTTCGTCAACTCATGGGCAAGCCACCTGAGACTACTCATTTCTCCTACTGGCAATGAAGACCTGCGACCTGCAGTTTTGCAAACTGCTTGAAAGCCACCTGCGTTGATTCACTTCCTATTGCAGCTGGCGGCTTGCACGCGAAAAGGCATTTAAGTTTCAAAACGGGCGTTTTCGGCGCTATCGAGCCTCCAAAGGCATCCCGCCGCGCCCTTTGGGACAAAAACAAAAACTCAAAGCCCTGAGTTCGAAAATAGTTTTTGGAGTTGTCCCGACTTTTGTCCCCGAAGCCGACGAAACGCGACAGGGTGTCACCTGGCGGCACTCGATTCGAGACGGCACCGAAAACTGGATGCAACCGGAATGACAGGACGGCAGAACCGAAGCCATCGAGTAGGGATAGAAAAAGGCCCGGGTGCCATGGCATCCGGGCCTTTGCTAGCAACTTGATGTTGCGGGCAGCTTAGAACTTGTGGCCGCACTTCTTGCAGACGCGCAGCTTGTTCTTGCCGTCCTTCTCGTGACCGACGCGGGTAACCTTACCGCACTCGGGGCAAACGAGATTGACGTTGGAGGCGTCGATGGGAGCCTCCTGCGAAACGATGCCGCCCTGCTGGTTGGCAGCGTTGGGCTTGACGGCCTTCTTGACGACCGAAACGCCCTCGACAACGACCTTGTTCTCGGCGGGGAGAGCACGCAGGACAACGCCCTGCTTGCCGCGATCCTTACCAGAGAGAACCTGGACCTTATCGCCCTTCTTGATATACATATATCTCCCCTAACTACAGGGTCTCGGGAGCGAGCGAGACGATCTTCATGTACTTCTTGTCACGAAGCTCGCGAGCGACGGGCCCGAAGATACGGGTGCCGACGGGCGAACCATCGTTGTTGATGACAACGCAGGCGTTCTCATCAAAGCGAATGTAGGAGCCATCCTTGCGGCGGATCTCCTTAACGGTGCGAACGACGACGCAACGGACAACGTCCTTCTTCTTGACGTTGGCGCCAGGGGTAGCCTCCTGGACAGCACCGATGAACACATCGCCGATGCCTGCATAACGACGCTTGGAACCGCCAAGCACCTTGATGCAGCGAATCTTGCGAGCGCCGGAGTTGTCGGCGACGTTCAGCATGGTTTGCATCTGAATCATGGTAGATGTTCCTCCGAACTAAGAACCGAAGAGAGGTGCGCAGCCTTTATACGGCCCGTGGTATGCAAGCCAGACATACGCACATCTTCGGAAACGTACAAGTCGTAAGAGCGACTGCTTATTTAGCGCGCTCGACGACCTCGATGAGGCGCCAACGCTTCATCTTGGACATAGGACGGGTCTCCATAACGCGGACGGTGTCGCCCACGCCAGCCGTGCACTCCTCGTCGTGAGCGTGCAGCTTCTTGGAGCTGGTCATCATCTTGCCGTACTTAGGGTGACGCTTGCGCTCGGTGATGGTGACAACGATGGTCTTGGCACCGGAGACGGAGGTAACGACACCCGTACGGACCTTACGCGAGTTACGCGAATCAGTCATGTTCTCTCCTTAGGTCCTACTCGGCGACAGCGGACTTCTCCGCTGCGATCTCGCGGGCGCGCTGCTCCGTGAGGACGCGAGCGATGTCCTTCTTCACGGTGTTGACGCGAGCGGTGTTGTCCAGCTGGCTGGTGGCCATCTGGAAACGAAGGTTAAAGAGCTCGGCGCGCATTTCCTTCAGCTTCTCAACGAGCTGAGCGTCCGAGAGCTCACGAATCTCTGCGGGCTTCATTAGTTCTCCTCCTTGGCGGCGGCGGCGTCCTCAGCAGCCCACTTGGCCTCGAGAGCGGCCTCCTCAGCCATCTCCTTCTCGATGCGCTGCTCAGCGTTCTTGGCAGCAACAATCTTGGTCTTGATGGGAAGCTTGTGCTGTGCAAGACGCAGAGCCTCGCGAGCGACCTCCTCGGGCACGCCCTTGACCTCGAACATGATGCGGCCGGGCTTGACGACGGCCACCCACTCCTCGGGGTTACCCTTACCAGAACCCATGCGAGTCTCGGCAGGCTTCTTGGTGATGGGCTTATCGGGGAAGATCGTGATGTAGACACGACCGCCACGCTTCATGTAGCGGGTCATGGCAATACGAGCGGCCTCGATCTGACGGTTGGTGATCCAATGGGCCTCGAGAGCCTGGATACCAAACTCGCCGAAATGCAGCTCGGTATTACCCTTGGCCTGGCCCTTCATGGAGCCACGCTGCACCTTGCGGTGAAGAATACGCTTAGGGGCAAGCACTACTGACCCCTCCTCTCGGAGTTACGACGACGAGGACGGGAAGAGCCCTCGAGTGCAGGGTTGGGAACAGGCTGGCCCGGGAGCTTCTCGCCCAGGTAGATCCAGACCTTCACGCCGCAAGCGCCCATGGTGGTGCTGGCGACAGCCGTGCCGTAGTCGATCTTGGCACGGAGGGTGTGCAGAGGCACGCGACCCTCACGGTACCACTCACGACGGCCCATCTCGGCACCGCCGAGACGACCGGAGCACTGGATACGGATGCCCTTAGCGCCGGCCTTGCGGGCGGACTGGACAGCCTTGCGCATAGCGCGACGGAAGGCAACGCGGCCCTCGAGCTGCTCGGCGATAGACTGAGCAACGAGGTTGGCGTCGAGCTCGGGGCGCTTGATCTCGACAACGTCGACGGAGAGCTGGCCCTTGGAGACGCCAGCGACCTTCTCGAGCTCGGTGCGGAGGGTATCGATCTCGGCACCCTTCTTACCGATGACAACGCCGGGGCGAGCGGTGAGGATGATGACCTTCACCTTGTCGCCAGCGCGCTCGATCTCGACGCGGGAGACAGCTGCGCGGGAAAGACGCTTCTCGAGGTACTTGCGGATCTCGAGATCGTTACCGAGGGTCTTAGCGTAATCCTTCTCTGCGAACCAGCGGGAGCGCCAGTTCTCGGTGATGCCAAGACGGAAGCCGGTGGGGTAGACTTTCTGACCCATACAGCTTTACGCCTCCTTTCGAGGAGCAACGACGACGGTGATGTGGGAAGTACGCTTCAGAATGCGAGAAGCGGAACCCTTGGCGCGGGGACGGATGCGCTTAAGCGTCGGACCCTCGTCAACATAGGCAGCGGCGACAACCAGGTTGTCGGCACGCAGACCGTTGTTGTTCTCGGCGTTCGCAACGGCGGAACGGAGAACCTTCTCGACATCCACGGCGACGGCGCGGTCGCAGAAGTGGAGGATGTCGAAGGCCTGAGCGACAGGCTTGCGGCGGATCAGATCGACCACCAGGCGGGCCTTGCTGGGGGAAACACGCACGTACTTAGCGACGGCGCGAACCTCGGTGGCCTCAGTTTCAATAGACTTAGTTGCCATTTACGGTTAACCCCCTATTTGGCCTTGTGGCCACGGAACGTACGAGTCGGCGCGAACTCGCCGAGCTTGTGACCAACCATGGACTCGGTAACATACACGGGCACATGCTTGCGGCCGTCGTGGACGGCGATGGTGTGACCAACCATCTCGGGGAAGATGGTGGACGCGCGGGACCAGGTCTTCACGACGTCCTTCTTGCCAGCCTCGTTCATCGCGGTGATACGCGAGAGAAGGCGAGTCTCCACGAACGGGCCCTTTTTGAGACTTCTGCTCATAAGTGCTTTCTCCTAAAACTCGGTATCCGAAATTACTTCTTACGGCGACGAATGATGTGCTGGTTCGAGACCTTCTTCTTCTTGCGCGTACGAAGGCCCTTCGTCGGCTTACCCCAGGGGGTAACAGAGGGACGACCAGAGGTGTGGTTCTTGCCCTCGCCACCGCCGTGCGGGTGGTCGACAGGGTTCATGACGGTACCGCGGACGGTCGGGCGCACGTTCATGTGACGCTTACGGCCGGCCTTGCCGATGACGATGTTGGCGTGATCGGCGTTGCCGACCTCACCGACGGTGGCGCGGCAGGTAACGAGGATGCGGCGCATCTCGGAGGAAGGCATACGGACGATAGCGTACTTGCCTTCCTTACCCATCAGCTGGCAGGAGTTACCGGCGGAACGGGCGATAGCAGCGCCCTTGCCCGGCTGGAACTCGACGGCGTGGATGAGCGTACCGACGGGGATGTCGGCGAGGGGCAGAGCGTTGCCCGGCTTGATGTCGGCGTCAGAACCGGACATGATGGTCTGACCGACCTCGAGGCCCTTGGGGGCCAGGATGTAGCGCTTCTCACCGTCAGCGTAGTGCAGCAGAGCGATGCGAGCGGAACGGTTCGGATCGTACTCGATCGTGGCAACCTTGGCGGGCACGCCGTCCTTGTTGCGCTTGAAGTCGATCACGCGGTAACGACGCTTCACGCCGCCGCCCTGGTGGCGGGTGGTGATGCGGCCGTTGTTGTTACGACCGGCCTTCTTGGGCAGGGGCTCGAGAAGGGACTTCTCGGGCTTGGTGCAGGTAATCTCGGAGAAGTCGGAGATCGTCTGCCAACGCCTACCAGCGGAGGTCGGCTTAAGGTGCTTTACAGCCATTACAATCCCTTTCAATAGGAATCCGTTAGCCATCGCAGACAGGGATTCGAGGTTCTGCCTCGGGTGCGATGACACCGGACGTATACACGGTTCCGGGCGTGTCCATTTTATACGCCCGAAACCTTGAGCTCTCGCCTCCCCTATTTGGGAGGCATGAGCTCACTCAACAGCAGCGAGTCTTAGGCCTGGTTGCCAAAGACCTCGATGGTGTCGCCCTCGGCCAGCGTGACGATGGCCTTCTTCCAAGAACGGGTCTTGCCGGCGACATAGCGCACGCGCTTGATCTTGGGCTTGACCGTCAAGGTGTTCACGCGAACGACCTTGACGCCGAAGATCTCCTCGACAGCGTCCTTGATCTGATACTTGTTAGCATCCTTGGCGACCTCGAACGTGTACTTGTTCAGCTCCATGCCGGAGAAGGAACGCTCGGACACGATCGGACGGATGATGATCTCGTGGGCGGTCATTTATGCAAGCACCTCCCCGAAGTGAGCGGCGATGTCGGCGGGCATCAGCACAGCGTTGTTGTTGACGAGATCGTAGGTGTTGGCCTCGTCGGCAGTGATGATGAACGTCTTGGGAATGTTGCGGAACGACAGGTAGGCGTTGACGTCCTCATCGCGAACGATGATGGTCAGACGCTTGCCCTCAAGGCCGAGAGCCTTGAGCATGGCGACGGCAGCCTTGGTGGAAGGCTTCTCGAAGCCGTAGTCGTCGACGAGCACGAGCTCGCCATCGGCCAGCTTGGCGGACAGCGCGGAGCGCATAGCCAGCTTGACCTCCTTGTTGTTCATACGCTTAGCGTAGGAACGGGGCTTGGGGGCGAAGACAACGCCACCGTGACGCCACTGGGCAGCACGGATGGAACCCTGGCGGGCACGGCCGGTGCCCTTCTGACGCCAAGGCTTCTTGCCGCCACCGGAAACCTCAGAGCGACCCTTAGCAGACTGGGTGCCCTGACGCCAAGAGGCCATCTGGCACTTGACGATGTGGTGCATAACGTGGATGTTCGGCTCGATGCCGTACACCTCAGCGGCGAGCTCGGCCTCGGCGACCTTCTTGCCCTCGCTGTTCTTTACTTCAAACTTTGCCATTTAAGTGTTCTCCTTGGTATGACGCTGGGCTAAATGGGCTGGGCCCTTAGGCCATACGGATGGCGACGAGACCATTCTTGGCACCCGGGACAGCGCCCTTGACCAAGATGAGGTTCTGCTCGGCATCGATGCGGACAACGGAAAGGTTCTTGACGGTAACGCGCTCGTTACCCATGTGACCGGCCATCTTGACGCCCTTGAGGACGCGCGCAGGATAGGCGCACTGACCGATAGAACCGGGGTGACGCTGGAAGTGAGAACCATGCGTCATAGGACCGCGGCGCTGACCCCAGCGCTTGATGCGACCCTGGAAGCCCTTACCCTTGGAGGTACCGATGACGTCGACCTTCTCGACATCAGCGAAATCAGCGACGGTGACGACCTCGCCGACCTTGTGCTCCTCGCCGTTCTCGACGCGGACCTCACGAAGGAAGCGGACAGGCTCGACGCCAGCCTTGGCGAAGTGACCAGCCATGGGCTTGTTCACGTTCTTGGCCTTGATGTCGCCGAAACCGATCTGGACGGCGTCATAGCCGTCGGTTGCCTGAGTTTTAACCTGCGAGACAGCGCAGGGGCCAGCCTGGATGACCGTGACGGGAACGACGTTGTCGTCCTCGTCCCAAACCTGGGTCATGCCAATCTTGCGGCCGAGAATCATGCTGATCAAGATATGATCCCAACTCTCGCGTGGTCTTGGGACAATGCGTACACCACCGAGCGTACGCCCCTAGAGGACCACTACTTACACGACGTGCTCCCCAGCCTTGTATTTCGCCCGGACTACCTGACAACCCTATTAAGCAGGCATTTTGTCCAGCCAGAATACTCCCCTGGTTTCACACAGCTGTTTAGTATACACGGCTGCGGGCGTATCCATCGAGATTCATATTTCACTCACATTGTTTACGCAGGTAAAGTGCGTGGCACGTTCCCAGTGTGCGGCGGAGGGGGCGGGCCTGAGACATATTAAGGTTGCTGCTCTACAGTCCTGCTCACGACGGAGAGCACATTAAGTGCTCTCCTTTGCGTGCGGAACTCGCGATGACCTTAATATATTTCTCCGGCCCTCCGCCGTGCTCGGGAGACGACACGTTGATGTCTGCTTAACTCTGCTCGCTCAGGCTAATGACTTTGTTGGGGGTCCACTATTTGCTGGAGGGTGAACTTGCATTGCATTGGCTCGCCCTCTACTTGTGGCTCCGCCTCATCAAAATCGAAAATCATAATGGCGCAGTTGGGGAGTTTTGTTGGGAGCTCGAAGCCCTCTGGGGCTGCAGCCTTGATGAATTGGCGGCTGGCGCTGCCGTGGCTTACTGCTAGGAGGGTTTCGATGCCCTCGGCGCCCATGAGATTGGTGAGGGTGCCCACCATGCGCTCCTGCAGGGCATGGCTTCCTTCTCCGCCAAATGGGATCAGGTCCTCGCCGGGGTCCCAGACGTCGGTGGGTAGGGCGTCGTGGGGGCCTTCTTCGAAGGTGCCGTAGCTGCGCTCGATGATGCCTTCGCAGGGCTCGACTGCTGTGTCCGGGCCGAGGAGCTCGCATGCGACGAGCTGAGCCGTGTCCATGGCTCGGCCTAAGGGCGAAGAGACCACTTTGTCGGGGACGACGCCGTGGGCTTTGAGCCATGCGGCTGCCATTCCCGCTTGCTTGCGGCCCAGATCGGTCAACGGAGAATCGCAGCGGCCCTGGACGAGCTTTTTAACGTTGAATTCTGTCTGACCGTGGCGGAGTAGATATAGACGCTTCATGCTCTCCCCTTCTGTATAACTTGCTTTGCTGGCACAGCCCTACTCGTGGGTATGGCCTACGTAGTCTTCGTCGATCGTGATCTTGGCGACCGACTTGGGATATTCCGATTCGACCCGTTTCGCCAGCGCGCGCTTCAGGTCCTCGGCGCTCATCGCCAAATCCGAGGGACGTACGCAGTCAAAGATCACGTTGGTATGCGTGGGGCCCGGAACACAGCGTAGGTCGTGGATCGAGAGGCGGCTATCAATCTCTTGAGCCATAGCGTTGATGCGCAGACGCATGCTCGCCACCTTTGGATCGTCGGTCACGATGGGATCGTAATGGAGCGTGACGATCATGCCGTCTTCGACCCTAAACGACTGCTCGATGTTATCGAGCGTGTCGTGACTTTCCAGCGGGCTGGCCTCGGCTGCCATCTCGGCGTGAGCGCTTGCGAACTTCCTGCCCGGGCCGTAGTCGTGAACCATCAAATCGTGAACGCCCAAAACGCCGGGGTAGCTCATGATCTTGTCTCGAATGTGCTTGACCAGCTTTGGATCGGGTGCCTGGCCCAAAAGCGGGCTCACCGTATCCTGGATGAGCTCAAAGCCGCTCCAGCCGATATAGGCGCCAACGGCAAGGCCGACCCATGCGTCAAGATTGATGTGCGTCACCTGCGAAACAATTGCGCACGCCAGCACGGCACCCGTAGCTAGGACATCGTTCTTTGAGTCCTGAGCGGTCGCATGCAACGTCTCGGACTCAATGCGATCGCCGAGCTTTTGGTTGAGGGCCGCCATCCAGAGCTTAACAATCATCGAAAGCACCAAGACTGCCACCAGGGCAAGCGAGAACTCGACAGGTTCGGGGTGGATGATGCGCTCAACCGAGGACTTCACCAGCTCAACGCCAATCAGCAGCACGAGCGCCGCCACGACCAGACCCGAGAGATACTCGTAGCGGCCATGTCCGTAAGGATGCTCGGGGTCGGCCGGCTTGCCCGCCAGCTTAAAGCCAAGCACGCTCACGATGTTCGAGCTGGCATCGGACAGGTTGTTCATGGCGTCCGCCACAATCGAAACCGATCCCGACAGCACGCCAATTGCACCCTTCGCAGCGCAAAGCGCAACATTGGCGAGAATACACACTATGCCCGTCAACGTTCCCACGCGCGCACGGTCGCCCTGCGCACGACGAACAATCCACTCGACCATCCTCATCAGTCCCCACGGTACTACCTATATATCTATTGCTCAAACGGATTGTAGTGTAGCCACTTTGTCCTCCAGATACAAAAAGGCCGCAGCCCACACGGGCCGCAGCCTTGGAATATGACAAAGGAATCGTCCTTTTGTCGCACAGATTTATGCGCTTGCTTCAGCAGCGCTCGCCACTGCTTCGAGCGAATCAGCTGCGTCTTCTGCCGCCTGCATCTTTGTCGGCACCACGCCAAAACAGCAGCTCAGCGCCGCAGACACCGCAAATGCTGCGCCGCCGGCAGCGCAGCACCACAGCAGATTCGAGATGCCGCCCGTGGCAAAGCCAATGACCATGAGGACATTCGTCATACCGATGGTATAAGCCGTAACGTGGCCCACGGCCGCAACAAGGCCTCCGACGGCGCCGCCAACGGCCATGCACGTCAGACACCTGCCATATTTAAAGCCGCATCCGTACAGCGCTGGCTCGCTTACGCCGCCAAGAATCCCCGAGATTGAATAGCCCAGCATGAGCGCCTTCTCGTCCTTATCCGCAACGCGGAGCGACGCGCCAAAGGGCATACCCCAAACGGCGAACGTTGCCATCGTCGCGGCGATCAGGATGCACGAATCCGTTCCCACACTCATAAACTGCGCATAGGCGAGCGATAGGACAACGTTGCTGACACCCGCGATCTTAAGAAACTCCCAGCCCGCGGCAAGCCCCATGAGCGTGAGCAGCGACACGATGCCACCGGAATTGCCAAGCATAAACATAAGCTGTCCCAACAGCATGCCCAGATAGCTGCCCGCCGGCGCCGTAATACACAGCGAAACCGGAACCATGACAAGCATGGTCGCAAACGGAACGAACGAAAACGCCACGGCCTTAGGGATAACGCGCCGAAAGAAACGCTCCACTCGCCAAAGCACGGGTACCGAGATGAGAACCGGAATAACAGTCGTCGTGTAATCGTTGACCGGCGCGGGAAGCAGGCCATACACGGAAGTCATCGATGCCCCCATCGTCGATGCGGCATCGACGAGCTTAAGCAGATCGGGCGCAATCAATACGCCGCCCAGCATCATGCCCAGCTGCTCCGAGCAACCGAGCTGGCGGGCGGCCGCCCAACCAAGATAAATGGGCAAAAAGTAGTAGCCGGCGTTATAGAGCCAACTGTAGAACAGGCGATAGATATCGGAATCGGCAGACCACAGGCCCAGCATGCCTTCGCCCATAATGACAGCGACGGTGCGGAACAACGCCGCGCAGACAATAAACGGCAGCGCCGACATCATGCTTTTGGACAGATAGTCCACCACGGCCATGGCGTTTGATGAAACCGACGTTGTAAACGAGGTGTTAGAAACTTGTAGCATGGAATGCCTTTCCCAATATGACATGCGGGCTGTCCCTTTGTCACATCGTGCGGTATCGACCGATTGCGCGGTACTTTTCGTAGCGGAGGTTTGTGAGGGTCGCGTCGTCGAGCTGCCCAAGCGTATCGAAGGCATCAAATGCCGAGGACATGACGGCACCGGCGATCTCCTCATGCGACAGGCCCTTATCGTCAACAATGCCGTCGATGATGCCGAGCGCCAGCAGATCGGGGGCCGTGAGCTTAAGCGCCTCGGCGGCCTCATCCGCACGCTCGGTATCCTTCCACAGGATCGACGCACAGGCCTCGGGGCTCACGACTGAATAGGCCGAGCTCGAGAGCATCAGGATGCGGTCGGCCACGGACAGCGCCAGCGCGCCACCAGAGCCGCCCTCGCCTGTCACCACCGAGACAATCGGTGTCTTAAGGCCGCTCATCTCCATGAGATTCTGAGCAATCGCCTCGCCCTGGCCGCGCTCCTCGGCACCGATGCCGCAAAACGCGCCCGAAGTATCGACCAGGCACAGAACCGGTCGACCAAACTTTTCGGCCTGGCGCATAAGGCGACGCGCTTTGCGGTAGCCCTCGGGATGTGCCATGCCAAAGTTGTGACGCATGCGCTCTTTGGTCGTGGTGCCGCGCTCGATGGCGATGACCGTTACGGGGCGCCCGTCTTTCCAGCCAATGCCAGCCACCACAGCGGCGTCGTCGCCAAAGTAGCGGTCGCCGTGCAGCTCCACAAATCCATCCAGGCCCAGCGAGATCATCTCGCCTGCCGTGGCGCGATCTGCCGAGCGGGTCTGTTTGACAATCTCGAGCGCGGTTTTTGGTGCGCCCGAGCGCTTGAACAAGTGTCCCAACTTTTTGCCGTGGCGACCCGTATGCACAATCTCGTGCGGTGCCCCCAGGCCGGGCACGTGCCCTTCGTGCAGCGCCAGCAGCTCGCCCACCGTGAGCGCAATCTCGCCACGCGGAACGACGGCATCGCAAAAGCCGTGCTCCAGCAAAAACTCGGAGCGCTGGAATCCCTTGGGCAGGCGCTTGTGCATGTTCTGCTCGATCACGCGCGGGCCGGCAAATGCCGTCAGGGCATCGGGCTCGGCCAGGATAATATCGCCCTCCATGGCAAAGCTCGCGGTTACGCCGCCGGTCGTGGGGTCGGTGAGCACCGTGATATACAGGCCGCCCGCCTCGCTGTGGCGCCTAACCGCCGCAGAAATCTTGGCCACCTGCATAAGCGATGTCACGCCCTCTTGCATGCGTGCACCGCCCGAAACGGTAAAGCCGACAACTGGCAATCCCAGCTCGGTCGCATGCTCAAATGTGCGACAGATCTTCTCGCCCACCACGGAACCCATCGAGCCCATCATAAAGTTGGCGTCCATAAAGAAGAGCGCCGTATCGCAACCGCAGATTTTGCCCCTGCCGCACACAACGGCATCGCGCTCGCCCGAACGCTCGCTCACGCTCTTGAGCTTGCCGGCATAGCCGGGAAACGAGAGGAAGTCCTCCGACGCCAGATTGGCATCCCATTCCTCAAACGTGCCCTCGTCGACCGTCATGCGCATGCGCGCGCGACCGCTCACGCGAAAGTGTTTGCCGCAACGAGGGCAGACCTCGAGGTTGTCGTGCAGGCGTGCCTCATCGATCACACGGCGGCACTCCGGGCACTTGATAAACACGTGGCGCGCGGGAAACTCGGCGCACGACTCGGTTATCGGCCCCTCAAGGACATTGACCGTCTTCGCTTTTCTATTCATCAGCATAGAGATGCCCCATCAGATCGGTGTGATACATGCCCGACAAGAACTCGTCGTTTGCCAGCACGTCGAGCTGAAGCTCGCTGTTTTCGCTCACGCCCTCAATCACGAGCTCGCCTAGGGCCGAGCGCATCTTGCGAATGGCGCCGTCACGCGTGGGCGCACACACGATGAGCTTGCCGAGCATGGAGTCGTAGTACGGCGGAACTGTCGCACCGGTGAACATGGCCGAATCCCAGCGCACGCGCGGACCACCCGGTACACGCAACGCGGTGACCGTTCCGCATGACGGCAGAAAGTCCGGCGTTTCGGCATTGATGCGGCACTCCATGGCGTGGTTGCGGACCGGCATGTCCTCCTGCTCAAAGGGCAGAGGCTGGCCGGCCGCCACGCGCAGCTGCCACTTGACCAAGTCGGTATCGGTCACAAACTCCGTAACCGGATGCTCCACCTGCAAGCGCGTGTTCATTTCCATAAAGTAGAAATTGCCGTCGTCCGAATACAGGAACTCGATGGTACCGGCTCCTTCGTAGCCGACGGCACGAGCCAGGTCACGCGCTGCCTTGTGCATGCGAGCACGAATGTCGTCGTGTCCGTCGAGGCACGGCGCGGGGCTCTCCTCGATCAGCTTTTGGTTGCGGCGCTGCACCGAGCACTCGCGCTCGCCGAGCGAAAACACATGGCCCTGCTTATCGGCCATAATCTGCACCTCAACGTGGTGCGCCGGCGCAACGAACTTCTCCATGTAGCACTCGCCGTCGCCAAAAACGGCCTCACCCTCGGCACGCGCCTCGATGAACGCCTTTGCCGCATCTTCCACGCGCTCGACCTTGCGAATACCGCGACCGCCGCCGCCCGCGCGCGCCTTAATAAGCACGGGGCAGCCGATGCGCTCGGCCTCGGCCGTCGCCTCCTCGGGGCTTTTGAGCAAATCGCAGCCCGGCACGATGGGCACGCCCGCAGCAGCGGCCGTTCGGCGTGCGGCGTCCTTGTCGCCCATGCTGTCGATCACCTCGGCCGAAGGACCGACAAACGCCAGACCGAACTTGTCGCAGTCGCGCACGAAGCTCGCCTTCTCGGAAAAGAAGCCATAGCCGGGATGAATTGCCTTAGCTCCCGACTTTACGGCACAGGTGAGCACGGCATCGTCGTTGAGGTAGCTCTCGGCAAGACGCGGGCCGCCGATGCAATATGCCTCGTCGGCAAGCTGCACGTGCAGCGCGTCCGCATCGGCCGTGGAATAAACGGCGACGGTCTTGATGCCCATATCGCGGCACGCGCGGATAACACGGACCGCGACTTCGCCGCGGTTGGCGATGAGCACTTTGTCGAACATGAAGCCTTCCTTAACTTTCGTGCATGAGTGCAAAAGACATATCGGCGCGGCAGCAAACCTCACCGTTGACGCTCGCAGTACCCGTCGCAAAGCGGAACGGCCCGCGCGCACGCGTGATGGTGCACACCAGATCAACCGTGTCGCCCGGACGCACCGGACGCTTAAAGCGCACCTTATCGAGGCTCGTATAGAACGGCGTCGCGCCGCGCGCCTCCTCATCGCCCATCAGCAGCACGCAGCAGTTCTGGGCGAGCATCTCGCACTGGATCACGCCGGGGACGACCGGGTTTCCCGGAAAATGCCCCTGCAAAAAGTACTCGTCGCCCGTAATCGTGATCTTGCCGTGGGCCTCGTCGCCCACTAGCTCGGCTTCGTCGAGCAAAAGCATCGGCTCGCGATGCGGCAACAGCTTCTTGAGCTCTTCTTTGTTCATGGATATCACCTATCCGATCCTCATGAGGCAGCTGCCAAACTCCACGAGGTCGCCGTCGGCCACGCAGATCTCGAGCACCTCGCCATCCGCCTCTGCCGTCACCTCGTTGAGAACCTTCATGGCCTCGATGATGCAGAGGGTCTCGCCGGCCTTGACCTTGGAGCCCACGCGCACAAACGGTTCGTCGCCCGGCGCCGGGGCAGCATAGAAAACGCCGACCATGGGAGCGGTCACCTCGGTGCCCTTAGGCTCCGGTGTGGCGGCAGGCGCCTGCGCGGCGAGCTCCGGCGCGGCAGGCGCGACTGTGGGAGCTGCAACTGGAGCGGCCATGGCACCCGGCATAGGCATGGGCACGGCAACCGGCTGCGCTGCACTCGAGCGCTCGAGCTCGACCGCGGTGCCATCGGGCTCCTCAACACGCACGCGTGTGAGGCCGCGGTCTTCCATAACATCGGCTATCTCGGCAAGTCTTTTGGAATCCATGCTCTAGCTCCTTGCATATCTACGCAGTGCGATGGCGGCATTGTGTCCGCCAAAGCCCAGGTTGGTCGAAAGCGCCCAGGTGAGGTCGGCGCGAACCGCTCGATTTGGCGTGTAATCAAGATCGCAGACGGGATCGGGCGTGTGGTAGTTAATGGTCGGGGGCACCACGCCCTGCTCGAGCGCCATGGCACAGGCCATGACCTCGATGGCGCCCGTAGCACCGATCATGTGGCCGGTCATCGACTTGGTCGACGAGACGTGCGCGGCGCGTGCCGCGTCCTCGCCGAGCGCACGCTTTATGCCCGCCGTCTCGGACGAATCGTTGAGCTTGGTCGAGGTGCCGTGAGCGTTGATGTAGAGGCCCTCGGAAGGCTTAACGTCGCCCTCAGCCACCGCCAGCGATATCGCACGGGCAATGCCGGCAGCCTCGGGATCGGGGCTCGTGATGTGATAGGCGTCATCGGTGTTGCCGTAGCCCACGACCTCGGCATAAATGTGCGCACCGCGCGCCTGCGCATGCTCCATGCTCTCGAGCACCAGCACGCAGGCGCCCTCGCCCATCACAAAGCCGTCGCGGTCTGCATCGAACGGGCGGCAAGCCGTCGCGGGATCGGGGTTGGTGGTCAATGCGCGGCAGGACGTAAAGCCCGCAACGGCATCGGGGATAATGGCGGCCTCGGCGCCGCCCGCGAGGATCGCGTCGGCATAGCCGTGCTTGATGGCGCGGAACGCCTCGCCCACCGCATGGGCCGAGGTCGCGCACGCAGTCACCACGGGCAGGGTCGGGCCCTTTGCCTTGTGGCGGATTGCAATATTGCCCGATGCCATATTGGGAATCATCATCGCGATCATATAGGGCGATGCGCGGCGGGGCCCACGGTCGGCAATCGTGTGAACGTTGTCGACGAGTGTCTGCATGCCGCCCACGCCCGAACCCACGTAGACGCCCAGGCGCTCGCGATCGATGGCGCCCTCGACATCAAAGCCCGCATCGTGCATGGCCTCGTCCGACGCTGCCAGGGCAAACTGAACGCAGGGGTCCAGGTGCTTGGCGTCACGCTTGCCAAAGTACTCGTTGCCGTCAAAGCCCTTGACCTCGGCCGCCACCTTGACGGTAAACGCATCGGTATCGAAGTGCGTGATCGGGCCGATGCCGCACGTGCCAGCACACATTGCCGCCCAGGTGGCAAGCGCGGTGTTGCCGAGCGGCGATATGGCACCTATGCCGGTAATTGCAACTCTCTGTTCCATCATGGTCTCCTCATCCAAGCCGTTCTTCGGCCCTGGTTTCTACATCGCCATTCCGCCGTCGACGCGCACGACCTCACCCGTAATGTAGGCAGCCGCATCGCTCGCCAGAAAGCGCACTACGCCGGCCACCTCCTCGGGGCGCGCCATGCGCTTAAGGGGAATCTGCTCCTCGGTTGCCGTACGCACCTTCTCCGAGAGCTTTGCCGTCATATCCGTCTCGACAAACCCGGGGGCAACCGCGTTCACTCGTACGCCGCGGGGCGCAAGCTCGCGCGCCACCGCCTTGGTCAGGCCGATCACGCCCGCCTTGGAGGCAGCGTAGTTAGCTTGCCCGGCATTGCCCATCAGGCCCACGACCGAGCTCATGTTGACGACGCAGCCGCCGCGCTGGCGCATAAAGGTCTTGGTGAGCGCGCGCGTCGTGTTAAACGTTCCCTTGAGATTGACATCGAGTACGCGATCGAAGGCGTCATCGCCCATGCGCATGAGCAGGCCATCGTGGGTGATGCCAGCGTTGTTGACGAGCGCCCAAATGGAGCCAAAGTCGTTGAGGACCGCTTCCACGCACGCGTTGACGGCAGCGGGGTCGGCCACATCGCATTGATACGCGCGTGCCGCGGCGCCAGCCGCCTCGCAGGCCTCGCACGTCTCGCGCGCCGCATCGACGCTGCCGGCATAGACGACGGCGATATCAAAGCCGTCCTCCGCCAGACCGACAGCGCAGGCGCGGCCGATACCACGCGAGCCGCCCGTGACCAGTGCCACGCGACGTGAGTCGTTGCGCTCGAGCGTGCCGTTGTTCAAGTTGCCCATGTCATTCCTTTCGGGTTACAGCCCTATGGACTATGCGAGCTCGTCGGCAATAGCTGCGACCTGCTTGGCCGTTTCGCACGAATACACGCGAACGTCGCTCAGCGTACGCTTGACCAGGCCCGACAGCGTTTTGCCAGGTCCGACCTCAATAAACGTATCGATGCCCTGATCCTGCAGAGCGTGCAGCGTGTCGACCCAGTGCACGGCATGGCTCACCTGGTTGGCCAAGACATCCGATGCTGCTCGCGGGTCCGTCGGATAGGGCGCCGCCGTCATGTTTGACATGACCGGAATTAGCAGCGAAGACGGCGCGTGGCCGTCTTGGATATACGTCGCCAGCCCCTCAGTCGCCTCGACCATATAGGGGCTATGGAATGCACCTGACACCGCGACTTTCATAGCGTGGCCGCCGGCCTCTTTTACTAGGACGTCGAGCTCCTGCAGCGCCTCGGGCGCTCCGGCCACAACCGTCTGCTGCGGACTGTTGTAGTTGACTGGCCAGCAGTCCTCGCCGGCCTGTTTTGCCAGGCCCTCGACCTGCGCCGCATCGAGTTTGATGACGGCGCGCATGCCGCCGGGGTGACGCTCAGCCGCCGTGGCCATCAATGCCGCGCGCTCACACACAAGCTCAAAGCCCGCTCGCGTATCGAACGCCCCCGCAAAGGTGAGCGCGGCGACCTCGCCCAGCGAGAATCCCGCACAGGCGGCAGGCACCACGCCGCGCTCACGCAGGGCGACGGCGACAGCCAAGTCGTGCACGAACACGCAAGGCTGCGTGTTCTCAGTCTGCGAGAGCTCCTCCTTGAAGGCGCTCCGGCACTGCTCACTGGTTCCCGGACGCACCTCGTCGGCGATCGCAAACACCTCGGCAGCCGCCGGTGATGCCTCGATGAGGTCGACGCCCATCGCGGGATGCTGGGCACCCTGACCGGCAAACAGAAACGCTACGCTACCCATGCGGACGCACCCTTCAGGACATGCTCGGCGCCATCGACCAGATCGTCGACGATTTCGCGTGCGCTCTGGCGTTCGTTGACCATGCCGGCAATCTGTCCGCACAAATACGAACCCTCTTCGTAATTACCGTCCTTTGCGGCTTTACGAAGCGCGCCCGTGCCCATGGCCCCAAGCTCCTCGGGGCTTGCGCCCGCCGCCTCGTTCTTGGCATACGCGTTGGTGAAGGGGCTCTTGAGGGCGCGAACCGGATGTCCCGTCGAGCGACCGGTCGCACGCGTCGACGTGTCGCCTGCCTTGAGCACCAGCTCTTTGTACTGTTCGGATACGGTGCACTCGTTTGCGACCAGAAAGCGTGTTCCCACCTGGACGCCGGCAGCGCCGAGCATAAAGGCGGCCGCCACACCGCGGCCATCGGCGATGCCGCCAGCCGCAACCACGGGAATATCGACCGCATCGACAACCTGCGGCACCAGCGCCATCGTCGAGGTCTCTCCAATATGGCCGCCTGATTCGGTGCCCTCGGCAACCACGGCAGTTGCTCCGCGACGTGCCACGAGGCGCGCCAGCGCCACCGAGGCAACGACCGGGATGACCTTGATGCCCGCCTCGTTCCACGCCTTCATGTACTTGGCGGGATTGCCGGCGCCCGTCACGACGACCGGCACTCGCTCGTCAATCACGACCTGTGCAACCTCGTCGGCAAACGGGCTCATGAGCATGACGTTCACGCCAAAGGGCTTATCCGTCCTGGCGCGCAGCTCATGAATCTGGTCGCGAAGCCAGTTGGCGTCGGCGTTCATGGCCGCGATGATGCCTAAGCCACCCGCCTCGGACACTGCGGACGCCAGCGAGGCATCGGCAATCCAGGCCATACCGCCCTGGAACACGGGCTTTTCGATGCCGAGCAGATCGCAGAGAGGAGTCTTGAGCATCTCTACTTCTCCAATGCCGCCTCGACCGTATCGGCGAACTCGCCGACCGTCTTGGGGTTCTCCTCGGTATCGAGCTGGATGCCAAACTCGTCCTCGACGGCAACGAGGATCTCGACGGTGCCCAGGCTGTCGAGACCAATCTCCTCGAGCGTGGACTCGGGCTTCATCTCGACATCGTCAAGACCGGCGGTCTCGCGGATAACGTCGCAAACGCGCTCGAAGGTCTTCTGATCTGCCATGGTAGTTCTCCTTTGGTTGTGCCCTAGGGCGTTTTTATTTCCTATGTGCGACTACTTCCAACGAAGCAGATAGCCACCTATATCCAGGCCGGCGCCAAATCCAACCAAGGCGATGGTGTCGCCTGTGTGAAGTGCACCGGCGTTTGCCAGCCGGTCGAGGGCAAGCGGAATGCATGCGCTCGAAATGTTGCCGGTCTCGCGCAACGTGCGAACCACGCGCTCGTCCGGCACGCCCAGGCGCTTGACCGCCTGGCTCAGGATTCGTTCGTTAGCCTGATGGAATACAAAATGATCGATGTCTTCGACCAAAATGCCCGCATCGATCGCAAGCTTATGGACCGTGTCGCAGATGGCGTTGACGCCGAACTTGAACACGCGGCGGCCATTCATGGACAGCACGCTCGCGCTATCTGCGGAAGCCTTAAACGGCGAGGTACCGACCAGACCGGGAACGCGCAACGTCTCGACGTCGGGCGCCGTCGAAAGCTCAACGGCAAGGGGGTTGTCTCCCCCAGCTTCAATCACTGCGGCGCCTGCCCCATCGCCAAAAAGCACGCAGGTGGCACGGTCGGTCCAGTCGAGCGCGCGCGTCATCTGCTCGGCAGCAACAACAAGCACGCGCTCGGCACGGCTGCGAGCGATATAGCCCTCGGCGACATCGAGCGCAAATACGAAGCCGGCACAAGCCGCCGAGACATCGAAGGCAGGGCACGTCGCGCCTAGTCGCTCAGCAACGGCACACGCCTCAGCGGGAACAAGGTGGTCACCCGTCGTCGTCGAGCAGACGATCAGATCCAGCTGGCTCGCGTCGATTCCGGACACCTGGAGTGCCCGCTCGCTCGCCGCTACTGCAAGGTCGTCAAGTGACTCGGTGGTGCAGACGTGGCGGCTCTTGATACCTGTGCGAGTAAAAATCCACTCATCCGAGGTATCGAGGAACTCAGACAGCTCGTCATTGGAAACACTGCGCTCAGGAAGTGCCGAACCTGTTCCAAGAATCGTGAAACCCATCACTAACCTCCTTTGAGTTGTTGACGTGTTTACATCGACCAAGAGAGGATAACGCATTTCAGTCTTTGTTGACGTGTTAACATTAAATTGTCCAAATGCGACAAAGGCTTCACATTGTGTCTATCTCTCGACACCATTGCGTCATTCACTTATTCAATAAGGAGGTAGCAGCCGCTATGGATGCCCAATTAACGATTGTCGACGTAACCGGATCGACCAACGATGACCTGCTCGAGGCAGGAAAACAGGGTGCGCCGCACGGCACAGGACTTGCCGCCCGCGCGCAAACGGCAGGACGCGGCCGGCGCGGCCACAAGTGGGATTCAACCGCCGGCAACCTATTGCTTTCGATTGTCCTGCGTCCATGCGTTAATCCCGCAAAGTACTCTGGTCTTGCCGCCGTCAGCGGCCTAGCGGTGCTCGAAGCACTCGAAAAGCAGGGTCTTGCAAACGAGATTCGCCTTAAATGGCCCAACGACCTGGTCGCGCGAGGACGCAAGCTCGGCGGCATTCTGGTCGAGGCCGCACGCGATAACGAAGGCAAACCTTTCGCCGTCTGCGGCATTGGTGTCAACGTAAACTACACGCCCCAAGAGGTGCCCGATGGCGGCCTGGCGGCAATTGGCCTCTCGGACCTTAACGAAAACGTTCCTACCGTCGACATGCTCCTCGATGAGGTCTATCACGCCGTTATAGACGCCGTAGATGCCTGGGCAGAACGCCTCAACTCCATGGAAGAAAACACCGGACCGCTCGCGCCCGTCCACGGCGAATATGTCGCTCACCTCAATTGGATTGGAGAGCACGTTATCGCCCGCTCCCCCGCTGGAGACGAGCTGGCGCGAGGCATCTTTAAAACGGTCGATGGCTTTGGTCGCGCGTGCATCGAAACGAAAGACGGCTTGCGTTTCTTCCATTTTGAGGAGGCGTCTTTGCGCCACTTAAGCGATTAGGGCGCCGCAGCCATCGGCTCGGCAGCATTACCCGGCAGTCCAAACCATCATTCAAAACAAAAGGGCCCCGCTACCGTAACGGCAGCGGGGCCCTTTAAGCTATGAGCGATATCGCTTAGAGCTTGATGTCGATGTCGACGCCAGCGGGGAGGTCGAGACGCATGAGCGAATCAACGGTGCCCGAGGTGGGGTCGAGGATGTCGATGAGGCGCTTGTGGGTGCGCATCTCGAACTGCTCACGGGAGTCCTTGTTCACGTGCGGCGAGCGGATAACCGTGTACAGGTTGCGCTCGGTGGGCAGGGGGACAGGACCGGAAACGCGAGCGCCGGTCTTCTGAGCGGTCTCAACGATGAGCTTCGCGGACTGATCGACGACCTCGTGATCATAGCCCTTGAGGCGAATGCGGATCTTCTGGGTAGCCAACTTAAACCTCCAAAGAGTGCGAGAGATGTTCTCGCGGATTACGTAACAGGGAGCTCGAACTTAGGCGTTCTTGCTCATGACCTCGTCCACAATGGACTTGGGCGCGGGCTCATAAGAGTCGAACTGCATCGTGTAGGATGCACGGCCCTGGGTCTGGGAGCGAAGGTCGGTAGCGTAACCGAACATCTCGCCCAGCGGCACCTTGGCACGGATGAGCTTGCTGTTCTTGCGATCCTCCATGCCCTCGATCTTGCCGCGGCGACCGGAGAGGTTGCCCATAACGTCGCCCATGTACTGCTCGGGGGTCTCGACCTCGACAGCCATGATCGGCTCGAGCAGCTGCGGATCGGACTTCTTGAGGGCGTCCTTGATAGCCATGGAACCGGCGATCTTGAAGGCGGCCTCGGAGGAGTCGACCTCGTGGTAAGAACCGTCGAACAGGGTGACCTTGACGTCGAGGACCGGGAAGCCGGCGATAACACCGGTGTTCAGGGCCTCCTGGATGCCCTTGTCGATGGACGGGATGTACTCCTTGGGCACGACGCCGCCGACGATAGCGTTGACGAACTCGTAGCCGAAGCCCTCCTCCATCTTCTCGAGCTTGATGACGGCGTGGCCGTACTGACCGCGACCGCCGGACTGACGGACGAACTTGCCCTCAGCCTTCTCGACGTCGTGACCAGCGGTCTCGCGGTAGGCAACCTGGGGCTTACCAACGTTAGCGTCAACCTTGAACTCACGGAGCAGACGGTCGACGATGATCTCGAGGTGCAGCTCGCCCATGCCGGCGATGATGGTCTGGCCGGTCTCGTGGTTGGTGGACACCTGGAAGGTCGGGTCCTCCTCGGCGAGCTTGGTCAGAGCAAGGGACATCTTGTCCTGCTCGGCCTTGGTCTTGGGCTCGATGGCAACGTCGATAACGGGCTTAGCGAACTCGATCTTCTCGAGGACGATCTCCTTGCCCTCAGCGCACAGGGTGTCACCGGTGGTGGAGTTCTTGAAGCCGACGCAAGCAACGATGTCGCCGGCGGCAGCGTCGTCACGGTCGATACGCTCGGCGGCGTTCATCTCGAGGATGCGGCCGAGGCGCTCGCGCTGACCGTTGGAAGCGTTGACCACGTAGGAGCCGGACTCGGCACGGCCGGAGTAAACGCGGACGTAGGTGAGCTTACCGACGAACGGGTCGGTCATGATCTTGAAGACCAGGCCGGAGAAGGGCTCGTCGAAGGAAGGATGACGCTGGATCTCCTCGCCGGTGTCCGGATCGGTACCGGTGACGGCCTCGACGTCGAGCGGGCTGGGCAGGTAGTCGACGACAGCGTCGAGCAGCTCCTGGACGCCCTTGTTCTTATAGGCGGAGCCCACGAAGACGAGGTTGAGCTCGTTGGCCAGAACGCCCTTGCGCAGAGCAGCCTTGAGCTCCTCGACGGTGAAGTCCTCCTCCATGAGGATCTTCTCCATGAGCTCGTCGTCAAAGCTGGCAGCAGCGTCGAGGAGCTCCTCGCGCTTGGTGGCAGCGATGTCGGCAAACTCAGCCGGGATCTCGTCCATCGGCTCGGGGTAGGTCATGCCCTTCTCGTCGGCCTTGAAGTCCCATGCAGTCATGGTAACGAGGTCGATGACGCCCCAGAAGTTGTCCTCGGCGCCCATCGGGACCTGAGCGGCCACGGCGTTAGCGTCGAGACGATCCTTCATGGTCTCGATAGCGTTGAAGAAGTCAGCGCCCACGCGGTCATACTTGTTGATGAAGGCGATACGGGGGACGTTGAAGGTAGAAGCCTGACGCCAAACGGTCTCAGACTGGGGCTGAACGCCGGCAACGGCGTCGAAGACGGCGACAGCGCCATCGAGGACGCGCAGGCAGCGCTCGACCTCAGCGGTGAAGTCAACGTGGCCCGGGGTGTCGATGATCTGGATGCGGTAGTCCTTACCGTCCTTGTTCCAGAAGCACGTGGTAGCAGCGGAGGTAATGGTTACGCCGCGCTCCTGCTCCTGAACCATCCAGTCCATGGTGGCAGCGCCCTCATGGACCTCACCGATCTTGTGGGTCTTACCGGTGTAGTAAAGAATACGCTCGGTCGTGGTGGTCTTACCGGCATCGATGTGGGCCATGATGCCGATGTTACGGGTATCGGAAAGCTTGTACTTAGGCTTAGCCATGTTAGTTCCTTACCTTAACTTACCAACGATAGTGAGAGAACGCGCGGTTGGCCTCGGCCATCTTGAAGACGTCCTCACGCTTCTTGACGGAAGCGCCCAGGCCGTTGGAAGCGTCGAGAATCTCGTTGGCGAGACGCTCGGCCATGGTCTTCTCCTTACGAGCGCGGGAGAAGTTGACGATCCAGCGGATACCCAGAGCGGTGGAACGACGGGAGTTGACCTCCATCGGGACCTGATAGGTAGCGCCACCGACACGCTTGGGCTTAACCTCGAGCGTGGGCTTGACGTTGTCCATAGCCTTCTTGAAGGTAGCGAGAGCGTCGCCACCCTCGGACTTCTCGGCAACGATCTCGAAAGCGGTGTAAACGATGCGCTCAGCGGTGGCCTTCTTGCCGTCAAGAAGGACCTTGTTGATGAGCTGAGTCACCAGGCGGTTGTTGTAAACGGCGTCAGGCTGAACCTCACGACGATTAGCTGCTGCACGACGCGGCATGTGAAATCTCCTTAAGTGTCTACCGTGCGGCGCTTAGACGGCACACGGCGAAAGTATCAAAACGTTATCTGGCTTATTTAGCCTTGGGGCGCTTAGCACCGTACTTGGAACGGGCCTGCATACGGTTCTGGACCGGAGCAGCGTCGTAGGCGCCACGGATGACGTGATAACGGACACCAGGGAGGTCACGGACACGACCGCCGCGGACGAGCACGATGGAGTGCTCCTGCAGGTTGTGGCCCTCACCCGGGATGTAAGCAGTAACTTCGATGCCGTTGACGAGGCGAACACGGGCAACCTTACGAAGAGCCGAGTTCGGCTTCTTGGGGCTCGTGGTGAAGACGCGGGTGCACACGCCGCGCTTCTGGGAGTTGTGCTGCAGAGCAGCGTTCTTGGACTTCTTGGGCACGGAACGACGGCCCTGGCGAACCAGCTGGTTAATAGTAGGCAAAGCGTACTCCTTCTCGAATGATTCCAGCTTTCTGTAAAGTGCAACGGCTTGAATCGAGGGGTCAGCATCCCCCTACGAAACACGCAGTTCGATAGGATACGTGGCGTTAGCTGTGCCGTCAACAGACCACGCCGCCGGGCGTATCCCAAAATGGGCACATTTCCGCAAACCCTACACAAAAGGGATCCCTTCCTGTGCGCATGGGCGGATTCCCGGTCCAGGCGGCACAGGGGTTAAGTTTGCTGCTCTACAGTCCTGGCTCGCACGGAGGCCACATTAAGTGGCCTCCGGCTCGTGCGGAACTCGCGACAAACTTAACCCCTGTGCCGCCCGGCCCGGGAATCCGACGTGCTCGTCGGGGCAACGTTCCCTGCCAAAAAGGGACAGGTTTATTTTGGTCGGTTTTATCTGGGAAAACGCCACTCTTCACGGTGATCCGCATCCATTTGCTACGTTCTTCCGAGAATCAGACGAATAACGTCCAATCCACTCGTCCATATAACGCTAAAAAGGCCGCTTCCCCCCTTGGGAAGCGGCCCAGACTTTACGAATAAACGATGGTAAAGGGTACTTCTGTTTCGGTCTCTCCTGTTGATGTGTACCTCGTGCCCTCAAGGGTTACCGAGACCACTTGATCGACATTGATCAGTTTTGTCGGCACCGAGATGTTCTCTCCGCTATTGCGCGTCAGCGAGACATATAAATTGTACGCGCCCGCAGCATCATCTTCGATAATCTGCTCCGATCCATCCTTGTAGGTAACGGTCAACTTTTTCGTGACTGCGTCAATGCCCAGATCATCGATGTGTGTCTGGATAGAAAACGGGCTGATCTCGAGAGGCGAGTCATCGGAGCGGAGTTCCTTTGTATCGACGTAAGCTCCAACGCTAAACTCGGGCGTCGATGCCTCGAACGGCTTCGCATCCTCGCCTTCGCCCTCGGTCCACGAGATATTCCAGGTGACCGCATGCTGAAAACCTCGCTCGCGATCCATAGAGGCAAAGTACATCGTGCCATTAATGACCGTGTCGCTTGATGTGTCCTTATCAATGGTGCAGCGTGTGTCAGCCCATTCCTCGCCGAAGTTCATGCTGGGCGTGCCGATGCCTTGTTCTTCTTCACCATAGAGAACAAGTTCGCCCGTCTCTGCTGCCGGCTTGTAGTAGTTAACGCCATTTGGATTGGACAGCGTAAACGTCACGGCACCGCAACCGTTTTTATCGATAGCCATCTCATGGATATCAAGCGTATAGCCGTTACCCTCGACGGACAGATTAACCTTCTGGACTGTGCCCTCCAGGCTTTGGGGCGCAATGCCGTCACCAAACTCTCTGGTGTAGGTGTATTTAGCCCCCGTTGAGCCGCCGTTGGTCCAGGTAATGGAATCCCCATTGCCGTGGTTTCCCCAGGCTGAGGCAAAATAGCTGGAATTGATAACGGCGTAGGCGACCCCTCCGGTCGCCAGTACTCCGGCAAGACATCCGATTACGGCAACATACAGAGGCTTCGCGTGACCCTTTCGACGAAGCGGCTCTCCAGCCGCAGCATCAATAACACGGTCGGCAAGGTCGCTATCGGCTTGGATGGACTCGAAGGCCTGCTTGATTTGATTGGATTTCACGGTCGCCCTCCTCTAGGATGAATTTGAGCTTCGATCGACCACG
The DNA here is from genome assembly GCA_019414605.1 of Collinsella sp. Taxonomy (GTDB): domain Bacteria; phylum Actinomycetota; class Coriobacteriia; order Coriobacteriales; family Coriobacteriaceae; genus Collinsella. The sequence continues at coordinate 61,059 of DXLS01000074.1, forward strand.
AGCTAAACGCGTTCGAACGGTCGCGGCTGGTACATGCATCAACTCGGCAATCTCTGAGGTCGAAAAGCCCAGATAGTAATAGAGCACGATGGGAACGCGGAATCGCTCCGGAAGTCGCATAACGTCTGACAGGACCGCCTTGGTCTCATCCTGCGCCGCCGAAAGCGAATCGGCCAGGTTCTCAATATCCTCCACACGCCTCCATGGCTTTCGAAAGAGCGATTTACATTCATTGATCGTGACCCGGATAAGCCAGCGGCGAAGATGCTCCCAACTTTCAAAGTGTCCATCGCTTTTAAGCAACTTAAGAAAGACGTCTTGGGCAACATCGTCGGCATCGGCGCGATCGCGCAGGTACGTCAATGCGATTCGAAACACGACATCCCGGTGATCTTCAACCGCCTGTCTAAATGCTTGTTCTTCCATAATCACCTCCCGGTGACGCTGATGGTTCTTGATGAGGTCCTCACCATAGATACGCTTTGGCCGAACGAAATGTTTCAAATCCAAGCAGGAAAAACCTACCAAAATAAACCTGTCCCTTTTTGGCAAAAGGAATCCCCTTCTGTGCGCGGGGTAGATTCCCGGAACGGGCCGCCCGCTGTTTAAGCTTGCTGCTCTACAGTCCTGCGCAAGACGGAAAGCACATTAAGTGCTTTCCTTTGCGTGCGGAACTCGCGACAAACTTAAACAGCGGGCGGCCCGTTCCGGGAATCCGACGTGCTCGTCGGGGCAACGTTCCTCACAAAAAAAGACCCGCTTCCCTGTTGGGAAACGGGTCTTTGGAAGGACGGTTAACGTACTTGGAAATTACTCCTCGTCGTTGTCCTTGGCCTCTTCGGCGTCGTCGGTGTCCACGAGCTGGTTGAGCAGCTCGTCGAGGGAAGCCATGTCCTCGTTGATGGCACCGTTGGCGGGAGCCTTCTTGTCGTCGATCGGGGCGCCCAGGAGCTCCTCGTCGGCGTCGGCGTGATGCGTCGGCGTGGCGGAGGTGCCCAGCAGGATGTCGTCCGGACCGTCGGGGCTAAAGACCATCTGCAGCAGCTGCGAGAGGTCTTCCTCGTCGGCAACGTCGTCGTTGTTCTCGAGGATGTAGAGCAGATCGTGGGCCTCGAGGCCGTCACGGAGCTCCTCGATCGCCTTGGCACCGATGCCGTCGATGCGCAGCAGATCCTCCTCGGACTTGCCGACCAGGTCGCCGACCGTCTCGATGCCGACCTCGCTGAACTTGTTGGTCCAGCGCTGCGACACGCCCAGGTCGTCGAACAGGTACAGACGAGCCTTCTCGGCGGAGATAGTGTGGCCGTTGCGGGTGAACGAACCGTCAGCACCACCGAACTCGTCGTAGCCGACCCAGTCGAGCTGCTGCGGAAGCTGCTCGTCCAGGTCCTTGAGCTCCACAGGAGCCCACTCGGGCAGCGACTTGGCGTTGGGCGAAGCCGGACCGTCGATATCCACGTAGCCGTCGGCCGTGCGATACGTCAGCTTGGCGTTGGCGTACGGCTTGAGGCCGGTACCAGCCGGGATCTTCTTACCGACGATGACGTTGGACTTAAGGTCGAGCAGGTGGTCGACCTTGCCCTCGATGGCAGCCTCGGTAAGGACGCCGGCGGTACGGATGAACGAAGCGCTCGACAGCCAGGAATCGATGTTGGACGCGACCTTGAGCGTACCCAGGATGACGGGCTCGGCCACAGGAGCCTGACCGCCCAGACGGGCAACGCGCTCAACCTCGTCGGCAAACTCGTAGCGGTCAACGTACTGACCAAGCAGGTACTTGGAGTCGCCGGGGTTGGTGATCTGAACGCGACGCAGCATCTGACGTGCGAGCACCTCGATGTGCTTGTCGTTCAGGTCGACGCCCTGGCTGGTGTAGACGTCCTTGACGCTCTCGACGAAGGTGTGCATCGTCGACTCGATGTCGGTCAGCTTGCGCAGGTTGCGGAAGTTGACGAAGCCCTTGGTGATCTGGTCGCCGGCGCGAACCTCGCAGCCGTCCTCGATCTCGGGCATAAAGCGCACCGAAGCGGGGACGCGACGCTCGTCGAGGACACGGGTGTGATCCTCGGAGTCGGTGAGCGTCAACACGTACTCGGACTTCTCGGGCTTAATCGAGAGGTGACCGGAGTACGGAGCCAGCTCGGCCTCGCGACCCAGGATCTTCTCGTTGACGTTGCCGACGATATCGAACATACGGCTGACCGTAGGCAGACCCTGCGTAATATCGTCGACGCCAGCGACGCCGCCGGAGTGAATGGTACGCATCGTAAGCTGCGTACCGGGCTCGCCGATGGACTGGGCGGCAATAATGCCGACCGCGGTACCGATGGCGACCGGACGACGGGTGGAAAGATCCCAGCCGTAGCACTTCTGGCACACGCCGTACTTGGAGCGGCAGGTGAGCAGCGCGCGAAGCTTGACCTTCTTAAGGCCGGCATCGACCATCTTCTGGATGTCGGCGACCTTCTCGATGTAGCCGTCCTGCTCAAAGAGCACGGTGCCATCGGGAGCCACGACGTCCTCAATGAAGCAACGGCCGACGAGGTCGGTGTTGAGGTCGGCGGTGCCGGGGATGATGAGGTTGTAGGTGACGCCCTCGTGCGTACCGCAGTCCTCCTCGCGGACGATGACGTCCTGGGCCACGTCGACCAGACGACGGGTCAGATAACCAGAGTCCGAGGTGTGGGATGCGGTATCGACCAGGCCCTTACGGGCGCCGTAGGTCGAAATGAAGTACTCGAGCGGCAGCAGGCCCTCGCGGAAGTTCGCCTTAATGGGAAGGTCGATTGTCTCGCCGGACATGTCTGCCATCAGGCCACGCATGCCGCCGAGCTGACGCAGCTGGGTCTTAGAACCACGGGCGCCGGAGTCGGCCATCATGTACAGCGGGTTCTCTTCGTCGAACATGTCGAGCATGAGCGCTGCAACCTTATCGGTACAAGCGGTCCACTCGTTAACGACTTCGATGTGGCGCTCCGTCTCGTTGATGAAGCCCTCCTCGAAGTACTCGTTGATCTGGTCGACGTTGGCCTGGGCGCGGTCGAGCAGTTCCTGCTTCTCGGCAGGGATGAGAGCGTCCCACACCGAGATGGTGAGGCCGGCGCGGGTAGCGTAGTGGAAGCCGGAGTACTTGATGGCGTCGAGGATCGGGCCGACCTTGGCCTCGGGGTAACGATCGCAGCAGTCAGCAACCAGCTTAGCCACGTCGCCCTTGACCATCTTGTAGTTCATGAACTCATAGTCTTCGGGCAGGCACTGGCGGTTGAAGATGATGCGGCCGATAGAAGTCTCGAAGCGCGCGGTCTTGTTGCCGGTGACGTCGTAGTCGACGAACTCGTTCTTGCCGTTCTTGACGCGGAAGATACGGGTGCCGTCCTCGTTGATGACGTTGGCGTTCTCGGCGGACACGCGGACCTGGATCTTGGCCTGCATGTCGACCTCGGAGCGGCAGTCATAGGCGTGCAGCGCGTCGTCGAAGCTCGAGAACACGTGGTTCTCGCCCGGCAGACCGTCGCGGACCTGGGTCAGGTAGTACACGCCGATGATCATGTCCTGCGAGGGGATGTTAACCGGCTTGCCGGATGCCGGCGAGCGCAGGTTGTTCGCAGAGAGCATGAGCACGCGAGCCTCGGCCTGAGCCTGGCTGGACAGCGGCACGTGGACAGACATCTGGTCGCCGTCGAAGTCGGCGTTGAAGGGCGAGCAGACCAGCGGGTGCAGGTGGATAGCCTTGCCCTCGACCAGCACCGGCTCAAAGGCCTGGATGGACAGACGGTGCAGGGTCGGTGCACGGTTGAGCAGCACGACGCGGCCGTCGATGACCTCTTCGAGAATGTCCCACACAAAGGTGGCACCACGGTCGATAGCGCGCTTGGCGCCCTTGATGTTCTCGACCTTGCCAAGCTCGACCAGGCGCTTCATGACGAAGGGCTTGAAGAGCTCCAGCGCCATGGTCTTGGGCAGACCGCACTGGTGCAGCAGCAGCTTGGGGTCGGTAACGATTACCGAACGGCCGGAGTAGTCGACACGCTTGCCCAGCAGGTTCTGACGGAAACGACCCTGCTTGCCCTTGAGGGCCTCGGCGAGCGACTTGAGCGGGCGACCGCCACGGCCAGAGACCGGGCGACCACGACGGCCGTTGTCGAACAGGGCGTCCACGGACTCCTGGAGCATGCGCTTCTCGTTGTTCACGATGATCGCAGGGGCGTCCAGGTCGAGCAGGCGCTTGAGTCGGTTGTTACGGTTGATCACGCGACGATACAGGTCGTTGAGGTCGGACGCGGCGAAGCGGCCGCCGTCGAGCTGGACCATCGGGCGCAGATCGGGCGGAATGACCGGGATGACGTCCAGAATCATGTTCGCGGGGCTGTTGCCGCCCTTCAGGAAGGCGTCAACGACCTCGAGGCGCTTGACGGCCTTCTCGCGCTTCTGCTTCTGGGAGTCCTCGTCGGCGATGATGGCCTTGAGCTTCTCGGCCTCGGAAGGAAGGTCGATGGCAGCGAGCAGGTCGCGGACGGCCTCGGCACCCATGCCACCCTTGAAGTACATGGAGTAGTAGCGGGTCATCTCGCGGAACAGCGGCTCATCGGAGATGAGGTCGCGCTCGGTGAGCTTCATGAAGGCGTTGAAGGCGTCCGTGCGGAGCTGCTTCTCGTCCTTGCACTCTTCCTCAATGTCGACGATGCCAGAGGCGATCTCCTCGGGGGTCAGCGGCTCCTCGTCGGAGAACTCGTCAAAGTTCTCGGGGTCGCCCTGCTCCTTGAGGGACTCGATCTGGCGGGCGCACTCGGCATCGATCTCTTCCAGATCGGCGGCGAGCTCCTCGCGCAGGTCGTCGGCGTCGGCCTCGCGGGCCTCATAGTCAACCTCGGTGATGATGTAGCTGGCAAAGTACAGAACCTTCTCGAGGTCCTTGGACTTGATGTCGAGCATACGGCTCATCGGGAAGCTCGTGGGGCTCTTGAAGTACCAGATGTGGGACACGGGAGCGGCGAGCTCGATGTGGCCCATGCGGTCGCGACGCACCTTGGCCGAGGTGACCTCGACGCCGCAGCGCTCGCAGACGATGCCCTTAAAGCGGATGCCCTTGTACTTGCCGCAGGAGCACTCCCAGTCCTTGGCGGGACCGAAGATCTTCTCGCAGAACAGGCCGTCCTTCTCGGGCTTGAGGGTACGGTAATTGATGGTCTCCGGCTTCTTGACCTCACCGTGCGACCAGGAACGGATCTGGTCGGCGGAGGCAAGGGAGATCTTTACCGAGTCAAAATCAGTAGCTTCGAAATCTGCCACAGTCAACTACTCCTTATCAGTGGTCGTGGCGGCGACAGCCTCGGGTGCCTCGGCGGTCTCGGCATCCTGGGCCTCGACGTCGGCGTCAACGCCGGCGAGCGCAGCCAGGTCGTCGAGAGCGGAGGTCTCCTCGGCGGTCACAGGGGCGGAGGCGTCCTCGTCGGCATCGTGCATGGGCTCGATGTCCAGTGCGAGGGAGCGAATCTCCTTGACGAGAACCTTGAAGGACTCGGGGATACCCGGGACCGGAACATTCTCGCCCTTGACGATGGACTCGTAGGTCTTGACGCGGCCCACGGTATCGTCGGACTTGACGGTCAGGATCTCCTGCAGGACGTTGGAAGCACCGTATGCGTACAGTGCCCAAACTTCCATCTCGCCGAAGCGCTGGCCGCCGAACTGGGCCTTGCCGCCCAGAGGCTGCTGGGTAACCAGGCTGTAAGGGCCGGTCGAACGGGCGTGGATCTTGTCGTCGACCATGTGGCCGAGCTTGAGGATGTAGGACGTACCCACGGTAATGGGCTCGCGGAACTCCTCGCCGGTGCGGCCGTCGAACAGACGGGTCTTGCCGCGCTCGTCAAGCTGGGTGACGAATTCGGGGCGCATGTGGTCGCCAAAGGCAGCGGTGGCCTTGTTGAGCATGTTCTTGTTGGCGCGACGGATGACCTCGGCGATCTCGTCCTCCTTGGCGCCGTCGAAGACGGGCGTCGCAGTGAAGAACGGACCGGGGACATACTTGTCGGAGTCGGCCTGCTCGGTATCCCAACCGCAGGCAGCAGCCCAGCCAAGGTGGCACTCGAGCAGCTGGCCGACGTTCATACGCGAGGGAACGCCCAGCGGGTTGAGGATAACGTCGATCGGGGTACCGTCAGCCATGTAGGGCATGTCCTCGACCGGCAGAACGTTACAGATAACACCCTTGTTGCCGTGGCGGCCGGCGATCTTATCGCCCTGCTGAATCTTACGACGCTGGGCGACGTAGACGCGCACCTGCTCGTTGACGCCGGGAGCCAGGTCGTCGCCGTTCTCGCGGCTAAAGCGGACGACGTCGATGACGCGGCCATAAGCGCCGTGAGGCATCTTAAGGGAGGTGTCGCGGACGTCGTGGGCCTTGGCACCGAAGATGGCGCGCAGCAGGCGCTCCTCGGCGGTCAGAGCGCTCTCGCCCTTAGGCGTGACCTTGCCGACCAGGATGTCGCCAGGGCCGACCTCGGCGCCGATGCGGATGATGCCGTCCTCGTCGAGGTTGGCAAGCATGTCCTCGGAGAGGTTCGGGATCTCGCGGGTGATCTCCTCGGGACCGAGCTTGGTGTCGCGGGCGTCGATCTCGTGACGGGTGATGTTGATGGTCGTCAGCAGGTCCTCGGCCACCAGGCGCTCGGACACGACGATACCGTCCTCGTAGTTAAAGCCTTCCCACGGCATGTAGGCCACGGTGAGGTTCTGACCCAGTGCGAGCTCGCCGTGATCGGTCGAAGGACCGTCGGCCAGAGGCTCGCCCTGCTCAACGGTGTCACCGACGCGCACGAGCGGACGGTGGTTGATGCAGGTGGACTGGTTGGAGCGCTGGTACTTGGCCAGGCGATACTCGTCCATGCCGCCGGCATGCTTGACGATAATCTTGGCGGCGTCGGCAAAGATGACCTCGCCGGCGTTCTTGGCCAGGGTGACCTCGCCGGAGTCCAGAGCAGCGCGACGCTCCATGCCGGTACCGACATAGGGAGCGGCGGGGTGAACCAGCGGCACGGCCTGACGCTGCATGTTAGCGCCCATCAGCGTACGCTTGGCGTCGTCGTGCTCAAGGAACGGGATCAGCGTGGCTGCGACGGAGAGCATCTGACGCGGCGAGACGTCCATGTAGTCGACGTCCTCGACAGGCACGTCGGCGGGAGCGCCGAAGGAGCCGTCGAAGTCGCGGGTACGGGCGATCACGGTGTGCGGACGGACGATCTTGCCCTCGGCATCGGTCGTGATGAACTCGTTGGTCTTGGGATCGAGCGGCGTGTTGGCCGGCGCGATGACGTGCTTCTCTTCCTCGTCAGCGGTCATCCAGTCGATCTGGTCGGTGGCAACGCCGTTCTCGACGCGACGGAACGGAGCCTCGATGAAGCCATACTCGTTGACGCGGGCGTAGAGGGCGAGCGAGCCGATCAGGCCGATGTTGGGGCCTTCGGGGGTCTCGATCGGGCACATGCGGCTGTAGTGCGAGTTGTGAACGTCGCGGACGGCCGTCGGCACGTTGGTGCGGCGGCTGGAGCCCGACTTGTGGCCGGCAAGACCGCCAGGGCCGAGTGCGGACAGACGGCGCTTGTGGGTCAGACCGGTCAGGGGGTTCGCCTGGTCCATGAACTGCGAGAGCTGCGAGGAACCGAAGAACTCCTTGATGGAGGCAACGATCGGGCGGATGTTGATGAGCGACTGCGGGGTGATCTCGTCGATGTCCTGGGAGCTCATGCGCTCACGGACGACGCGCTCCATACGGCTCATGCCGATACGGAACTGGTTGGCGACGAGCTCGCCGACGGTACGGATGCGGCGGTTGCCAAAGTGGTCGATGTCGTCGACCTTGAAGCCCTGCTCGCCGGCAGCGAGGGACAGCAGGTAGCGCAGCGTCGCGACGATATCCTCGTCGGTGAGCACCGTGACCTCTTCCTCGGTGGTGAGGTTGAGCTTCTTGTTGACCTTGTAACGACCGACGCGGGCCAGGTCGTAGCGCTGCGGGTTGAAGAGCAGACCCTCGAGCAGGCTGCGGGAAGCGTCCACGGTGGGAGGCTCGCCCGGGCGCAGGCGACGGTAGATCTCGATGAGGGCGTCCTCGCGGGTGAGGGCGGTGTCGCGCTCCAGGGTGCGCTTGATCACATCGGAGTTGCCGAGCAGCTCGATGATGTCGTCGTTGGTGACGGCGATGCCAAGGGCGCGCAGGAACATCGTGGCGCTCTGCTTGCGCTTACGGTCGATGGAGACCATGAGCTGGTCGCGCTTGTCGACCTCAAACTCAAGCCAGGCACCGCGGGACGGGATGATCTGGGCCTTGTAGATCTGCTTGCCTGAATCCATCTCGGAGCTGTAGTACACGCCCGGGGAGCGGACGAGCTGCGAGACGACGATACGCTCGGTACCGTTGATGATGAAGGTGCCCTGATCGGTCATCATGGGGAAGTCGCCCATAAAGACGAGCTGCTCCTTGATCTCGCCGGTCTCCTTGTTGGTGAGACGGACGTCGGTCAGAAGCGGAGCCTGATAGGTCATATCCTTCTCGCGGCACTCCTCGACGGTGTGCGCGGGGTCGCCGAACTGATGCTCGCCGAAGGTAACCTCGAGAACATGGTTCTGGCTCTGGATGGGGCTGGATTCCTTGAACGCCTCACGAAGGCCCTCGTCCTTAAAACGCTCAAAGGATTCCCTTTGAACAGAGATAAGGTTGGGGAGCTCCATGGCCTCCGGGATTTTCCCGAAGCTGACGCGCTTGCGCTCAGTGGCAGTGTATGCGTAGGTCACCAGGTTTTTCCTCCTTCACGGAAATGCTCGGTGGGTTGGCGAGGCATAGCTTCGCCAGTTATCGCAACCTAATAGTTTATCAGGTAGCGACCGTTGGGCAAGAAAAGCCTTGACGCGATTGAGTTTTTGGAGTAGCAAAGTTTTTCGACAGAAAACACGCAGGTAGATGTATGTGTATCGAACATATGTTCATATATTTTCTGTGAACAGAGAGCCGGAAATCGCAGCTCTTATAAAAAACGGGCGCGAACCGAGGTCCGCGCCCGTAAATGTCGATGTCCGAAGGCTTACTTGCGCATCAATCCGCCGCGCTCGTCGATGGCGTCCCAGAAGGCACCGGCAAAGCGAGGATCGTTTGCAGCCATGAGGGCGTTGGTGGCCATCCAACCAGACGGGGTACCGGTATCGTAGCCCGACAGCGGGTCGATAACGACAGCGTACATGGCCTCGCGGTCGAGCGAGCGGGCCATGGCGTCGGTCAGCTGGATCTCGCCGCCCTTACCGGCCTGCTGATCGGCCAGCAGGTCCATGACCAACGGGCTCAGCAGGTAGCGACCAACGATGTACAGGTTGGACGGAGCCGCCTCGGGAGCGGGTTTCTCGACCAGACCACCGATGCGCCAAACGGCACCGGGCTCGTCATCGGCGGCATTCTCGAAGCCCTCGAGAGAGCCCACGCGATCGCCGGCGATGACGCCATAGCGGCTGACTTCCTCGGGAGCGCACGCGGCAACGGCGATAACCGAAGCGCCACCGTGCTCCTTGGAGACAGCGAGCATCTTGTCACAGATGTCGCGGTTGGGCACAACATAGTCGCCCAGAAGAACCAGGAAGTTCTCCCCTGCCACAGCGTCGGCAGCAGAGCGAATGGCGTGACCGAGGCCCTTGGGCTCGTACTGATAACGGAAGTCAACCGGCATACCGCCCGCATGGGCGACAGCGTCGGCGTAGGCGTCCTTACCGCGCTCGCGTAGCAGGTTCTCGAGCGAACGGTCGGGCTGGAAGTAGTTCAGCAGCTCGGGCTTGCCGGGCGAGGTAACGATGATGGCGTCGTCGACCTCCTCGGGGTCGAGCGCCTCCTCGACGACATACTGGATGACCGGCTTGTCGAGAACCGGCAGCATCTCTTTGGGCGTGCACTTGGTGCCAGGCAGAAAACGCGTGCCAAGACCGGCGGCGGGGATGATTGCCTTCATATTATTCAAGGATCCTTTCGCAGGCGCAGGATGCGCCCTGTGCGTGCGGCACGGCGGCCGCAGACCAAATTGCGATACCGAATTATCTTACCGCTGCTAATTAACGTTAATGCAGGCAAGCGCCATTCTTCAGCAGGTCAACGCAAATAATTGCTCGAATGGTGCAATTTTATCGCCCAGCGGTAGCGACCCCAAACCACCGCAAACGGCGGCAATTTGCATGCCGAGCCACAAAATAAAGGGGTCATAACAAAAAAGACGGGGCTCGCAACGCGAACCCCGTCTGCAAAGAAATCTGGCGAGAGAGCCTGATTACTTGAGGGTGACAGCAGCGCCAGCAGCCTCGAGCTTCTCCTTGGCAGCCTCGGCGTCCTCCTTCTTGGCACCCTCGAGAACAGCCTTGGGAGCGCCCTCGACGACCTCCTTGGCCTCCTTCAGGCCAAGGTTGGTGAGCTCACGGACGGCCTTGATGACCTGGATCTTGTTGTCGCCGAAGCCCTCGAGCACGACGTCAAACTCGGTCTTCTCCTCGGCCTCAGCAGCGCCAGCAGCGGGAGCGGCGACAACAGCGGCAGGAGCAGCGGCGGAAACGCCGAAGGTGTCCTCGATAGCCTTGACGAGCTCGGAAGCCTCGAGAAGGGTCATTTCCTTAAGAGCATCGATGATCTCATCGGTGGTAAGCTTAGCCATTTCTAAGTCCTTTCGGTTTCCGTGCGAATGCACGGAGATCAGTTAAAACACAGCGCGAATACGCCAGGGGTGCGGCGTTGCCGCCGCGGGTGAAAACAGCGACTAGGCTGCCTTCTGCTCGGAGACCTGCTGGATCGAACGAGCGAGACCAGAGGAAACGCCGTTGACGCAGACAGCGATGTCGCGAGCGAAACCGGAGATGAGACCGGCGATCTGGCCGAGAAGCTGATCCTTGGTGGGCAGCTCGGCGATAGCCTTAACATCATCAGCGGAAACGGCCTTGCCGTCGGAGATACCGCCCTTGATCTCAAGGACGCCCTTGGACTTAGCGGAGAAGTCCTTAAGGGCCTTAGCGGCCTCGACCGGCTCGGACTCGTAGAACACATAAGCGACGGGGCCGGCGAGGATCTCGTCGAGCTCGGGCTGCTCCTGGTTCTTGAGTGCGATCTTGACCAGGTTGTTCTTGTAGACCTTCATCTCGGCGCCGCACTCGCGAAGCTGATGACGCAGCTCCTGAGCCTGCTTAACCGTCAGACCGTTGTAATTGACGACGAACAGACCGGCGTTCTCGGCGATACGGGACTCGATCTCTGCAACCTTGTCGATTTTGTACTGCTGGGGCATGAATTACACCTCCTCGAATTCTTTCCGGGCACGGTCCGCCACAAGGACGTGACGGGGGCATGTCCAAAAAGAAAGCCCCCGCGCTGCATGAGCGACGGGGGCGAGAAGACATATCTACTCGACCACCTCGGCTGGCGGGATATCCCATTAAGCTTGCGGGCGATGCCCGTTTGCACCGGCTGTCTCTGGCAGCGGATTCGTGCGTGAACCGAAAGTATTATGGCGGGGACCCCGGCGTCGGTCAACGGGCGCGAGGATTCGTACACAAACCCTGCATACGCTCCGGTCCGAGGGGCCGGGTTGAGATTTTCGCTCGGTCAAGTCCTGGCTCGCACGAAGAGCACATTAAGTGCTCTTCGGCTCGTGCGGAATCTACGAAAATCTCAACCCGGCCCCTCGGACCGGAGCTGCGGTAACTTTGCTGCGAATCCTCGTGTCCGTTGAGCGACGTGCCCCACTCATAATGCTTGGGTCGGTGGGCTGATGTGTTGCATCCCTGAGGGCTAAAAGGTTGAAATGAAGGTGGACAGGCGGTGGAGGCCTTCGTCTAGGTCTTTGTCGGAGACGCAGTAGCTTAGGCGGATATGACCTTCGGTGCCGAAGCAGTCGCCCGGGACTAGGGCTACGTTTGCCTCTTTGATGGCTTTGATGCAGAAATCTTCGCTTGTTAGGCCGTACTGTTTGATGTTGGGGAAAGCGTAGAAGGCTCCTGCGGGCTCTACTACGTCGAGGCCCATGGCGTATAAGGCTGCGAGGACGCGTTCGCGGCGGGCTCGGTAGACTTTGAGCATGGGGGTTGGGTCGACGGTGAGGGCTTGAGCTGCGGCGTCCATTTCGAAGGAGACGGCACTCGATACTAGGTATTGGTGAGCCTTTGCGATCTCGGCGATGACGGGGGCTGCGGCTGCGAGCCAACCCAAGCGCCAGCCGGTCATGGCCCAGGGCTTGGAGAAACTCTCGATGACGACCGTCTGCTCGCGCAGTTCTGGGTGTCGCTGGGCAAAGCGCTCATAGCCGTCCGCGTAGACCAAGCGGTTGTATACGTCGTCGCAGACTACGTAGATGCCCGCCTGCTCTGCCACGCGCGCCACGACGTCGAGCGATGCCGCGTTGAGAATGCAGCCCGTGGGATTGTTGGGCGAGCAGATAACGATGGCCTTGGTCGCCGGGGTCACACAGGCGCGAAGCGCATCCTCGTCAATCTGAAATTGCGCAGGCTCTGTATCCAAAAAGACCGCCTTGGCGTGGTTGGCCACGACGATGCTTTCGTACAGGCCAAAGGCCGGCGTGGGAATGATGACCTCGTCCCCGGGGTTGAGCATAGCCATGCATGTTGCCGACAGGGCCTCGGTCGCGCCGTCGGTCAGGATGACCTCATCGGCGGAAAACGCCAGACCCGCGTCACCCATATATTCGGACAGTGCCTCGCGCAGGGCGGGGCGACCGTTGTTGGGCGGATAGTGTGTGTCGCCGCGGCCCAGTGCGGCGGTCACCTCGGCGCTAATCACATCGGGCGTGGGAAAATCGGGCTCGCCGAGCGCGAGCGCGATGCACCCCGGATGCTGGGCGGCGAGCGCGTTGATCCGGCGGATACCGGAGGGCTTGAGCGTGGCAAGCGAGGTATTCATGGGCAGACGCATGGCGTTCCTTTCGTAAGGGTTGCACTAGGATAGCGCGGCGAAGCGCCGTCATACGGTGTAACCTAAACGGAAACCGACCGGAAAGGAGGCGGCATGGAGACGACCGCACGCGGCGATGTACCAAAAACACTGCATAACATCGCGTTTGTCCGTATTCCCGAGAGCGCCGATCTTGAGTTTTTGCTCTGGGACCTGCAGGATGCCATCGCCGCCTATGCACAGCTTTCCGGCACTGTACTCCCCCGCCCAGTCGACTTGAAGGCAAATGACGCCGGCAGCGTTGCCGACGGCATCGTGCTGGCCATTGAAGATGTGGCTGACGATGAGACGTTGACAGCTATCGAGCAGGCGCTTGAGCGCTTTGGCGGTACGGGAACACGCGTCTATGCCGCGATTCGAGCCGCACAAGAGGGCGCTGAGCAGGCGCGTGGGACCGCCGTTCGCCTGCACAAGGCATGTGAGCGCCATGACCAATTGTGGTGTGGCGGCGTTGCCATCTGCGCCGGCAGCGGCATCGCAGCGCTTCGCCATTCCCCACGCATGGGCCTCTTGCGCCGACCATTTTCGGAAGCGATGGATAAGCTTGTGGGCGCCGTGCGCATAGGCTGCTCCATTGAGCATGCGCAGCTGCTTGGCGGTGGCAATGCCGGTAGCGTCGACGCCGACGGCATGGCGCGCGCTAGGCCTGCTGTGCCCGCGCTAATCTGGCGCGCCATCATCAAACGCCTCGGCGCCCATGCTCAATCAGATATCTAAATTACAGGGCGCCCCAGTCAACGGCTTCGTGCCAACGCTCAACAAGACGCCCCAGACGCCAGGCGGCATTGGCGGGACTTGTCGAGGGCAGGACGATGGCGGGCAGCCCGGTGCGTTCTTGTAGATAGCGCTTGTAGAGCCGGCCAGCTGTACCACCGTTGCATATCACCTGCTCAATGGGAGCTGCGCCGGCAATGCGCTCGACATGCGCCGGAACGACGTTTTTGATGCTCGCGTCGCTTGAGCCCTTGATGTCACAGCTCTCGATCACGTCCCACAGGGCCACACCGCCGTTGAGCAGCATAACCCGCTTGGCAGCAACCGAGGCGTCGAGCGTCGCGGGCTCGCCGCTCGCCAAAGAGTCTCCCTCGTTGGGCGGCACGGGCACACCGAGGCACGCGGCCATCACACGCCAAAAGCGATTCTGAGGGTTGCCGTAATAAAAGGCGTTGGCGCGCGAAAGCACCGAGGGAAACGATCCGAGCACCAAAACGCGCGAGCGCTCGTCAAACACGGGTTCAAACCCATGCTCAATATGTTGATAGCCCTCGTCGGACGCAGCCATGGCCTAGGCCCTCAACAGATAGCGCACCTCGTAGGGTGCAAGCTCAAGGGCACCCGCTAGCTCGACTGTAGGCGCGCCGTCGGCAAGTAGGTCGGCAAAAGAGCCGTTGAGCTCACCGGCTCCAAAGGTATAGGGCTCGTTCACGGCATTGACCGCCACGAGCACCGTCGCATCGTCGTAGGCGCGCTCGAACAGCAGCTGCTTGTTCTGGATCACCACGTTGCGATAGGCACCATAGTTGAGGGCACGGGCCGCCGCGTCGTCTGCCGAGCGCAGGTGCGCGAGCTGCTTGATGAAGGCCGTCAGCTCGTTGGGCGCAGGCTCATCGAGCGCAGGGCGCAGCGCCCAGTCGCCATCGGGGCCGCCCTTTTCGCCAGCAATCCCCCACTCGCTGCCATAGTAGACACACGGAATGCCCGGCACGCCAAAGAGCATGCCATAGGCGGGACGCAGGCACGACTTGTCGGTGAGGATGCTCGCCAGGCGCGGCACGTCGTGGTTGTCGACAAACGACAGCAGATGCTTGCCGCGATAAATGCACCACGGGTCACCGCCAAACTGGCGATGCAGCGAGTGGGCAATCTCGAACATGTTGACCGAGTTAAAGCTGGAGTACAGGCCCTTGTAGCACTCGTAGTTGGTGCAGGAGTCGAGCATCTCGTCGTTGGCGATCTGGTTATAGTCGCCGTGGAGCGTCTCGCCAATCAGCACAAAGTCGGGCTTGAGCTCACGGGTAAAGGCGTGCAGGCGGCGCATGAAGTCGCGATCGAGCATATAGGCAACATCCAGGCGCAGGCCGTCGATGCCAAAGACCTCTGCCCAGCAACGCACGGACTCAAGCAGGTAATCGACCACGGCGGGGTTTTGCAGGTTGAGCTTCACAAGCTCAAAATGGCCTTCCCAGCCCTCGTACCAAAAGCCGTCGCCGTAGCACGAGTCGCCGTCAAAGCTGATGTGGAACCAGTCCTTGTAGGGCGAGTCCCACTTGCGCTCCTGCACGTCGCGGAAGGCCCAAAAACCGCGGCCAACGTGGTTAAAGACGGCATCGAGCACCACGCGGATGCCATGGGCATGCAGCGTGTCGCATACGGCGGCAAAGTCGGCGTCCCCACCCAGGCGACGGTCGATATGGCGCAGGCTGCGTGTATCGTAGCCATGGCTATCGGACTCGAGCGGCGGGTTGATGAGCACGGCGCCAACGCCGAGTTTCTGCAGGTAGTCGGCCCATTGGGCGATTT
Organism: Collinsella sp.; assembly: GCA_019414605.1. GTDB lineage: Bacteria > Actinomycetota > Coriobacteriia > Coriobacteriales > Coriobacteriaceae > Collinsella. The sequence continues at coordinate 76,555 of DXLS01000074.1, forward strand.
TCATAATGGGAGCATCGGGGTTAGGCGCGGCGTTGGCAGCCTGGGCGAGTTCATCCTCGGCAACGGGGGCGGCGTTTTCGCGCGGAGCTCCGCAAAAGCCCAGCGGATAGATCTGATAGAACGTCGTCTCGTATGCCCACATAGCAACCTCCCGGTAAGCTCAACACAACGACATCCATTGTATGCCCGGCTTGTATCCTCTCCCCCAAAATAAGTGGCTCTGTTAGACCAAATTTGACACGATCGGCTGTTCGCCGAACCGGAAAATAATCGGGC
>DXLS01000008.1:0-51201 GCA_019414605.1 Collinsella sp.
TGAACTGCGTCCCGAATCTTGGCCTTCTTTATTAGAAGCGAACACTAGGACGCTTTCAATAGCCGTTTCCGAAACTCCACCGGGGTGAGGCCGCCGAGCGCCACCTGGCGACGCCTCGTGTTCCAATGCACGACATAGGCGTCGAGGTCCCTCTTGAAGGACTCGAAGTCGGCCCACTCGACGCCCCTGAAGAACTCGTCCTTGAGATGCCCGAACACCTGCTCCGTCGCCCCGTTGTCTAGGCAGTTGCCCTTTCTCGACATGCTCTGCCTGGCGCCGTGCCTCCTGAGCTCGCCGGTCCACCTAGGGTGCTGGTACTGCCATCCCATGTCGCTGTGGACGATCGGCGAGGCCCCGGCCGGCATCCTCGCGAACAGGCGCCTGAGCACCTCCTCCTGCTGGGCCATGTCCGGGCTCGTCGACACCGACCAGGAGACGATCTCCTTCGTGCAGAAGTCGTAGACCGGGGCGAAGTACGCCTTGCCCCAGGGCTGCCTGAATTCCGTGACGTCGGTCCCGAGCTTCTCCCACGGGGCGCCCGCGCGAAAGTCACGCGCTATCAGGTTGTCGAATCTCTCGCCGACCGGACCGCGGTAGGAGTTGTAGCGATGGTAGTCGGTCTCCCGGCGGATGCCGCAGCGGATGCCGAGCTCCCGCATCATCTTGAGGACCGTCTTGTCCGCTATCCTCGCGCCCAGCTCGGCCCTCAGGCACATCGCTATCTGGCGGTGGCCGCACCCGTTCGCCGTCCTCGAGAAGATCTCGCGCACGGCCTCCCGGAGCTCTGGCCGGGTCGCTCTCGGCGGGTGCGCTACGGCATAGTGGTAGCTCGACGGCGCGAGCCGCGCGGCCGCGAGCAGGTCGCATAGGCGGTGGTGCCCTGAAAGGGAGGCTACGACCTGGGCTTTCTCCCAGTTTGAGAGCTCTTCTCCGCTTTCAGGGCTATCGATTTTTTTAGATACGCCACCTGGGCCTCGAGTTTGCGCACGCGCTCCTCGAGCTCCCGCTCGCGCGTCCGCCCCCCGGGGCCCTCCGGCCTGCCGCGGCGTCCCGGCTCGAGCGCCTCCGGCCCGCCGTCGCGGTACAGCCTGCACCAGCGGTCGAGCGATGTGGCGGCGGCGATGCCGAAGCGGGCCATCGCCTCCGACCGCGGCATCCCCTCGTCCACGACGGCCCTCGCGACGGCGAGCTTGGTCTCCATGTCGTAGGTCCTGCGGCTCTCGCCCATCCCGATCAGCCCCTTCCTCCCGGTTGCCCGGTACGCGTAGAGCCATTTTCTCACCGCCGGGGCGGGAACGTCGAGCTTCTTGGCCGCGAGTTCGAAGCCGAGGCCGGCCTCGAACAGGTCGGCGGCGCGTGCCCTCATCTCGCGACCGTATCTTGCCTTCTTCCTGCGGGGCATTTCCGATGCCTCCCTTTTCTCGAACCTTAATTTCAAAGTCCAAGAAATGGGATGCAGTTCACTTTCTCCCTGTCCCAATCGAAATACCGCTTGAGGTTTTGGAGGTGCTCCCCGCTCATGACGCTCGCCTGCTTGATTGCGGTCATTTTCCAACTCCCTTCAAAAACCGCCGTCAGTCGACGAAGAGGCCGGACCATCCGTCGGCAACAGGCGGCTCCGCGGCCTCTTCCTCGAATTCGGGAGTCCAGAGATCGACGCCGTCCTCCCGACCCATTTGCCTTGATATCAGCCTGGCCTGGTATTCCATCCTCTTGGCCGCCTCGTGCTCGCGCGTCCCCAGATCGAAGTGCTCCTTCGTCGGCATCCGCGTGCAATCGCAGACAGGGGCCCGGAAGCACCCCGCATGTTCCCTGCCCACGCCGTTCTCCGCGGTCTTCACCACGATGACGCCGTCCTTGTCGGGGGACATCTCCGTCCACTCCCAAGGATGAATCAGGTCGTCGGCGTGCTCGCTGTAGGATGTCGACCCCGTACCGCCCGAAGGCCCCCTGCTCGAGCTGGTTCCCATGGTGTGCCGCGTCGTCTTCCCGACTAGCTCGGTGAAATACTGGCGGTCCTCGGCCTCGCCCAGTTTCATGGCGACCTTGACGCCGCAGTTTGCCAGGATCTTCTTCCGTCCGTCGCGCTCGCCGTACTTGTTCAGCTGAGAGATGTTCTGGACTGCGCCCATCCAGAACAGGTCGTACGAGCGCCCAAGGCTGAGAAGGCTAGGCAGGCACTCGACCTTCGGCAGGTTCCCCCATTCGTCGCCGAGGATGGACACCGGCCGCGGCAGCTTTCCACCAGCTGCGTCCGCGATGGAATACACGGCAGCGTAGAGCTGCTCGAACAGGACCGCCGCGATCGCGTTGTAGGGGGAGCCCTCGTCCATCACGTGGAGGAACAGCGCGGTCTTCTCGCTCAGGATTCTACTCGGATCGATATCATCGCCCGAGACCATTCGCGCAATCGGCGCCGAAGCGTAGATCCTCAGGTTGACCTTTAGCGTGGAAACGATGCTCCTCAGCTCGTTGCCGCCGCTCGAGATGAACTGTGAGGCACGCGAGCGGGCCGGATGCCCCTGCGGCAGGGAACGGAACAGGCCCTTCAGCGGCTCACACGGATCCTCGCCGGCCCCCTCCGTCCCCAGGCACATGATGTGGTAGACCGTCGCGAGGTGCTTGCAGCCCCGCGGGCAGCCCTCGTCCAGCACGACCAGAAGGATCGTCGCGGCGAGCAGCGACCGCGCGGATTCCGTCCAGTGGCTCGCCTTCGCATCGCCCTCCCCGGCGATGAGCGTACGGGCGACGGCATCCGCGGCCTGCTCAGCCCCCGGCAGATTCCCCCCGTTCGCGAGCCTATCGACCATTTCCAGTGGATTGAACGTGTCGCTCTTCTCGGGATGCTGGGCGTCCAGCAGAAGCACCCGGTACCCGCGACGCTCCAGCTCGTCGCCCGTCAACTCGATGAGCTCACTCTTCACATCGGACACGATAATGGTCTGCGGCCTCGATTCCCCGTCATCCGCCCCATACGTCAGCAGATCAATTGTCGGGATCAGCAGCGATCTTGATTTTCCGGCACCCGTTGAGCCGTCGAGGAACATGTGCCGCCTCGGTTCGAACAGATACTTGGAGCCGAACAGCGTCTTCTCAAACCCGTACACGAATCCTCTGCTTTTCGGCTGTCCGTGCCCGTCCCAAATCTCCGAGCCCCGGATGGTCTCCGGCCCCGTTTTCACCCGCGCCTCCCCAAGTACACCTCCGTCGGCGGCTCGCTCCTTCGAGGAAGCCGATAGCTGCATGAGCACGAATACCGACAGGAACAGCGCGAACGAGGCGAGACAGCCAGGGACGCAATGAGGCCCCACGTTAATCCACCACCAAATGGTGTTATCCACGCTCAGGGTGAATCCGATCGAGCTCAGCTCGATTGGAAATCCGAGGATCATGCAATCGAGGGGAATGGCGATAAGTGGCGCAAACCCCGCGGTAAGCAGCGCTGCGAAAACCAGCGCCATGACCAGCTTCTCCTTCACGAGAACCACCTACTCTCTCGCACGGGCGAGTAGGTCGTTGACCCAGCCCACCGCCGTCGAGACGATTGATGTCGCCCGGTTGAGATTATTGAGGACGACCGGATCGGACCCGTAGGTGTTGAGGGCGCGGACCGCCTGGTTGAGGTTCGTGCCGATCTTCTTCAACTCAGTCCTGATACCGGCAAGTTCCCCCGCGTCGGCGACCCTGACCGGCTTCTCGCCGCAGAGCAGGGCGGCATCGCGCATGAAGGAGGACGCCGGCATGTTCATGGCCGCCGCCTTCTCCTCGATAGCCTTACGCTGCGACTCACTCATCCGTACGTTGATATGCGTATTCATGGAAGTCATAACCATCCAATCCGAGCGGGGCCGACGCATCGGCCCCGCCCCTTTTATTAAGTTGAAATTGTTTGGAGCATCTGACCGATGCGCCCAATCCTCACCCTCGCCCAGACATCGAAGGGGACTCCCGGCAAGCTGCCGAGATATATACGGTATGGTCGCCATTGTTCTCTATAGATATCGAGAGCATCGAGCAGGCGCTTCCATTCCCAAATGAGCTCATCGGCCGAGAGCAGAGGAAGATCCCTGTTCTCGGCGCGCGCGAGCTCATCGGACGACAAGCATGGATTGGGAGCCCGGTATCCACCAATGTAGGGTCCGGGCTCCATAATTAGCCGATTTCGGTAAACATCGCTGCTGGTGCGTTGAACTCAAACTCGACAATACCGCAGGAACCGTAACGGTTCTTTGTGATTGAAGCAATGACGGGCCGTTTTTTAAGCAACATATTGGCATTACGCTCTTCGGGCTTATCGCCCTTAATAGAAAGCGACATAACGAGATCTGCCGAATACTCGAACATGTTGCACCCGCCTATCGCCTGAAGCCCGGTGGTCTGCTTGTCGTAATTAACGCGGTTAATTGATGAGATAGCGAAGAGCGGACAATGGGCCTCATCCACGATTCGGCGGAGCTCGGAAGCGACGAGCTTGAGACCGATACGCTCGTCGGCAATGCGCAGTTCCTGCGGCAAAGAGACGATTTGCGCGTAATCAACAATAACCAGTGGCGGTTCGCCATGTTTATCGGCAACCTCTTCGATTGCCTTTCGCATCCCGGCATATTTAATTTCACCAGGAATGATATACATTCGCTCGGCGATGCTGCGGGCGTAAATGTCGAGAACCTTCTCGAAGAGCCCGCGTTTGTCCTCAGACATGCCATCGCCGTTCATATCATCGTGCGTGAGCTCGCCGCCCGAGATGCGGGTGAGGCTCTTCGCGAGCATGCTGTCTCGCCCGAGCTCGCCCTCAAAGATGACCACCGGATGGCCAGCAATGGCCCATCCGTCGGCGATTTGCTGCATAAACGTTGTTTTACCCGTACCGGGTCCGCCGGGGACGATGCACAGGTATTGACGAAGACCTCCGAGGATAGTATCCAGCGCACCGTGTTCGATATGCCCAAGCGGCCTATTCTTTAAGATACGCAAGGCGGTCTCGTCGAGGCCGACGCTCATGGGATTTAAAGCCGGCACGGTTCGCTCGCCTCCAATTCATGGAGGTATGCAAAGAAGCTCGATTCAAGGATGTAAATGCGGCGGTGCAACGCAATCGCGCGCCCGCTCTCCTTCATCATCTTCGAGGCCGTAACCGGACTCAAGCCGGTTATCTTGCACACTTCAGCGATGCCAAGAAGGCGCTCGTGGCCCAAGTTGGAATCAGAAGAAACCGCAGTTGATGCTTGTACGGCAGCGTACGGTTCAGGCTCTACAATCATGGTAGAATCCTTTCAGGCTAGCTCGCCCCTCCCCCTTCGTCGCCAAACTTAGATAGGGAAGGGCGGGCGGCTTTTTAATCAATGACCGAAAATAAAATAACTCCTTTCAAACAAGCTGGTCAGGCGCTTACTGTTTATATTGTAACACTGTCTGTTGCACAATCATATCTAGTTACAGTTCTAATTTCTAATTCACTTTCTGACTGTATAGACTTTATTGTCTGACTGATTTAATATATATATAACGATGATTGGAGTGGTTATGGGACGTTTACCATTATCCGGAAGTAAGATGCGGAAAATTAAGTTCGGAACAACTGTTCAGGCGACGACCCCGGAGAAAATCGAAGAGCTACGCCTCAAGAACCCCGAATCAGTCAGAAGCACCGGCGAGGCTATCGACTATCTATGCAACCTGCTCACGGGGTTGCAGCCGAGGGTCGCCAGGGCCCTCGATGAGGCGTGCCTCAGGGAAGCTCGGCAAATCACCAATGAAATGAAGGCCCTTCCCGTTGACGGATCAGAAGAAATGAGTTTTAGTCAATTGGAACTTTATCGAGAGCAATTCCAGAGGCTCCACGACCATTTCTCTTTATATTGCGAGAAAGAGGAGAGACCCCAGGGAATGAGACGGGTCGATCTCCTCGGCGGCGATTACGCTGTCCTCCCCTCCTCTTGGACTTTATTGGAAACAGAGGAATGCGCGAAGTCTTGCAGCCAGGTCGGAATTATCGAAATTCGCGGCGGCGCAAAATACGATGCGCCTCATTTTGCCTTCTTCCATAACGGAGAGTACAGTCAAAAGGACAAATTGCAGCGCGCAACCAAACTCTGGCCCCGCATGACCGACGTGATGCGCGACGAGGTCAAACTGGTCACAGATGATGAGGGACATTACCTAAATATGGACGAGCACCTAGCCGCCCCCATCATTTGTTATTTCAACCTTCTAGATGCCAGCTACTATCAGTCTATGGAGCTGGAGCCGCCATATGGCGCAATGATCTACCGAAACAATGTCGCTTAAAAAAGAGGCCCCAAAGGGGCCTCTTTTTTAGCCCTTTTTAGCCCTTCAGCAGATCATCCAGCACTGATGCTGCCTTCTGGTCATTTGCCTCGATAAAGTGGCTATAGATAGACAGCGTCGTCGATGGGCTAGCATGGCCCAAACGCGCCTGGATCGTCTTAATGTCCGCATTGGCACCAACGAGCAAAGTCGCTTGCGTATGTCTAAGCTCATGAGGCTTCAGCCCGCTATAACCCGTATAGCGGGTACGTTTGACGCCGTCACTCCCAATGACTTCCCTGCTCTCCTTAAAAGTACCGAAGCCGTTTTTCGCCGCAAACAGCCTAAACGCCCTTGAATAGTTATGTCCATCCATCCGGGTCACAAGAGCCCGTTTGCCGTTGGCGGCGTCAACGATCCCAATGGAATGGACAATGGGCGTTTCTCCAGTCTGCCCCACTGCAAAGGAATCGAACTCACTCCGCTGAATGGCTTTCCACCTGTCCAGATAGTCGGCAAGTTCATTTCCAACCGAAATCTTACGCCTGCTCATCTTTGATTTAGGCGGCCTCAATGTCCTGTCGTTCGTATATTGCTTTACTATCCTCAGAGTCTTGGCGTCGGGGTCATAATCCTCCCATGAGAGACCAAGGGCCTCCCCCTTCCTCAAACCGCAGAGAAGTAGAAGCATTGTGCATGTGATAAAGGAAGATGGCTTCTCCTCCAAAAGGACCGCAAGAAGCCTTGCCGCCTCATCGGCGCTCAGCGCCTTACGAGCCTCGACATTCTGCTTGGGCAGTTTCACTCCCCTACAAGGGTTTTTGCCCACGAGGTCGTTATCGACGGCATCCTCCATTACCTGTTTGAGCTTGATGTGGATGCGGCGAATTTCACTTTCGCTGAATCGGCCTTCTTTTCTAGCCTTGGCATAAGCAGTGCGAACGTCATCCGATTTAAGCCGAGTGAGATCGGGATTGCCGAACAGCTCGCGTATGTGACGAATGTCCAAACCTTCACGCTCATAAGCAAGAGGTGATCCCATGGTCGACTCCCTGTTCGCGTGAAACCTGTCCGCATAATCTGATAGGCCCAGAGGACCATTGCCACGGTTGGAAGCGCCCTCAAGTTCAGCTCTATAGGCCTCCAGCGCCTTGGCGACTTCACTCGGCCAGTTTTTCGGGTTCTTGCTTCTGCAGTGAACCCTGCGTGACGGACTACGGCGGTACCGTCCTGTCTCCGGATCTTTTCCCAGGGAAAAATAAATCCGATAGACGCCTTTGCTCTTATCGATGCATTCCGATGTGCCGCGAGCGGTCTTTTTTATCAATCCCTGCAATCATATCCCTCGTTAGATTTTCGATTAGGCTTGCTGGCAAAGCCTTTAAAGCTTTGCCAGCAAGCCTAATCGAAACTTTTCACACTTTCAAGTCTCTCTAAGTGTGAAAATAGTGGGAAATATGATTCTAATAGCTAGCTCAATAATTGTTAATTACCTATTTCTACCTGCGCTTCCTTTTAATTCAGTGAAATTGGCCTCATCTCGTCAAATGCCGAATTCACGTACTCGTAAAGCGGGGGTCACCGGTTCGAGCCCGGTCGCTGGCTCCATTGCACAAGATAGCCGCCTTCGGGCGGCTTTTTTGTTGCTGATTTCGGGCGCGCTTCCGCCAATCCAAGCACAACGCCGCCGGAAACTCTCCTACTCAACAAAAGCCCCGCCAACCGCAATCCCCAAAGGAACCGCGTTCAGCGGGGCCCAAGCGAGCTCCCCCAAGGGATAACGCTCGCAACACGAACAGCTCAGCCGAGCAGCGCGCTACTCCTCCCAGTAAGCATCTGCAAGCAGCTTAAAGCAAATCTTCTTGACCGGCTGCGCGCCATCGCCCTGGAACTCGAGCGTGGGCATGTGAGGCTCGCCGGCAACAAACAGCGCAAACTTGTCGTCAGCAAGATCGCCGGCGATCGAGGCGTCGGAATCGACCAGATCGTAGTCGTCCTTCTCGTCAAACTCCTGAACCAGCGTCAGGCTGCCCGTGGCAACCTTAAAGGCCTCGCGACCCTCGACGTCGATCTGCAGGTCGTGATAGCGCTGATGCGTCTCATAGTGAGCCTCGGCTTCGGGACGCGTCGTGGGAGCCATGACGTTCGCAAAGACCTTGTCGCCCAGAATCGGATGGCTGCCGACCTCGAGCTTCGCCGGATCGTTCTCCTCGAGCCAGTCGATCAGCACGTCGAGGCCCTTGAGCATTCCACGGTACTCCTCGATATCGCCCAATGCACCGTAAATCATCTAAATCCCCTCTCGGATCGTTTCTTTGGCGGCTACTCGGCAAACGCATTACCGACGCTGTTGCCACCCACATGCGTCTCGACCAGGGTAAGGTCGGGATTGAACACGACAGTGTCGGCGTCGCGCCCCGGCATAATGCTACTGCACTTGTCGTCGACATGAGCTGGCAACCGATGCCGGGGCCGCAGCACAAGCTCCTACAGCTCGGTCACGACAACGCCGTTGTAAACCTCGTCCCAACGATCCATAACCAAGTGGCCAGTCATGGGATCCATGGCATTGAGTTTGCCGCAGGTGTTGGCGGTACGCAGCACCGTCTCGTCGTCGGCTCCGGCAGCAATCGCATGTGCGAAGCCGGCAATGGTCGAATCGCCAGAGCCCGTAGCGTTAACGGCGGGGATATCGGGGGTCTTGGCGCGGAACGCACGGCCGTTATGGAAACCAACGGAGCCGGCAGCGCCCATAGATACGACGACCCAGGGGATATCGGAGAAGCGGGCGTCAGAGGCGAGCGCGGAACGGAGCTCGTCCACATCGTCGGTGGTAAAGCTCGTGCCCAGAAGGCCGTTAATTTCGGTCAGGTTAGGCTTAACCAGCTCAGGCTTGACCTCGGACTTGAGCGCAGCCTCGAGCGAGGCGCCCGAGGTATCGAGCAGCACCTTGGCGCCGGCGTTCTCTGCAATGCCCGTGATCTTAGCGTAGTAGTCCGCCTCGACGCCGCGGGGCAGCGAACCCGAGATGGTAACGACATCGGCCTTGCTCGCAAGCTCGGCGAACTTGGCGGTAAAGGCATCGAGCTCCTCGGGGGCAATCGTCGGGCCGCTCTCGAGCAGCTCGGTCTGGTTGCCGGCGTGGAGGATGTTGAGACAAATGCGAGTCTCGCCCTTGATGGGCACAAAATCATTCTTAATGCCGTTAGCATCCATGAGCTCGGCCATATAGGCGCCCATATGACCACCAAGCAAGCCGGTTGCCACGACATCGTCGCCCAGCTGGCCCAGGACGCGGGCCACGTTGAGGCCCTTACCGCCGGCGGTCTTTTCGGGCGTCACGCGGTTGACGTCGTCGATAATGAGCTCATCGAGCTGATAGCGCGTATCGACGGACGGGTTCATCGTAACGGTGAGGATCATTTCTAGCTCCTTATCTCGCAGGCTCCTTATGCCTTGCAAAACGAATTGGCTACATGCGACTACAGAATCTCGATTGTGAACGAGCGCACGATGGTTTCTTTGGGCTTGGCGATAAGGCAGCCGCGCTTGTGCTCAAGCACGTCGTCCTCATCGGAGCAGGTCGAAAGACCGCCCCAGGGCTCAACTGCCACAAAATCACCCTCGGGCTTGCTCCACACAATGAGGTACGGGAAGCCCTCAAAGCTCAGGCGAACACCCTTGTCCTCGCCCTTTTTGGAAAGCGTGACCTGACGGCTCTCGAGCACGTCAAAGATGGTCTCCGCAAAATCGAAGAGCTCATGTGACAGAGGCAGCGTCTTTCCCACCATGGGGTTCTTGGAGCGGTTGGTCACGTCAATCAAGCCAGTCGAGGGGACGGCAGCGCAAAGCTCAGCAGCCTCGTCTTTCTCAAAACGCAACTCGTAGTCCGTATAGGCCTCGCCCTCATCGAGCGGGCACCTAAAGCCGGGGTGTCCACCGATAAAGAAAGGCATGTCCTCGGTGCCCTCGTTGGTAACCTCATAGGAGACGCGCACGGCGGCGTCCTCGAGCGTATAGCGGGCGACAAGCTTAAACGGATACGGATAATCGCTCAGCAGCGCGGCGTTATCCTCCGAAGCCAGGCACATCGCCAGCTCGTTCTCGCTCTGGCTCAGCAGCTTCCACTCCTGTTTGCGCGCAAACCCATGGCGGGCGAGCTTCACATGATGTCCGGCAAACGTCATGGCGCTGTTATCGCGCAAACCTCCGCAAATCGGGAAGCAAATCGGTGCCTGGCCGGACCACACGGCGGGATCGCCCTGCCACAAGTACTCGCGACCTCCAGCCTCAATCGAGGTAAACGAACCACCGGCCGTGGAGACCTTGATAGAAATCGAATCGTTGGAGAGAGCGTATTCCATTGTCCATCCTTTCGAACAACTGCTTTTTGCTCGCAAGAACCCGTCTCGGCCCTGACCAAAGGACAAACCCGCACGTTCATCGATGCGTCCGGTTTCCCAGCCATGCAACGGGGTACCATACAGACATTGATGCAATTACAGCTGAAAGGCCTTCTTATGCGAACCATCATCCTTTATGCCTCACACCACCACGGCAATACGAAAAAGCTCGTGGACGCCATCGTCGAGGCGCACCCCGAGATCGATACCCTCGACGTGAAGTCACTCGGTAAAAACGAGTACCCCGACCTGCACGAATACCATCTGATCGGTGTCGCCACGGGCATCTATTACTCCGAGATCGACAAGGACATGGCACGCGTGCTCACGAACGTGCTGCAGCCGCAGGACAAGGTGTTTGGCCTTATGACCTACGGTGGCAAAAACAAGTGGTACGGCAAGGATATCGATGGCATCTGCCGCATGAGGCAGGCCATCTTTATGGGCGTCTACGGCTGTCCCGGCTTTGATACGTGGGGGCCGTTCAAACTCACCGGCGGCGTCCAGAAGGGACACCCGACCGCTGAGGAAATTAAGGGCGCCGTCGACTTCTTCGACAAGATCGAAGACGAGTATGGCGACATCATCGTCGAAGAGTACGCCAAGCGCGAGAAGCGTCTAGCATACGAAAAGGAGCATCCCGCGGGGGGTCTTGTGGCCGGCGTCAAGCGCACGGCAAAGAAGATCGTTAACAAGCTGTAACTGTTAAGGTGCTTTTGAGCGTTTAACCCATACGGCGGGTCCGAGCAGATTCGGGCCCGCCGTCTTTTTCTATCGTTAATCGGTAAAGGCGTTGCCGACGCTCTGGCCGCCAACATACGTCTCGACGAGGGTGAGCTCATGGTCGAACACGACAAAGTCGGCGTCGCGACCCGGCATGATGCTGCCGCACTTATCCTCGATGTGCGCAGAGCGAGCCGGCACCTCGGTTGCCATGCGAATGGCGATATCAGCGCTGGCGATGCCCCAATCGACAATGTTCTTGACGCCCTGGGCAAGCGTGAGCACCGAGCCGGCAATGCTTTTGCCGTCGGCGAGCCAGCACAGGTTGTCCTTCATGATGACGTCCATGCCACCACTGGTGTAGCTGCCCTCGGGCATGCCGCCGCAGCCCAGGCAGTCGGTGATGAGCACCGTGTGCTGCCAGCCCTTTGCCTGCAGCAGTGCCTTGATGGCGGCAGGGTTTACGTGCTTGCCGTCACAGATGATCTCGGCGTAGGTCTCGGGCGTGGACATGGCAGCACCCACGACACCGGGCTCACGGTGATGCAGACCGCGCTGGCCGTTATAGGTATGCGTAAAGCAGCTGGCACCGGCATTGATAGCGGCGATGCACTCATCGTAGGTGGCGTCGGAGTGACCGATGCTGGTCACCACGCCCTTGGCGTTCAGAGCAGCCGCATAAGCAGCGGCACCGTCGCGCTCGGCGGCCATGGCGCTCTTAACGATGCGACCGCCCGCAGCCTCCTGCCACTGGTCGAAAACCTCCTCGGAGGGGTCAATCAGGTAAGCGGGGTTCTGCGCGCCCACGTGCTTCATGGTAAAGAAGGGGCCCTCCAGGTAGATGCCCTGAATGCGGGCACCGCAGAAGTCGGGGCCGCGGCCCTCGTCCGCCTTGGCGATAGCAGCGCAGGCGTCCTTGATCTGTTCGACGCCATCGGTGAACGTCGTGGGCAGCCAGCTGGTGGTACCGCGACGGGCGAGCTCGGTTGAGCTGATATCGATGCCCTCGGGATCGTTATCGGTAGTTGAGTGGTTGTAGAAGCCATGGATGTGAGTATCGACCATACCCGGTGCGATCCACGATCCCGTGTAGTCCTTAATCTCGCAAGAGGGCTCGTCGGCCTGCCAGGCGCCAAAAACGCCATCCTCGACCATAAGATAGCCGCCCAGTTGCGGGCCTGCCGGCAAGAAGAACTTGTCAGCCTTAATTGCGTACGTGCTCATATGCACTCCTCGCTTCTAAAGCAGTTGACTGTGGCAATGCTTATACCCAGCTCACGTAAAACAAAAAGCGCCCGCCCGCCGTTATGAGCGGACGGGCGCCCTTACAGGGGGACGCGATTAAGCGGTGAAGGGGTGAATCGTCACGCCCTTAACCACGCGGTTGACCGTGCCGGTGGGGCTCGGCGTATCGGGCGTGTTGCCCACGCGGACGGAGTTGAGCAGGCTGATAGCCTGGGCAAACATCACGAACGGCAGAGCAAGGTAACCCTCGGGAAGTGCCTCGTAGCCCTTAAAGGTGAAGGACTCACCCTCATAGACGGTGGCACCTTCCTGCTGAACGGCGATGGTGTGCTGAGCGATCTCGTCGCCACCGATCTCGTTGAGGATGTCGATGTCGTACTGACGGGTGTAGGCGTCGTTGTTGACGAACACGAAGACGAGCGTCTTATCGTCGACGAAGGACTTAGGTCCGTGACGATAGCCCATGGAGGTGTCGTAGGAAGTAGCGACCAGACCGTGAGCGAGCTCGAGGATCTTGAGCTGGCTCTCCTGAGCAAGGCCACCGAAGGAGCCAGAACCCAAGTAGGTCACGCGGTTGAAATCGCCAGCCAGGTAATCGGCGATCTCGGGCTCACGGGAGATGACCTCCTCGCCCATCTTGGCAATCGTCTCGACCCACTCGGCCTTCTGCTCGTCAGAGGCAGTGTCGAAAATAAGGGTGGAGAGCAGGGTCATGCAGGAATAAGAACCGGTCATGGCGAAGCCCTTGTCGTTGGCGCGCGGAATGAGCAGCGTCAGCGCATTGGGATCATCGGCAGACTCGACGGCAAGCTTGCCCTCGGGAGCGCAGGTGATGTTGAGGAACTTGACGTTGTGGACGAGCTCCTTGGCAACGGCAACGGCGGCAAGGCTCTCGGGGCTGTTGCCAGAGCGGGCAAAGGAAACCACGAGCGTGGGATCCTCGGCGCGCAGGAAGTCGCGCGGGGCGCTCACGATGTCGGTCGTGGCGATGGGCTTAAAGTCGTAGAGATCAGTGTTGCCAGCGTGACGCAGGTACGGGGCGCAGGTATCGCCAACGTAGTCGGACGTACCGGCACCGGTGAAGACAACGGACAGACGACCCTCGCCCATAGCGCGAGCCTCGGCCAGGAAGGCCTCGATGGCCTCCTTGTTCTCGCGATAGATGTTGAGCGTATCACGCCAAAGCTCGGGCTGCTGAGCAATCTCGGCCGTGGTGATCTGGGCGCCGAGCTCGGTGAGCTCCTCGACACTCTTCTCGAACATTTCTAATACCTCTCTCTAGAAGTAATCCTCTGACGTGCAATTATACACTTCGGTTGGTTATCTGGTAGTAACCAGTTAAATGCAAAGAATCACCATATGGAAACGATGCGAGCACTAGTTACTGCGCTGGTGGTAAACCTTGTATTTAAACTGATCGGCACGAGCAACCGAGAGTGTGTACTCCACTACCTCGTTTGACTCGTTATACGTAGTCCTGACCAAATCGAGCACAGGCGAGCCCTCGACAATTCCCAAAAGGTGGGCATCGGTGGGACGGGCTATGCTCGCATAGAACTCCTCTTCGGCCACGCGAATCTTTTGCTGAAAGTCCTGCTCAATCACATCGTAAAGCGGCTTACGCTCCAGCAGCGATCGCTTTAGGGACAGAAATTGACGAACCGGTAGATAGCTGCGTTCGACCATCATGGGCATGTTGTCGGCAGAGCGAAGACGCTTGAGCTTAAAAATGCGATCACCGATGCGCAATCCCATATGCTCGGCCAGATTCTTATCGGCCTCCATCTCGCAAAACTCGAGAATCGTGGTCTCGGGTTCTCGACCCATCGCGCGCATCTGCTCGGTAAAGCTGTAGGACTGCATAAGATTGGTTGCTTTTGCCGAACGGTCGGTCACAAAGGTACCGCGACCGTGCTGCCGAACCACCAGTCCTAAACGCTCCAGTTCCTGCAGAGCCAGGCGTACCGTAGTGCGCGAGAGACCATAGCGCTCCGAAAGTTCGCGCTCGGAAGGAATCATGTCACCGGCGCGATATTCATGGTCAATCTTTTCGGTCAGAATATCGACCAGCTGATCGTACAGCGGTTGCTTACGCGCTCCGATCGCCATCCTATCCTCCCTTTTGCTCGAATTCGGCTAACTACCTAGGGTGTTATGCATTATCTGTCTGCCACACCCGAATCATTAAGAAAACAAAAGCCGCGCGCTCTTTCGAGCACGCGGCTTTTAACATACACATGGCTTAAGGGGTCGGGGTGTGAGCCGCGTAGGGACACACCCCTCAAGCTAGAGCCTTACCAGATGCTCGGCCAGAGACCAAGCGGGCCAGCGCCCAGGATGCCAAGGACGAAGAGCAGGAGAATGCCCTTGGTCGGGGTCCAGCTGTGCTTAGCGAACATGTAGTAAAGCAGCAGCGTAAGCATAAGCGGGACGAGCTTCGGGACGATGGTGTTGAGGGTGTCGGCAACAGAGAAGTTGACCGGATCCTCGGTAACGGTGCCGTAGGTCACGGACTCCATGCCGTTACCCAGATCGGTGACGCCGCACTCGACAGCGTTGCCGTCGGCATCGGAAGCGGTAAGGGCGTTGCCGTCCTTATCGGTCATGGCGATGGTACCGGCCTCAGCGGTCTCGGTATCGATGCCCTCCATACCGGTGAAGTTCTCGGCCTCCTTCTCGGAGACGATCACGGTAGTAGCGGAGAGGCCACGGGTGGTGCCGTTGGGGATCTGGAGGTTGATCTGGGTGCCACCCATGGTGACGACCAGGCAACCGACGACGAAGACGCCCATGATGGAAGCGGCACGCGTGAAGGCCTGCATGTTGGCGGTCAGAGCGTCAATAGCGCTGGTGCCAAGCTTGTAGGACCAGTTCATGAGCCAGAAGCGCAGAGCGAACTGGACGACGTTGAAGATCACCAGGAAGATGATCGGTGCAGCGGCGTTGCCGTTGATGGCCATGTTGGAGGTGATGCCGGCCGTGATAGGCACGAGCGTCAGCCAGAACAGGGCGTCACCGATACCACCGAGCGGGCCCATTGCGGCGACGCGGACGGCGCGGATCGTGGGGATGTCAACCTTGTTCTGCTCGAGCGAAAGCACGATGCCCATAACAAAGGTGACGAGGAACGGGTGGGTGTTGAAGAACTCCAGGTTGTGGCTCATGGAAGCCGCGAGGTCGTTCTTGTTGGTGTGGATCTTCTCCAGACCGGGGATGATGGAGTAAAGCCAGCCAGCGGCCTGCATGCGCTCGTAGTTGAACGATGCCTGCAGGAAGCAGGAGCGCCAAGCCATCTTGTTGAGGGTCTTCTGGTCGAGCTGCGGAGCAGGAGTGAGATCCTCGTAGTGCTCCGGGATCACATACTCATTAGATGCCATCTTCGAAGTCACCTCCGTCAGAAACAGCTGCACCCTTCAGCTCGGTCTGCTGCTGGAAGTCCCAGAAAGCGATGCCGAAGCCGATGAGAGCGAGGATGAGCAGAGCAGGGGTTGCCAGCGAATCGTTGGCAACGGTGATGAGCGCGAGGCCAAAGCCCATGAGGAAGAAGCCCCACATATCGCGGTTCATCATAACCTTGAGCAGGACGGCGAAGCCGACAAAGCGCATCATGCCGCCTGCAGCGGAGAGACCGGTCTGCAGCCAAGTCGGGATGGCAGAAGCGATGGTCTGACCGATGGTAGCGCCAGCGATGAAGAACAGGGTGACGACGACAGCGAAGATCAGGCCGAGCAGAGCCATGGCGAAGTAGTTCAGGCGCTCGATGCCCTTGGTGTCCGCGTTGTGAGCCATGTTATCGGCCGTGGACATAAGCGGGGACATAAGCGTGAAGACCAGGGTAACGCCAAGCTGGCCAAGCAGAGCGAACGGAATGGCGAGGCCGACTGCCGCGTTGGGCTCGAGGCCCGTGGCGATAGCGAGAATGGCTGCCATGATGCCGCCGATGACGGCGTTAGGCGGCTGAGCGCCTCCGATCGGCATGTTGCCGATCGTCATGAGCTGATAGGTACCACCCACGAGAAGACCGGTGTTGAGGTCGCCAAGGATAAGACCGATGACGGCGCCGGTGACGATGGGCTGATAGAGAGACTCGAGGAAGTCAAACTGGTCGATTGCCGCGATGAACGTAACAACGAAGACCAGAGCGATCTGGATGATCGAGTATTCCATCTTGCTCCTCCTTTCAAAATGTATGTACGCACTTTGGATATCACGTACAGAACGTCAGGGTTTCACTCCTGACAACGTGGATCACGAGGATTACGAGAAGAGCTTGCTCGTGTCCTCAACAGGCGTGCTCGGAACGCGCCTGATCTCCAACTCCACCCCCAATTCCTGCAGCTCTTTAAACGCAGCGACATCCTCGTCGTTAACTGCGACGGAGGTGGCGACTTGGCGCTTTCCTTCCGACATGTGCATGTTGCCGATGTTTACCTTCTTTATAGGCACACCGCCCTTGACGAGCGTAAGCACGTCTTCCGGTGTTTCGGCCACGATGAAGATCTTCTGGCGCGGGCTCGCCTTGCCAATGACGTCGATGGTCTTCTGCAGGGAGAAGAAACGCGTAGCGACGCCGGCGGGAGCGGCCATCTTCATGAGGTTCTGGCGCATGGTGTTGGACGCCACGTCGTCGTTGGCGACGAGGATGAGGTTGGAGCCCAGAGTGGAGTTCCACTGGGTGGCAACCTGACCATGAACCAGTCGGTTATCGATGCGGGTAAGAAGAATGTTGGGTTCTGCCATGTTGATCAGCTTCCTTTCGATATTTGCTGACGACAGTTACTTGATCTCCTGAATCGCGTAACGCGAAACATCTGCGACGGCTCCGGATCGGACTTTGATCTGGACCTTCTCGCCTTCGATGCCTTTGACGGTTCCGTAGATACCGCCGGCGAAAAGAACCTCCTGACCCGGCTTGAGCTCGGTGTGCAGCTCCTTGAAGTACTTCTGCTTCTTCTTCATGTTGATTTGCGACCAGATGGTGTAAATCAAGCCCATGATGGCAAGCAGGCCTAAAAGGGCGACCGAGGAGCTCAGGACGTTGGCTCCGAAATCGGCCATTAGATGCCGTCCTCGTCGCCGAAGATATCCTCTTCGTCGGAGCCGGCAACGGATGCGACCGTCTGGGCGGTGATGCCCGTCTGGCCAACGGTCACGGCCTGCTCGCCAAGCTCGGCGAGCGTGGCGTTGCCGCGGAGGAACAGAAGCTCAATAACCATGGGAAGGTTGGTGCCGGTCAGAACCTCGACGTTGTCGACATCCTGGGCAATCATCATCGACTGGTTGAACGGGGTGCCACCAAGCAGGTCGGTAAAGACGAGCACGCCATCGCACTCCTCGCGCATGGCGGTAATAGCGGCGCGGAGATCCTCACCGTAGGAAGCAGCCTGGTCGCCCTCAAAAGGAACGACGGTAAAAGCGGGCTGGTCGCCAGCAACCATAGCGATAGCGCTTGCGAGGCCGGGTGCGAACTGTCCATGACCGGTAAGAATAAAGCCAACCATTCAAATTTCCCTTCCGAAGGCGTGTACGATCTGAGTCCGATGATTTTCGGAAGCCAGCGGGCGCTCGCCCTTAAAGCTTCTTAGAAAGCGTACTTTGAAGACCAGTGGTTTCTAAACTGGTAGTAACCACGTGACGTGTTGTTGTCACTATATCACCCCAGAAGAGGTCGCTTTCGTTGATTCATACGGTAAAACGTTTTTGCACCGCTCACGGTGATAAATCGACCGTTTACCGGTCGTTAACACTTCTACCTGCGGTTTTGAAACCGTTTCGAAATGCTTTGGCAAAAGATCGGATCTTTTCCTGTGTCTAAACAACGCAGGGCGGCTAAAAATAGCGTGTAGAAAAATTGCAGGTCATTGTGAAGATATGTGAATTGGTCTTTTTGACTTAATACCAGTTAGAACCAGTTTTGAGATTATCGGTGAACGGTAGTTTTCGACCGTTCACCGGTTACTTGCAATCGTTTGCAGTTGTTTTCCCAGATGAATTAGGGAAACACAATGGAGCGCTTGCGCGGGCGCGAGGCCTACTCCAGTGGTTTCGGCAGCAAAAAGCCCGCTAGAACGTTGTCCGTTCTAGCGGGCTAAATCAGGCAGATCGGCTAGCGCACAGTAGTGCAGGCAAACCTTACGCAAACAGGCCGTAGATGCTGATGTTGGCCTTGGCATACAGGCCGTTAGCATACTCGGTCCACTTGGAGCTGGCGCTCGAAGCCTGCGAAGAGTACTGCTGGTAGGCGGTGTAATAGGCGGTCATGGCCTGCTTGTAGGTAGCGCTATCAGCCGTAAAGGCATCGTCAGCGAAGGCCTTAGCGTAGGTGCTATCGGCGTCCTTCCAGGTGCCCTTTTCGCTATCCCACTCGTCGCCGGCAAGTTTGATGATGTAATCGGCGTAGTCCTTGCTCGCGGTCTCCTCGTTGCCGTCAGCAGGCTCGGTCGGGGCGGTCGGCATGCTTGCGGAGCTATCGCCCACCTTCTTCTTGTAGAGCTTCTGCAGCGTCGCGGACTGACGGACGATCTGCTTGGCCTGGTCCTTGGACACGCCATACTGCGTGGCCATGGTCTTGTAGTCCGAAGTGCCGATGGAATCCTCGGCGTACTTCTTCATCTCCTTAGAAGAGACGGTGATGCCCTCGTCCTCGGCAGCGTCGAGCAGGATCTTGTTGCGCACGTAGGACAGGATGACGTCGGCAGAGGGAGCGGTGTAGTTGCCATCGCCATCCTTGACGGTGTCGAGGCTGTACTGGCTCTCAATGGCCTCGCGCGCGGTGATGTCGCTCTTCTTGCCGTTGTAGCTGTAGCTTGCCACGGTCGAATCGAGCTGGTCCTCGGTGAGGGTCGCCGAGCCGACACCCTTGCCGCCAAAACCACCATTGCCAATAAAGAAGCCAATCACGGCAGCAATCACGACTGCAACCACAAAGGCGGCAATCATCGTCTTCTTGTGCTTGGATGCGCGGTCGTCTTCGTCGGAACCCAGGATATCGTCGTCCTCGTCCTGCTCCTCGGGCATGAGGTTCTCGTCGGCGGCGTCCGCGGCGATCTTTGCCTCCAGGCGAGCGTCCTCCTCCTCGGCCGTCGTACCGGCGGCAATATGTTCGGCAGACGTACCGGCGACCAGATCGATCTTCTCCTCCTCATCACCATCGGGGCCTTCGCCGCGCTCGATGATCTGGATGCCGTCGATCTCGTCCTTCTCGTCCTTCTTTTGAATCAGACCCATATCAGTTACTCCTTGTTAGGAAACATAGTCCGCAATAGAATACGCCCGACAAAGCGCCGGGCGTATTGATTCTCAGGTTATACGCAAACACTTAAGTACTATTTAGGCGTTTGCAGTCTGCATGCCTTAGGCCAGGTGCGCGATAACGGCATCGGCAAAGGCCTGCGTGCCCACAGCGCCCTCAACGGAGCCGGTCTGGGCACGACGAACGTCGCCGGTAACCTGCTCACCCTCGTCGAGCGTGGCAGAAACGGCGGCGCGAATGCGATTGGCCGCGTCGTTCTCGCCCAGGTGATCGAGCATCATAGCCGCGGACAGAATCTCGGCCGTGGGGTTAGCGATATCCTGGCCAGCGATATCGGGCGCGGAGCCGTGCGTCGCCTCGAAGATGGCGCAGTCGGCACCGATGTTGGAACCCGGAGCCATACCCAGTCCACCTACCAGACCGGCGCACAGGTCGCTCACAATGTCACCGTACAGGTTGGGCAGCACCAGGACATCGAAGTCGTTGGGGTTCTGGACCAGGCCCATGCAGGTGGCGTCGACGATCTTGTCGTTGAACTCGATATCGGGATAGTTGGCGGCCACCTCGCGCGCAACGCGCAGGAACAGGCCATCGGTCGCCTTCATGATGTTGGCCTTATGCACGGCCGTCACCTTTTTGCGGCCGCAGCGGCGGGCGTACTCAAAGGCGTACTCCACAATGCGGCGGCTCTTGGCGATGGAGATGGGCTTGATCGAGATAGCGGAATCGGCGGCGAAGGCCTTCTGACCCGAGCGCTCGACAAGCTGCGAGAGCTCCTCGACCTCGGCAGCCCCCTCATCGAACTCGATGCCGGCATAGAGGTCCTCGGTGTTCTCGCGCACGATGACCAGGTCGACGTCGCGGAAGCGCGAGCCGTCGCCCGGCTGCGACAGGCAAGGGCGCACACAGGCGTACAGGTCAAAGTGCTTGCGCAGGGCGACGTTAACGCTGCGGAAACCCGTGCCAACCGGCGTAGTAATGGGACCCTTGATGGCAACCTTGGTCTCGGCGACCGCATCGAGCACGTGCTGGGGCAGCGGCGTGCCAAACTCGTCCATGACACCGGCACCGGCCTCCTGGACGTTCCAATTGATCTGGACACCGGCGGCCTCGACCACGCGGCGCATGGCCTGCGTAATCTCGGGACCGATACCGTCACCGGGAATCAGGACTACATCGTGCGCCATAATCTGTTACTCCTCGTCTTCGGCGTCGTCAGATTTTTTAACGCTAGCACGCTTCTTCTTTTTGGAGAGATCCAGGCCAAAACGTTTAACAAGCATTTCGCAAATCTCGCTCGAACGGGCCTTGAGATAGCTGCCTTTGCCGTTCTCGGCGTCGAACTTAAGGCGCAGCGCGAGCTTCTCGGCAACCTCGGCGTCAATCTCGCCCTGACCAAACTCGTACAGGCAACCGAGCATGTCGCGATACTCGAGATCACCGTGGTAGCACTGGATGGCCTCGTCCAGGATGGGCCAAGCCTCGCGCGAACGCTCGACACTCGTGGCGCCCCACACGCACAGCAGGCGGAAGGCGGCATAGCGCAGCGTGGAGGAAATCTCGTCGAACAGTGCGGTCTCGGCGCCCTCAAAGGCATCGCCCAGCTGCTCGGGGCAGGTGGTGGCGAGCGCCGTCAGGGCATCGAGAGCCTCCCAGCGGGTCTGCGCCTCGGGGCGGTCGAGCGCCTCGATCAGCGCGGGCACGCAGGGCACGACGCGCTGGGGATCGCGCTCGGCAAGCAGATGCAGCACGCGGGCGGCAAACTGGCGGATGCGGCGCGTGGGGCAGCCGAGCTCCTGAACCAGGCGGTCGACGGCGTTCTCGTTCTCCTCTGCCAGCTGAAGCTGTGCCAGCTCCTCGTCGGTGAGCTGTTCGTCTTTGTTTTCTGCCATAGTTACCTCTTCTTACTATTACTTAGCGTGCTTGCCAGCACCCTTGCTGTCATCGGTGACCGAGATGAGCTGTCGGTCGGCCGCGCCATTGCGACGCGCACGGCGGCGTTCCTCAGCGTCGCCCGCGTCGGCGGCGGCGCGATGAGCCTTGTTGACGTTAAAGACCTCGTCGTGTTTGCGCCACGGACCGACGGACTCGCCAAAGCTCATCTTAAGACCGGCGATAAAGCCGCCGAGCCAGCCGATCGGCGCAAACTGCACCAGCGGGAACAGTGAGAACACCCAGGTCAGCAGGACGACTGCCGCCGCGCCTGCAAAGTTGGCAATCCAGTAGTCGCGCTTGGTGATGACGCGCTTTTCGCACGCCCACTGGCCGCACAAAAAGCCAATGTAGATCGCGAAGAGAAAGAGCACCAGCGCAAGCACCACGAACGTCCAGCTCATGGGCGCTACTCCCCGTGATGGTGGCCGCAGCAGCACTCGTGGCCATCATCATGGCCGTGGCCGCCGCAGCACTCGTGGTCCTCGCCGTGATGGTGGCCGCAACCGCACTCATGCTCGTCGCCGTGCTCGCCGCAACCGCAGCCGTCCTCGTGGGCACCGTGCTCCTCGGGGCGATACTGCGACCAGTCCAGACCGGCGGCGATGGCGTCGGCCTCCTCCTTATAGAGGACCGTGATGGCCTGGGTACCCAGCTTGGCACCACCGATGGCGTCGAGCATGTCGTAGAGCGTAAAGGCCACGTCGGCGCCGGGCAGCGCGAGCTCGCGGTCATCGGCGTAGGCGAGCGCCAGACGCAGGTCCTTAATGAAGTGCTCGACCATAAAGCCGGGCTTGTAGTCGCCGTCGAGCGCCTTGGGAGCCAGGCTCTCCATGGCGCCGGACTTGCCGGTACCGCCCAGGATCATCTGGCGGGTCTTCTCCAGGTCAAGGCCGCTCAGCTCGGCAAATGCCATGGCGTCTGCCATACCGACCATGCAGGCGCCCAGCGACACCTGGTTGGCGAGCTTGGCAGCCTGGCCCTTGCCGGCGCCGTCGAAGCAGCAGATGTTGGCCGCAAAGGTGGCAAGGATATCGCGGACCGGCGCGATATCGTTCTCGGTGGCGCCCACGATAGCCGTGAGCGTGCCGGCGATAGCACCAGACTCGCCGCCGGTGACGGGGCAGTCAAACGCCATGCGGCCGGAAACCTGGGCGGCCTCGGCAATGTCGCGCGCCAGCTCGGGCGAGCTCGTGGTGAGGTCGATCAAGACCGCGCCCGGCTTGGTGCACGCGAGCAGGCCGTCGCCCGCCAGGTAGAGCTCCTCGACCTCGGAGGGATAGCCCACCATGGTAAAGACGACATCGGCGTTCGCCACGGCATCGGCCGGCGTATCGGCCCAGACGGCGCCGCGCTCAACGAGCGCTGCGGCCTTGGACTTGGTGCGGTTGTTGACCGAGACGGGATAGCCGGCATCCAGGATGTGGCCGGCGATGGGGGCACCCATGATTCCGGTGCCGATGAATGCGACGGAGAGCTTGTTTGCCATGAAACCTTTCCTTTTGGGTTGGGTGTTGTTACCAGGTTGAATACTCGGTGCCAGCGTTTGGGCTGTGAGTCGAGGGCGATTACGGACGCAGCGCTTGCCTACTGACCGCGCACGCGGCGGGCGATGCGGTCGGAAAGCGACGCCTTGTCGGCGCGGTTCTTACCCCAAAACGCGCAGGCCACCATGCCGGGGCCCACGTGCGAGCCAATGGTGGGACCCACGGAGCTGCGAATGATCGTGACGTCGGCGCAGCCCTCCTCCTTGCGGATGGCGGCTTCGAGCCAGTCGCCGTCCTTTTCGGCATCGGCCGTCATGATGGCGATGGGCATGGTGCGGTCGGGCACGTAGTTCTCGCGGAACGACTTGAGGATAGACTTGAGCGCCTTCTTGCGGCCGCGGTTGACGCCGATCAGCGACAGCGAGCCGGCAAGGTCGTAGGAGAGCTCAGGCTTGACATCGAGCTTTGCCGTGAGCTGCGCCGCCGCGGGCGGAATGCGGCCGCCGGCAGCCAGTGCATCGAAGCTCTCGAGCGTAAAGTAGCCGTGGACGTAGGTCTTTGCCTCGTTTGCCCAATCGACCAGCTGCTTGGCGGTCAGCCCCGCCGAACGCTGGCGCACGGCCTCAAGCGCCAAGAGCTCGCCGGTCGCACAGGGCAGAGCGTTGTCGACCACGTACAGCTCAAAGTTGGGATACTCGGCGCGCACGGCGTCCGCCGCCTGGCACGCGGAGTTGTAGCTCGACGACAGCGCCGAGGTAAAGCACAGGTAGACCGTGGGCGTACCCTCTTTGGCGCACTCGGTAAAGAACTCGATATAGCGACCGAGCGACACAGCCGAGGTGGACACGCGGGCACCGGCGCGCATGCGGTCGTAGAACTCCTTGGGTGTGATGCTCGACCAGATGTCATCCGTGCGCTCCTCGCCATCGATAATGAAGGGGAAACCCAAGATATCGACATCGAGGTTCGCGGCGACCTCGGGGCTAAAGTCGCAGCAGGTATCGACGACGATGCGGCAACGGTCCGAATGACCGGCGGATGCGGCCTTGTCCATCAAAGCGACTCCTTACGTAAAAAGGCGGCCACCCGCATGGGATGGCCGCCAACCGTTAACTCATGCAAGTTAACGTATTTTACTCGTCAAGTGTTTCGATGCGGGGCTTGATGATGCCATATCCACCATTCTTACGGTGATACACCACATTGATGAGGCCGGTCGTCGCGTTCTCGAACACGTAGAAGTCGTGGCCCAGCAGATCGGTCTGCACCAGCGCCTGCTCCTCAGTCATCGGGGTGACGTCGATAACCTTCTCGCGGACGAGCAGGTCGTCCTCTTCCTCGGGCAGCAGCAGGTCGGCCAGATCCTCGACGCGCTCGACCGGCGCGACATCCGCGGCGCTGGCACCGCCCTGGCGGTTGTCCACGACCTTGGTCTTGAACTTGCGCAGCTGGCGGGTGACCTTATCGGCGGAGAGGTCGATGGCGGCGTACATATCTGCACCGTGCTCAGCAACGCGAATCACCGAACCGCGGGCACGAACCGTAACCTCGACGATTGCCGGGTTGGGGTTCGAGGGGTTCTTCTCATAGCGAAGTACAACGTCGACCGTCATGGGCTCGATATCGAAAACCTTGAGCGCCTCGCCGATCTTCTCATCCACATGCGCACGCAGAGCATCGGTTACCGTCGTCTTGCGTCCAGAAACCTTGATATCCATACGTGGCTCCAATCTGCCTCGGGGACTTACTGTACTGGCTATGTACCCATTGCCGTGCATTTAATCACGCGGATTCCTAAAGACCCGAATAACGATTGCTTGATACCGCATACCGAAGTCCCGCACTTTTCTGTGGCAAAGTGCGCTATAGAAGGGAGCCGACGGCTTTGTATTTGGTCCCGAAAATTGGCTTTGACCTGCTGGTTTTATAGGGATGAAAAAGCCGGGCTCCCCTATTGGGGAAGCCCGGCAGTGCGTGTTGAAACCGTGAAGAGGCGTCCTTTCCAACGTATAGGAGACACCACCCCTAGCAATAACTAGCTATTAAGTTTGTTAATGTCGTCGTCGGTGATGGTGCCTTCCTGGCTGGACGATTTGTCCTCGGAGGATGCGGTCTCATTGTTGGAATCGGAGGACTCGCTGCCGGAGGATGCGGTCTCACTGGACTCAGAGTCGCCCGGCTGCACGTTAGCGCCCGAAACCGTCTTAGTGGTGAGGTCGTAGGGCATCCTGCCATACCAGACAGAGTGGACCGCCTCGAGCGTGCCGTCGGCCGTAATACCGTCGAGGGCATCGCTCACGGCACGACACAGTTCGTCATTGGACGAAAGGCCTGCAACACCAAGCGTCGAGGGCGCCTCGAGCGCACCGACATAGGAGATCTCGCTCATCAGGCGCGCAAGGTAACCGCCAGCCGTGGAGTCGCAGATCACATAGTCGACCTCGCCGGACTCGAGCGCCTCAAAGCACTCGTTGATGTTGGAGTAAGTCTTTTGGTTGGCGGTGATGCTCTGCTTAGCAAGCGCCTCCTGCGAGGCCGAGGACATCTGGATACCCAGAGTAGACGTGTTAAGGGTATCGGTGGAAACGCTCAGCGACCCACCATCGCTGGTTTTACCGAACACGGAAGCGGCATCGTACAGGCAGGTGCCGAGCGAGCTAACGTCCCCATCCGTGGAGTTGATCTCGCCGATAAAGATATCAGCCTTTTTGTCACCGAGCGCGGAACCTGCCGAGGACGCATCGACAAAGGCGACCTTAAGGCCCATGCGGCTTGCGAGGGCGCGGGCAGCGTCGACTGCATACCCCGTGAGCTCGCCGTCAGCGCCCTGCATGGCCTGCGGCGCATCGGAGGTATCGAGGGCAACCGTCAGGGTACCGGGGGTGACCAGGGCATCATCCGACACCGCGGGCGTGACGGTCTCGTACTCGATCTGGTCGATCGTGGGAGTCGTGAACGTAGACAGCGGGTTGAACGCGCATCCGCTCAGGCCCAAAACGGCGATGACCGCTGCGGTCCCAGCACCTAACCGAGCCACGTGCATCAAGCTGCCCCTCACCATGTCCACTACCCTGCCTTCTGTGTCGTATACGATCCGTGCGTTGCGCGGAATATCAGATTGTTCCCACCAGCTGACCTGGTATTTGACCCCACACTTGCGCACCGGGGTGTTTGCTCGGGAGGCCGCAGCCACCTTCACGACTGGCCCGCTCGCCCGCGAGGCGGTATTGCCCCAAAGAAAGTAGAACGGACGGTGCGGCTTACATCTAGGACGCGCCATGATCGCGCCGCGCGCACGCGGTCGCTTACGTGGATCCCTTTGACCGCGTCTGTCTTGGACTAGGACGGGCATTTCGTCCGTCCGCAACCACAGCCTGGTAGGAACGTAGCGCATTATAGCTAAGTTCAAGCTATAGTTTAAGGTTAGGGGCGTCATTCGCATCGCGAGTACAGATTTCGCAGGTCGGAGTGGGCTATTCGTGCCCCTGTGAAGCCCGGAGCTCCCCCTATGGGGAGCTCCGGGGCACCCTTCCTAGGGTGCTGTGGCCAAAAAATGGCAAATATGAGTACTGTCACCAATTTAGTAACAGGCAATTTTGGCCTCTCGGACAGATTATGCGCTCAGTGTCGCCAACCTGATGCTTAGTTATTCTACATTTGTTTATTATCTTCTTACTTTATGACGCCTCCGAGTCCTAAATTCCTTGATTTTGCTGTTACTGATTTAGTGACAGTACTCATATTTGCCATATTTTGGCCAGGGCATATGATTAACCCCCTATTTTCGACGTGAATTAGACCGGCTTAAGCCCAAAACACGCCCGCAGCGCGTTAAGCAACGCCTCTTGCTTCTTCCTGCGGGCATCGACACGATTCCGGTACCGCTTTCGCATACGCTGGTGGATGCGCCATGCGAGCGCTTCCATCGCTTCCATGTCGCAGAGCATTTCGTTGTTGACCGTCGCGACCTCGATTCCCATAGTAATCAAGCCCGTGTTGCGTTTTTCATCATGGATACGTCCCCTCCGGGAGGAATGGCCCAGCTCACCGTTGTATTCCAGGTCAAACCGGGCTGCCTCTTGATACGCATCGCAAACTGCATGCGGCATCCCCGAGATTGCCTGCGCGCGGTCATCGAACTCGATCTTGTAGTCGGTCTTAAAGGGACCGCAAGCAAATCCGCCATAGGGAAACGGAAGCGAAAACAGAGCGAGCATGATGCACTCCATGGGCGAGAGCAGGTTTTCCGAAAGATAGGGACACAGACGCAGCAGCTGTTTGGCCACATTCCCCTTGCATGCCGCAAGGTAATCTGCCAGACGATCGGGCATCAGCACCGGCTCGACTTCAAAGTAGCCCACGTCTGCTAGCTGGTCCTTGTCCTTTGCAAGCCTATTCGCAACAGGCGAGGTGTAGAGAGGCAGATACTTCCCGCGATCGCTCAGTGAAATCTTGGAACACAGTTCCTGGGCCAGGGCAAATGCCTGGATACAGCCGACCTCGCGGGCGATGGCAACACAAAGGGCCTCGGGAGATAGGCTGTATACCCCCGGTTCCACCTCTAGAATCGAGCCAGCAGGCAACCCGGAGCATACGGACCAGCTCACGCCAAGAATGCGGCGGCGCTGTGCTGCAGACCCTACCAGCAAGCACAAATCCTCTTGTACCTCGCCGCTTGCGGCCCCAATCCGCACCAAGTCGGGAAGATAAATGTCCTCGGTCGAGGGCGACGACGTGCGCAGCACACGGCGCTCTTCATCGGGATTAAGGTCCTTCCAGCTGATGTAACCCATTTGTCGGCGCTCGGCGCGCATCGTGCGTAGCGCCGAGGCGCCGGTCAGAATTATGGAGGCCGCCAGTTGCTCGCTTGTCGGTTCGTCACACCGCTCAATCTTCACTGCCACAAAACCACCCCTACCAAACACGTGCGATAGCAAGGCCATCGACTGCCGCAGCGCCGGCGCGCTTGAGCTCCGCCGAGGCTGCTGCCATGGTCGCGCCCGTGGTGATAACGTCATCGATAAGCAGTAGGCGGCGGCCGTGCACGTCCTCAACCGTCTCGTACATGCCTTGGGCACGCTCGCGACGCTCCTCACGACCGAGTTCGCGCTGGTCGCCATGCCCGTACTTGACGAGAGCATCGAGCAGGGGAACACCCGACAGCTCGCAAAATGGGCGCGCAATAGCCTCCATATGATCAAAACCACGCCGCCGAAACGCCGCCGCCGTCGCAGGCACAAACACCACCGCATCCGCACCGGACAGCACACCTCCCAAGCGTTCGGGCGCTACGACCTGGGCATGCAGGGCGGTGTCGTAGAGCAGCTCCGCCAGATACGGAGCCAGACGTCGCTCGCCCGCGTCCTTGTACGCTTTAATGATGCGCGGCAGCGGATGCGCATAGACGGCGCACGCCAGGCAGCGGTCGAGCGCCTCCGCCATTGCCGAGGACGTGCCTTCGACCGAACACTCAGTGCACAGCAAATCCCCAAACGGGGCGCCGCATCGGGTACAGCTATGACGTGGGTCGATGAGCGTGAGCGCGGCCAGGCAGTCTTGGCAAATAAGCGCACCGGCGCGCTCGCAGCCGGCACATCGTGTTGGCGACAATGCCTCGAGTGCCTCGCGTGCCGCCCGCTCGGCAAACGGCAGCAATTCGTCCGCAAACGGTAGGGCGCCGGCACCCTGCAGACGGCTTAATTTGTTCAGATGGCTCTTCAAGACACAACCCTCCCTACGTTCGGTCGCAGGGAGGGTTGTTGATTCAGCGCTATGGTACCCCGACGCGATTGGGGTAGGGCGGGTTAAATCCGCTCGCGGGCGTTATTCGCCGGCGGGCGGTTGTGGTGCGGACGAAGACGGGGTCGAGCCCTCGCCACCATCCTGGCGCGGCTTGCGGGAACGGCGACGACGACGGCGCTTTTGACCCTGGTCGGCCGAGCCCTCGCCACCGCGATCCTCGCGCGGCTCGCGCTCGTCGCGAGCGGCGCCACGCGAAGCCTTGGCAGCCGCTCCCCCGCCATCTCCGGGACGACGGCGCGTGACCTTGACCTCACCATCCGAGACCTGATCGGCAACGGAGGGCACTGAGGGCTTCTGTTGCGTGCCCGAGGAATGGCGACGGCGCGGACGCGGCGCGCGCTCATCCTCGCCACGTGACTTGCCGCCCTTGTCGGCAGGCGCATCGGAGGCCGAGGGACCCTTGGAAGCGGCACCGGCCTCGCGAGCAGCTGCGGCGCGGAAGGCATCCTCGCGCTCCTCGCTCGACAGATGACGGCGGCGACGACGCGTGGGGTTCATACCACCGCCGCGATTCTGCTGCTGGGGCTGCTGAACCTCGCGCTCGCGAGAGGCGTTCTTGCCTGCAGCTGCAGCCTCGCCGACATCGCCCGAGCCCGCGCGCTTGCGACGACGACGGCCACCGGCGGCCTCCTCGGCCTCGGGTGCCTCGGCCTTACCACGGCCCTTTCCGCGGCCACGACCCTCGCCCTGCCCCTGACCGGCGCGAGTATCGGATTCAGCATCGCGACGATGGCGCTTGGGCATCGACGTGCCAGCAAGACGGTCGGCGCTCGACAGGCCATCGCCCACGTCGACGCCGTTCTCGCGGTCGAGCTCCATGAGCGCCAGGCGCATCTCGGGCGACTCGATGCGCTCGAGCACATCGCGCGTCACGCAGTCGGGGCGGCAATTGCAGCCCTGCTCGGCAGCCTTCTTCTTGCAGCCCTCCGAGCAGGTCATATCGGCCAAGTTGACCTTAAAGACTTTGCCGTTCTCCAGGCGCAGCACCAGCTGCTCACGCGGCGTGTCATATTCCTGAATACGCGCCTTGCCGAGCGGCGTATCGATGAGCGTCTTCTTTTTGGGCGCGCGGCTCTTAAAGTCCTTGTAGGCCTCGAACTCGTAGCGCAGGCAGCACATCAGGCGGCCGCACACGCCGCTGATCTTGGACGAGTTGAGCGGCAGGTCCTGCTCTTTTGCCATGCGGATCGAGACGGGCTCAAACTGTCCGCCAAAGCGCGTGCAACAGAGCTCCTGTCCGCACTGGGCATAGCCGCCCACCAGGCGGGTCTCGTCGCGCACGCCGATCTGGCGCATGTCGACGCGAATGTGCAGCGTCGAGGAAAGGTCCTTGACGAGCTGACGAAAATCGACGCGCTCCTCGGCCGCAAAATAGAACACGGCCTTCTCGCCGCCAAACAGGTACTCCACGCCGACCGGCTTCATCTCGAGGTCGAGCTCCTTGACCAGGCGACGGAAATCGACCATGGCCTCGTCGCCCTGGATGGCCAGATCATCGGCAAGCTGCAGGTCGATGTCGCTCGCCACGCGCAGCACGGGCTTGAGCGGCTGGCCGATCTCGTCCTGCGGTACCTCGAAGGGATCGGCCGTGACCAGGCCGATCTCGGTTCCGCGCTCGGTGGAGCAGATGGCATAATCGGCCTCGAGGATATCCAAATCCTGCGGGTCGAACCACAGGTCGCGCGAGGCGTAGGTAAACTTAACGGGTACGACTAACGGCATTTCAGTGCCTTCCTGATATCGAACAGCATGACCTCGATGGCCAGCTGGGGAGTAACGTTTCTGGCGATGTTGCGCTCGGCGGTTGCGACCGCTTCGAGCGCCTGGGTGGCACCCGCAACATTGGTCGCGGCGGCAAGCCGACCGATCGTGTCGCGCACATCCTCGTTCACGACGTCGGCCGCCTCATCCTGAAGCGTCAGCAGCACGTCGCGCATGAGCGTCCGCGCGCTCGCCAGCGCTTCTATGATACCCGAACGCTCGCGCGCGTTGAGTTCGCGCTTGTTGCGGTCCTCAAGCTGCTTCAATGCTCCACGCGACAGGTAGTCGGCATTTTGCTCGAGCACCTTTTCCTGCGTGGACTTGACCTCGGCGAGCGGCGCCTTGACGGCGACGATGAGTGACTTGGCGCGGCTGAGCACGTCGGCCTCGTCGGCGGCAATGAGCGAGTCGATGGCACGGACCATCTGACGGCGGGCGTCCTGGCGCTCGGCGCTCTTAAGAAACTCGATGCCGCGTGTGGGGCTTCCCGCCACGGCGACCGCCATGCGGCAACGCGCAGGGTCCTGACCGGTGGCGCGGCTCACGGCCTGCGCGGCGGCGGCGGGCGATACCAGCCGAAACGGCACGCACTGGCAGCGGCTCACGATAGTGGGCAGCATCACGTCGGCCGAGGTGCCCAGCAAGATGAACATAACGCCCTCGGGCGGCTCCTCGAGCGTTTTGAGCAGCGCGTTGGCGGTGTTGGCGCGCAGTTGCTCGGCACGGTCGATGATGTAGACCTTGGCCTTGGCGCGAATGGGCGCCAGAGGCACGTCATCGAGCAGCTCGCGGGTCTGGGCAATGAGGTAACCCGTGGCGCTCTCGGGCGTGTAATAGTGCACGTCGGGGTGCGTATGGCGGGCGACGCGCACGCAGCTATCGCATGAGCCACAGCCATCCTGCTCGCACAGGAAGGCTTGGGCGAGCGCCCACGCGGCGTCGAGCTTGCCCGCGCCGGGAGCGCCCAAAAACAGGTAGGCGTGCGATGCACGACCGCTGGCGACGGCATTGGTCAAAAAGTCGCGCACGCGTTCTTGGGTATCGAGTTTGGCGAGCAAGCTTGTCTGCGCAGGGGCCATGCTACTCGGCCTCCTGGGCAAGCGCGGCGACGACGGCATCCTGCGGGATATCGAGGCCGTACGCGCGAACCTGCTCGACCGTCTGCGCGAAGACATCCTCGATCGGCGCAGTGGCGTCGATGAGCTTTACGCGGTCTGGCTCCTCGGCGGCAATGGCACAAAAACCCTGATAGACGCGCTCCTGGAAGGCTATGCCCTTTGCCTCCATGCGGTCGGCCGCGCCACGGGCAGCCATGCGCAGCGCCGCCTGCTCGGGCGTGATGTGGTAGACGAGCGTGAGCACCGGGTGTGTTCCCGCGACGGCCAGGTTGTTGGCGTCGCGTACCATCTGGCGATCGAGGCCGTCGGCAAACGCCTGGTAGCAGGTCGTGGAATCGTAGAAGCGATCGCACAGGACCACCTTGCCGGCCGCGAGGGCAGGCGCGATAACCTCGTGCACTAGCTGGGCGCGCGCGGCCTCGTAGAGCAACAGCTCGCAAGTATCGCCCATTGCCGTGTTGGCGGAATCGAGCAGTAGGGCACGAATCTTCTCGCTGATGGCGGTGCCACCCGGCTCGCGCAGGGCCACGACCTGGTAACCGGCAAGGTCAAGCGCGCGGGCAAGCAGGCGCGTCTGCGTGGACTTGCCGGCGCCATCGACGCCCTCGAGCGTAATGAAGCTATGTTGAGCGGGCTCAAAAGCCATGGGCGCAGCCCCTTCCTACAAGGCGCGAAAATGCAAGTTATAGCAACCAAGCCATGATACCCCAGTGCTCGGCGCGTCCCCAATGGCTAAAGGCGCCTTTCCAAAGTTGCGGTGAAATAGGGACTGATTGAAGCTCTGAGACCGCCAAACAGTCCCTATTTCACCGCAACTTATGATGGGGAATTTTGGATGCTGGGTATAATCATCGTATTGCATTGAAATGTGGCGAAAGGAGTGGCAATGTCTCGGTATTGCGCCTCGTGCGGCAAGCTTCTTGCAGATGATGCCAAGTTCTGCACCTCGTGCGGTGCACCCGTTGAGCAAACAGCCGCGAGCGATAGCCAGCCCGCTTTTGAGCAGACCGGCTCCCTTGATACGCCGCAAGCCAAGGCGGACGACCCCCTCGCCTATAGCCCCGACCCCGCCGCAAGGACCGAGGCCGTCGAGACCACGCAGCGCATACCCGTCGCGAGCGGCTCGCCCCAACAGCAGCCGGCTCCCGCATACGCGCCCGCTTCGCCACAGACCCCCGCTCCCAAAAAGAGCGGCACCGGGCCGCTTATCGCCGTTATCGTTGTGCTGGTGGCGATCATCATCGCCCTGGTCATCTTCTTTGCAATCAGACCGTTCGACAACGCCGCCACGCAGACGACTGCCGAGGTAGCTAAGCTGCACCATGACGTCGACGACGATGACCTAAAGCCTCTCGGCAATCCCAACAGCCTGTACGACGATGATGACGATGACGACGAGGATGGCGGCGAAGCAACGCTCTCCGAGCAGAACCTCTACCGTCGCCTGAGCGAATACTACGACCTGCTCGAAGATCTCGACAGCCAGGTCCGTGGCTGCGCGCAGAACTTCAACGGCAACTATCTGGAAGAGGATCAAACCACCCGTCAAAATCTCGCCGACGTCGCCGAGCGCACGGAGGACACCATCGAACAGTATTACGACATCGTCGAGGACCTGGACGTCCCGACGAGCTCCAAAAACTACAGCTCCTGGAAGGACATCATCGCCCTGTACGACGACCTGGATCACCGCATTGACGCAATCTGTGATGCCTGGGAGATCAGTCTGAAATACGCCAAGCCTGCGGACCACAAGAATGAGATCGTGGCGCCGCTGTCGCGCGACAACGTGGTGGGCACCAATGACAATAAGTACCGCCTAGACTTTGAGGAGCGTTATCCCGGCGCCAAGCCTGTCGAGGTGAACTAGCGCTTTGTCGTTCCCGAGCCGGCAGTTAGGGACGTTCCTAAACTGCCGGCAGAAAAGGAACGTCCCTAACTGCCGGTCAAAAAAACGAGCGAGGATCATGAGACCCTCGCTCGTTTTTTGGGCATTGTTTCGACTGCGCCGGTTACTTGTCGGCGGCCTTCTTGGCCGTCGTCTTCTTGGTGGTCGACTTCTTGGCAGTCGACTTTTTCGCCGTCGAAGTCTTCTTCGCAGCGGTCGTCTTCTTAGCCGTGCTCGCCTTGGTTGTGGTCTTGCGGCCGCGGGCGGGCTTCTTCTCCTTGGTCGGGCAGTCCATGTTGACGCAGATACGCCACGGACCGCGCGCCGTGTTGACCACCACGATGGGGGCGCCGCACTCGGGACAGGTCTCGCCCGTCGCCTCGAGTTTTCCACGCGCCGGCAGTGGATAGCTCACGCCGCAATCGTCATAGTTGGTGCAGCGGATAAAGCGCTTGCCGCTCTTCTCGCTCTTGTGCGCGATCAGGTCGCCATGGCGTCCGGCCTCGGCACACACCTTGCACTCGCCCACCTTAAGGTCGGGCTCGTAGTTGGTGGGGCACGTGGGGTTCACGCAGATCTCGAAGGCCTTCTGGCGGAACGGCTGGCACTTAATGCGCGGCGCACCGCACTCGGGGCACACGGCGGCCTCGCCCTCGAGCGGGCTTACCTTGACGCCACTCGGCACCGGATAGGTCACGTCGCAGTCGGGCCAGCCCATGCAGCCAATGAAGCTGCCGCGGGTCTTGGCGCTCGTCTTCATAACCAGGTCCTTGCCGCACTTGGGGCAAGCGCCCACGCGCGCATCGGCCGTGACGGCGTCGCTGATGGCGTCGCCCAGCTCCTGCGTGTGCTTGAGCAGCTCGTCGAGCACGCCGGCCAGCAGCGCGCGCGAGTGCGTCACGACATGCTCTTCGGTATCCTCGCCGCGCTCGACGCGGGTCATATCGCCATCAAGCTCGCTGGTCATATCGGGGCTCGTGATGCGCGGGGCAAATTGCGTCAGCGCGTCGATGATGGCGATGCCCAGCTGGCTCGGCTCAACGGGATCATTTTTGAGATAGCGCACGGCATACAGGCGCTCGATGATGCTCGCACGCGTGGACTTGGTACCCAGGCCGCGCTTTTCCATCTCCTGCACGAGCTTGCCCTGGCTGTAGCGCGCGGGCGGCTCGGTCTGCTTGGCCTCGAGCTTAATGTCGAACACGTCGACCGTATCGCCCTGCTCCAGCGGCGGCATCTGCTCATCGCGCTTAAGGCCGTACGGATAGGCCTCGCGGAAGCCCGGGGTCACGAGCACGTCGCCCGAAGCCACGAACGGCTCGCCGTTCACATCGAGCTCGAGCTTGGTGTTCTCGATGGTCGCGGGACCCATGAGCGTCGCCAGGAAGCGGCGGGCGATGAGGTCGTAGAGCTTGCGCTGGCCGCCGTCGAGCGTGGACGGATCGCCCTCGCCCGTGGGGTAGATAGGCGGGTGGTCGGTGGTCTCGACCTTGCCGCGCGTGGGCCTCATGGGACCGGCGAGCACCTTCTTGCACACGGGTGCCAGCGCCGGGTTAATCTTGGCCAGGTCGCTCACCACGGCGCCCAGATCGAGCGTCGCGGGGTACACGGTATTATCGACACGCGGGTAGCTGATGAGGCCCGCCATGTAGAGAGACTCGGCGATGCGCATGGTACGCGCAGGCGAGATGCCCTCGGCTGCGGCGGCAGCCTGCAGCGAGGTGGTCGCAAACGGCGTGGGCGGCTGCTGCTTGCGAGAGCGCTTGGTCACCGCGGCGACGGTTGCCGTCGCGACGCCGTCGACGTGACCATACGCCGTCTCAGCAGCATCTTTGTCGGTAAAACGTGTCGTCTTGTGCGCAATCTTAAAGCGGTCATCCTCGGCAGCACCCTGCGCGGCACCCATGCCGCGAATCTGCCAATAGTCCTCGGGCACAAACGCCATGCGTTCGCGTTCGCGCTCGACCACCAGGGCGAGCGTCGGAGTCTGCACGCGGCCGGCGGAGCGCACGTTGCCAAAGCCGCCAAACTTGGCGAGCGTCAGGTAGCGCGTGAGCACCGCGCCCCAAATGAGGTCGATGTGCTGGCGGCTCTCGCCGGCGTCGGCCAGATTCTGGTCGAGCGAGACAAGATTATCGAAGGCCTGCGTAATCTCGGCCTTGGTAAACGAAGAATACTGGGCGCGGGCGACCGGCAAGTCGGGCGCAACCTCGCGCACCTTGTTGAGGGCGTCCGAACCGATCAGTTCGCCCTCGCGGTCGAAGTCCGTGGCGATAATGACGCTGTCGGACTTCTTGGCAAGGTTCTTGAGCGAGCGGATGAGCTCCTTCTCGGCCGGCAGCTTAATGACGGGCGCCCAGGTGAGGTAAGGCAGGCTCTCGAGCTTCCAGCCCTTGATGGAGATACCATCGGCAAGAAACGGCTTGCGCTTGGTGTCGTACGGCGGGCGGGCCAAGCCATCGGGCATATCGGCCGGCAGCATCTCACCGTCCTCCGTGACCGAATACCAGCCCAGCTTTTTATCGAACAGCACGCTGTCGCAAAAATCGGGCGCAAGGATGTGACCGGCAAGGCCGATCGTCACGCACTCCTCGCCCTTCCACTCAAAACGGTAGATGGCGGTGTTGTACACCTTGTCCTTTTTGGGCTTGCCCGTGGACAGACGCTCGGCAATCTGACGCGCGGCGTCGTTTTTCTCGGCGATGATGAGCTTCAAAAGAGGCTCCTATCTCGTATCTCTGCGGCTACGCCCGCCCGTATGGCGGCCGACTTACGCCCTTGCTTGCTCAATCTGCCCGATGAGCCAATCGCACCAGGCATCCATGCCCTCGCCCTTGCGCGCGCTCACGGCAAACCG
This sequence comes from Collinsella sp., assembly GCA_019414605.1. GTDB lineage: Bacteria > Actinomycetota > Coriobacteriia > Coriobacteriales > Coriobacteriaceae > Collinsella. The sequence continues at coordinate 36,736 of DXLS01000008.1, forward strand.
CGGCGCCTGCGGATTGAGGTCATCGAGTGTCTTAGTATACCTATCCATGTCAAAATCGAAAGCCGGGGCCACGTCGACCTTGTTGAGCAGCTGCGCGCCGGCGTGCTGGAAGATGCCCGGATACTTGATGGGCTTGTCGTCGCCCTCGGGCACCGAGAGAATCATGATGGACAGGTTCTCGCCCAGGTCAAAGTCGACCGGGCAGACCAGGTTACCCACGTTTTCGATAAAGATGACGTCGATGTTCTCCAGACCCACAGCCTGGTCGAAGGCATCGACAGCCTCCATGATCATGTTGCCCTCGAGGTGGCACAGACCGCCCGTGTTGATCTGGATGGCGGGCATGCCGGCTTCCTTCATGGTGATGGCGTCGACATCCGAGGCGATATCGCCCTCGATGACGGCACAGCGTAGGCCGGCCTTGTCACGCAGGCGCTCGTTGGTGCCCAGAATCGTGGTGGTCTTACCCGAGCCGGGGCTCGACAGCACATTGATCACGTAGGTGCCTGCCTCATTAAATCGCTGACGCAGCTGATCTGCCAGGCGCTCGTTGCGCGACAGGATCGGCGACGCGATATCAATCGTTTTCTCGGCCATACTTAGCGCTCCTTACTTTGGCCCCTTTATACCCCATCACCAGATGGCTAGCGGGCTAATCGTCGGGGGTTTCGATTTCGATACTTGCGATATCGAGCTCGCGGCCGTGCAGTAGGCGCACGTTGGCACCACCACACTGAGGACAGCGACAGTGGAAGCGATCGTGGTCGAAAACCTCGCCGCAGTCTAGACACTCGCTTTGTGGATGGACCTCCTCCACGGCAAGCTCGCAGCCGCGCGTGAGCGGGTCCTCGTCGCGAAACGTCTCCCACGCAAAGTCGAGCGCCTCGCGCACAACTTCGGTCATATCCCCGATACGCAGCGTTACCAAAACGGCGCGCGAGGCCCCCGCCCCACGCGCCGCGCGAATCACTGTATCGAGTATGCCGTTGACAATGCCAACCTCGTGCATACCGATTTACTCCTCGTCGTCCTCGTCGTCCGAGAACAGGTCCAGACGGCTAACGAACAGGCCCTCCTTGCCCTCGCGCGCGGTAATGACCACGCGAGCGATGGCGAGCGAAATCTCGTAGAGCGAGAGCAGGGCGCCATACATGAGACCCAGCGTAACGGGCGAGCCGTCGGGCGTAATCACAGCCGAACCCACGAGCAGGCCTACGTACACGTAGCGCCAGGCGCTGCGGAAGGCCGCATAGGACACGATGTGGAAAACGGACAGGTAGAAGATGATGAGCGGCAGCTCAAACGCCACACCAAAGCCGATCATAAAGAGCAGCTCCATGTTGACGTAGTTCTCCAGATCGGGCAACGCCGTAGCGACAGCCGAGGTCTCGCCGATGAGCCACTCAAAGCCCGCCGGGATGATGATGAAGTAGCAGAAGATGGCACCCAGGAAGAACAGCACCGTCGAGGCGAGCACCGTGGGCACAACCCACTTGCGCTCGTTGGGGCGCAGTGCCGGCAGGAAAAATGCCAGAATCTGCCAGATGATCATGGGCGTGCACATGACCACGGCCATCTTGATGGCAAGCGAGAAGCGCAGGCCAAAGCCGCCGAGCGTGGTGGTGATGTAAAACTTACCGTCCGGCACAAAGGAGCGGATGGGGTCCTCAAGAATATCGAGCACCACGGGCGTGGCAAAGTACAGCACGATGGCGGCGGCAAACACCGAAACGACCACGATGGTCAGGCGGCGACGGAGCTCTCCCAGGTGATCGAAGAGCGGCATGCGCGCAGGTCCGATCGGCATTACTCATCGCCTCCCTTCGGGGCGTCGGCGGCAGCAGCCTCGGCATCGTCCTCGACCTCGAGCTCGCGAGCGAGCTGGTCGACGACGGCCTTGCGCTTGCGGGGACGACGGGCGTAGAGGTCAGCCGTCGTGGGCTCTGCCGGCTCGGGCTCGGGCTCTGCAGCAGGCTCGGGCTCGACGGCAGCAGCAGGCTCTGTACCCTCGGCCTCATCAACAGCGCCTTCGCCCTCAGCAGCACCCTCGCTTGCGGCCTTCTCGGCAGCAAGACGGGCGCGACGCTCGGCAAAGGTCTCCTTCTTGGCGGGCGCTGCCGTCTCGGCGGCATCCTCGTCCACATCGGAATCGTCGTCGGTCGCAGCAGTCTTCTTGGGCTTGACCGGGGCCGACGCGGCCTCGCTTGCCGGATCGATAATCTCGGACTGAACAACGGCCGTCATCTTTTCCTGCGTCTCGCGGAACTGACGGATGGCACGGCCGATCGTGCGGCCCATCTGCGGGAGCTTATCCGGGCCAAACAGCAAAAAGCCGAAGACCACGATGATCGCGAGCTCACCCTCTCCAATACCAAACACACATACCTCCAAGGCTCGATGTGAGTCGAGCCCGCACCGCGCCATTCGGCCGGAACTCGTCTATTCATTCGGTCAAGTATAGCGCCCGGACGCCAAAACGTCCGAGCGCATCACAAACATATGCCAAACGGCACGCCCTTTTGGGGGCAAAGATTATGCAGCGGTGATCGAAATCTCCTGGTCGACGCCCAACAGCTGAACCACGCGCATCACCGGGGGCTGCACGTTGACGCAGCTAAAACGCTTACCATGATCAGCTGCGTGGTGTGCGGCGCCCACAAGCACGCCAATGCCCGTCGAATCGATGTAGCTCACCTGGGCAAAATCGAGCTCAACGGCCTCAGTGGGCTGCTCGAGCGCCAGGTCGATGGCATTGCGCAGGCTATCGGCGTTAGAGATATCGATCTCACCGGTCACCTTAATGGTGTAGAGCTCTGGCGTGGGGTTGGTGGAAATACCCAAATCCATGTATACGCTCCTTTACGTATCGAAAGTGCGGATAGTACTAGGCGCGGACTTGCGGGGCCCTACGCGTTAGGCGCGCTCGGCACGCGCAAGCTCGGCAGCGACGAGCTTGACAGCCAGCACCAGCACATCGAGCGCAGCCTCCAGGTCCTCGACCGTGGGATAGCTCGGCGCGATGCGGATGTTGGTGTCGCGCGGATCCTTGCCATAAGGCCAGGTGGCACCAGCCGGCGTGAGCTTGACGCCCAGGTCGGCACAAAGCGCGGCGACCTTCTGGGCCGAGCCCTCGGGGCCATCGAAACTCACAAAGTAGCCGCCATGGGGATGAGTCCAAGTGGCGCAACCCGTGTTACCCAAGCCCTCGGTGAGTTTACGCTCAACGGCCTCAAAGCGCGGGCGCAGGAACTCGGCATGCTTTTTCATGTGCTCCTTGACCGCCTCGATGGTGGGAAGGAAACGCACGTGACGCAGCTGGTTGAGCTTATCGGCGCTAATAAGACCGGCCTTCAGGCGCTTGGAGAACTCGGCGATGACCGCGGGGCTCGCACCGATAAAGCCGATGCCGGCGCCCGGGAAGGTGATCTTGGACGTCGAGGCAAAGGCCACCACGCGATCCTCGGTGCCCGCCGCGCGAGCGAGGTCAAAGATATTTGCGAGCTCGTCGGTCTCGTCGTACAGGTCGTGCACGCAGTAAGCGTTGTCCCAGAAGATGCGGAAATCGGGCGCGGCCGTGGGCATCTCGACCAAGCGGCGCACAGTGTCCTCGCTAAAGGTGATGCCCGTGGGGTTGGAATACTTGGGCACGCACCAGATACCCTTGATGGAATCGTCGGCGGCAACCAGGCGCTCGATCTCGTCCATGTCGGGGCCGTTGTCGGTCATCGCGACGGGGACGTTCTCGATGCCCAGATCGGCGGTGATGCCAAAGTGGCGATCGTAGCCGGGAACGGGGCACAGGAACTTGACCTTCTTGCCGTCGTGCGCGGCCTCGTAGGCATCCCAGGGCTCGCTGCCGCACGAGCCACAGCGCCAGAACATGCCGGCGATGTCATGCTCAATCAAAAGGCTCGACGAACCCAGCACAAGCGTCTGCTCGGCGGGGCAACCCAAAAACTCCCCCGCCAGCTTGCGTGCCGAGGGAATGCCCTCAAAGCAGCCGTAGTTGGAGCAGTCAACGTTGCCGTCGTGCAGATCGGCATCGGCATTGAGGATATCGAGCATGGGTCGAGAGATGTCCACCTGGGAGGGCGACGGCTTGCCGCGGGCCATGTCGAGCGCCAGGCCCTTGGCCTTGACCTCGGCGACCTCGGCTTTGAGCGCCTCGATGGCGGCATCGAGTTCGGTGGTTTCCATCTTCTGGTAGATCGTCTGCATGGGTGCGACCTTTCGCGAAGCGGTACGTTGCAGTTCGTCTAAGTATAGACCGCCACCGCCGCAACGGTATGAAGCCGTGATAGATTAAGTTCATCGCAATGAATTACGAATCGCCGCGCATGGCGGCGTGGGGCGCCCAAGGAGGCACTATGGAGTACGGATCGTTTAGGGCCGAGGAATTCGGCGACCTGCAGCGCCTGGTCGACGGGCTGTTTTACGACCGCCATGCCATCGACCGCCTGGACCTGATCGTACAGGCCGAAATCTTGGACCTGGCGCCCGATCTCATGGAAATCGTCAACCTGCTACCGCCCGGCTACTACGACCGCCAATCGCTTTGCGACCAGCTCAACTCCGCCTTGGCCGCCCACGGCTGGGGCGCCGTCTACGGAACGGTGGAATAAACCTAGTCATTTAAGAACGTCCCCATTGACTAAAACGCCGCCTGTGATGGTGTTCACAGGCGGCGTTTTCAAACTTATATGTGCTTTTACTCGTCCTTGGGCGCGGGATGTTTGCAGACCACGCTCATGTAGATCATGCCGAGCACAGCAGCGGTGACAGAGCCGGCAAGAATGGCGGCCTTTGCGGCCAGGACCTCAAACTGGGCCGTCGGGAAGGCAAGGCCGCTAATGAGGATCGACATGGTAAAGCCGATACCGCCCAGAATGCCCACGCCGGCAATCATGTGCCAGTTGACATTGTGCGGCAGCTCGGAAATCTTGAACTTAACCAGGGCAAACGTCATGCCAAAGATACCGATCGGCTTACCCAGCAGCATGCCAAAGTACACGCCGAGCGTCACCGGGTCGGTGAGCAGCGTGCTCATGTCCACGCCCACTAGGCGAACCTGCGCGTTCACGAACGCAAAGATCGGCAGAATCACAAAGTTGACCGGCGTGGAGATCAGACGCTCCATGCGGATGAGCGGCGGGGTCACGCGGTGCATGACGCGCTCGACCTTGGTGGTCGAGACGGTAAAGTCATGCTGACCCAGGATGTGCGCCTCGTCATCGTAGCGGTCATCGAGCAGCGGCAGGCACTCCCCCAACCAATCGGTAAGGCTGTCGAGTTTAACACCGCACTTGGCCGGGATGGTAAAGGCCAAGATGACGCCAGCAAGCGTGGCATGTACGCCGCTCTTGAACATGCAGAACCACAGCAGCAGACCCAGTACCGAATACGGGGCAAGGCGGTAATGCTGCGTCTTGTTGAGCCACACGAGCGCGCAGGTCACAAGCGCGGCGGCGCCCAACCAAAACGGATTGGGGCTCTGACCGTAGAAGATGGCGATGGCGGCGATGGAGATGAGGTCGTCGGCGATGGCGAGCGTCGAGAAGAACACGCGCACGCCGTTGGGCACACGGTTGCCCAAAAGCGACAGCACGCCCAGTGCAAAGGCAATATCGGTTGCCATGGGAATGGCCCAGCCGTTGTGCGCGCCGGCATGGTTAAAGATCAGATAGATGCAGGCGGGAACGACGACGCCGCCCACGGCCGCCAGCATGGGAAGCATGGCCTGGCGCGGGTTTTTGAGCTCGCCGACCGTCATCTCATACTTGAGCTCAATACCCACCAGCAAAAAGAAAATCGCCATGAGGAAGTCGTTGACGAAAAGCTCAACGGTGAGACCAGCCGTAAGGTTGCCCAGGCCCACATACAGCGGGGTCTCCAAAAAGTGATGGATGGCCTCGTAGGCATCGGTGTTGGCGCAGATAACGGCGGCGATAGCGGCGAAGACCATGACGGCGGCGGAAATCGTGCCGTTCTCGGCGATGCGCTCCCAAATGTCGTGACGTTCAAAGCGCTTGCGCTCACGAACGTTGAACAGCTGCTCAGTTGCTGCCATGGGCGGCTCCTTTCACGGGAAAGCTCCCGTCTTAAAAAAGCACGGCCCGCCCAAGTGGCGGCGCCGCGCTCTAACGTATTACGCTTGCATCTAGCCTACCCTGCACGACAAGCACGCAGGCGTGGCCGAAAAGCGGAACCACAGGTTGAACATTATTTGCTCAACGGCACGGGCACGCCTGTCCAAGAGACGACGCGGCGCCGTGCACAAAAAACGACCGGAGCGCGGGACGTCCGCGATCCGGTCGTGGCGTTTGGTCAACTAAACCTAGCAGGCGGCCATGATGGGGGCAGCGACCTGCTTCTTACGGGAGAGGACACCCGGCATCCAGACGCCGTCGTGCTCGTCGGCAATGCCCAGGCCCTTCTGAGCGGCCTCGGTCTCGCCCTCGAGCAGGACCTGCGAGCCCTCCTCCATGATGTCGGTGATGCACAGGACAATGCCATCGGCACCCTTCTCGGCGGCGTAGGCGCGCATGGCCTCGCGAATCTCGTCGATCATGCCGAGCGCACGACTCTTGTCGACGGTCTCGTACTGGCCGATGAGCAGCTTCTTGCCGGCGGGCTCGAACATCTTGATGTCGTTGCCGACCATCTCGGCTGCGGTGAAGGAGCCGGACGGACGGGTGAGGAAGACCTCCATGCCAAACTTGACCGGGTCGACACCCACCTGCTCGCCGAGCTTGGCGGCGACAGCGCGGTCGACATCGGTGGTGGTGGGGCTCTTGAGCATGAGCGTGTCGGTCATCATGGCCGAGAGCAGCAGCTTGGCCTGGACGTCGGAAAGCTCAACGCCGAGCACGCCGGCGAGCTTGGTGACGATGGTGCAGCTGGAGCCCCAGGGCAGGCAGATGTAATGCAGCGGGCCGGCGGTCTCGAAGTCGCCGATGCGGTGATGATCGACAACGCCAAAGACCGTGGCGTCCTTAAGGCCGGCGACGGACTGGGCAGACTCGTTGTGGTCGGTGAGGACGACGAGCTGACCGGCCTCGACGGACTCGATCACGCGGGGCTCGGCGATGCCGGCGTCGGCGAGCAGCTTGGCGGACTCGGCCGGAAGCTGACCAAGGGCGCAGGCCTCGTAGGTGTTGCCGGCATACTCAACCTGGTTGAGCAGCTGGGACAGGACGACGGCGCTCATGATGGCGTCGTTATCGGGGTTCTGGTGACCAAAGACAAGAACGTTTGCCATGGATATCCTCCACTTGATATGTGTACTTGGACGTAGCTATGGTAGCACGCCGATGCCGAGCCTTCGCAGACGGAAGGGCTACGGCATATTTTGGGGCAGGCATGGAGGCCAAGGCTGTCCCTTTTGCACCATATTGGTGCAAAGTAACCTGGCCCCCTTGCACCAGCTATTTGCCGGCGGCGCGCAGGGCTACGTAGGCGGCACCGATGATGCCGGCGTCGTTGCCGAGCGAGGCGACCTCAATGGGCGTCTCGCGCGAGGCGGAAAGCGCGTAGTGCTTAAAGTGCTCGCGGACCTTGTCGAGGTAGACGTCGGCCGAGGCGGAGGCGCCGCCGCCGATCAGGAACATCTCGGGGTCGACCACGTTGGCGATAAGCGCCAGAGCGCGACCGAGATAATCGGCCATGGTATCAGCCGCGGCCAGCGCAAGCTTGTCGCCCTCGCGGCAAGCTTGGAACACGTCCTTGGAATCGGAGGGGCCGGTGAGCTCGATGGGCTCGACGCCCGCCTTCTTGCATTCGGCAAGGTAGTTGCTCACCACGCCAGTGGCGCTGGAATACTGCTCCAGGTGGCCATGGCCGCCACAGCCGCAGGTGCGCTCCTCGTCGGGATTCAGGCACATGTGGCCAATCTCGCCGCCGGCGCCCACAACGCCCGACACCACGTCGCCGTTGACGATAACGCCGCCGCCCACGCCGGTACCGATGGTGACCATCACCACGTTCTGCACGCCCTTGGCAGAGCCGAGCCAGGCCTCGCCCATGGCAGCAGCGTTGGCATCGTTCTCGTACTTAACGACCGCGTCGGGGCAGTGCTCCTGAATGGCGATCCTAAGCTCGGGCAGGTTAATGGCAATGTTGGCCTTGACCTTGGCATCGCCCGAGGCCGGGATGGGGCACGGAACGGCCAGGCCAATGCCAGCCACAAAGGCACGCGGAATCTGCGCCTTGGCGACCACCTGGTCGATCGCCTCGGTCACCGCGGCAAAGCCCGCAGCGTCAACGATGGGAGGCGTGGGTACGCTGGCCTTGGCAAGCAGGTTGCCGTCCTCATCGAACAGGCCCTCCTTAACCGAAGTGCCGCCGACGTCGATGCCGATGTAGTACTGCTTAGGTTCCATGGGAGCCCACCTTTCTCGTTTAAACATTGCCTGTATGGTACCGCTCCCAAGGCAAAAACCTGCCAAAAAGGGACAGGTTTGTTTTGGCAGGTTTTATCTGGGAAAATGCGAACGCCCGCTCATCAGCTCGCGCAAGGCCTTCGCCAAATATAAAGGCGCCGGAAGGCGGAGGCTCCCGGCGCCCGTGAAAGGGACTGAATTGTCTGGTGGGCCGAACGGTCCGTCGCGGCGATAACGCCGACTAGGCCGTGCGCGCCTGCAGCAGCTTGTGGACCTCGATGAGCTCCGTGGCCATGACGCGCATGGTCTCGGTGCCTGCCATCTGGTCCTCGGCATGCAGCAGAATCAGCGGGGCCTCGCCGTTACGCTCGCCATTGGCCTCCTTTTTAAGGAGCCCCATGTGAACATCGTGACCACCGTTGTAAGCCTCGTCACCCTGCTTGATAAGCTCCTCGGCGGCGTCAAAATCGCCCTCCTTGGCCTTTTGCACGGCATTGATGTACATGCTCTTGGCGGTTCCGACGAAACTGATGATCTCAAAGCAGGTCATCTGCAGCTCGTTCATATCCTCCATGCGCTGCACCTAGCCCATCACGCTGACGCAGTGGTCGATGATGCCAGCAGCGTTCATGCGGCCGTAGTCGACCATGTTGATGACCTCAACCGGGAAGCGGCCAGCGGCCTCCTTCTCAAAATCGCCCTTGGTGTAGCCAATCTGCGGGCCGAGCAGCAAGATATCGCACTCGTCCAGGTGATCGTGAGCCTCGTTCATAGGACGGGCCTCGACCTCGATGTCCAGACCACGGCTTGCGACCTCGGACTGCATCTTCTGGACCAGCAGGCTCGTGGACATGCCGGCATTGCAGCAAAGCATGATCTTCTTCATGGTTTCCTCCTTATAACTGCGCGGCGCGCAGACGACAACTGGTTTTATTCCTTGCGGCTACTGTACCCACCCCCTGCGTCTTTACGCAGGGAGAGCCGCGAGCACCGGCACCGCGTACCGGCGCCCGCAACAATGAAAGGGAAAACGAACCGTTTAGGCGTTCTGCTCGGCAAGGGCCTCCTGCTTGGCGATGGCCTTCTCGGAGATCCTCATAAAGGGCAGGTAGACAACCATGCCGATGACAAGCTCGAGGGCCTGCCATACGCCGGCGCGCCAGTCAAAGCCCGTGGCAAGCAGGGCGTTAATGACGGGAGGCATGGTCCAAGGCACCTGGGCGATGCAGGGGCTGATGATGCCCGCGCAGGTCAGGCCATAGGTGATGCCGATGAACAGGTCGGGAAGAAGCACGAACGGAATCATGAGCGGCAGGTTGTACACGACGGGGTAACCGTAGATGACCGGCTCGTTGATGTTAAACAGGCCAGGAACGATAGCCATCTTGGCAACGGTCTTGGAAGCCTTGTTCTTAGAGAACAGGAAGGTATCGAGCAGGAGCATGAGGGTGCAGCCCGAGCCGCCGATAAGGGCGAAGCTGTTGACGATCTGCATGTTCATGTAGTGATCGGGCTGGATGGTGCCGCCGGCGGCAAAGGTAGCCATGTTGTCGACGATGAGCATGGTCAGGATCGGCTCGACGGTAGCGCCAGAGATGGTGGACTGGTGAATGCCGACGCAGAACAGCAGGTTCGCAAGAGTGTAGATGAGGATAACAGCCCACGGACCGGCGTTCATGATGCTCTTGAGCGGGTTGGAAATACACGTGGAGATGATGGTGCACAGATCGGTGCCGGCAAACACGGCGAGCAGCGCTGCGGCAACTGCGAAGATCGAGAGGTTGAGCAGCATCGGGATCATGACGTTAAAGGAGTTGGAGACCGCGGGGGGCACACCCTCGCCCAGCTTTACTTTAAGCTTCTCGACGCCGGAAATCTTGATGAAGAGCGTGACGGAGAGCAGGGCGATGATAATAGCCGCGAACAGACCGTTGGTACCGGTGTTGGCAGTCGAAAGGGCGCCCGTGACCTCGGCAGAGGTGATCTTGTCGGTGAGCAGCGGACTCGTGGCGGCAAGCGTGGCGGTGATCTGCTGCGGCATCATGATAACGAAAGCGGAGATGGCGACGACCACGCAGGCAAGCGGGTTATCGAAGCGCTCGTTCTTAGCGAGGCTGTAGCCGATCAATCCGGCCAAGACAATGGCAGAGACGTTGAGGGTGCCCAGCGTAATTGCCGAACCCCAGGTCTGAAGATTGGCAAGACCCGCCGCATCGAGCGGGAACAGAGGGAACACGACGTTGTTAATAAGAACCGCGATACCCGCAAGGATATAGAGCGGCGTGATGGTTGCGAAGGCATCGCGCAGGGAACGCAGGTGAACCTGGTTTCCCACCTTCGCAGAGACCTCGGCAAATTTGTCGAGGAAGCTCTTTCCGTTTTCACTGGCCATGATTGCTCCTAACTATCAAATCCGGCCTTTTCCTATGCGCACGGTGGTCTGTCGCCCTTTGCCACCAGATGTGCCATGTTTTGCGCGCGGCGGCGCGCGGTCTGGGCGCTCGCCCGGTCGCTAGTCAACCACGTGGGTCGTTGCGACCTGCTTGAGCCAAGCTGCAGACTTCTTAAGGCGGCGCTTGTAGCCGTCCATGAGGTCGACCTCGACAAAGCCGTAACGGTTCTTAAAGGCATTAGCCCAAGACCAGTTATCGATGACGGCCCAATAATGGTATCCGCGGCATTTGGCGCCCTCGGCGATTGCCTTGGCAACCCACTCCAGGTGCTGGCGCACAAAGTCGACGCGGTAGTCGTCCTGAATGGTCCCTTCGGCGTCACGGTTCTTGTATTCGTCCATGATGCCGATACCGTTCTCGGATACAAACCACTCAAGATCGGGGTAGTTCTTAGCGCAGTCCATGCCAAAGTCGTAGAGGCCCTGCGGGTAGATTTCCCAGCCGCGGCTCTCGTTCATAACGGCGTCGGGCCATACGTACTCGTCGGCAAAGTGCGGCAGACCGTACTGGTCGATCTTGCTCGCCGGAGCCTGAACGCGCGTGGGATGGTAGTAGTTACAACCGAGCCAGTCGACAACGCCCTGCTTGAGGATCTCTTGGTCGCCGGCACGGAACGGAAGTTTAACGCCGCCCTCGGCCAGGCTGTCGAGCACGTCGGCGGGAAGCTCGCCCTTGGTAATAAGGTCGAGCCACCAGCGATTGTTGATACCGCTGGTCATACGCACGGCCTCGAGGTCTGCCTCGCTGGGGTTCTCCTTGGTATAGACCGGGGTAAAGCAGTTGATCATGCCGATCTTGGCGTCGGCGCGAACGGCGCCCTCGTCATAGGCGCGGCGGTAGTTGGCCACAGCCAGCGCGTGCGCCAGCGAGATGTGATACTGCACGGTGCGGGCGCGGTTGAAGTCGTGGAGTTGCGGGAACCACACGCCCTCCTGATAACGCTGCTCGGGCTCGACGATGGGCTCGTTAAAGGTGAACCAGTACTTAATCTCCTGGCCAAACTCGCGGAGGGCGACGTCGGCGTAATGCGCGTAAGCCTCGACGACCTCACGGCTCTCCCAGCCGCCACGGTTAAAGAGGTAGGTGGGCATGTCAAAGTGGTACAGGTTGACGAACGGCTCCAGGCCGACCTCGCGAGAGGCGCGGAACAGCTCGTGATACCACGCGGCGCCCTCCTCATTGAGGTTGCCGTTAGCATCGAGCAGGCGACTCCACTGGATGGAGGTGCGGTAGGTATCCAGGCCCAAGTCCTTCAAAATGCGAAGGTCCTCCTGGTACTTAGCCATAAAGTCATTGCCGGCATAAGAGCCAACGCGGTTATAGAACGAATCCAGATCCTGGATGGACCAAGTGTCCCACAGGTTCTCGAGCTTGCCGCCCTGGTTCCACTGACCCTCGGTCTGCGGGCCGGACATAGCGGCGCCAAAGAAGAAGTCACGGGGCAGCTGATACTGTGCCATCGAAGTCCTCGCTTTCGTGTTCTAGAGCTTCCGGTTGGAGACGGGTTTGCCTTGGCAGGTTATCCGGCGCGGGCGCGCACCGGATATCCGGATATCCAGCCCGCCAAAACAAAACCGTCCCCAAACGGTCGGTCCTGCCGTTCGGTAGGTTTCCGTTCGTTGGCTACAACTATAGCGCTCTAATTTTATATGTAAAGCGTCTTTTTCTTTTTTCTTTCTCGAACTTCTTAGATAAGAATTATATGGATGCCTTGCAGATGGTTATACTTACTTATGTATTTATGTATGTCGGAAAGGGGGTTCCATGATTCCCAAATACGAGGCGATAGCTGCGGATATTCGTCGAAGCATCGAGGACGGCGCTCTTAAGCCGGGTGACAAGCTGCCCACCGTCGTTGAGTTCTGTGAGCTCTATAGCGTTTCTAAAATCACCGTTAAACGAGCGATTGAGCAGATTACCGAAGAAGGTCTTATTACCAGCCGGCGCGGATCGGGCACCTACGTCAAGGACACGGCGGGACTTCCCGGCAAGGCGTTTTTCCAGGGCAAGAACGACCGCGCCGCGGGTTTTTCGCATGAGCACCGCGGGGAGAAGGTGTCCTCGGTAGTCTACGATTTCTCGATTGTCAATCCACCGGCGGACGTCGCCGCTCAGCTGGGAATTGCCGAGGATGACTTTGCCTACCACATCGTGCGCGTACGCCAGGTTGACGAGAAGCCCATCGTTATCGAGTACACCTACATGCCCCTCGAGCTGATTCCGGGCCTTAAAAAGAAAGACCTGTATGGATCGGTCTACAGCTTCATCCGTGAGCAATGTGGGCTGAAGATTTCGAGCTTCCACCGCACCATCCGTGCCGTAGCTGCAACCGAAGAAGAGGCTAAGCGTCTGGACACCAAGCCCGGCTCTCCCCTACTCGAACTCAGCCAGATTGGCTTTTTAGATAGCGGCATCGCCTTTGAGCATTCGATCTCGCACAACGTCGGCGACCGCTTTGAGTTGCACAACGTAACGTTGGCTTAGTTTTTTGTAATCATGCGGACGCTCGTTACAGCTCGTTTAGAGCGGGCGGCCGCGCAACACCATGGGAGTATGAACATGTCTGATTTGATTAAACTGACGCCGATCTTCCACGAGAAGATCTGGGGCGGCCGCCAACTCGAAACCGTATTTGGTTACGACATTCCCGAGGGTCCCATCGGTGAGTGCTGGGCTATCTCGGCCCATCCCAACGGCGACTGCCAGATTGCGGAGGGCCCGTATGCCGGCCACACGCTGTCGTGGCTGTGGGCCGAGCACCGTGAGCTTTTTGGCAACTGCGAGGGCAAGGAGTTCCCGCTGCTCATTAAGATTCTGGACGCCAAGGACGACCTTTCGATCCAGATTCACCCCAACGACGAGTACGCTGCCGAGCACGAGAACGGCAGCCTGGGCAAGACCGAGTGCTGGTACGTGCTGGACTGCGAGCCCGGCGCCACGATCATCGTCGGGCAGCGCGCCAAGGACCGCGCCGAGGCCGCGCAGATGATCGAGGGTGGCCGCTGGGACGACATGCTCAACGTGCTGCCGATTCACAAGGGCGACTTTTTCCAGATTGACTCCGGCACCGTGCACGCCATCAAGACCGGCACGCTCATTTTGGAGACGCAGCAGTCGAGCGATGTGACCTATCGCCTGTACGACTACAACCGCCCCGGCACCGACGGCAAGCTGCGCCCGCTGCATATTGAGCAGAGCCTCGACTGCATCGACTTTGATGCCAAGGCTCCGACCGACGGCACGGTGACCGCGCCCGAGGTGAACGGCGTGACCGAGCTCGAGTCTAACTCCTGCTACACCGTCGATCGTGTGCGCGTCGACGGCAGCAAGACCCTCGACCAGCGCTGGCCCTTCATGTGCCTGTCGGTCATCGACGGCGAAGGCACCGTCTGCGGCGACCCCGTCCACAAGGGAAGCCACCTGCTGGCCCCGAGCACCGTCAGCTCCATCGACCTCGAAGGCAAGATGGAACTGATCATCAGCCACCTCTAGGTCACCGGTCCCCAAGCGCTCGTCGGGACGGGGCGCGGGGGTTTGGCCGCCTGCTCGGACAGTCCTGCTCGCACGGAGAGCACATTAAGTGCTCTCCGGCTCGTGCTGAACTCGCGCTGTCTCTTATACACATCTGACGCTGC
>DXLS01000009.1:0-3416 GCA_019414605.1 Collinsella sp.
GCCGAGGCCGGCCTCGAACAGGTCGGCGGCGCGTGCCCTCATCTCGCGACCGTATCTTGCCTTCTTCCTGCGGGGCATTTCCGATGCCTCCCTTTTCTCGAACCTTAATTTCAAAGTCCAAGAAATGGGATGCAGTTCAAAATAAACCTGTCCCTAAATGGCAGGTTTTACTGGAGGGTGGCGTCGATGGCCTTGACCAGAGCGCTGCGCATGCCGGCGTCCTCGAGCGCGACGACGCCCTTGATGGTGGCGCCACCGGGTGAGCATACGGCATCCTTCATCGCCGCAGGATGCTGGCCAGTCGCAAGCTGTAGCTTTGCCGTGCCCAGCACCATCTGGCTCACAATGCGATAGGCATCGGCGCGCGGGATACCGTGCTTGACGGCCGCGTCGCCCAAGGCTTCAATCGCCATGGCGACAAATGCCGGTGCGCAACCGCCCACGGTACCGCCCACAAACAGCAGACTCGTGTCGAGCTCGACGACGGTGCCAAGCTTACCGAGCAGGTCGAGTACCACGGCACGCTGCTCGCCGTTGAGCGTAGAGGACTTCTCGCAGGCGATGACGCCCTCGCCCACCGAAACCGGCGTGTTGGGCACCGTCGAGATGTGTGCGACACCCGGCAGGACCTGCTCCCACTTGGCGCTATCCCAGGTCCAGGCGACCGAAAGGACAACCTTGTCGGCAAGAGTGTCCTTAAGCGGAGCGAAGACCTTCTCGATCATGTACGGCTTGACCGCAGCAACCACGATATCGGATGCGGCGACAACCTCCGCCGCATCACGACAGGCAACCATCCCACGCGTCTCACAACGCTCAACCAAGGCATCGTAGTGGCCCGCGCAGGCGCATATATCGCTCGCAGCCACACCGGCGGCGATCCAGCCATCGGCCATAGCGCTCGCCATATTGCCAAAACCGACAAATCCAATCTTCATATCTCATAGTCCTCTCAGACACGCTCTTCAAAACGAAGGCTATTGTCCCACGGCATTGTTTCGTATTGCCGACCTATTTGTGATACGGCTCGCCACGGCTGATCTTGCAGGCGCGGTAGATTTGCTCCAGCAGCACCACGCGCGCCAAGTTGTGCGGCAAGGTAATACGTCCAAAGCTGAGCATCTCGTCGGCTCGTGTGCGCACGTCATCGCTCACGCCGTCCGATCCACCAATCACAAAGGCGATGTCGCTGTTACCACGCAGCATAAGATCGTCGAGCCGCGCCGAAAGCTCCTCGCTCGAGCGCTCTTTGCCCTCAATGGCAAGCAGGATCACATGCGCTCGAGGCGGCAGGGCTGCAAGAATCGCCGCACCCTCCTTGTCGCGTGCGGCATCCACGCCGCCCGCCTTAGCCGGGTCGATATCGGCCACCTCGCGGATATCCACCTTGGCATAGGCACCTAGGCGCTTGGTGTACTCAGCGCACGCGTCCTTCCAAAAGCGCTCCTTGAGCTTACCGACGCAAACGACGGTGTATTTCACGCGCGTCTACTCCTTCGAATCGTTTTGAACTTTGCTGGCGGTCAGCATCTGCTCGAACATCGAGGCCGACTGCGAGAAATCGCTCGGCAGTACGACCGTCGATGTTTTACCCGTGCGAGCGAACTCTGTCATCATCTCGGACCACTGCGTAAACATGAACAGCTGGTTGGCCTCGTCGTTACCGACACCCGTCTCCTGGATGATCTCGAGCGAATCCTTGATGCCCAGCGCGATGGCCTTGCGCTGGTTGGCGATGCCTTCGCCCGCCTTTTCCATCGCCTCGGCCTCGGCGGTCGCCTCGGTGACGCGCTTGATGCGGTCGGCCTCGGCGAGCTCCTGCGCAGCAGCGCGCTTTCGCTGGGCAGCATTGATGTCGTTCATGGAGTTCTCGACCTCGGTCGGCAGCGCGATCTTGGTGATGAGTGTCGACACGAGGGTAAAGCCGTAGGCAGCCATCTGCTCGGACACGGTGGCATTAACGTCCTTGGCGATGTCATCCTTCTTGGCAAAGACCTCATCGAGCGTATAGACAGGGATGGAAGAGCGCAGGGCGTCGGTGATGAAATCACGCATCTGGTCGACGGGCTCCTGCAGCATGTAGTAGCTCTTGTAGATGCCCGAATCTGCCGGGCCGGCGCCCATGTCATAGCTCACGTGGTACTGAGCAGAGACCTCAAGGCCGATGGTCACGTTGTCCTGGGTCTTAACGTCGATGCCAAAACCGTTTTTCATGGTGCGCAGACTCACCGTGGCGGCCTTGCGGTCGATCACGGGCACCTTCATGTGGAAGCCCGCGTTGACGATGCGATTGAACTTGCCCAGACGCTCGATGATCACGGCATGCTGCTGTTCAACGACATAGCAGGCGTTGGGGAGCAGCAGCAACAAAATGATGATGGGAAGTAGAAAGCTCGTAAGAGCAGCGATGATACCGGACAACAGCATGGTCTCTCCTCTGATAGGCACACGTTGGCATTAGGATACCCGCACGAAGCAGCCACGTGACACCAACAGGAGGCCCATAACAAAAAAGCCCCCATTACTGGGAGCTTTTTCATTTAGTGGTGCGGGCGAAAGGACGTCCGCGTATCCGCTTCGCGGATCCGCACCGGCTTCGCCCGCCTGCCGGCGGACTCGCCAGCTCGCTAAAAACGCTCCGCGTTTTCTTTGCGCTCGCTCCTTCACAGGTTCAAGTCCCCGCGATGGGCCCATAACAAAAAAAGCTCCCATTGCTGGGAGCTCTTTCATTTAATGGTGCGGGCGAAAGGACTTGAACCTTCATGGGGTTGCCCCCATATGGACCTGAACCATACGCGTCTGCCAATTCCGCCACGCCCGCGTGCTGTTTTATCTTAGCAAAACTCACGACGAGTGCAAGAAGTTTTTTCGAAATCTCTTGCCCCGCGCGAACGGCCCTACTTATCGGAGGTCAGATGAATGGCAAAACCGCCGATTTCCTGCTTGAAGTACACCAGGCGCGTCGAGCCGTCCGGGTTGAGCGCACGCGAATCTTCATTCAGCTCGAACCCGCGATCGGAAAACCACTTCTCGGCGGCCGGCATATCGTTCACATGGAAACCGATGTGCCCCTTGGTGCCACGACCGTTCTGCTTCATGACCTCGACCAGCGTATCGGCGAACAGGGACACGGGGGTGTCGTACTCCGTGAAGCCCATGAGCCTGCCGAACTCGCTGGAGATGGCCTTCGCGTCATCGGGGTCCGTCGCGTTGATGCCCACGTGGGCGACGTACATGTCAAACAGCTCTACCGGGTTCTCGTTTACCTCTGCCATGGTTTGCTCCTCTCCTCGCTCCGCACGCCAAAGGCGCTATGCGCCCATGAGGTCCAGAATCTGCTTCTCGGTGTCGGCGCGGCCCTTGCCGGTCAGCACGGGAACGCCACTGATATAGTCACAGGTTATACCCTTGGGGGC